>JAHFUZ010000006.1 GCA_023264815.1 Arthrobacter sp. | reverse complement strand
TCGCGAGCAGGCCCGCGAGCTCACCCTGGGACCCGGCGTTCGGCTGCAGGGACACCTGGTCATACCCGGTAATCTCGGCCAGATCAGCCTCCAGGCCGCTGATCAGTTCACGCCAGCCCACGGTCTGGGACTCCGGAGCGAACGGGTGGATGGAGGCGAACTCCGGCCAGGAAATGGCTTCCATCTCGGCGGTCGCGTTCAGCTTCATGGTGCACGAACCCAGCGGGATCATGGTCCGGTCCAGGGCCAGGTCCCGGTCGCTGAGCTTGCGGATGTAACGCAGCAGCTGCGTCTCGGAACGGTGGGTGTTGAACACCGGGTGCTGCAGGTAGTCAGAGGTGCGCAGCACCTCGGCGGGCAGGTCGAAGCCCTTGGCCTCGACGACGGGGCCGGCACCGAAGGCGACGGCGATCGCGGAGAGGACCTCCGGCGTCGTGGTTTCATCAGCGGAGACGCCGATGGTGTCCTCGTCGATGTGGCGCAGGTTGATCCCGCGTGCTTCGGCGGCGGCGATGACCTTGGCGGCCTTGCCCGGAACCGAAACGGTGACAGTGTCGAAGAAGGTCTCAGTGGCCAGTTCGCGGCCGGCGACCTTCAGCGTGGTCGCCAGGGCACGGGCGTGGCCGTGGACGGTCTCGGCGATCGCCTTCAGCCCGTCCGGGCCGTGGTAGACCGCGTAGAACGAGGACACGATCGCCAGCAGCGCCTGCGCGGTGCAGATGTTCGAAGTCGCCTTCTCCCGGCGGATGTGCTGCTCACGGGTCTGCAGCGCCAAACGGTACGCCGGCAGGCCGGCGTCGTCCTTGGACACACCCACCAGACGGCCCGGCATGGACCGCTCCAGGCCCTTCGCCACCGCCATGTAGGCAGCGTGCGGACCGCCGAAGAACAACGGCACACCAAAACGCTGGGTGGAGCCCACCGCAATGTCCGCACCCTGCTCACCAGGAGGGGTGATCAGCGTCAGTGCCAGCAAGTCAGCGGCCACCGTGACCAGCGCGCCGCGCTCCTTGGCTGCCTTGATAACCTCGGCGTGGTTGAACACCCGGCCGGAGACGCCCGGCTGCTGCAGGACAATGCCATTGATCTCGCCCTCGGGCAGGCCCTGGGACAGGTCAGCGACCTCCACCTCAAAACCAAGCGCCTCCGCACGGCCCCTAACGATCGCGATGGTCTGCGGCATCACGTCGGCATCCAGGACGGTCTTGCCATCGTGGGCGGCCTTGTTCTTGTTCGCCCGGCGCATCATCAGCACAGCCTCGGCCACGGCGGTGGCTTCGTCCAACAGCGACGCGTTCGCAATCGGCAGGCCCACCAGGTCCTGGACCATGGTCTGGAAGTTCAGCAAAGCCTCAAGCCGGCCCTGGGAAATCTCCGGCTGGTACGGGGTGTAGGCCGTGTACCAGGCCGGCGCTTCGAGGACGTTGCGGCGGATCACAGCGGGCGTGACGGTGTCGTAATAGCCCTGGCCGATCATCTGCACAGCCGTCTTGTTCTTACCCGCAAGCCGGCGCAGCTCAGCCAGCACCTCAACCTCACTCAGCGCGTCCTTAAGGGCAAGCGGCTTAGCCTGGCGGATCGAATCGGGGACCGCAACGTCAACGAGGCCGTCAACGGTGTCGTAGCCGACAGCTTTGAGCATGGTGTCGATGTCGGCCTGGCGGCGGGCACCGATGTGCCGGTCCGCGAAGGTGGTGGGGGACGACTGAACAGTCATGAAAGGAACTCCATAATTCAGGTGGCGTCCGCTGGGTACGCCACATTGATTCGGGTTCCTCCCCGCTCTGTATTGGACCTGAGAGTTTCCGCGCCACCTGCTTTTACGGGTGATGCTTGCACCGTCGGTGAGCCCGTTGCCGGACTGCTTTCCAGAGTTGCCTAACCGCGGCGGTACGTGGGCCTGAGAGATTCCCGGAGAGGATTTGCTCCTACGGCGCCTGCGTAACCAACTGGCAGGACTCTCCCGCCGCAGATCAAAAGCTGCGTCACAGTGGTTCGTGACACGCCTCACAGCATAGTTGAATATGGGACCAATCGCAATTTGCCCGGCCAGGATGAGCGTCACACCCCCGTCGATTGCTCCGTAACTGTCGGTATGAGGGGTGAAAACGGCTGTTACGGAGCAATCGACGGGGGTCAGGTCACGTCCGGCTGTCTTCCTCGTAAACGTCCGGGATGCCGTCGTGGTCAGTGTCGATGGCTTCTTCGGCCTCCAAGGCGCGGTACTGGCGGTTACGGGTGCCCAGCACTAACGCCGCCAGGAGTGCGGCGATCAGCGACGCGGCGAGGATTCCCACCTTGGCGTGGTCATCGTTGGCGCTGCCCTGTCCGAAGCTCAGCTCGGCCACGAGGAGTGAAACCGTGAATCCGATCCCTGCCAAAAGGGACACCCCGAACACATCGATCCATTTTAGGGACCGGTCCAGCGACGCCCGGGTGACTTTGGTCAGGAGCCACGTGGTGCCCATGATCCCGACCGGTTTGCCCAGCACCAGCGCCAGGATGATGCCGATGGCCACAGGGTCAGTCACGGCCGAGACCAGCCCGTCCCAGCCGCCCACGGCGACGCCGGCGGAGAAGAAAGCGAAGACCGGGACCGCAATGCCGGCGGAAATCGGCCGGAACCGGTGTTCGAAGATCTCGGCGAGGCCAGGGCCCGCGGAGGGGCCGCCGCCGGCCCGGGACCGGATCACCGGGACAGCGAAGCCCAACAGCACACCGGCCACCGTGGCATGGATGCCGGAGGCATGCACCAACGCCCAGGTGACAACACCCAGGGGCAGAAGGATCACCCACGCCGCAGCAGGGCGGATGCCGAAGAATTGGCGGTACCGCTGGGCCAGGAAGGTGTAAACCGCCAGCGGAATCAGTGCCAGCAGCAGTGGCCCGGCCTGGATATCAGAGGAATAGAACACTGCGATGATGCTGATGGCCAAAAGGTCATCAACCACGGCCAACGTCAGCAAGAAGATCCGCAGCGCACTGGGCAGGTGCGAGCCTATGATCGCCAACACAGCCACGGCAAAAGCGATGTCCGTCGCCGTGGGTATGGCCCACCCCCGCAGGGCCTCCGGACTGGCCAGATTGATCAGCGCATAAAAAACGGCAGGGACGGCGACTCCGCCCACAGCCGCAGCAATGGGCACCACGGATTTGCTGAATTGGCGAAGATCCCCGGCGACGAACTCACGCTTGAGTTCCAGTCCCACGAGGAAGAAAAAGATCGCCAGCAATCCGTCGGCAGCCCAGGCTCCCAAGCTCAGTTCCAGATGCCAGGGCTCGTATCCAACGCGGAAGTCGCGCAACGCGAAGTAGCTGTCAGAAACCGGCGAGTTCGCCCAGATCAGGGCAAGGACGGCTGCGGCCACCAGCAGAATGCCACTAACGGTTTCCTTCCGCAGGATCTCGCCGATGCGCAGCACTTCGCCGTAGCTACCACGTCCCAAAACGGAGGAACGCGGAGGAGCAGCCGGATTTTTATTCATGAAGGTGTCCTAAACAGTGGGTCGACAAAAAAATGCCGACCAGACTTCCCGGCTCACCTCCAGCCAGTCTACCCATTTTCATTCCGGTGGGACCAACGCCGGACGGCTTTCTCTGCTTCAACAATGATCAGCACGGTGGAGCCCACGGCTGCGCAGAGGAACCACTCCCAGGCGTTCAGCGGCGTGAGTTCGAGCAGTCCTGCGCTGACCGGCCAGGTCATGACCGCCCAGTGCAGCCCCAAGGCTCCCAGTGACGTAAACAGCAGCGGCTTGTTGGCGAGGAGCCGGAGTTGGAAGAGGGATTTAGCCTCGGCCCGGGAACTGAACACCTGGAAGAAGCTCAGCATCACGAACATGGTCAGCGCCATGGTCCTCGCATGGGTTTCCGTGGCGCCGGCGTGCAGTTCCACGATGAAAGTCAGGATGACCGCCAGGGCCATCCAGGCACCCGTAATGCCGGCCCGGAACCACAGTGTGCGTGACAGGAGGCCCTCAGATGCCGGCCGCGGCGGGCGGCTGAGTTCATCACCCTCTGCCGGCTCGAAAGCCAGGGCGATGTCCTGCACGCCGTTGGTCACCACGTTCATCCACAGCATCTGGACCGGCAGGAACAGCAAGGGCGTTTCGGCAAAGACACTCAGGGTGACAGCCACCAGGGCGGCAGCGCCGGTGGACAGCAGGAAATACGTGGTCTTGCGGATCGCCGCGAAGGTGACCCGGCCTTGCTCCACTGCATCCACAATGGTGACGAAGTTGTCGTCCGTCAGCACGATGTCAGCGGCCTCACGCGCCACGTCCGTTCCGGACCTGCCCATTGCAACACCGATAGCAGCGGCCTTCAGCGCAGGGGCGTCGTTGACGCCGTCGCCCGTTACAGCCACCACCCTGCCGGCCCCCTTCAGGGCATCGACGATCCTCAGCTTGTCCACCGGCGAGACCCTGGCGGCGACGCTGGTCTGTTCCAGCCGGGCGGCCAGCATGTGGTCATCCAGGTCCGCCATCTCCGCGCCCGTCAAAGCCGGCTTATCGGTTGCGAGCCCCAGCCGGCCAGCGATGGCCACGGCGGTTACCGGGTGGTCGCCGGTAATCATCATCACCTTGATGCCCGCCCGCCGGCACTTCTCCACCGCAGCCGCGACCCCGGCCCGCGGCGGATCGGCCATCCCTTCCAAACCCAGGAACGTCAGGCCGGACGGAGGGGCCAGGGGAACGGTGACCGCCTCGTCGTCGAGGATTACGCGGGAGCCGGTAGCGATGACCCGGAGGCCGTCCCTGCCCATTTCCTCGTTGGCCTCGTGAATTCGGGCCGCATCCAGTGGCAGTGTGCCCGCCGCCCCCGCCATGTCCACCGCGGCATACAGCAGCGCTTCCGGGGAGCCTTTGACGTACAGGATCCGGCGGCCTCCCGGCTCTTGCCGGACAGTCTGCGAGTACCTCAGGTGCGGTTCGTAGGGCTGGTGGGCCAGCGGCTCAGCCGTGCGCTCCGGCTCGTTGACGGCACCGCGGGCGACGGCGGTCAGCGCCATTGCGGCATCCACCGCGTCCCCGGAGTACTCCAGGTCCTTCTCATCCTCGGCTGACAGCGTCGCCTCATTGGTCAGCGCACCAGCCTGCAGCACAGCCCGGACCAGGGGCGGGTCCGTTGTGCCGCCGTCGTCCTCCCCGCCTGAGATGTCCAGCACCCCGCCCGCGGTCCAGATCCTTTCGACGGTGAGCCGGTTTTCGGTGAGGGTCCCGGTCTTGTCCGACCCGATGACGTCCGTGGAACCCAGCGTCTCCACTGCCGGCAACGTGCGCACGATCGCGTTGGACCGGGCCATCCGCGACACACCAAGGCTCAGCGCCACGGTCAGTACGATCGGCAGCGACTCGGGGATGGTGGCCACAGCCAGCCCGACGGCTGTGCGGAACATCGTGGACGCGTCATTGCCGAGCACCAGCCCTGCGATGAAGATGAACACAAGCGCGCCGAGCACAATCATGCCGATCCGGCGCTCCAGACTGTGGGTGAGCAGTTGCAGGGGCGACTTGCCGGACGGTCCCTGGATGAGCGCGTTGATCTCCCCCAGCGCGGTCGCGGCAGCGGTGGCTGTGACAACGCCCCTGCCACGGCCACTTCCAACGAATGTTCCGCTGAACGCGAGATTCGCCTTGTCGGCATCACCGACGTGCGCCGGCAGCGGACCGGTGTGCTTGGTTGCTGCGAAGGACTCACCTGTCAGCATGGACTCGTCAATTTGGAGCCCGTTAGCGTCGAACAGCCGCAGGTCGGCGGGCACCCGCTCGCCGCTCTCCAAAAGCACCACATCCCCGGGGACGACGTCGCGCCCGGCTACCACCTGTTCAGCGCCGTCGCGCAGCACACGGCACGACGGCGACGAGAGCGACTGGAGTGCCCGGACGTCCGCCTCCGCCTTGCGTTCCTGGACAAAACCCAATGCGGCGTTGATGGTCAGCACCAGGAAAATCGCGCCGGAGTCCACCCAGTGCTGCTGGACCAGGGTGACGACGGCGGCAACCAGCAGGATGCCGATCAGAGGACTAATGAACTGCCGCACCAGCACGCGCCACCACGGCGTCGCACCCGCGAAGCTCAGTTCGTTCGGACCGGTTTCACCCAGCCGGCGGGCAGCCTCCGCGGAGCCGAGGCCTTCCGGCCCGGAGGAAAGTTCCGCGAAGACGTCTTGGTCACTTAATGCGTGCCACGGCATAGGGCGTGCCGGGCTTGGAGGGGATGGTGCGAACCGGGCTGCCATAGCCACAGTCTTCCCGGGCCCATTCAATCCGGCAAGCAACAGCCACCGGCGCGTAGAGGGCCGGCATCCGAAAATCAGGCCGGGACGTCTGCGGCCAGCGGCTGGCCGTTGTAGTACTCGAGGTTCCAGCCGTCGTGGGCATGGTGGTGGGCGAGGTTGAGCACGGCGTTGTCGATGCTGTGCAGGGTGCGGCCGATCGCACGGCCCAGGCTGACCCGCAGGAGCGTACCGTGCGCGACCACCAGGACGCGCTGGCCGCGGAACTCCTCGGCCAGGGCTTCGAGCGCGGTCAGCCCGCGGATGGCGGCCTCTTCTTCGCTTTCGGCGCCTTTGAACCCGCCGGGGACGCGCAGGGCTTCCAGCTCAGGACCGGCCTGCAGGCCTTCGGCCTCGCCAAAACTCCGCTCGGTAAGTTCCGGAACATGGCGGGAAACGCTGAGCCCGAGCCCGTCGGCGATCAGGAATGCCGTTTCGGCCGCCCGGCTGAGCGGCGAGGACACCACGGCATCCCATTCGTGGCCGGAAAGGTTGGCCACGGCGTCGCGCGCCTGGCCGCGGCCGGTGTCATTCAGGGGGATATCTGTGGTTCCCTGCAGCCGGCGCTGCGCGTTCCAGTCAGTCTGGCCATGGCGTACGAGGGCGAACGTCGTGAGGGTCATGCCTTCCATTGTCCCCGACCGCGGGCGGGTGCCGCGCCCACGAGCGGTACCACCGTCACCGAGCCGAGGTTGCGCAGCGAACGCCGCGCCTCCGCTTCCAGTGAATGCGCGACGACGGCGAACTCGCCCAGGCACCGTCCGCGACGTCGGCCGCCGACTGCTGGACGGCGTCGACCCTGCCTTGTCCGGCCGGCTCGCCGCACTGGTTGCCGAGCACGCGCCTGCCGGGAGTTCGTCCCGCCATCGGCGTCCTGGCCGACCGGCACAAGTCCGAGGCCCCAAAAGGCTGCAGCGCCAGCGCCCCAAACCCTTGACATGCATACCCCCTAGGGGTATTTTGATGGTGTTGTCAGTGAAGTGGTATGTCCAGGCCCGCGCCTCCGCGCCAGCCGTCACAGCCGTTCAACCCCAGCGCTCATCACTCCATCGCGACGTAAGAGACCTGATATGCGCCACACCATTGAAGAGCACACCGCCCACAGCCATCACGGCCCGCCCCTCCCCCAAAATGACGACGACCACACCATGCACACGCACGGCCAGCACGCCGGGCACAGCACCGCCATGTTCAAGAACCGGTTCTGGCTGACCCTGGCCCTGTCCGTTCCCGTGGTGTATTTCAGCCCCATGGTGGGGCACATCCTGGGCTACATGGCGCCGGTGTTCCCGGGGTCTGCCTGGATCCCGCCCATCCTGGGAAGCGTCATCTTCCTCTATGGCGGCCAGCCGTTCCTTCGCGGCGGTGTCCGCGAACTGAAGGACCGGCAGCCGGGCATGATGCTGCTGATCGCCATGGCCATCACGGTGGCGTTTGCGGCGTCCTGGATCACGAGCCTGGGCATCGGCGGCTTTGACCTGGATTTCTGGTGGGAGCTGGCCCTGCTGGTGGCCATCATGCTGCTGGGGCACTGGATCGAGATGCGGGCCCTCGGCTCGGCCCAGGGCGCCCTTGACGCCCTCGCCGCCCTCCTGCCCGACGAAGCCGACCGCATCACCGACGCCGGAACCGAGACAGTGCCCGTCTCCGAGCTTGCAGAAGGGGACATGGTCTTGGTCCGCTCCGGAGCCCGAATGCCCGCCGACGGGACGGTGGTGGACGGACAGGCCGAGTTCGACGAGTCCATGATCACCGGCGAATCCAAGACCGTCCCGCGCGGGCCGGGAGACGCCGTGGTGGCCGGGACCGTTGCCACCGACAACAGCGTCCGAGTGCGCGTCACCGCCGTCGGCGACAACACTGCGCTGGCCGGCATCCAGCGCCTGGTGGCCGAGGCCCAGGCGTCGTCCTCGAGGGCCCAGGCCCTGGCAGACCGCGCGGCCGCGTTCCTGTTCTACTTCGCGGCCGGCGCCGGCGTGATCACCTTCATCGTGTGGACCCTGCTGGGCAGCGTGCCGGAGGCCGTCACCCGCACCGTCACGGTGCTGGTGATCGCCTGCCCGCACGCCCTGGGCCTGGCCATTCCGCTGGTGATCGCCATTTCCACGGAACAGGCGGCCCGGGCCGGTGTCCTCATCAAGAACCGGATGGCACTGGAACGCATGCGCACCATCGACGTGGTCCTCTTCGACAAGACCGGCACCCTCACCACCGGCGAACCCGACCTCAAGGACGTCGCCGCCGCCCCGGGAGTGGACCCGGACACCCTGCTGGCGCTGGCCGCCGCCGTCGAATCCGACAGCGAACATCCGGTGGCCCGGGCCATCGTCCACGCCGCCCGGCAGCGTGGTCTGGCCCTGCCTGCCGCCACGGATTTCAACTCGCTGACCGGGCGCGGCGTCCGCGCCACCGTGGACGGACGTGAGGTGCACGTTGGCGGGCCCGCGCTCCTGCGCGAGCTCGGCGTCGTCGTTCCTTCCGCGCTGGCGGACACCACGCGCGGGTGGATGGACCGCGGCGCCGCGGTCCTGCATGTGATTGACGACGGCGGCCGCGTGCTGGGTGCCGTGAGTCTCGAGGATGCGGTGCGGGCGGAGTCGCGGCAGGCCGTTGCCGCGCTGCAGAACCGCGGCGTGAAGGTAGCCATGGTCACCGGTGACGCGCGCCAGGTGGCGCAGGCGGTGGCGGCGGATCTGCACATCGACGAGGTCTTTGCCGAGGTCCTGCCCGCGGACAAGGACAAGAAAGTTGCCGAGCTCCAGGCCCGCGGCCTGAAGGTGGCCATGGTGGGCGACGGCGTCAACGACTCCCCCGCACTCGCCCGCGCCGAGGTGGGAATCGCCATCGGCGCCGGAACCGACGTGGCCATGGAATCGGCAGGCGTGGTCCTGGCCGGCAACGACCCGCGAGCGGTGCTGTCCATGGTGGATCTCTCCCGCGCCAGTTACCGGAAAATGTGGCAGAACCTCGTGTGGGCCACCGGCTATAACATCCTGTCCGTGCCGCTCGCCGCCGGCGTCCTGGCCTTCGCCGGCGTGGTCCTCTCCCCCGCCGCCGGTGCGGTGCTCATGTCCGCGTCCACGATCGTGGTGGCCCTCAACGCCCAGCTGCTGCGGCGCGTGAAACTGAATCCCTCCGACGTCCAATGAAACGCTCTCTCACTTACCGCAGGTTTTTCCCGCACGCGCTCTCACTTACCGCAGGTTTTTTCCAATCGCTCTCTCACTTTCCTCAGGAAAGTGAGAGAGCGTCCCGGAAAAACCCACATCGAGTGAGAGAGCGTCCTGTGTGGGGGGCAGGGGCGGCGCGGGCGTGTTAAGTTGAAAGGTACCCGGCCGTACCCGGCCCGGTGCCCCGGCTGGAAAGAGACGTTCCGTGCAATCCCCTGCACCTGCCCCTGCACCCGTGCGAATCCTGACCGTCTGCACCGGCAACATCTGCCGCTCCCCCGTGGCCGAACGGCTGCTGCAGGCCGGGCTGGACCAGGTAATGCCGGGCGGGTTCGAGGTCACCAGCGCCGGCACCCGGGCCATGGTGGGCGACCCCATGCAGCCCCTCTCCGGCGACATCGTGCGCACCTTCGGCGGAAACCCCGACGGCTTTGTGTCCCGGCAGCTCACCGGAAAAATCCTGCGCGGCGTGGACCTGGTACTCACCATGACCTCCGGCCACCGCGGCGAAGTGCTGCAGCTGGACGCCTCCCTGCTCAAGCGCACCTTCACCATCCGCGAGTTCGCCCGCATGCTCGATGTCCTGGACGAGCGCGGCGTGGGGCCCGCCAGTACGGGAACGGACGACGGCGGCACTCCCCTCAGTGCCAATGCCGCCTTCTGGCGGGGGCTCCCCGCCCGGGCCGCGTCAGTTCGGCACCTCTCCCTGCCGGCGGATTCCGCGGACAACGACATCATCGACCCCTACCGCCGCGGGCCGGAGATCTACCGTCAGATGGAGGACGAGCTGGCCCCGGCGATCGTCTCCGTGCTGCGCCACGCCCGCCTGAACGTTCCCGCCTGACCCCGCGTGCCGCCGTCGTACGTCACGGCTCGGAAACGACACGCTCCGCGTTATAGCCTGAACCGGGCACCAGGGCGGACACTGAGTCATGGTGAGCACCCCAAGCGGTCCTGATCGAATCGGCCCCGGCACTCCGGGCCCCGGCAATGCTGCGCCTACCGGGCTGAAACGCCGGCGGCTGATCGCGGCGTTGCTGTCCGTGCTGCTGGTGGCGGTGGTGGCTGTATCGGCCGTCCTCTTCAGCCGCCCGGCCTCGGAAGTCGCGGCCCCCGCGCCCACGGCCAGCGAAACGCCCACCCCCACGCCGTCCGAAACGACGCCGCCACCCCCGCCGGCCCCGGCACCACCGCCGCCGCCCGAACCCATCGCGGAACTCCCGGCGGCACCGATGACCGTCCTGCTGATCGGCAGCGACAGCCGTGAGAATGCCCGGGAACAGGAGGCGGCAGCGCGGGCCAGCGGCGCGTACCAGGACCAGCGCGCGGACAGCCTCATGCTGGTCCACGTGCCGGCCGACCGGCGCAGCGTGCACGTGGTCTCCATCATGCGGGACCTGTATGTGAACATCCCCGGCTACGGCTACTCCAAAATCAACGACAGCCTGTTGGTGGGCGGCATTCCGCTGGTGATGCAGACCGTCGGTCAGCTGATGGGCACGTCCATTGACCACACCATCATGCTGGACTTCAACGGCTTCAGGTCGCTGACGGACAACCTGGGCGGCATCGACGTGGATGTCACCGTGCCCTTCCAGTCCACCCACGACACCGGCCACGTCTTCACCCCCGGCATCAACCACCTCGACGGCCAGGCGGCATTGGAATTCGTCCGCGAGCGCTACGCCTTTGTGGACGGCGATTACCAGCGGGTCCGGAACCAGCAGACCTACCTGCGCGCCGTCCTGGCCCGCCTCACCGCCGGCGGCGCCCTCAACGACGTCACCGCCGTCCGGGCCCTGGTGGGCTTTGCCGGCAACTACCTCACCGTGAACCAGGGCTTCGACCCCGTGAGCGTGGCCATCCTGGCGTACGCCATGCGCGGGATCGACCCCAACAGCATCGTGTCCATGACGCTGCCGACGGCGGGGGCGGGCATGGCCCCGGGCGGGGCGTCGGTGGTGTTCCCGGACTATGGCGGAATCGCCGCGATGGCCGCCGCCATGCGTGAAGGCCGGCTGCCCGAGTACGCCCGCTGACGTCCTTCCTCGCCCGCTGGCGTCCTTCCTCGACGGCAGATGTCCTCGGACGCAGCTGGCCCCGGAACGCGGCTAGCCCCGGAACGCAGCCGGCCCCCGGCACAAACCGGGGGCCAGCTGTTTCTCTGTTCTAACTCCGCGTCGGGTCCGGGCGCAGCGGCGCCGGTCCTGGGTCCGGGACGGGCAGCGGGCCCGGCGGTTCCGGCATCGGAACCGGGCTGGGCCTGGCGGGTCCCGGATGGCCGGGATGGGTGGGATCCGGGGTAAGCGGATCCGGTCCGGGTTCCGGCGGGAACGGCTCGGGTTCGTGCACTGGCGGGATGGTCATAAACTTCCCCTCTCACGCTGGGCGGATGCGCCTTTGCGTGATCAGAATACGCCCGCCCCTGGTCACGATCTACGCCAAGGCCGCAGGACGCCGCCCTGGACGGCCATGGCTGGTGGATATACTCCAGAAGGAGGGCAGATGATTTCGCAGGAGAAAAACTCAGGCAACGCGGACACCCCCGGCGTCTCTGTCCGGACAGGCCGCGCCCATCCGGTGACCCTCCGCGATGTTGCTGAGGCAGCCGGGGTGTCCACTGCCACTGTCTCGCTGGTCATCAATAAGAAGAAGAACGCCCGCATAGCGGACGAGACGCGTGAACGCGTCTCTGCTGCAATCAGGCAGCTCGGATACCGCCCCAACGCCATGGCCAAGAACCTGGTCAGCGGTACCTCACGGTTTATCGGACTGGTGGCAGACGGCGTGGCCACTACCCCGCTCGCCGGCCAGATCATCCACGGAGCCCAGGACGAAGCCTGGAAAAACGGGTACGCCCTGCTCATCGCCAGCACCGAAGGCAGCCGCGACCTGGAAGCGGACGCCATCGCCATGATGCTCGAATACAAAGTTCGCGGCATCCTCTACTCCACGTGGTTCCACCGGCCCACCGACATCCCGGAAACCCTGCGTGAGGCGGACTTCGTCCTGGTCAACTGTTTCTCCCCGGAGCCCGGGGCGGCCCGCGCCGTGGTACCCGACGAAGCACAGGGCGGTCGGTCCGCCACGGAAATCCTGCTTCGCCGCGGGCACGTACGCATCGCTTTCATCAACGCCGCCACCCCCGCCCTGGCCAGGGACGGACGGCTCCAAGGCTATAAGGACGCACTTGAAGCTGCCGGAATTCCGTTCGACCCTGACATGGTCCTGGAAGCCGCTCCGGACCAGGAAGGCGGATATGGCGCAACCAAAGAGTTGCTCCGACGCAACGTCACGGCCGTGTACTGCTACAACGACCGCATGGCCATGGGCCTCTACGACGGCCTGCGGGAAAACGGGCTGTCTATCCCGGACGACATCGCGGTAGTCGGTTTCGACAACCAGGAAGTCATCGCCGCCCACCTTCGGCCTCCGCTGTCCACAGTGTCACTGCCCCACTATGAACTCGGGGCGGCAGGAGTGCGCATGCTGCTCGGTTTGGACGGGGCCCCCATCGAATCCGCAGTGAAGGTCATGTGCCCCACCATTGAACGCGCCTCCGTGACTGCGCCCCCGGCCGCCTAAGCCCTTATCCCTGCCGTCCTGAAACCCGTTGCAATTAGGCGGGGCGGCGCAGCCGCTGCGGGTGGTAGCCCGGCACCTGGTCCACGTCGTCGGCGTCGTGCATTATCCGCACTGCGAAGCTCACCACCAGGCGGGCTTCTGGGGCGTCAGTGGAGCGGATGGTCAGGCTCCTGGTACCGGGCGGGACCGACGGCGTGAAGACCTGCAGGTTCCGCGAACCGAGGCTGGCCGAGTCCTGGAGCGTGTATACGGTACCCCAGTGATCCTCGATGGCGATTTCCGGGATGGACTTGCCCGCGGCGGATTCCACATGGATGTTGACTACCAGGCAGGTGCTCCAGACTTCCACGGAGAGCACCGTGAAGTCTGCGGACCCGGTCAGGTGCAGCCCGAAAGTGGGCGGCAGGAGCATCTGTCGGAGGGTGCCTTTCGGTATCAGCTTTCTCATCATCGACCCCAATTTACAAAGTGTGCTTACAATTACCGCGCGGTAACGTCGCCGTGTCAAGGCCTCTCCCGGCACTCTGCGGAAAGCCACATCAGACTGTTATCCGGACGCCAAAATGACGGGACAAGATAACGCCACGGCAACATGTGCGGGCACGCGTTCGCGGGTAAGAGGCGGGCATGGGATGACCCCCGGCAATGCCAGGGGCCACCTTGTCGGGAGGGTCGCCCGCAACTGCCAATGCGCTGACTGGCGCTGTGGCGTGCCCAACGGCTAACCGCCCTAGGAAGGCAGAGAAACTACAACGCGTTCGGATCCTCCCGGTAATGCCGTTTTAGCACCGCGACGGGGGCCATTCAAGGGATCCCGGCGGGTAACTTACACCGCAGTGAGAGAGCGTTCCCCAATTTCCGGCATTAAGTGAGAGAGCGTTGGCCGGGGGGGCGGGTGGCGGCGGCCGGGGCGGGTGGCGGCGGGCGCTACCCCGGTAGCGAACGGCGGGCCGGCGGGCGGTGCGGATCTATATATTGAAGGCATGACCCAGACTCCGCTGCGGGATTCCGCCACCACGTCCCTCACCCCACCCGTCGCCAAAAAGGTCCAGCACGAGCGGACCCACCACGGCGACACGTTCGTGGACAACTACGAGTGGCTCCGTGAGAAGGAATCCGACGAGGTGGTGGCGCACCTGAAGGCCGAAAACGCCTACCAGGAAGCGGTCACCGCCCACCAGGAGCCGCTGCGCGAGGCCATCTTCCAGGAAATCAAGGGCCGCACGCAGGAGACAGACCTGTCTGTTCCGAACCGCAAGGACGGCTGGTGGTACTTCAGCCGGTCGGTGGAGGGGAAGGAGTACGGCATCCAGTGCCGCGTCCGGGCGCAGGACACCGGCGACCCCGTGGCGGACTGGACTCCCCCGGCAGTGGAGGCCGGCGTCGGGATTCCGGGCGAGGAAATCCTCCTGGACGGCAACATCGAGGCTGAAGGCAAGCCGTTCTTCTCGGTTGGCGGATCGGCCGTGACGGTGGACGGGAACCTCTACGCGTATGCCGTGGACAACGCCGGCGACGAACGCTTCACCCTGCATATCAAGGACCTCCGCACCGGTGAGCTGCTGCCGGACGTCATCGAAAACGTCTTCTACGGCGTCAGTTTCTCCCCCGACGGCACCCGCATTTTCTACACCGTGGTGGACGATTCGTGGCGCCCGTACCAGGTGAAGTCCCACGTCCTGGGCACGCCGGTCACCGACGATGAGGTGATTTACCAGGAGGACGACGTCGCCATGTGGCTGGGCTTTGAGCTCTCCTCCGACAGGCGTCACCTCGTGCTGGGCATCGGCTGCTCGGAGTACAGCGAAACGCGGCTGCTCCGCTTCGATGACCCGACGGCGGCGCTCACCACCGTGATTTCGCGCGACGAACGCGTCCTGTACGAGGCGGAGCCGTTCCTGCTTGAAGGGCCGGACGGCGGGAGGTCCGAGCGCATCCTCATCACGCACAACCGGAACGCCGTGAACTCCATGGTCTCCCTTGTTGACCCGGCCGAGCTCGCCAAGCCGCTGGCAGAGCAGCACTGGAGCACCGTCGTCGAACATTCCGACGACGTCCGCGTCAACGGCGCCGGAGTCACCGCCACGCACGTCATCGTGTCCATCCGCAAGGACACCATCGAGCGCGTCCAGGTGATGGGTCTGGCCGGGCTGGGGACGCCCGCGCAGGAGGCGCCCGTGGAGCCCGCGTTCGACGAGGAGCTCTACACGGCCGGCGTGGGCGGTTCGGACTATGAGGCCCCGGTCATCCGGCTGGGCTACACGTCCTACTTCACGCCGTCGCGGGTGTACGACTTTGTCCTGCCCACCCCGGCACTGCCCGCCGGCGAGCTCCTGCTGCGCAAGGAAAGCCCCGTGCTGGGCGGCTACTCCGCGCTGGACTACGTGGCAACGCGGGAATGGGCGACGGCGGCGGACGGCACCCGGATTCCGCTGTCCGTGCTGCGGCACAAGAAGGTCAGACATGATGCGACGGCGGCGGGGCTGGTGTACGGGTACGGCTCCTATGAGATGAGCATGGACCCCGGGTTCGGCATTGCACGGCTCTCGCTGCTGGACCGCGGCATTGTGTTTGTCATCGCGCACATCCGCGGCGGCGGCGAGCTGGGCCGGCACTGGTACGAAGACGGCAAGAAGCTCACCAAGAAGAACACGTTCACGGATTTTGTGGCGGCCACGGACTGGCTGGCCGGGTCCGGCTGGGTGGATCCTGCCCGGATCGCTGCCCTGGGTGGTTCCGCGGGCGGGCTGCTGATGGGTGCCATCGCCAACCTGGCGCCCGAAAAGTACGCCGCCGTGGTGGCGCAGGTGCCGTTTGTTGACCCGCTGACGTCCATCCTGGATCCCGAGCTTCCGCTGTCCGCGCTGGAATGGGAGGAATGGGGCAACCCCATCACCGATCCGGACGTGTACGCCTACATGAAGTCATACTCGCCGTACGAGAATGTCCGTTCTGTTGCGTACCCGAAGATCGCCGCGGTGACCTCCTTCAACGACACCCGCGTGCTCTACGTGGAGCCGGCCAAGTGGGTCCAGGCCCTGCGGTCCGCCACCACGGGGACGGAGCCGATCGTCATGAAGATCGAGATGGACGGCGGCCACGGCGGCGCCTCCGGCCGGTACGTCCAGTGGCGCGAACGGGCCTGGGACTACGCGTTCATCGCCGACTCACTGGGCGCCGTTGAGCTGCTTCCGGGTGCCGGCCTGAAATAGCCCCATCGATTGCTCCGTAACGGCCGGTATCAGCGCTCATAACGGCCGTTATGGAGCACTCGATGGGGTTTCCACGGGCTCGATGGGGTTTCCGAGAAAGGTCACGAAGCCTACCATTGTCGGATGCAGTGCTGTCCGCTGGGGGCAGGTCAACCCGGGCCGGACGTGAGGTGACGTGAGCATGACGACCCAGATGACAGGACGCCGGCGGAAATTAGGCATGGCGGCGCAACATGCTGTTGTTTTGACGGCCGCCGCAGCCCTTACGGTCGGCCTCACGGGGGCGTGCTGGCCCGGCGAAGGGAGCCCTGAGTCCTCCCCGGCTACCGCACCTGCCGGCTGGGAAAACCCGGCACCGGACTGGGTGTTCCCATTCGACCCGCCGGCCACCCCCGATGAGGACGACAACCAGGCCCTGGCAGTGAACACCGCTGACGGCTCGGCGATGTACAGCGTGGAGTTCGCGTTGGTCTGGTCCCATGACGGCGGGCCCGTGGACACCAGGAATGAGGCGTACGCCCTGGCCAGCTGCACCGGCTGCGCGGCCGTGGCCGTGGGATTCCAGGTGGTCCTGATTGAGGGACCGGCCGATGCCATAGCTCCGGAAAACCACTCCGCCGCTGTGAACTACGAATGCACTGAATGCCTCACAAATGCGCTCGCCAGCCAGCTGGTCCTGACCGTGGACCATTCCCTGCGCACCGACTGGACGGAGCAGCTGTCAGACCTGTGGGACGAAATCGACGATTACGGCAGGAGCCTCGAGGACAGCGGGAACCTCCAGGACGTCCCGCTGTCTGAGATAGAGCCCCGGCTCGAGGCGTACAAGGCGCAAATCATTGCGATCGTCAACCCCGCCCCAACCCCATCGACTGCTCCGTAACGGCCCTTTTGGACCCGCAAAACGGCGTTCACGGAGCAATCGATGGGGTTTCGACAGGCTCAACCACCAACGTGGGCTGAGGTCAGCCTTGTGCCGGGTCCAGCGGAACAGGGACGATCGGCTGATCGTTCGCCGTCAGGTCAATGCCGAAGTCCTTCGCGAAAACCAGCCGGGTGTCCTTGTAGATTCCGGGGTGGCTCTCGTCCAGTTCGAAGACCCGGGCGCCACGCAGCCGGTTCCGCTCCGCGCCATCCAGCCCGTAGGCCCCAAATCCCGTTCCCGGACCGTAGCCAAGCTGCACGCCATAGTAGTCACCGACGTAGGTGTTGACGTGGTCGTGCCCCACGAAGTAGCCCCGGACGTCACCGCGCTCCAGGAACGCATTGAACAGGCCGGAGTTGAAGGGCCCCGGGCACTCGTCCTCATTGCGCTCGCCGACGATGCTGTGCTTGGTGAGGGCCCGTGCGTGGTCTGCGTCCGTGCGTGAGTCGATGCTGGCGAACCACATGTTCCGGTGCTCATGCAGGGCGATGTGGCCCCACATCAGGGACGGGATCTTCTTGCCGTACTTCTGCTCCGTGGCAATGGACTGGTTCCGGTACCAGGTGACCTGGTCCATCCGCACCCAGTCCCAGTCCGGGTAGCCTTCAAAGTCCTGGCCGTTGATGGCGTCCGGCGCATACCGGCCGGTGTCGATGAGCCAGAGGCCGAAGGCCGGGTCCTTGGACCGCGAGGACTGGACCAACAGCTGCGAGTTGGACGTGCCGGTCAGGCCGGGCACCGAGTCGGCATTGACGTTGTGGGCGTAACTCTGCAGGAACTGAAGCATCTTGGCTTCGGTCATCCCGGTGCGCTGCGCAGAATCCTCGTCATGGTTGCCGAACGTGATGGCCCACGGAATCTGGCGGCTTTCCATGGGTTTGACCACATGGTTGAGGGCCTGCTTGACGTCCAGTTCCGTGTCGCATCCGCCGTTGATAACGTCCCCATTGATCACCACGAAGTCCGGCTTCTCAGCATCCAGCGTCCGGTCCATGAGTTCGATGGTGCGGCGGTCAGTCTGTTCGTCATCCTGCGTGTCGTTGAACTGCACCACTTTGAACTTGCCGTCCGGGCGGAAAGCAAGCGTGGGCTTCGGCGCCTTCGCGCCGGGGGCAGCCTTGCCCGCGGCTGCGGCGGACACGGTGATGCCCAGCGCCCCGAGCGTTCCGGCTGCCGCCAAGGCCGCTCGCCGGCTGAATGCGGGCTGATTGATGCGTGAAGTCACTGTTCCCTCTCGTCGCGGTGACGGCCGCATGTCGTGCGGCCTTACTGCCGCGACGATAGAGGAGCCAAGCGTCCGGCCCCGGAACGGGCAGTGAACGAAAGGTGCCCGCGTGATCCCATCGAGTGCTCCGTAAGCGCCGTTTTGGGCGCTCAAAAGGACGTTTACGGAGCAATCGATGGGGTATGGGTGGGGGTCAACCAGCGGAGTGTACGACGGCGGCGGTCGCCTCCGCGATCGCCCGCTCTTCGTCGGTGGGAACCACCAAAACCGGGATAGCCGACGCGGGCGTCGAAATCACCCGGGGTTCCTTGGACCGCACAGCGTTCAGGCCGGCGTCGAGCACTATGCCCAGTGCGCCAAGCCGGTCCGCGACCAGGGAACGGAACTGGTGCGAGTTCTCGCCGATGCCCGCGGTGAACACCAAAGCCTTCGCGCCGCCGACGGCCACGTGGTAGGCACCGATGTACTTGGCCAACCGGTAGGACGTGACCGCCAGCGCCGTGGCAGCGCGGGCATCGCCGGCTTCGGACGCCTCCACCACAGAGCGCATGTCGTTGCTGCCGGCGAGTCCTTTGAGCCCGGACTCGCGGTTGAGCATGGTGTCCAGGTCTTCCGGGGTCCAGCCTGCCCGGCCGAGGAACACCAGGATGGAGGGGTCCAGATCGCCGGACCGGGTGCCCATCACGAGTCCCTCGAGCGGGGTGAAGCCCATGGACGTGTCCACGGATTTGCCGCCCTGGATGGCAGTGACGGAGGCGCCGTTCCCCAGGTGGGCGATGACGCCGTCGAACTCTTCCAAAGGAACGTCCAGCAGCGCGGCAGCACGGTGCGTGACGTACTCATGCGAGGTGCCGTGGAAGCCGTAGCGGCGGATTCCATGACTGGTGTACAGCGAATCCGGAACCGCGTAGCGCCAGGCGTGCTCGGGCAGGCTGCGGTGGAAGGCGGTGTCGAACACGGCCACCTGCGGCAGGTCCGGCCACTTCTTGGCGATGGCGCGGATGCCCAGGACGTTGGCCGGGTTGTGCAGCGGCGCCAGCGGGTTAAGGCGCTCGATGGCGCGGGTGATCTCGTTGTCGATCAGCACGGGTTCGGCGAACCGCTCGCCGCCGTGCACCACGCGGTGGCCGACGGCGGCCAGGTCAAGGTCGCCGAGCTCGGCATGGATGGCCGCGTCCACCTGCTCCAGCGCCTCGGCGTGGTCCCGCGGGCCCTCGATCTCCCCGTCCCCGTCACCGCCGTTGCCCATGCCGATCTCCTCGATCAGCCCCTCGGCCAGGACACTGCCGGCGGCGACATCGCGCACCTGGTACTTGAGCGAGGACGAGCCGGAATTGATGACGAGCACAAGCATGCGGGCCTCCTGAGCCTAGCTGGCGGGTTACTTGCCACTATAGGTCCGCCCCGCGCGCCGGGCGTGGCACTGACCCGGGTGATCTCAGCCTCCCGCCGCGGCTCTATTTGTTTTTGAGAATCGTTCTCATTAGAGTGAGGGGCATGCATCTCACTGTGATCAGTTCCCTGGACGCCCTCTGCCGCCAGCAGGCCTGCCAGGACGCTGCCGCGGCCAATCCTGGCGCCGTGGTGGTCCTGCACGACCTGCTCGAGAACGGCGTGGTCATTCGGAGAATCTCCAGCAGCTCCGGGCCCGACGAGCGCTCGGAGACACAGCTGGAACACGGCTGCCTCAGCTGCACTGTGCGGCTGGACCTGGTACCCACCATCGAGCGCCTGCTGGAGCGCGGGGAGACCCAGGCCATCATCGGGCTTCCGCCGGCGGTGTCCACGGAGGCAGCCATCGGGGCGCTGCGGCGGGGGCTGTCCCGTCCGGTGACGGTTGATTCCGCGGTCCTCGCCTGCGCCCCGGACACCTTGGAGGACCACATCTGGGACCACCACACCCTGTTTGAATCCGGATTCACCCCGGTCCCGGAAGACCAGCGCACGGCGGGCGAATTCCTCATCGGCGAACTGTCCTTCAATGACACCGTGCTGCTGGCAGAGGTGGACCTGTTTCCGGCCGACCCCGTCCACCGGATCCGGGGCGCCCAACTGGCAGGGGAACTCGCACCGCACGCTGACGTGGTGGACAGCGCCGCCCTGATCCGCCCGGGCCGCCACGACTACCAGGACGCCCTCGGAAGGACAGTGCCCGGCACAGTCCGGGTCCCGGCGTCGTCCTCCACCTCACCGTTCACCACCGTCACGCACCGGGCCCAACGTCCCCTGCACCCGGAGCGGTTCCGGCATGCACTGGCCGCCCTCGCGGAGGGATGCTGCTGGCTGCGGGGCCGCCTCTGGATTGCCGCCGCCCCGCAGTGCCGGATCGCCATCCAGGGCATCGGCCCGCGTGTCTGGCTCGAAAACACCGGTCCGTGGCTGGCAGACGCGGGCACGGTGCCCCATCCCCTGAACCACGTGGACGCGCACCTGGACTGGCATCCGGACCACGGCGACCGCGGAAGCGTACTGGCCGCGACCGGCGAGGGCATCAACCAGGCAGAAATTGAACAGCTGCTCACCTCCTGCGAACTCACCGACGAGGAGATGGAGGCCGGATTCGCCGGGCTGGCCGATCCTTTCCTCCTCGACCCCGCCCAGCCCTGAATGGCCCCTTATATCCGCCACCGAACAAAGCCCACACAACAAGGAGCAACCATGAAAGTCAGAAATTCCCTCCGCGCCCTGAAGAAGATCCCCGGCGCCCAGATCGTCCGACGGCGGGGCCGGACCTTTGTGATCAACAAGAAGAATCCAAGGATGAAGGCCCGCCAGGGCTGAGCCTGAAGGACCGGCTCCCGCGCCTGCCGCCGGGGCACCTGTTGCGCCTGCAGCGGCAGGCGCCTAGAGTCGGCGGACACGCTGCACCACGTGACGTTGCACTTCGCAGAGAGGGACTTCCATGCCGAACGACACCACTCAGCCCGACAACACAGACCCCGGCACCACAGGATCGGGCACCCAGGACCCCACCGGCGTCGAGGGCGCCAACCCGGCCCTGGACGACACCGGGAAGCCCAAAGCCGGGGAAGTCGGCGAAGCCCCCGAACAGCCCAAGAATCCGGAGAACCTGGACCTCACCCCCGAAGGGCTCTCCGACGAACCGGCCCAGCAGGAGGACCCGGACAGCGTGGCCAAGCCGGAGAACAGCTAGGGCGTTTTTGCTTCCACTGCGATGAGCTCGAGCCCCAGATCCCGGACCTTTGTGAGCACCCCGTGGCCCGGTCCCTTAGTTGAGTGGAAGCCCGAAGTGGTAGGTGTCGCCCGTCGTGTTCGTGGACTTGAATGGTCCCTCGCATTTTCCCGATACCGCCGAGCAGACCGAGATACCTGGCCCGATCAGGGCCAACTCTTCGGGCCCGACCCAGCCGTAGCGCTGCTGGAATCCGCGCCCGATCTTGACTGCAGCCCCGGTCGCAGTCTCGACAATCAGGTCATAGGCCGGTGCATACCAAAAGTTGCCACCAGGGCTGAGGCCACTGCCGAAAGCCGTGCCGTCTCCATAGGAAGAGTGAACCGATGACAGGACGGTTCCGTCAGCGTTCTCAAAGTCGATGCGATCTTCCCTCTCCACCGCCCAGATGTCTCCACTGACATCGGCAACGGGCCGGCCGCTCAGTTGAGGAGCTTCGCCGGCGGCCCACCGCCAAACCCACACATCCCCCGTGGCCCCTCCACCGGGCGAGGTTGCGTAGTAGACAGTGGCATCATCTATTGATCCGTAAACCACAATTTTTTCGGCGGTGAGAGACGGGATCACCGCATGGGCGAGCGCCTCTCCGGTGCTTGGACGCACGACGCCGATGTCCCCGCCGTATGCGCCCCTATGGACCCAAGAGACCAGGTCATGGCTGGGGTTACCGACGATGTCCCGAATCTCCCGGAATTCACCCCACCGACGGCCCGCGCGGGTTTCTTTGGGTTCCATCCAATCGAGCCTCCTGATGCCGTTTTCCCAGCCTGCCCAAACCAGCCTCGATGTCTCCGCATCCACATAGACCACACCAGTGGAGGTCGTTGTGAATGACGCCACGAGCGCCGGTGGCCACCGGTTTTCCCCGGCATAGAGGTTTCCCGCATCGGCATAGAACAGGGCATCAGGGCCCCAGCCTTCGCGTGGGGCATCAGATAATTCAGATTCCAAAGTCGAAGGCACCGAGAAGTCCGAACCGGGAAGCGGTGGCTCCCCATCAGGCTCCTCATACGTGCAGCCGCCGACCCAAAACGCCAATCCCAGGCTGACCATGAGCGCCGCTATCCGTTGACGCCCTGATTTACAACACACCCAGCCGCTCAACTTCCACACCTTTGCTCACCTTCGAGGGGTGTCATCGATCCACCAGGCCGCTACGGGGTACCGTGAGGCCCGCAGCCGGGTGGCCCCGCGGGCGGCCCGAGATCGGTGCCGTCGCCCCAAGTCTCCTCCGGCACAGAACCCGTGACAATGAAGAGCCGACGGCGGCACTGGCGCGAGTGCCGCCGTCGGGTGTTACACGCTACGCCTGCGCTGCGGGCACCTGCGCCTGGATCGCCGTGATGGCCACGGTGTTCACGATGTCCTCCACGGTGCAGCCCCGGGAGAGGTCGTTCACCGGCTTGCGGAGGCCCTGCAGGACGGGTCCGACGGCGACCGCTCCCGAGCTCTGCTGCACCGCCTTGTACGTGTTGTTGCCGGTGTTCAGGTCCGGGAAGATGAACACCGTCGCCTGCCCTGCCACGGACGAGCCCGGCATTTTGGACTCCGCGATGGAGGCATCCACGGCGGCGTCGTACTGGATGGGACCTTCGACGGCGAGATCCGGGCGGCGGGCCCGCACCAGTTCGGTGGCCTGCCGGACTTCGTCCACGGCCTCACCGGAGCCGGATCCGCCCGTGGAGTAGGACAGCATGGCCACCCGCGGCTCCACCCCGAACTGGGCGGCGGTTTCGGCCGAAGCCAGCGCGATGTCCGCCAGCTGCTCCACATTGGGATCCGGGTTGACCGCGCAATCGCCATAAACCAGCACCCGGTCCGGCATCAGCATCAGGAACACGGAGGAGACAATCTTCACGCCGTCGCGGGTTTTCACGAATTCCAGCGCGGGGCGGATGGTGTGGGCCGTGGTGTGCGCGGCGCCGGAAACCATGCCGTCCACCACGCCCAGCTGGACCATCATGGTGCCGAAGTAGCTCACGTCCTGCATGATCTCCAGCGCCTTGGCCAGGTCCACGCCCTTGTGCGCCCGCAGCTCCGCGTACTTCTCGGCAAACTTCTGCCGCAGCTCCGACGCGGCCGGATCCACGATGTTGATGCCGGCGAGGTCGATGCCGTTGGCCGCAGCCAACTCCCGGACGTCCGATTCCGGTCCCAGCAGGGTGAGGTCGCAGACGTCACGGCGGTGCAGGATTTCGGCGGCGCGGAGGATCCGCACGTCCGTACCCTCCGGCAGCACCACGTGCCGGCGCTGCGCCCGGGCGCGTTCGATCAGGTCGTGCAGGAAGCGCAGCGGGGTCATGCGTTCCAGCCGGGGCAGGTGGAGCCGCTCCACCAGTTCGGGCTCGTCCACCCGCCTGGACCACAGGCCCAGCGCGGACGCCACCTTGCGGCGGTGCCCGGACCAGATTTCGCTCCGCACCTCGGAGACTCGCTTGGCCGTGGTGTAGGTGTCCTCGCCGGCGGCGAACACCGGGAACGGCGCCTGCGCCAGCAGCGGGAGGATGTTGGCGTCCGGGGCCAGGCCGCCGGTGAGGATCAGGGCCGACGGCACGGGGAATTCCGGCGAGAACGATGACGCCAGGCAGGCCACCATCACGTCCGCCCGGTCACCCGGGACGATCACCAGGGCGCCCTCGTCCAGCACGTGCAGGAAGTTGCCCACGTTCATGGCCGCGACCTTGATGTCCTTAACGTCGCGTTCCATGTCGGCCCGGCCGGCGATCTGCCGCACGCCCAGGGCCGTGGCCACCTCACCGGTGGTGGGCCGGGCAATCTCCTCCAGTTCGGGCAGGACGTACACCGGCCGGCCTGATGCGCCCACCGTCACTTCGGCGGCAATCCGGTCCACCAGCTCCGGATCGGCGCGGTTCACCATGATGGCCAGCAGGGCGCACTTCTCCGCGATCAGCTCCTTCCGGGCAACCTCGACGGCGGCCGCCGCCTCCGCCACGCTGAGCCCCTTCGCGCCCACCACGGCCACCACCGGTGCGGCCAGGTTGTTGGCCAGCCGCGCATTCAGGTCAAACTCGACCGCGGCATCCTGGCCGGTCAGGTCCGTCCCCTCCACGATCACCACGTCGCAGGCCTTGGCGATGTCGGCGAAGATTTCCACGCAGCGGGCGTCGATCTCGGCGCGTTTTCCGTCCGCGAGCAGGGCACGCACCTCCCCGGACGTCAGGCCGCCGCGGCACCGGTCGCCGTCGAGCCCGAACCGCGCCTTCATCAGCGCCACCATGGGATCGGTGGCGGCGTCCGGTCCGTGGACCACTGGCTTGAAGAAGCCGATCCGGTCCGCGTGCCGGTGGAGAGTGTCCGCCAGGCCCAGGGCTACAAGGGATTTGCCCGAGCCCGGGGTGGTTGCGCTGACGTAAATGCCTTTGGCCATGGTCCGCCCTTTGCTGTGCTGGTGCAGGTACCAACCATCCTTTCACCTCCGGGCGCTGCGCAGGGGCCACACCCGGGCCACCGGCGCCAACAAACCCCCGGCCCATATCCTCCCGCCCATTCCCGACGCTCTCTCACTTAACGTCGGTTTTTCGGGACGCTCTCGCAGCTAATGCGGGAAAACCCGAAACGCTCTATCACTTTCTTGAGGAGAGTGATAGAGCGTTTCGAAAAAACCCGCATTAAGTGAGAGAGCGTCGCAGAGGGGGGTGTGGGTCGGCGACGGATCGGCCGCCGTTAGGCCGGGACTGCTGCGGTTTCGGCGGCCGCTTCGGCCAGCTGCGGGGCAGCCTCCTGGCCGGGGCGGCGCTTCATCAGGGCCGTGCGGCGGACTACGCAGACCAGTTCGTTGTCCTGGTTGTAGCCGCGGTGTTCGATGCCCACGATGCCGGTGTCCGGGCGGGACTTTGATTCGCGCTTGTCCAGGGCCTGGGTTTCCACCCGCAGGGTGTCGCCGAAGAACACCGGCTTGGGGAACTCGATGTCCCGGAAGCCGAGGTTGCCCAGCGTGGTGCCCAGCGTGGTGTCCTGGACGGGAACACCGGTGACCACGCCCAGGGTGAAGATGCTGTTGACGATCTGCCGGCCGTAGATGCTGTTCTTGGCGAACTCGGCATCAAGGTGCAGCGGCTGGACGTTCATGGTCAGCGTGGTGATCAGCAGGTTGTCCGTCTCGGTGACGGTGCGGGTGACCTCGTGCTTGATGACGTCGCCAACAGTGAAATCCTCGTAGTACATTCCGGCCATGACAGGCTCCTTTGCTTGTGGTTCGGGGATAGGTTCAGGGGTAGGGAAGGTTGGAGAAAACGGTCAGGCGCTGGCCAGGGCCAAGGCCTCACGGGCGTGATTGGCGTGGGCCAGGTCGATGTGGTCGCCCCGGTAGGACACCGCCCCGTGCCCGTTGCGCTGGCCTTCCTCGAAGGCCTCGATCAGGCCTTCGTAGTAGTCCTGCAGCGTGGCGGTCAGGCCGTATTCCTCGTTGGCGATCGGGGCATGCGAGGGGTGGATGAGCACTTGGCCGGTGTAGCCGAGGCCGCTGTTGTCCTGCGCGAAAGTGCGCATCCCGTCCAGGTTGTGCACCTCCTGCCAGAGGCCAAGCACAATGGTCCGGATCCCGGCGGCACGGGCGGCCACCACCACCTTGGACCGCAGGTAGAGGGTCTCCACCCCGGCCGCGGTCCAGCGGAAGCCCACTTCCCGGGACACGTCCGCGTCCTTGGCGGCCGCCGCCATCACGCCGCCCACCCGCGGGCCCGCCAGGATGTCGTCCACCTTGCTGATGGATGCCGCGGTTTCCAGGGACGGCACCAGCTCAACGGTGCCGCGGTCAATCCCGTGGTCAAGTTCCGCCGCGGTGACGAGGGCGTCGAACCGGACCACGTCGTCGCGGGAGAACAGCTTGGGCAGCAGGAACGCTGTGAGGTTCCGGTGGGTCACCGTGGCCACGTCGCGGCCAAAGTACACCGTGTCCAGGGCGTTGGGGCGGATCAGGATTCCCTTCGAACCGTCATGGGCCTCCAACGCGTCCAGGGCATTGGCCCGGGCCAGGTCCTTGTCCTGCGGCGGGACGGAGTCCTCGAGGTCGATGATCACGGCGTCGGCCCCGGAGTTCAGCGCCTTGGTGATCCAGTCCCGTTTGTGGCCGGGAACGAAGAGCAGGGAGCGGTAGGGCTTCATGCTGCAGCCTCCTCGGTGACCTTGGTCAGCAGGGTGCCGGCGGCCAGGGACTCGCCGATCCCGGCGGTGATGTCACCGACGACGCCGGCCATGGGGGCAGCAATGGGGTTCTCCATCTTCATGGCCTCGAGGACGAACATCACGTCCCCCTTGGCCACCTTCTGCCCCGGCACCACGTTGATCTTGACGATGGTGCCCTGCATGGGCGCCTTCACGGTTCCGTCGCTGACCGCCTCGCGCCGTGCCCGCGCCTGCCGGGTGCGTCCGACGGCGGCCGATGAGTCAGTGGCCGGAGCGTCCGCAGGTGCCGGGGCCCCGTAGCCGCCGGCGCTGCCGTAGCCCCCGGCAGTTCCGTAGTCATTGAACGTGGGAATGATGTAAAAGCGGCCGCCCACCTCAACATTGGCGCGGTCCACAGGTTCCGGTTCGGAGAAGTCCACGGATTCTTCCAGCCAGAGCGTGCTGAAGCGCAGTTCCTGGAAGTCCGGGTGGGACGCGATGATGCGGGCGGCCGGCGCGGTGGTGGGAACACCTTCGATCTGCAGCCGGTCCAGGCCATCCAAGAGCCGCTGGATGGCGGTCCCGCGGTCCGGGCCGTAGGCGATCAGCTTGCCGATCAGGCTGTCATACAGCGGCAGCACGGTGTCGCCGGACTCGTAGCCGGCGTCAAACCGCAGGCCTTCGCCTTCGGGAGCCTTCAGCACATCCACCGGTCCCGGCGCCGGCAGGAACAGCCCTTCGGCCACGTCCTCGGCGTTGATGCGGGCCTCGATGGCGGCACCCCGGGGTGCCAGGTTGCCCATGATGGAGAGCTTCTCGCCCGCGGCCACCCGGATCTGCTCGGCGATCAGGTCAACGCCGTGCACCATTTCCGTGACCGGGTGTTCCACCTGGATGCGGGT
This sequence comes from Arthrobacter sp., assembly GCA_023264815.1. Lineage (GTDB taxonomy): Bacteria > Actinomycetota > Actinomycetes > Actinomycetales > Micrococcaceae > Arthrobacter. The sequence continues at coordinate 152,421 of JAHFUZ010000006.1, read as the reverse complement.
GTTCATTTCCAGGAAGTAGAACTTCTCGTCCTCCACCAGGAACTCGACGGTTCCCGCGCCCACGTAACCTACTTCGCGGGCCAGCCGCACCGCGGACTCCCCCATGGCCTGGCGCAGGGCGTCGGACAGGCCAGGTGCCGGGGACTCCTCGATCAGCTTCTGGTGCCGGCGCTGCACGGAGCAGTCGCGGTCGCCAACATAGACCACGTTCCCGTGGGTGTCGGCGAAGACCTGGACCTCCACGTGACGGGCATGCGTGAGGTAGCGCTCAAGGTAGACCTCGCCGTTGCCGAACGCCGCAGTGGCTTCGCGGACGGCGGCGTCGTAGGCGTCCCGCGCCTCGGCTTCGGTGTTGATGCGGCGCATGCCCCGCCCGCCGCCGCCCGCGGAGGCCTTGACCAGTACGGGGTAGCCGTGCTCGGCGCCGAACGCCTCCACGGCGGCAGCGTTGGGGATGGCTCCGGTGCCAGGGGCCAGCGGCACGTGGACCCGGATGGCGACGTCGCGGGCGGCCACCTTGCCGCCCATGGTGGTGATGGCGTGGGCCGAGGGGCCAATGAAGGTCAGGCCGGCGGCGGCCACGGCTTCGGCGAAGTCCGGGTTTTCGGACAGGAAGCCGTAGCCCGGGTGGATGGCCTGGGCACCGGACTCGACGGCGGCCGCGATGATCTTGGCGATGTTGAGGTAGTTCCCGCTGGCCGGTCCGTCACCGAGGTCGACGGCGGTGTCCGCCACCCGGACGTGCAGGGAGCCGGCATCCGCCGTGGAGTAGACAGCCACTGATTCGATGCCCAGGGCACGGCAGCTGCGGGCCACGCGGACGGCGATTTCGCCCCGGTTGGCGATGAGGATCTTGGTGAACATAGTGGTCCTTAAGGTGTTGAGCGCGAGGTCATGGGAAAAGACGTCAGCGCAGGATGCAGGCGTTGCGGCATTCGCCGATGCCGGAGATCGAGGTGGTGACGGTACTGCCGCCGGCCAGGAATTCCTTGGGGTTGAGGCCGTCACCCACGCCCCCGGGGGTTCCGGTGAGGATGACGTCGCCGGGGTTGAGCGTGGTCACCGCGGAGATGTAGCGGACCAGGTCCACCGGGCCGAACACCAGGTCACCGGTGTCCGCCTTCTGCTTGGTGGCGCCGTCCACCGTGCAGGAGATCTCCAGCGCAGGGGACGTGCCGGCTTCGTCGGCGGTCAGCAGGAACGGGCCCAGCGGGGTGGTGGCATCGAAGGTTTTGCCCTGCAGCCATTCGGTGGTCCGGCGCTGGAAGTCGCGGGCGGAGATGTCGTTGGCCACGGTGAATCCGGCGATGGCCGCTGCCGCCTCGGCCTCGGTGGCCCGCGAGACGCGGGTGCCGATCACCACGGCGAGCTCGGCTTCCCAGTCCACGGCGTCGGAGCCGGGCGGGAGGACGATGGGATCGTTGGCGCCGATCAGGGCGTCAGCGAACTTCGCGAACAGGGTGGGGTGGCTGGGCAGTTCCCGGCCCATCTCCAGGATGTGTTCGCGGTAGTTGAGCCCCACGCACACAATCTTCCCGGGCGCGGTGACCAGCGGCGCGAAGTCCGCCTCTGCCAGCGCAAGGCGCGCGCCGCCGTCGTACTGTTCCGGTGCCGGCGAACCGGCACGCAGCCAGTCCCCGACGTCGGCAAACGGCAGCAGCGCCAGCTCGCCGTCGATTTCCACGGCGGCAGCGGTGCCCGTCCCGGTGCGTACTGTTGCAATTTTCATGCGCCCCATCCCAGGTTGGCTTTGAGCGTGGACTTCACGAGCTTTCCGGCCGCGGACCGCGGCAGCTGCTCCGCGCCCATAAAGACGATCTGTTTCGGAATCTTGTACCCCGCCAGGTGCGTGCGGAGGAACGTGGAAAGCTCCTCGCCGTCGGCGTTCACCCCGTTGCGGAGTACGACGACGGCACGCACCTCTTCGTCCCAGCGCGGGTCCGGGACGCCCACCACAGCGGCCTCCAGGACGGCCGGGTGAAGGTACAGGGCCTGCTCGATCTCGGCGGAGTAGACGTTCTCGCCGCCGGTCTTGATCATTTCCTTGAGCCGGTCGCGGAAGAAGTAATAGCCGCGCTCGTCCTGGACCGCGAGGTCCCCCGTGTGCAGCCAGCCGCCACGGAATGCCTCGGCCGTGGCATCGGGCCGGCCATAGTAGCCGGTCATCAATGACGGCCCCTTGACGCAAATCTCGCCCAGCCCGCCGGGCGGAACAGGCTCGCCGAACGGGTCCTGGAGCTGCACCTCCGCGAGCAGGTATTCGGTGCCGATGGAACCGTCCACGGCGGGGTCCAGCATGTCTTCGGGCTTCAGCCTGGTGACCATGGGCCCCGCCTCGGTCAGGCCGTAGCGGAAGTACAGGTCAGCATCGGGCAGGAGGTCGGTGAAGAGTTGCTTGTCCGGCATGCGCAGGAGGCCGGCCCCGGTGTGGACCGCCTTGAGGTTGGTCCTGATGGCCTGGTCGGCGAAGACGCCGTTCTGCATCAGCCGGCGCATCATGTTGGGGATGAGGAAGGTGTTGGTGATCCGTTCGCGCCCCACCAGGTCAACAATGAGTTCCTCGTTGAACTTCTCGGCGATCACGCTGGTGGCGCCGGCGATGAAGTGCGGGACGAGCCAGCACAGCAAGGCGGCAGAGTGGAACAGCGGCGTGATGATCAGGCCCCGCTCCCCCGGACGGGCCCCCATTTTGCAGTCATACATCTCGTTGAAGGCATTGGCGGACGCTGCCCCGTGGGACACCACCACACCCTTGGGCGTACCGGTGCTGCCGCCGGTGTAGATGATGCAGAGCGGGCTGTCCAGCGTAGTGATGTCCTCCAGCGGGCCCGAGCCCGTCCGGATTCCTTCGAGCTCCGAACCCTGCCGGACCAGCCTGGGCAGGTCCTCCTGCGTCCGGCCCAGGATCTCCAGCGCCTCTTCGGCGTTGGACACCATCCGGTCCTCCACCAGAATGACCTGCGCACCGGTTTCCCTGATGCCGGCAGCCAGTTCCGCCGGGGCCCAGCGCCAGTTATACGCAACATAGGTGCCGCCTGCCGCCGCGATGCCAAAAAAGGCTTCAGCATTGAAGACCGAATTACCCGCGAGGACGCCAACATGGCCGCCTGCGCGGACGCCGGCGTCCCGCAGGCCACGGCCCAGTCCCCACGCGCGCTCGGCCAGCTCGGCAAAAGTCAGCCGGCTGGTGCCGTCAACCACCGCCTCGCGCATCGGGTAGCGCCGGTGGTTGAGCCTGATCCACTCACCAATCGTTCGCACTGTTTACTCCTCGGTCCGGGCTGATGTGGGCCGTCATTCTATGGCTCCACCAGGCTTGCTCAACTCCGAACAAGCGTTCGTACGCAAGTCTAGTACGGGTTGATCCCCGCCGCAAGGGATGCGCCATTCGAGCCGGGGCACTGGCAGTTCCACACAAAAGACGTACCTGGGCCGCCCCGAAAAACTTCCTCTTGCGGGCGACGCAGATCACACCCTACACTTGCGAACGAACGCTTGTTTTATCTCCTGGCCCCGCTGACAATCCACCCGGCCCAGGTCCCTGCCTATTCACCCATTCAAGGAATGAGTTCCAATGTCGGAATTAACGAGTCCCGTTCAGTCCCCTCCGCCCGGGGTGCACGAAGCACCAACGTTCGATCCGAAGACGTCCAGGCGGGCGGTGGTGAGCGGCACCTTCGGCACCGCCCTGGAGTGGTTCGACTTCGCCGTATACGGCACCCTCTCGGCAACCCTGTTTCCCCAGCTCTTCTTCCCCAGTTTTGATACGAATTCGGCCATCCTTGCCTCGTTCGCCACCTTCGGGGCCGGCATGGTGGCCCGCCCGCTGGGCGGCATCGTCTTCGGGGCCCTCGGCGACAGGATCGGCCGCCGGAATGTCCTCATGTTCACCCTCGTCCTGATGGGTGCCGCATCGGTGCTGATCGGCCTGCTGCCCACCTACGCCGTAGCGGGGGTGATCGCACCGACGCTCCTGGTGGTCCTGCGCTTCCTCCAGGGTTTCGCCCTCGGCGGCGAAGCCACGGGCGTCCAGGTGCTGGTGGTGGAGCACGCACCGACCAATCACCGCGGGCTTTACGGCGGCATCCTGGCCACCGGCTCGCCGCTGGCCCAGACGTTCGCGTCCATCACCCTCACCGGGCTCGCCATGTTCCTGTCCAAGGAGGACTTTGCCTCGTGGGGCTGGCGGGTACCCTTCCTGATGGGCGTCCTGCTGCTGGTGGTGGGCGTGTTCATCCGGCGGCGGATCGAAGAGACCCCTGCCTTCAAGGAAAACCAGAAGAAGGCAGCCGAATCAGCCATTCCCCAGGAACGCGCGCTGGCGGTCATCGCCAAGAAGCCCGGAACCGTCATCAAACTGGTGCTGTCCTGGGCAGCCTCCGCAGGCCTCTTCTGGATCAGCGTGACGTATGCCGTGAACTACCTGACCAAGGAGCTGGGCTACGACAACTCGATCACCTTTGGCCTCCTGCTGATCGCCAACCTTGTCTCCATCCCGGCGGCGGTCCTCGGCGGCCGGCTCAGTGACCGGATCGGCCGGAAGAAAACCTTCCTCCTTGGCCTGGCCATGCAGGGCATTGCGGCCGGAACCATGTTCCCGATCATGAACACCATGAACTACCCGGCCAGCGTGGCCATCATCGCCCTGGCCCTGTGCGGCATCCAGGTCACGGCGGGCACGCAGGCCGCGTTCTTCTCGGAATCGCTTCCCACCAGCATGCGTTACACCGGATCCGCACTGGGCATGACCCTGGCCGGCCTGATCTTCGGCGCGCCCATCCCGTTCATCGCTGCCTGGATCTTCCAGAACACAGACAACGGAACACTCGCCCTGACGGCCATCGCGCTGGGGATCGTGCTGATTTCCATCGTGGCCACCCTGACCCTGCCGGAACGGTACAAGCAGTCGCTTCACGAGGAGCACTAGTACGAGACATGGCGAACGCCCGGCTGGTTTTCCAGCCGGGCGTTCGCGCGTGCAGTCCACCATCGGGCGGCGACATCCCGGCGCCAAGAACCCGCCTTAGCGCGGAGACGTCGCCACTCGATGAACCCTTAGGCGGCGTCGCGTTTGGCCTTGCCCACGCGCTCGTCAGCATCGGCCACTTTCAGCTCACGCAGGGCCAGTCGCGTGTAGATCCGGACGATCTCTTCGAGCGTGAAGCGTCCGCCGGGCTTGAACCAGCCGGCGATATGCGTTGCCTGCGCCACGAAGCTGTAAACGTGGATCTTGGCGTCGATAACATCGGCAAGCCCGTCCTTGCCCGCAGCGGTGACCAGCTTCTCAAGGAACAGCTCGTAGTCCGCGCGCTTCCTGATGACCACGTCACGAGAGTCCTGGGGCAGCGAGCGCAACTCGGCGTTGCCAATGAAGGTTTCCTGGGCCCGCTCGGCGTGGAACGTGATGTGCTCGGCCAGCGCGGCCTGGAGCAGGTCAACACTATCGCCGCCTTCTGCTGCCGCCACAGCCCCGCCAACCCGTTCCAGCAGGTCATCGATGATGCCGCCCATGATCTGCAGCAGGAGATGCTCCTTGCTGTCGATGTGGTTGTACAAGCTGCCGACCTTCAGGCCGGCGGCGGAGGCAACCTGCCGCAACGTTGTGGCATCGTACCCGCGCTCGAAGAAGAGCTGTGCCGCCCCTTCCCTAATGGCCTGGGCCGTGTTTCTTTCCACGCGTACAGTCATCCGGGCCACCCCCTTTCAACATCGTGTCCAGTTAATTTGATTAATCCTAACAAGCGTCCGCTTTCAGCCGGCAGGCATTGACATCGCCGGGAACATCCGCAAAACTCAGATTAACGTACAAACGCTCGTAAGTCATGAGGAGTTACCGTGGAACGTCGCAGCCGCCTGTTCGACAGCGTGGTGGTGGGAGGACAGCCGCTCCCCAACCGCATTGTCCTGCCGCCCCTGACCCGCAGCCGCGCCACGGACCACGGCGTTCCCACGCCCCTGATGGAGGAATACTACCGCCAGCGTTCCGGCGCCGGCCTGGTGATCATCGAGGGAACAGTCATCACCCCGCAGGCCACCGCCTACCCGCGCGTGCCCGGCCTGTACTCCGCCGAACAGGTAGCTGCTTGGCGGCCCGTGGTTGCGGCCGCCAAGCGTGATGGCGCGGCAGTCTACGCCCAGCTGTGGCACGTGGGCCGGCAGTCGCACTCGAGCGTCCAGCCGGACGGCCTCCCGCCAAAGGCACCGTCACCCATCCCCATCACAGGGTTTCAGTACCGCAGCGCCAACGGCAGGATCCCTTACGAAACACCGCGGGAACTGACGACGGCGGAGATCGCCGACATCGTGCAGGCCTACGGGACAGCGGCGCGCAACGCCGTCCGCGCGGGTTTTGACGGCGTGGAACTCCACGCCGCCAACGGCTACCTGGTTGACCAGTTCCTGAACGATGGTTCCAACCACCGGACCGATCAGTACGGCGGCCCGCTCGAAAACCGCACCCGGTTCCTGCTCGAAGTGATCGCGGAAATGGCCCGGCACCTGCCGGCGGGACGCATCGGAGTCCGGCTCTCGCCGTCGTCCGACTGGATGGACGCCCACGATTCGGACAAGCGCGCGCTGTACTCTGCGGTGGTCCGCCGGCTCAACGGGCTCGGGCTCGCCTATCTCCACCTTGTGGAACCGGAAATCGCCGGCTCAACCACCGTGGACCGCCCCGCGGACTCGATCCCCACGGCCAGCCTCGCATCCCTGTTCGACGGTGCCGTGATTGTCACCGGCGGCCACGATCAGGAGTCCGGCGAGCGGCTCCTGGCGGACGGCATTGCCGACCTGGTTGGTTTCGGCAGGTTGTTCATCGCCAACCCGGACCTCCCCCGGCGGTTCCGCACCCGGGCGCCGCTGGAGCCCCTGCGCCCTGCCGGTATCTACGGCGGCGGTCCGGAGGGCTACACGGACTACCCGTCACTGGCCATCAGCGGCGTCTGACCTACGCCACCCGCACACTCCTTCCCGAAAGAGATCCCCATGAGCAGCAGTTCCCTGAACATCCTGGTGACCGGAGCCGGAGGCGGCATGTGCCGCGGCATTAACGCCCGGCTCGCCGGCGCCGGCCACACCATCGTCTGCGTGGACCTCAACGCCGACGCGAGCGAGGCGGCCACCCAAGCCATCCGGGACTCCGGGGGTAGGGCGCAAGCCTTCGCCGCAGATGTGGCGGATGAAGACGCCGTCGGGAAGCTGCACGCAGAGGTGACCTCCGCGGTGGGTCCGGTGCAGGCGCTGGTCAACGCCGCGGGGATCCTGGACCGCAAGTATTTGAAGGACAGTACGGCGGAGTCCTTCCGGCGGGCCCTGGACGTGAACCTGGTGGGCCCGTTCAACCTGATCAAGGCTTTCTCGCCCGGCATGATCGAGGCCGGCTGGGGGCGGATCATCAACATCGCGTCCATCGCCGGTGTGACCGGCTACCCCTACCCGAGCTACGCGGCGTCGAAGGCCGGGCTCGCCAATCTCACCCGCTCGCTGCTCGAAGACTTCTGGGGCACCGGCGTCACTGTCAACTCGATCTGCCCCGGAGTGGTGGACACGCCCATGGTCATCCAGGAGGTCCGGGACCAGGTGCGGCGGCGCGTCCCGACGCAGAGCATCATCGACCCTGCTGAGATCGGAGGCATGATTGCCTTCCTGCTCACTGACGAAGCGCGCAACATTAATGGCGCGGACCTCCTGATCGACGGCGGTGCAACGCGCCTGTTCTCGCTGTTCAACAACCATGCAGACTGACGCCGCGGCCATCACCATCACCGGCACCGCCCAGCGGGAGGCCTGGCAGCAGAAGGTCCTGCCGCCCGCGGAAGTGATCGCGCCGGGAGTCCACAGCGTCCCGGTGGTGTTCCCGGACAACCCGATGCGCTACACGCTGAGCTACGTGCTGCTTGACGGCGACGAATGCGTGGTGGTGGATCCCGGCTTCGATTCGGACGAGGGGCACCGCCAGCTGCTGGCCGCCCTGGCCCGCCTCGACGTTGGCCCCCGGGAAATCACCGGTGTGGTTGCCACCCATTTCCACACCGACCACCTGGGCATGGCGGCCCGCCTGTCCCGCGGCTCGGGAGCCTGGATAGCCCTGGGCGAGCAGGAGCGCCGGCACATCAGCGCCTTCGAGGACGCCCGCGAGGAATCGGCGCGCGACCAGGCCCGCATGCGGGGCTGGGGCGTCCCCGAGGAGCGGGTGGCGGAGGCTGCCATGACCGTGGAGGGGCTCCTGCACATGCGCCGCCTCGCCGACCCCGACCGGCGGTTGGGGGACGGCGACACGCTGGCCGTCGCCGGCCGCATCTGGCGGATCATGGAAACGCCCGGCCACACCCCCGGGCATATCGTGCTGTGGGATGACGACGGCGAACTGGTGCTGTCCGGCGACCACGTCCTCCCCCGCATCTCCCCCAACGTGTCGCTGGAAATCCGGGGCGACACGGATCCACTGCGGCACAACATCGAATCCCTGCGGAAGATCGTCGGCAACGACCACTACGAGGTCCTGCCGGCCCATGAATACCGTTTCCGCGGCGTGGGCTACCGGGCCCGGGTGCTGGAAGAACACATTTCCGAGCGCTCCCGGGAGGTTTTGGACGTCCTGGCCGCGGGTGCGTCCACGGTGCATGAAGTTGCCCGCCACCTGACGTGGTCCAGGGGATGGGACTCATTAGGCCAATTGCAGTTCCGGCTGGCGCTGAGTGAGACGGCGGCCCACATCCGCTACCTGGCAACATCGGGGATACATCACGGTGTGCCGGGCCTGGTTGCCGCTCCGTAGCCGGCGGCCCGTTCGGAAAGTTTCAGGCGTCCGGAATCCAGTGTGGGTCCGGTGCAATCAGGCTCGCCAGTGCGGCCTGGGAAGGTTCGCCCACCAGCAGGTCGATCCTGGTCCGGACCAGCCGCATGGCCGAAATCCCGTGGAGTCCGGGGTAATCCGCCTTGAGGTTCCTGATAGCCTCAAAGTCCTGGGGTCCAGTCACAGCGCATCCTCCCTCTGCCCGTCCGGGGCATCCCGCAGAACGCCCCGCGTGGGGGCGCTGCCACTCTCAGATGATGACGATTTCCTCGGCGACGCACGCGTGAACGCGGGCCAGGATGTCCCTGACTCCGTCCAGCCTCTCGCCGAAGCCCTCAGCGGCCCGGCGGGCACCTGCTTCGTCGGCAAAGCCGAAGGCCACGGCCACCTCGGGAATCTCTTCCTCCCGGCGCAAAGCCTCGCGGACCAACAGTTCCGCCCCGGGAACCAGGACGTTCACGCCCCAGCCGAGGGCGCCGTCGTACGTTGTGGACAGCCCCTCCGCCCACCGCCGGACGGCGTCCGGTTCACTCCGCCCGGCCCAGCGGGCCAACACCCACAGCTTGGCCGGCCACGGCCCACGCGGGCCTGCCGCCGTTACGGGCCCGCCGGTCAGGCCGCTGAGGAAGTTCTGTTCGTCAATGATCAGCCTGTCCGCCACCCCGGAGGCGAAGCCGGCCTGCACCACGGCGTCATCGGCGAACCACAGCTCCACGATGCCGTCCACCCGGTAGGCCCCGCCCGGAGGCGTGTGGACGGACTCCAGCACGTGGTTTTGCCGGTAGGCCGCCACGCCGGGAAGGTCCCGGGCAATGTCAGCGTGGGTGGTTGACCAGTGGTCCCGGAATGCCTCGCGGCTCCTGTCGCCGCGGGCCTCCAGGTAAGTGATCCGCTTCGGCATCCGTCAGGCTCCCGTACTGAGTGGCACATCGATTTCCTCGGCCAGGAACCACTCCACACTCTCCAGGAAGTGGTGCTCATGGTCAAAAAGGGCCTTCCCTTCGGGACCTTGGTACGCCACTTTGACGTCCTCCACCGAGCCGAACCACAGCTCGGCCATGCCGCTGTAGGGCCAGGGCTTCCGGTGCTCTATTGCCGGGTTCTGGCGATACCGGAGGATCCCCGGCAGCTGCCGTACGTAGTCCGGGTGCTCCACGTTCCAGAAGTGCAGGAACTCGTCCCGGCTCAGGCCGGGCTTTGCTTTGATGACCGCCACTACCTTGATCATGAGTCGCGCCTAGACCGGGGTGACGGCCTGGCGCCGCTCCACGGGGACCATCTTGCGCTTGGAATACAGGCCAAGCCGCCTGGTCAGGTCAGCGCGCAGTTCGTTGGCCGGAACCACGGCTTCCACGGCGTTCGCGTTGGCGATCTTGAAGACGTCGATGCCTTCGGCGTACTCGGCCTGCTTCTCCAGGATGAACGCCTTGCGCTCGGCCGGATCCTCGATGTCGTGGATCTGGTTGTAGTAGATGCCGTTGACGGCGGCATCGGGACCCATGAGTGCGGGGCGGGCCGTAGGCAGGGCAATAACGGCGTCCGGGTTCATGGGTGCCCCGGACATGGCCAGGTAGCCGCCGCCGTAGGCCTTGCGGACCAGGACCGTGATGCGCGGGACCCGGCATTCGGAGACGGCAAAGATCATCTTGGCGCCGTGCCGGATGATGCCCTGGCGCTCCACCGCGGAGCCGATCATGTACCCGGCAATGTCCACGAGGAAGACGATGGGGATGTTGTAGGCGTTGCAGATCCAGATGAAGCGGGCGGCCTTGTCCGAGGAGTCGGGGAAGATGGACCCGCCCATGTGCTTGGGCTGGTTGCCCACCAGGCCCACGGGACGGCCGTTGATCCGGGCGAAGCCGGTCAGCATTTCCGGGGCGAACAGTTCCTTGTAGGGGAACCAGGACCCTTCGTCCACGAGGGATTCCACGAACTCCTCCATGTCGAAGACCTCGGCTTCGCGCAGCGGAACGATATCCTGCAGCGATCGGCCCGGCCGGGGCTCGAGGGCCGGAGCCAACGGCGCAGGGGTTTCCCAGTTGGCGGGGAGGAAGGACAGCCAGACGCGAATGGCGTTCAGGGCTTCCTCGTCATCCTCCACCAGGACGTCGCCCAGGCCGGAGACGGTGCAGTGCATTTCGGCGCCGCCCATCTCCTCCAGGGTGACCTTTTCGCCGGTGACCATCTCGGCCAGCCGCGGGGAGCCCAGGTAGGCGGTCGCGTGGCCGCGGACCATGATGGTCATGTCGCAGAGCGCGGGCACGTAGGCGGAACCGGCGGGCGACGGGCCGAACAGCGCACAGAGCTGCGGGACGCGGCCGGAGATCTGGACCTGGTTGTAGAAGATGTTGCCCCAGGCGTGGCGCCCGGCGAAGCTTTCGAACTGTTCGTCGATGCGTGCACCGGCGGAATCGAACAGGTACACGATGGGGATTCCGGCCGCGTCGGCGTTCTTCTGGGCCTGCGTGATCTTTTCGAACGTGCGGTTGCCCCAGGTGCCGGCCTTGACGGAGAAGTCGTTGGCGATGACGCACACTTCCCGCCCGTCCACGCGGCCGAACGCGATGACCACGGCGTCGCCGGGCAGGCCCTCCTCGTAGCGGGCCAGCAGGCCGTCCTCGATGTAGTTTTCGTCGTCGAAAAGGAGTGCGAGGCGCTGCCGGACCAGGAGCTTGCCCGATTCGATGATCTTGTTGCGGTTCTTCTCGGAACCACCGAGGCGGGCAGAAGCGAGCTTCTCGGTCAGTTGGTCGTGCACCGTGGGGGCCGGGACGTCGATGTCCGGCACCGGCACGGGGGCGACGATCGTAGCTTCACTCATGTTGAGCCTCCAGAAATTCGGATTGTTGTTCCTCTATTAGTATACGAACAAGCGTTCGCTAGTCTAGTCTTATTCCAGCGGGACTTACGATTCCCCTAGGGATCCGCTATACCGAAAAGCTGAACAGGAGAACCATGCACGGCACCGACGCCAAGCAAGCCGGCACCACCCTGCCGCTCCCCAAGGGACGCCCCGACCACTACTGGGAAGACCTGGTGGCCGGCGACGTGATCCACACTGCGGGCATGACCATCACCGACGCCCACCTGGTCCAGTGGGCCGGCCTGACCGGCGACCTGGTATCACTGCACCTGGATGAGACCTACGCCGCGGCCACGCCTTTTGGCCAGCGGATCGCCCACGGTCCCCTGACCATGTCGCTGGGCCTGGGTCTCATGACCCAGACCGGCTACTTCAGCAACGTGGTGGCCTGGCTGGGACTGGACGAGGTCCGCGCCACCGCGCCGGTCTTCATCGGCGACACCATCCGCGTCAGCGCCACCGTGGACGTGGCGCGCGAAACGAAAAAGCCGGAACAGGGCATCTGGAAAATCAACTACACGGTGCTAAAGCAGGACGGTTCAACCGTGATGACGTTCAGCAGCAGCTTCATCATCAAGAGGAAATAGGCCATGAGCATTCAGGACGACTTCAAGCCCGCACCGCCGGCGGAGATCGCCGAGCCCGCCGAGTTCGCCGCCCTGCGCCAGCGGGTCCGTGCCGTGCTGGCCGAGCACGTCACCCCGGAACGGCTGAACAAATTCGACGAAGCCGAGGAGTACGACGTCGAACTCTTCCGCGAGATTGCCGCCGCCGGCCTGTTGAAGCTCGACGGCGAACTGCACGGCCCCGGACCAAAGCACCAGGCGCAGGCCGTGGTGCTGGAGGAGCTCGGCGCCGGGCCCACCTCGGTGGGTGTCAGCATGGTGGTCCAGTACATGGGCGTCCAGCTCCTCCACAGCTACGGCAACCACGCCCAGCAGGAGGAGTTCCTGGCCCCGCTGCACGCCGGAGCCGCCAAGATGTCATTCGGGCTGAGCGAGCCCGACGGCGGCACTGACGTTGCGCGCGCCATGAAGACCCGCGCCACCCGGCTCGATGACGGCAGCTGGTCCATCTCCGGGCAGAAACGGTGGATCGGCGGCGCGATGGATGCCGACTACCTCATCCTCCTGGCCCGCACCAGCGAGATCACGCGCTCCGCGATCGATGGCATCACCATGTTCCTGGTCCCCCGCTCCACCCCGGGGATCCGCACCGAGGTCATCGACACCATGGGCATCCGCGGCCTGGCGCAGTGCGACGTCCACCTCGACGACGTCCGCGTCCCGGCGGCCAATGTCCTGGGCGAACTGGACCGCGGCTTCCGGCAGGTGCTCGACACGCTCAACGGCGAACGGCTGAACGGCGCCGCAGTGGCCCTGGGCATCGCCCGCGGCGCCATGGAAACCGCCATCGGCTGGGCCCGCCAGCGGCACGCGTTCGGCAAGCCGGTGGGCTCCTTCCAGGGCCTGCAGCACAGCCTGGTGGACGCCAGCGTGAAGATCGAATCGGCCCGGCTCCTGCTGCGCCAGGCAGCCGAAGCCTCCGACGCCGGCCCGGGCACCAACGAGACCTGGTCCGCCATGGCCAAGCTCGCCGCGTCCGATGCAGCCACCACCGCCACGGACATCGGCATGCGGGTCATGGCCGGCTGGGGCTTCTTCCGCGGCCTGCCCATGCAGCGCTACTTCCGCGACGCCCGGCTCTACACGTTCGCACCCCTAACGGACGAGATGACCCGCAACTACATCGGCGAGAAGCACCTGGGGCTGCCCCGCTCCTTCTGAACGCCCTCCCGCGGGGAGAGTACGACGGCGGGTGCGCACCCGCCGTCGTACTTTTTTGCGCAGGTGCCGGAGCGCAGAAAAACGGGGTGGCCGCCCTCCGGCAGCCACCCCGTTCTTGTGAAGAGTCAGGAGCGGTAGTCGATCTCCAGGTCCGCGATCTCCTGGTGGTGCAGGTTGACCACGATGTTGTCCGGCGTCCGGGTGGTCATCCAGACGAGCTCTTCTGTCCTGCTGGCGTTGCCCTCGATGTGGGGCATGTACGGCGGCACGAAGACGAAATCGCCCTCTTCGAGGTAGACAATCTGGCTGTAGTTCTCGCCGTAACGGATAAAACCGCGGCCTTTGAGGACATACCCTCCCGTGTTGGCCTCCCCGTGGTGATGGGCATCCGAGATTTCGCCAGGACCGGTGTACACCTTGCCGAACCAGAGGTTTTCGACCGGGCTGTTTTCCTTGCTGACGCCGGAGATCCGGCGCGCGTTGAGCGTCTGGCCAGGCGCCGCCGCCAGCTCGTCGGCGCGGCTGACCCGGAACAGGTCCACGTTGCGGTTGATATCAAAGGCCACTTCAGTCATGGCACATCCCTCCTGGAATTTTCGAGTCGCCGCCGGTTTCGTCATTGCAGCCGGGGCCCGAATTCAGTATGTCGGCTTCACCCCGCCGAGTCAAGACGTACGCTCGTTCGTATCGTTGCAAAAGGGAAGCCCCGGCCTCAGCCGGGGCTTCCTCCCGTGCTCCTGATGCCCTGCGGCAGCTTCTCAGAGCTGGTAGTCGGCCTGCACTCCCAAGGTCTCGTGGACGCAGAGGATGTTGTGCTCGGTATCCATAAACCAGGCACATTTCTCGGAGTCCGTGGTGCAGATGTGGTTCTCGGTCTTCAGGTTGGGCAGGTCGTAGTCCTGGAACCGGATGCCCCTGGACTCCATGTCCCGCACCGTCCGCTCAATGTCGCGCACCTCAAAGCTGAGGGCGGTGTGCTCGGAGTGCTTTCCATCCGAGACCGGCTTCAACTGCAGCATCGGGCCGCCGTCGCTGCCGAGCAAATCGCTTCCATCCTCTGTCATTCCGCGGTGCGGCAGGCCCAGTTTTTCGGTGTAGAAACTGTGGGCACGCGCAACGTCATCCACTGGCAGGATGGTTGTGGCTGAGTTCAGGGCTAGGTTCATTTCGCCACCTCCTACGGGGAAAATCTTACGCCGGGGCGCCGCGGAAAGACCCCCTAACCCTCCCCCGTTTAACCCCGCCCCGGGCTGCGACGCTCTCTCACTAAATGTGGGTTTTGGAGGCACGCTCTCACTTTCCTGAGGAAAGTGAGAGAGCGATTGGAAATAACCGACATTAAGTGAGAGAGCGTCTGGGGGGTTGGGGGAAAAGGTTCAGGTCCGCCGCTTCCTGCGCCGGACCAGCACCAGCAGCGCACCCCCCACGACCAGCGCAGCAGCCGCAATGCCGGCGGCCAGAAGCAGCCCGGAGACGCCTGTGACGGCCAGGGCGGACCGGCTGTCACCCAGCGGACGGACGACGACGGCGGCAGCGCTTTCGGACGCCGGCGCACCGCTCGCCGGGGGTACTGCTGCGGGGGTCTCGGTCTGTGCCGGCGGCTCGGCAGGCAGTGCGGCCGGCGCCGCCGCAAACTCAAACGCCGAGGCGCCGGACGCACTGAACCCGTTCACCGTCTCGGCTGTGAACCTCAGCGGTCCGGACCCGGCCGGCGCCGTAAACGACCACGCGCCGCCGGCCTCAACGGGAACCTCAAACGGAGCCTTACCCTCCACTGTGACCCTGACCTTGGAGCCGGCAGCGACTGCGGACGCCGGAGCGGCGGCCACCATGCCGGTGACGGTCTGGCCGGCGTCGAACGTTGCACCTGGCGCGGGCGATGACACCGTCGGCTTGTTGAGGAAGAGTTCCAACTGGAAGCCGGGGAGCGCCCCGAGTGCGTCCTCAAGCGTGGTGGCCACAGCGAAGTTCACAGGCGGCGCCTGGTTGGGCTGGGATGCGTCCTCCCCGGCGGAATGGGTGCCCACGGCGTAGTTGCCGCTGAGCCACGGGCCGCCGGAGTCGCCGCCGCTGGACTGGACGTCGAAGGACAGGAAGCCGGTGAACGCCCTCAGGTCCAGCGGGTCGGCCGGGTAGTTACGGCCCGGCACCACGAAGATCCCCACCTCGTCGATGGTCCCGCAGGACCACGCCGAGGTCCGGCCGGAGCGGCATACCGGCATGCCCAGCACCGGGGCGGCCACCCCGATGACCTTCACGTCCGGGTCCGGTTCCGACGGATTGCCCCAGGTGCTGGCGGCCGGCATCGGGTTTAGGTCCGCGCGGAGCTCATGGATCACGGCGATGTCCGTGCCGACGTTTCCCGGGTCTGCCACGTTGCCGGGGCGCAGGACGGAAGAGTTTCCCGTCCCGCCGAACTGGCTGAAGCCGAAGTTTCCGAGCAGTCCTGCCGGCAGGCCCTGGAAGTGGAGCGTGGCGGACCGTGCGGCGCCGTCATCCGTGCAGTGCCCGGCGGTGAGCACGGCGGGCAACCCCGCGGGGTCAAAGGCGGAGAACCCGGTGGAGCAGATGTAGCCGGTGTCCGCGGCGTAACCCAGGCCTCCCGGGACGTCCGCTTCGGGTGCGAGTGGCGCCCCGGCGTCGAGCTCCACGTTGGCGTAGCGGGCCACGAATTCTGCGGCGGAGATTTTGCCTTCGGCAGCAACAACCGGGGATACCAGGGCAGCCGCATCCCGGCCGCCCTCGAGGGTGGCCTCGGCGCTGGTGACACCACCGGTGCGGATGACGAACTGCCGGCCGTTGAAGGCCACAGACTGGAGCCCCGCGGGTCCAACGTCGCGCAGGTACGCCTGGAACAGCTGCTGGGTGCTGCGGGCGAACTCGGTGCCGGGCGCGGGGTGCGTTTCTGGAACGGCGGTGATGCCCGCGTCCGTGGGTACCTCCGCGGCAGGGGTTGAGGGAGCGTCCGACGGCGGCGGCCCGGGCTCCGGGGCAAGGGTCACCATGTCGAGGGTCACCGCCGGGTCATTGTTCCGGAGCCGGGTGACCGCCGCTTCCAGGTCCTGCCCGCTGCCGGTGACCAGGATGCGGCCGCCCTCGATCCGGGTGCTGAGGTATCCCGGAATCCCGCGGAGTGCCGCGGCGACGTCGGCAGCCTGCTTGCCCAACTGGCCGGCGGCGGAAAACTCCGCGGCCGTCATACCGAGATCCCGGAGGGCCGCCTCGGACAGGGCGGCCTCTGACAGGCCGCCACCCGCCGTCGGGCTTTCCATTGCCCCGGGCGAGGGCGCCACCGGCGACGGCGACGGAGTAACCGCAGCCGCCGGAACGCCGCCAAACCCCGCCGCCAGGACCACTCCGGCAGCCACTGCTGCTCCAACTATGCGTTTCACACGGGCTGCCTTCACTGTTGAGTTATCCATCTGCTCCGCCCCGCCGGGACATACACGCCGCAAGCCCGGCCGCCACATATCGCGGGGGTTTCATGGCCGGTTCCTACCCTCGAGCAGGCGTACGATGGCGGACAATTCGTCGCGCTGCAGGCCGTGCCGCAGCAGAAAGGCGCGGGTATCCAGCTCCCGGACGAACTCCACCACCGTCCGTCCGCGCATTTCCAGGAGGGGCGCCAGTTCGGCGTCGTCCATGTAGCGTTCGCGGTCGTGCGGCGGCCCGTGGGTCCGGTAGCGCTCGTTGATGCCGCGGGCGGCCTTCGCGTAGCCGTCGGCGATGAGCTGGTCCGGGTGGCCGGCGAGGTCCTGCAGCATGGCGGCCACCATGCCGCTGCGGTCCCGGCCGGCGGCGCAGTGGATGACCACGGCGCCCGTTGCTGCTTCAGCCAACGCGCGAAAAACGTCGACAAGCTTTTTCGGGTAGAGCCGGACGTTGTGCAGATAATGCGCCGGATCGTTGAGGTAGGGCCCGCAGACGGCGGTAAACCGCGGGTCGTCGGGCTCTTCGGTGGGCGTGACGACGATGTTCACGCCCGTCAGGGCGTCGTCGGACACGGCGGGGTCGGTGTCCCGGCGCCGCGCCTCGCGGGGGTGGCGCAGATCCACCACGGTGCGGACGCCGTCGTCGTGCGCCTGCTGCCACCCGCTTGCGGTGAGCCACTCGCGGCGGCCCATCCGATAGACGCCGCCGGCGACGTGCCATGCATTAACGGCTCCGTCCCAGCCCACGGCGCCGCCTAGATTCTCCACCCGGACAGCTAACCACACGTCAGCGTCGACCGCACGCAGCAAATAGGGGAAATGCGTGTCCGAAATGAGGGTAGTTACGGGCGGTGACGGGGCCTCTGTACCGCGCGTATCGTTTGCGATTACCTGCCCTCATTCCAGGGGCCGATGATCTAGGGGACAGTCATGACGCATCCAGCAGTACGACGGCGGCTCGCGGCTTGCGCGGCCGGCCTCGCCACTCTTGCTATGGCACTGGGATTTGCGGCCGTTCCAGCCGGGGCGGCGCCGCCACCGCAAGCCGATTACGTAGCGCTGGGTGATTCGTACGCGGCCGGGCAAGGCGCAGCTCCGTACACCAGCGGGACTTGCTTCGTCAGCCGCAAGGGTTATCCGGAGATTGCAGACAACCATCGGGCGCTGGTCCTTACTTCGAATGCTGCTTGCTCTGGCGCAACGACTCTCAGCGTTCTCACCGAGCAACTGAGCAAGGTCACCGCAAATACCAAGGTTGTGACCGTGACGGTCGGAGGCAACGACCTCGACACAACCGGCCTGTTGGCCACCTGCTTCGCGGACCCGTCGGCATGTGAGACGGCCGCTTTGGAAAAGCGTGCCGTGATCCTGGAGGCCCTGACGAATCCGACAGAAAGCGAACTCGTACAACGACTTGCTGCTATTAGCTTTTCAATCCGAGCCCAGGCACCGACGGCGAAGATCGTTTTCACCGGCTATCCGATGCTGTTTGATTCGACCTTTTTGGATCCACGAGCGGTCATGGTCAACAACCTGACGGCGGGGTTAAACAGCGTTATTGCCGCCATCGCGCCAGCAACGGGGGCGCACTTCGTTGACGTCGCGCCTGCCTTCATGGGTCACGGCATTGGCTCAAGCGATCCCTGGATCAACTACGACGTGGCCAACATTTTCGATCGTGCCAATTTCCATCCCAACGGCGAGGGCTATCGGCACGGCTACTACGCATCGTTGGTGGGCGTACTAACCACACCATAACCACTACCCGCTCGCCAAGCGTCCTTAGGGCCGCTTGGCGAGCCTGTGTTCCGTGCCATTCCGGACCATGGGCCACTCGTGCTCCAGGATCGAGAACGCCACGGTGTCCCGCAAGACACCGTCCTGGGTGCGCCGGTGACTTCGCAGGACGCCGTCCTGCTTCGCGCCCAGTCGGGCGATGGCCTCGCGGGACTGGTGGTTCATCCAGTGCGTGCAGAATTCCACCGCCACGCACCCGATTGTCTCGAAGGCGTGGCGCAACAGCAGCAGCTTCGAGTCCGGGTTGGTGCCAGTGCCGTGGACCGAGGCAGCGTTCCACGTGGAGCCGATCTCGAGGCGGGGTGTGACGGCGTCGATGTTGCAGTAGGTTGTCATGCCGATGACCAGACGTCCCGCAGCTGGCCATCACGCGCGGCCGCCACCAGGCCGTCGTGGTGCTCGTGGCCCAGGGGCTCGAGGATGACGTTCCGGCCGGTGAGAGTGAGGGGTTCAAGAAAAGTCGCGGCACCAGCCTAGGCCCACCCGGCCTCGCCCCCTTCCCAATCCGTTACTCCACCCGGATTCCCAGGTGTCCTGCCAGGAGCGGGGCCAGCAGGCTCAGCTGGTAGTCGTCGATCACCAGGCCTGCCAGGCTGCCCAGGCCGCTGATGGTCCGGAAATCAGTGCCGCGCAGGTCGAAGTCCTTCAACCGGGCGTTTGTGAGGTCCAACGTCCCAATAGTGCAGTTCTCAAGCGCAACGCGCGTGCCGGTGGCCGAACCCAGGTCCAGCTCGTTGATGATGCAGCCGGTAATCAGGACATCGGTCAGCTTTGATCCGCGCAGGTTGAGGAAGTCCAGCTTGCCGCCCTCGATCCGCACGGACTGCCAGCCGCTCTCGTAGAGCTCAGCGGATCCGAGCCGGGGGTTGTTCAGGTGCACGTCACGCCAGGTGGACCGGGCGGCCCTAAACACGGGCGCGTACACCTCGGAGAGGATGCAGTCGCGGAAGCCTGCCCCGCGGAGCTGCGTGTCATTGAAGGACGCACCCTGAAAATCACATTCAGCGAAGTCTGTGCCGCTCAGCTCCAGACCGTCGGCTGCCACGCGACTGTACCGGACGCCGTCGTACTTTTCACCGCGCCGGAAATCCGCGGCGGGATCATCCGTCAGTTCTGCCAGCCGGACCTCCGTCAGCCGTGGCCCGGTAATCTTGGGCGGCCTGGCCGCCACTACAGCGATTCCGCTTTGGCCGCGATTTCGGCCAGGTCCTTCGCCAAGGCCTTGCGCGTGATGCTCAGGCCGATCCTGCCGAACACGGCCATGTAGATTCTGCTCAGTGCGGTGGGGTTGACCACGTCGGCGCCGAACGTCACCGTAAGGTCTGTCCCGCTGTCCCTCTCGGCCAGGCTGAAACGGGTGGTGTAATCGGCGCCGCCCTGGTGGGCTTTCACGACGGTGCTGCGGGGCGGGTGGGCCTGGTCCACCCACATTTCCACTGTTTCCGCCCGGCCCATCATGGTGCGGGTTTCCTTCCAGCGGGTCCCCTTGCCGTAAGGCCCCTCGCTGATCATCTGCACGGCGTCGATACCGGACAGGGTGCCGGCGGAGCCCGGAATGTCCGAGATGACTGCCCAGACCTTGTCCGGACTGGCATGGATGTGCTGGGTCAGACTT
Source organism: Arthrobacter sp. (assembly GCA_023264815.1). Lineage (GTDB taxonomy): Bacteria > Actinomycetota > Actinomycetes > Actinomycetales > Micrococcaceae > Arthrobacter. The sequence goes on along the minus strand of JAHFUZ010000006.1, from coordinate 132,134 downwards.
GTTGAGTGGTCCATGCATCGAGCCTAGCCGGGGCCGCCGACATTCGGCAGGAACAAGCCTTCGCAGGCCTTGAAATAGTAAGCATGCTTTGTGTTATGGTGAAAAGGCACTGTTGGATCAACGGGACACGAAAGGCGGCCAGAATATGGGCCTCGGAGACAAGATCAGCAACGAAGCAGAGCACCTGGGCGGCAAGGCCAAGGAAGCGGCCGGCAACGCTACCGACAACGACCGGCTGAAGGCCGAAGGCCAGGCAGACCAGGTCAAGGCTGACGCTAAGAAGGTCGGCGAAAACGTCAAGGACACCTTCAAAAAGGACTAGTACGTCAAGATCCGGACAGCGGTGGATTCCCATGGGGGATCCGCCGCTGTTCCTTTGTCCGCTTCACATCCATCCATTGCTCCACAAGGGCCTTTTTGACCTTCGAAAAGGGCCCTTGTGGAGCAATGGATTCACGACGGCGGCGGCTAGCCTTGGCGCATGACGAACGTTGATCTCAGCACCGAAAGTGCCGCTGCCGGAGGATCGCCCGCCCTGGGCGGCTACCTCGCCGCCCCACCGGGAGCCGGTCCGTTCCCGGCCGTCCTGATGATCCACGAAGCCTTCGGCCTCAATGACCTGGTGCGGGGTCACGCGGACCGGCTGGCCCGGGCCGGTTACCTGACCCTGGCCGTGGATCTTTTCAGCGACGGCGGCCCCCGCCGCTGCCTGGTGAGCACAATGCGCAGCATGGTGACAGGTCGAGGCCGGGTGTTCACCGACCTCGCCACCGCACGGACCTGGCTGGCCAACTCACCGCTGTCCACCGGAAAAACCGGCGTCATCGGGTTCTGCATGGGCGGCGGATTCGCCCTGCTGGTGGCCCGCGACGGCTTTGACGCCGCCTCTGTCAACTACGGGCGGCTGCCCCGCGACCTGGAGGGAGCCCTTCGCGGCGCCTGCCCCATCGTGGCCAACTTCGGCGGCCGGGACACCACCCTTAAGGGCGCAGCCGCCAGGCTCGAGACCGCACTGGATAACCTCGGGATCGAGAACAGCGTCAAGGAATTCCCCACAGCCGGCCACGCCTTCCTCAACGAGAAAGACCTGGGCCCGGCAGTGTTCCGCCCACTGATGCGTGTGATGGGGATTGGCCCGGATCCGGAGTCGGCTCCCGAAGCCTGGCAGCGGATCGAGAACCACTTCGCCCGCTATCTGAAGGGCCAGCCCCCGTCGACTGCTCCGTAACGGCCGTTATGGGCTCTGAAAACGGCCGTTACGGAGCAATCGATGGGGGTACGGGAAATGACTAGCTGAAGAGTTCGCTCTTGGGCTCGTTGTTCTTGACCTTCTGCCAGCCCAGCCACAGCACCAGCGCGAAGAACGGGATAGTGGCCAGGGTCCAGAGGCCCAGCATGAACACGTCGCCGGTGGCCTTGTCCGTCATGGTGTCGAAGCCGATGAGCACGGCGATGGCGAGCAGCGCGACGAGTCCGGCCCAGCTGGTCCATGGGGCGCCGGGCATGGGCAGGGACGAGACCTTGCCCTTCTTCTTCCGCAGCGCGATCTGGCTGGCGAAAATGGAGCCCCAGGTGAAGATCACGCCGATGGAGGCGGAGTTCAGGGCGAGGTCGAACGCGTGGGAGCCGCCCAGCCAGATGTTCAGCAGGATGCCCACGAGGTACACGGCGGCGATGGCCAGGATGGCGGCATACGGTACATGCCGGCTGGACATCTTGGTGAGCCACTGCGGGGCATGCCCGTTGTTGGCCATGGTGCGGAAGATACGGCCGATCGAGTACAGGCCGGAGTTGCAGGAGGACAGCGCCGCCGTGATGACGATCATGTTCATCACGTCGCCCATCCAGGCGAGCCCCATCTGGCCGAACACGGTGACGAACGGGGAGGTGCCGGCCTTGTACTGGTCCGAGGGCAGGAGCATGGCCAGCAGCGTCACGGAGCCCACGTAGAACACCACGATGCGGAGGACCACGGCGCGGATGGCCTTGGGAACTTCGCGTTCCGGGTTCTCCATTTCGCCGGCGGTGATGCCCACGAGTTCGATCGCGTTGTAGGCGAAGATGACGGCGTTGAGCACCAGGATCATCACCAGTGCGCCCTTGGGGAACATGCCGCCGTCGTCGTGGAAGAGGTTGTTGACCGAAGCGTTGCCGTCGCCCACCTTGGCGTTGGTAACCACCATGAACGTGCCCACGGCCAGGAAGATCACAATGGCGGCAACCTTGAGGCAGGATGCCCAGAATTCGAACTCGCCGAACGCCTTGACACTGAGCAGGTTCACGGCCACCAGCAGCACCAGCGCGGCGATGGCGGACAGTTCAACGGGGACGTTGGGGAAGAAGAACTGGAAGTACAGGCCGATTGCGATCAGTTCGGCGATGCCCGTCATGGCCCAGTTGATGAAGTACATCCAGCCGGACAGGTAGGCGCCCTTCTTGCCGAACATTTCGCCGGCATAGCTAACGAACGAGCCGGATGTCTGGCGGTACATGATCAGCTCGCCGAGGGCCCGCATCAGCAGGTAGGCGATGACGCCAGCGATGGCGTAGGAGAAGATCAGAGCCGGGCCGGTGGAGGCCAGGCGTCCGCCGGCTCCCATAAAGAGTCCGACGCCGATGGCGCCGCCCATCGCAATCATGGTCACGTGGCGGCGGCTTAGGGTCTTTTTGTAGCCCTCGGCGCTGAGGGAAGAGTCGACGGCGGCGGATGGGGCCGTCCGGCTCTGAAGTTCTGTGGGGGTACTTTGAGGCACAACAATTCCTTGGGGGGTTCGGAGGTTGGCCGGCGCGGGACTCCTCGAGTTTTTGTCCAGATAATTCGGGTTTATCCCGCGTTTGGGGTATTTATGTGGACAAATTCTCGCTGGCGTCGAAGTTCGCACGGCCTATCCATCCTACAAGGCGCCATTCGGGATTCGTGACGAAGACTACATTCAACGGCATTTAAGCTGAATAATTGCCTACCCTTTGGCTGCTTAGCAGAATAATGTTCTGTTCTCCATCGGCCTGTACGGCGTATGTGCGCAATGGTTCGGCGCCGGTGGTAGAGCAGCCCGTTTCTAGCTCGAAGGCGTGCTGGTGCAGCGGGCACACCACCACCAGCCGGTCGATGGTGCCGTCTGCAAGGGGACCGCCCCGGTGGGGGCAAACAGCAGAGACCGCCCGCAGGGAGCCGTCCCGCAGCCTGAAGACCGCCACCTGCTCACCCTCGACGCCGAACGCCCGGCCTTCCCCGAACGGGATCTGGTCCACCGGGCCCAGGTTGTAACTGGCTGAGTCTGCACTGGCGGGATGAGCGCCCATCGGATCCGTCCCCATCGGATCCGTACTCATCGGACCGGCACCTGCGGCAGGACGGTCAGCGGAAGGGAGGTGCGGAACTGGCCCGGCGTCTGCGGATCGTCGCGCTCACTCCACGGGTCCACGTAGCTGTCCACGGACGCCTGCATGGCCGCGTCCAGCTGGGCCGCGATGCCTTCCGCGTCCTCGACGATCACTGCCCGCAGATGCCCGATGCCCACCCGCGGCACAAAGGCATAGGTCCGTTCCAGCCAGTTGGCCCGCTCGCGGTAGTACTGCATGAACCGGCCCGTCAGCACCGTAACCTCCTCCGGGTCGTCCACAGTGGCCAGCAGGTCCCCCTTGCGGATATGGGCACCCGCGGCCCCGCCAACGTACACTTCCCAGCGGCCGCCCTCCACGGCCACCACACCCACGTCCTTGACCAGAGACTCCGCGCAGTTCCGCGGACAGCCGGACACGGCCAGCTTCAGTTTGGCCGGCGCCTCGATCCCCTGGAACCGGGACTCGATCTGAATGCCCAGGCTGGTGGAGTCCCCTGTGCCATACCGGCAGAAGTCCTTGCCCACGCAGGTCTTCACGGTCCGGAAGCTCTTTCCGTAGGCGTAGCCGGAGGGCATGTCCAGGTCCGCCCAGACCTGAGGGAGGTCCTCCTTGGGGATCCCCAGCAGGTCGATCCGCTGCCCGCCGGTCAGTTTGATCAGCGGCACGTTGTGCTTTTCGGCGACGTCGGCAATGCGGCGCAGCTGCTGTACCGAGGTCACGCCGCCCTTCATCTGCGGCACCACGGAGAACGTGCCGTCGCGCTGGATATTGGCGTGTACGCGGTCGTTGATGAACCGGGCGTCGCGTTCGTCGATATACCGGTCCGCGAGCATCATCTTCAGCAGCGAGGCCAGGCCCATTTTGGACTTGGCATCCTCGGCGCTGCCGGGAGCCAGGGCAGCAAACACCTGGGACACCGAACGCAGATCCTGTGCACGGATGGCGGCCATGAGTGCTGCCTTGTCCAGCGGGATCCCGGGCACGTAATAGCTGGCGGCCGGGTCCTCCTCTACAGCACCGTCCGCCGCCCACTCCACCACCTGCCTGACCAGGAGCTTGCAGGAGCCGCAGCCCTTCCCTGCCCGGGTGGCGTCCATGGCGCCGGAAACCGAAGCGCAGCCGCCCATCACGGCGGCCACGAGCGCCCCCTTCGAGACGCCGTTGCAGTTGCAGACCTGGGCGCCGTCGTCGAGCTCGGCGACGCCTGCCTCCCCACCCGGCCCGCCGACGTCGAACAGCAGGGCGATCCGTTCCTCCGGCAGGGGCAGCCCGCGGTCGAAGGCCTGGGTCAGGTAGGCCACCTTCCGGCTGTCGCCCAGCAGCGTGGCGCCCACCATCTTGTTGTCACGGACCACGATGGACTTGAAGACGCCGCGGCCGGACTCCGAGAACACGATGTGCTCGTCGGTCTCGAGTTCCGGACCGTGCAGGCCCATGGATGCCACGTCCACACCGGCCACCTTGAGTTTCGTGGCCGTCCGGGAACCGAGGTAGACAGAGGACGTATCCGCACCGGTCACGTGGTTGGCGAGCACCACGGCCTGTTCCCAGAGCGGCGCCACCAGCCCGTAGACCTCGCCGCGGTGCTGGACGCACTCCCCCACGGCATAGATGTGGTCCTCGTCCTGGACCCGCAGCTGGTCATCCACCACAATGGCGCGCTCCACCGGCAGCCCGCTCAGCACCGCAATGTCCACGTTGGGCCGGATGCCCGCGGCCACCACCACCATGTCGCAGGCGATGTTGTCCCGGTCGCGGAGGCTGACGCCGGTGACCTTGTCGGTGCCAAGCACGGCGGTAGTACGGCTGGACGTATGTACCCCGATCCCCAGGGCCTCCACGCTCCGGCGGAGCACCGCACCGCCGTCGGGCCCCATCTGCGCGTTCATGAGGTGCCCGCCCGAGTGCACCACCTCCACCTCGATCCCGTGGCTCTTCAGTCCGTAGGCGGCCTCGAGGCCCAGGAGCCCGCCGCCGATGACCACCGCGCGGCGGTGCTGGTCCTGCTGGGCGTGCTGGACCATCCGTCGCGTGTCATCGATGGTCCGGAACCCGAAGATCCCGTGCTTCAGGGACCCGCCCGGGGTGTAGAGGCCGTCCATGGGCGGCATGTGGGAGCGGCTGCCGGTGGCGATGATGAGGGTGTCGTAGGGCGTCACCCGGCCGTCGTTGGAGAAGACATGCTTGGTGGGCTTGTCGATCCGGTCAACCCGGACGCCGGCGTGCAGCGTGATGCTGTTTTCGCGGTACCAGGAGAGCGCATTCAGGAAGATGTCCGCATCGCTTTCCTCGCCGGAGAGGACGTGGCTGAGCATGATCCGGTTGTAGTTGCCGTAGGGCTCGTCGCCGAACATGGTGATGCTGAACTGCCCGGCGCCGCCCCGGGCCAGGATCTCCTCCACGGCACGGGCGCCCGCCATCCCGTTGCCCACCACCACCAGCCGACGGCGGGGCGCGCCGCCCGGGTGCCTGCCGTGGGGCCGGGCCAGCACGCTGGTCATCAGTGCTCCACCATGCCCAGGTCCACCACCACGAACCCGGCTACCCCGTCCGGGGCGGCGACGTGGAGCTCCACCACCGAGCCGCCGTCGATGTCCTCCACCACGCGCAGCGGCACATGGACCTCGCTCTTGGCGCCAATGGGAAAGTAGCGCATGGGCACGCCGTTGCGGATCAGCACCACGGTGATGAGCTCGCTGCTGGAGTTGCCGCCGCGGAAGTAGAGCGTCTGGTTGATGACGCCGTCCGGGACGTAATGCGAGAGTCCGCTGTGGATGAGGACGGGCTTCTCCAGCCCGGCGCCCTGGAACGGAAAGATGCCCTGCAGGAAAAGGTTCTTGGTGATCATGGACAGATCCTTTCGGCCGGCGGAACGACTGGCATGAGCCCATCATCCGCCGCCGATGTTTCCGGCGGCCGGTCGGTGCGTAACGATCCCTTGACGCAAAACTCACCGCCTGCGCGGCGGGCGCCCGGGCCTGCGGGACGTCACTTGGTCAGGCGGCCTGCAGCGCGGCGGCCTTCTTCCGGCGGGCCTTCGCGAGGCGCGTGCCGATCAGTCCCTGCCGCGGGCTGAACAGGTAGACGGCGGCGAACACCACGCCCTGGGTCAGCACCACCATGGCGCCCGAGGCCGTGTCCAGGTAGTAGCTCACGTAGATGCCGGTGATGGAGCAGACGGCCGAGACCACCGGGGCGATCACCAGCATGCGGTGGAAGCGGTCGGTGAGCAGGTAGGCCGTGGCGCCGGGGATGATCAGCATGGCCACCACCAGCACCACCCCTACGGTCTGCAGAGCCACTACAGAGGTCAGCGCCAGCAGGCCCAGGAGCAGCGCCCCGAGCCGCCTCGGGGAGAGCCCGATGGCGTGGGCATGCGTGGGGTCAAAGGCGTAGAGGGTAAGGTCGCGGCGCTTCAGGATCAGGATGGCGAAGGCCACCACGCCCAGCACCAGCACCTGGATGAGGTCCGGGATGCTGACGCCCAGGAGGTTCCCGAAGATGATGTGGTTCAGGTCCGTCTGGCTCGGTGTCACGGAGATCAGCACCAGGCCCAGGGCGAACAGCGAGGTGAAGACAATGCCGATTGCCGCGTCCTCCTTCACCCGGCTGGTGTTGCGGACCACCCCGATCAGGGTCACGGCGACCAGCGCAAACACCAGCGCGCCGAGGGCGAACGGTGCGCCCACGATGTAGGCCAGGACCACACCCGGCAGGACGGCGTGCGAGACGGCGTCGCCCATCAGCGACCAGCCGATCAGCACCAGCCAGCAGCTCAGGACGGCGCACACGATCGCGGCGAGCGCGGTGGTGATGATGGCGCGGACCATGAAGTCGTAGCTCAGGGGTTCAAGCAGAAGTTCCATGCGTTCAGCCCCTGTTCTTCGGATGGGTGCCCGCTGCAGTGGCGGAATGTACGACGGCGGCTGTGCCGGCAGGGTGGGTCCGTTCCGGGGCGTTGGGGTTCAGCACGTCCAGGCCGAACGCCATGGCCAGGTTCTCCGGCTGCAGCACCAGTTCCGGGGCACCATGCATCAGGACGCGGCGCATCAGGAGGACGGCTTCGTCGCACAGCGCAGGCATGGCATGAAGGTCGTGGGTGGAGATCAGGATGGTGCAGCCATCGGAGGCGAGTTCACGCAGCAGCCGGCTGATGGTGGCTTCGGACCGCTTGTCCACGCCGGCGAACGGTTCGTCCAGGAGCATCATGGTGGCGCCCTGGGCGATCCCGCGGGCCACAAAAGCCCGTTTCTTCTGCCCGCCGGACAGCTGCCCGATCTGGCGGTCGGCGTACTCGGAGAGCTCAACCCGGTCCAGTGCCTCATCCACGGCGGCACGGTCAGCCTTCGAGGGACGTCTGGTGAAGCCCTGGTGTCCGTAACGGCCCATCATCACCACATCCCGGACGGACAGCGGGAACTGCCAGTCCACGTCCTCGCTCTGCGGCACGTAGCCGATCCCGCCCTCCTTGCGCGCCTTGGACGGTGACTGTCCGCCGATCAGGACGCGGCCGGCGTCGGGCTTGATCATCCCCATGACCACCTTGAACAGGGTGGACTTGCCGGACCCGTTCATGCCGATCAGGCCGCAGATCCGGGCCGTTTCCAAGGTGAGTGAGGCGGAATCGAGCGCCAGCACCTCGCCATAGTGGACGGTGACGTTCTCCACGAGGATGGCGGGGGCGGTCATGACTTTGCCTGCGAGGCAGCGGCGCCGGTCAGCGCCTTGGTGATGAGGTTGGCGTCGTGCCTGATCAGGTCCAGGTAGGTAGGCACCGGGCCGTCCGCTTCGGAGAGCGAGTCAACGTACAGGATGCCGCCGAACGCGCTGCCCGTGGCCCCGACAACCTGCTGCATGGGGGCGTCCGACACCGTGGATTCGCAGAACACCGCCGGGACCTGGTTGGCCTTGACGTACTCGATGGCACGGGTGATCTGCTGCGGCGTGGCCTGCTGCTCGGCGTTCACGGCCCAGATGTAGACCTCGCGGAGCCCGGCGTCGCGGGCCAGGTAGGAGAAGGCGCCTTCGCAGGTCACCAGGGCACGCTGGTTCTCGGGGAGGGCCGAGAGGCTGGCCTTCATCTCGTCCTGCACAGCCTGAAGCTTGGCTTTGTAGGCGTCCCCGTTGGCCTTGAAGGCGGCGGCGTTGTCCGGGTCCAGCGCACTGAAGGCCTTCACCATGTTGTCGGTGTAGATCTGGACGTTCACGGGGGACATCCACGCATGCGGATTCGGCTTGCCCTGGTACGAGTCTTCACTGATGGACATGACCTGCACACCGTCGCTGACCACGGCGTGCGGCACGTCCAGGCCTTCGACGAACTGCCCGAACCACGCTTCGAGGTTCAGCCCGTTGTCCAGGATGAGGTCCGCTTTGGAGGCTTTGCGGATGTCGCCGGGGGTGGGTTCGTAGCCGTGGATCTCGGCGCCTGCCTTGGTGATGGACTCCACGGTGAGGTGCTCCCCCGCGACGTTCCGGGCGACGTCGGCCAGGACGGTGAAGGTGGTCAGCACCACGGGCTTATCGTCGCCGCCGTTGCCCGGCGCGTTCCCGCCCGCAGCGCCGCCGCAGGCAGTCACCGACAGGGTGAAAAGGACGACGGCGGCGCTTGCGGCTGCGCGCTGCGCCACCTTCCGGGGAGCGAGGGTCCGGGCGCCTACTTTGGCGCACCGAAACAGAAAGTTAGGCATACCGAATATTCTACGGGACGCCGAACTGGGGCCGCAATGTGACGGAGCCCGCCCCCCGGTGCGGGCGATAGGCTGAACCCATGGCCACAACACACCGGCGCCCACCCGCTCCGCAGCCTGAGCTGTACCGGTTTTCCCCCCTCGATTTCGCCACGGTGGGCCTCTACGTGGCCGCAGCGGGGATCTTCGCCGTCGCCGGGGAGCTGCTCGCGCCCTTCCTCCGGCAGCTGGCGCCGAGCCCGGCCGCGGCGTCCTACGGAGTCAACCTGCTCTTCTACGGCTCGGTGGGGATCCTGGCCGTGATCGCAGCCCGCCGGGTCATGGCGCGGGACCTGCGCGTGCTGGCCACCCGCCCCTGGTTCACCCTGATCATGGTCCCCACGGCGGTGGTGGCCATGATGATCCTTACCGCCATTGTGGTGGCGGCGGCCGGCGGGGTGCAGACCTCCGCCAACCAGGCCGGCCTGCAGGAACTGATGCAGCAGGTCCCTGCCTGGCTGATGGTGCCCGTGGTGGTGATTGTGGGCCCGTTTGTGGAGGAGTACATCTTCCGGCACCTGCTGATCGGCAAACTCAGCCGCCGGCTGAACATCTGGCTGTGCTGCGCCCTGTCCGTGGTCCTGTTCGCTTCCCTCCACATCGTGGGCCAGGAAGCCATCACGTTCCCGGCCCTGCTGCCCTACCTGGCGATGGGCGCCACCCTGGTTTTTGTGTACGTGTGGACCGGGAAGAACCTGATGTTCGCCTACTTTGTGCACGCTGCGAAGAACCTCCTGGCGGTCGTCTTCATCTACGCCATCCCGCCGGAACTCTTCGAACAGCTCCAGCAGGTCCAGCCCTAAGCCGCCCAGGAACCGCTCCGCACTGGGCTTTATGTGACCCCGCGTTGCAGTTACTAGACTTGTCCGGTGAGCAACCAAATTCCTGCCAAAGTGTCCGACGTCTTTGACCCCACCCGCTGGCGCACCGTCTCCGGCTTCGATGACTTCCAGGACATGACCTACCACCGGCAGGTGGAGCGCTCGGCGGACGGCTCAGAAACCAGGGACCTGCCCACCGTCCGGATCGCGTTCAACCGCCCGGAGGTCCGGAACGCCTTCCGCCCCGGCACCGTGGACGAGCTCTACCGGGCCATGGACCACGCCCGGATGACGCCGGACGTGGCCACCGTCCTGCTCACCGGCAACGGCCCCTCCCCCAAGGACGGCGGCCACAGCTTCTGCTCCGGCGGCGACCAGCGGATCCGGGGCAGGGACGGGTATCGGTACGTAGTACAGAACACAGCCGACGGCGAGACCCAGGAAACCATCGACCCCGCCCGTGCCGGCCGCCTCCACATCCTGGAAGTCCAGCGGCTGATGCGCACCATGCCCAAGGTGGTCATCGCCGTCGTGAACGGCTGGGCAGCCGGCGGCGGGCACTCCCTGCACGTGGTCTCCGACCTCACCATCGCCTCCCGCCAGCACGGCAGGTTCAAGCAGACCGACGCCACCGTGGGCAGTTTCGACGCCGGCTACGGCTCCGCGCTGCTGGCCCGCCAGATCGGCCAGAAGGCAGCCCGCGAAATCTTCTTCCTGGCCCGCGAATATTCCGCCGAGGACATGGTCCGGATGGGTGCGGTGAACGAGGCCGTGGACCACGAGCGCCTCGAGGAAGTGGCCCTGGAGTACGCCGCGGACATCGCCCGCCAGTCCCCCCAGGCCATCCGCATGCTCAAGTTCGCCTTCAACCTGGCCGACGACGGCCTGGCCGGCCAGCAGGTCTTCGCCGGCGAAGCCACCCGCCTGGCCTACATGACGGACGAAGCGGTGGAAGGCAAGGAGGCGTTCCTGGAGAAACGCGACCCCGACTGGTCCCGCTTTCCGCACTACTTCTAAGGCAGGACGGCACATGAACATCGGACGCCAGAACATCGGGCCCCTGGACATCGAACCGGCCCTCACCGCGCTGGCCGCCGCCCTCCACGGCGAGGGACCCGCCGTCGAACTTTCCGTGAACCCGGACGGCGAGCTGGTGGTGGGGCACACGGAAACCCCTGGCTGCGATGACGCCGTGGCGGTGGTCCGCACGTCCGGTTCCACCGGCACCCCCAAGGCCACCGTCCTGACCGTCGAGGCGCTGGCGGCATCCTCCATGGGCACCGCGCTGGCCCTCCAGGGCGAAGGACAGTGGCTGCTGGCCCTGCCTGTGCAGTTCGTGGCCGGCGTGCAGGTCCTGGTCCGGTCGCTGTTCGCGGGCACGCGGCCCTGGGTCATGGACATGTCCGGTGGCTTCACGCCCGAAGCGTTCACGGCCGGTGCCCTGGAACTGACCGACCCCATCCGCTTCACGTCGCTGGTGCCCACCCAGCTGCAGCGGCTCCTGGCCTCCCCTTCCCCGGACACCCTCGCCGTGCTGCGCCGGTTCGACGGCATCCTGCTGGGCGGCGCCCCGGCGTCGGCGGGGCTGCTCGCCGCGGCCCGCGAGGCCGGCCTGAAGGTCACCACCACGTACGGCTCCGCGGAAACCTGCGGCGGCTGCGTGTACGACGGCGTCCCGCTGACCGGAGTGGAGGTCCGGATCGCCGAGGACGGCCGCATCCTCCTGGGCGGCGACACCGTGGCGGCCGGGTACCTCGACTCGCCCGAAAACACGGACACCTTCTACGAGGAAGACGGCGTCCGCTGGTACCGCACCAATGACCTGGGCGCCCTGGACGCGGACGGCCGGCTCACCGTCCTGGGCCGTGCCGACGACGTCATCATCACCGGCGGCGTCAAGGTCTCCGCCGCGCACGTCCAGGAGGAGCTGGAAAAGTCCAACGGCGTCATGGCGGCTTTTGTGGCCGGCGTTCCGTCCGCTGAATGGGGCCAGGCCGTGGCCGCGTATGTGGCGCTGGCCGGCGCTTCCCCCGCCGGGGATCACGCCGTCGTCCTTGAACAGGAATGGCACGCCCGGCTGGGCCTGCTGGCACCGAAAACGGTGCTGGCAGCCGGCGAGCTGCTGATGCTGCCCAACGGCAAACCGGACCGCCTGGCCATGATCGGGCGGCTCAACGCCCTGCACCAGGGAAAGTAGAGTAGAGCTGCACCTGCTGCCCCCGCGGCCGGCGCACACCGTTTCACCGTTTTCCCCCAACCCAGCGAGGTACTCACCGTGGCCACAGCCGCACAATGGATCCAGGGCGCCCGCCTCCGCACGTTGCCGGCCGCCATCGCCCCCGTGCTGATCGGCACCGCCGCGGCGTACGAGCTGGATTCGTTCCGTCCCGTCAACGCCATCCTGGCCGCCCTGGTGGCGCTGCTCCTGCAGGTGGGGGTGAACTACGCCAACGACTATTCCGACGGCGTCCGGGGCACCGATGAGGACCGCGTGGGCCCGCTGCGGCTGGTAGGCTCCGGCGCGGCCAAGCCGGAGCACGTCAAGTACGCGGCGTTCGGCACCTTCGCAGTGGCCATGGTGTTCGGCCTGGCACTGGTGGTGATCACCCAGAGCTGGTGGCTGATCCTGGTGGGAATCGGCTGTGTCATGGCCGCGTGGGGCTACACCGGAGGCAAGAACCCGTACGGCTACATGGGCCTGGGCGACGTTTTTGTGTTTGTCTTCTTCGGCCTGGTGGCAACGCTCGGCACCACATACACGCAGGCCGGGCAGATCAGCCTTCCGGCAGTGATTGGCGCGATCGGGACGGGCCTGATCGCCTGCGCATTGCTGATGGCCAACAACGTCCGCGACATCCCCACGGACATCCAGGCGGGCAAGAAGACCCTGGCCGTGCGGCTGGGCGACAAGCACGCCCGCGAAAGCTACGTGCTGATGCTGGCCGTGGCCATCCTGCTGGTAGTGATCCTGGCCCCGGGCCGGCCGTGGATCCTGATCGTGCTGCTGCTCATCCCGGCCTGCCTCATGCCGGCCTGGCTGATGATCAACGGCCGCAAGCGCAAGAGCCTGATCCCGGTGCTCAAGCAGACCGGCCTGATCAACCTCGGCTACAGCGTGCTGTTCTCACTGGGACTGATACTCAGCCACGGGTTCTAGGCCGTTCACTGCCGGGGTTAGGCGTCGGGCGTCTTCGGGGTGCTTGAGCGGATGGTGACATCCGGGTTGGTGTCCACGAGGGTGTCCTCGGCGTGCGCGTCGGCAACCTCGCCGGCGCTGCGGATCGGCTTGGCCTTGCCGGAGAACCGATGCTGCAGGGCGGCGGTCGCGTCGTCGCGCTGCTTCTGGAAGAACAGGTAGCTGACGGCAAAGGCAATCAGCGCTGCGCAGATGACGGAGAGCACGGCCCCCAACTGCAGGAGCATAAACAGCACAAAGAGCGGCGCGAAGAGCGCCAGCCGGATCAGGGAGTATTTCAGGAAAGCCACCATCCAAGTTTAGCGGGCCCGCCTGAACGCCAGCCGCCTCCGAACGATAGACTTAATGCCATGCTCTTCCGTGTGGTTCTGGCCGTCGCAGTTCTCGTCATCTTTGTGTATGGACTGGTGGACGTGATCCGCACTGACGCCCGCCTGACCCGGGGAATTTCCAAGCCCGCGTGGATCATCGTGATGATTGTCCTCCCGGTAATCGGTGCCATCCTGTGGCTGCTGATCGGCCGCCCCCGGAACACGCCTCCGGCCCGCCGCACCTACAGTGGTCCCACGGCCCCGGATGACGACCCCGATTTCCTCCGGAACCTCGAGGTGCGCCGCCGGAAGCAGGCCGAAGCGGCCCGCCTCAAAAAACTCAAGGATGACCTTGAGGCAAAGGGCGGCGACGGACCTGCCGGCACCGGCCCCGACAGCACGGGCGACGCAGACACTCATGACACCGGCGACGTGAAGTAGGACCCATGCCCCAGCACCCCGACGGAGAACACCGACTTCCAGTTGCGCCCGCCGGGGCTGCCACGCCTCCTCCCCCGCCGCGGCCCGGCTTGTCCTACTCCGCGCCGGCACCCATCGAAGCCATCCCGCCGACGCCGCGCAGCATCACCTGGGCGCGGTACCTCTGGTTTTTCAGCATCGTCGCCGGACTGGCCGTCCTGGGTGGAACGTTCCTCACCCGCACGTCCCACCTGGAGCGGCTGCGCACCGTGGTGGAGGAAATGGCCCCTGGCGGGGACGCCGACGCCGTCACCACCTCCGCGGGCATCGTCTTTTGGGGCAGCGGCAGCGCCCTGCTCTTGCTGATCGTGCTGCAGGCAGCATTCATGGGGGCCGCCTCCGGGCGCCGCGGCTGGGCCCGGTGGCTGCTGGCGCCGCTGCTCGCGGCCCAGGTGGCAGTGATGGCGGTGGCCAGGGCGTTCCTCGTCCCTGAGGGCGACGCCGGCAACTATGTCCTGCTCCTCTGGGGCGCCCAGGTGCTCCTGGGCTTCGTCGGACTGCTGGCGCTGTTGATGCCGTCGGCCGGCCGATGGTTTAAGACGCGCCGGAACCGGCCGTAGCCTGCGGTTACGCCGGCTGCCGGTGCAGGTGGAGCCCGGCTGACTCCGCCAGGACACCCTCACAGCTGCGCACCACCACGCGGCAAACCTCCAAAGCTGCACGGTCCGTCAGCGGGTTCTCGGCTACCAGGCGCCAGCGGTGGAGGACCTGGTGGGCGGCGGCCCCAATGTCTTCGGCAGTGGCGTCCGGGTTCAGGCCAAACCGGATGTGGGCCGCCACGCCGTCGCCGCCGATGATCCGTTCTGCCTCGGCGGCCAGGTCATGCCTGAGCGGGACGCCGGTGGTCCGCAGCGTGGCCAGCAGGCGCAGTTCCCTGAACTCGTGCGCGTTGACCTGGAGACGCTCCAGTGCCGCTGCCAGATGCCCCGAGCCGACCCGTGGCGAGGTCCGGAGGAGGGCTTCAACGCCCACCAGGGCCGTGCGGGCCTTGAGGGCGTCGGCGCGGGCATGGAACTGCCCTGCCAGCATGCCCAGCAGCGGGTCCAGCCCGCTCCGCCTGGCCAGCTCGTGCGCCAGCGGCGTGGGATCCCGGAATCCGGCCCGGAACAGCACAATGCCCAGGCGGATCCCAAACAGCCCGAACCGTTCCAGGAGCTGTTCCCTCGCGTCCGCGGTGAGCCCTTCCGGAATACCGGACCGCAGGAACCTGTCAGCGGACAGCAGCAGCCGTTCCCGCTCGGGCCGCTCCATGGCGGCAAGGAGGGCCAGCGACTCGAAATCGGACTGGCGCATGCTCCGGGCACTCTGGGCCAACAGACCGGCCACCGGGACCACCCCCAACGCCAGCTTTCGCAGGCTGGGGTCCCGACGGTACCGCTCAGCAATGTCCCCTGCGGAGAGCATCGAATCGATTCGTCCCGCACCGATTTCGTCGGCCCGCGAGAGGACGGCGATGGCATTAACCGTCCCGGAGCGGCCCGCCTCGGTGTCCTTGAAGGATTCCAGGAACCGGAGATCCGTGGCGTGCATGTGCCGCATGAGATAGACGACGGCGTCAGCCTGGGAGGGTGCGTCGTCCGGGGTCAGGAAGCGGACGGACCGCGCGGAAACATCCTCGGACAGTGAGGCGATTCCCGGTGTGTCGATGAGGGTGACATTCCGGAGGCTCTCCGACGGCCATTCCACCACCAGGCGCTCCACATCCTCCGCCCGCGCCCCGCCCAGGTCGAAAACAAGCCGCCCGCTGACCCGCTTCAGGGGCAGCAGGCGAGGTTCGCCGGCTATGGGCTCAAGGGTGATGCGGGGGGAATGGGCAAACCGGTACCAGGTCACGATGCGCGTGCATTCGGCGGTGTCCGTGGGGGCGATCTCTTCCCCGATGATGGCGTTCAGCAGGGTCGACTTGCCGGCCTTCACCATTCCCGCCACAGCTATCCGCAAGGGTTCGGCCAGCCTGCCGGCATACCCCTCCAACGTCGCGACGGCGGCAGGATCATCGCGGTAGACGGAGAGAGCCTCCCGGATCAGCTCAGCCACCCCCGGGACGGTGGGCGTCTTCATCCGGCCGCCACCACCGCCGGTGCCCGCAGGGGTGCCGTGGCAGGGCCCCGGGCAGGCCGCACAGGTGACTGCTCACTGTCCACCAGGCCCCTGGCCGCCTGCTGGAGGGCATCCACCCGCTTGAGCTCGGCCTTGATGTCCCGGATCCGCAGGTCTTTTTCCAGCTTGTACGTGGTGGCTGCCTTCTGGGCAGCTGCCACGGAATCCGACAGCGAGCGGTGGTGTTCCTCGGCGATTTCGGTGAAGTGGTCGCGGGTGGAGCGCTGGACCTGCCGGAGCCTGTCCTTGAGCTGCTTCCCCACCTGGAACACCACATCGTCCAGCTGGCGGCGGACCAGGGCTTTCGCTTCTGCCTGCCGACGCTTGAGCCTGGCTTCCTTGTCCTCGCGGTAGGCTTTGCGGCCCAGCAGGAGGCCGGCCCCCACGGACAGGGGGTTGATCAGTGCCATGCCGAAGATGCCGGTCAGGAGCCCGAACATCAGCACACCGCCATAGGAGCCACGCATGCCGATCAGGACTTTCTGCACCGGGTTGATGTGCCCGTCGTCAAGGTCGGGCATGTCGTCCACAGGGTCAAGTGCGTCGCCGGTATCGGAGACGCGGAGGGCCGGAAGCGCCACCTCATCCTCGGAGAAATGCTCGGCAACCTGGGCAGCCAGCCACTGCGCCCGCTCACTCGTCCAGACAAACGTATCCGAGATGGCTGCTGCGGCGCATTCTTCGAGCCACTTCGTAAACGCCGTCCAGGTGGGGCCGGGATCACCCTGGTCAATGGCGGTCTCGGCTTCGCGCTGGATCCGCCGCAGACGGTCCCGCAGGTCGTATTCCATGTCGGCAATCAGGTCACCGATGCCGTCGTTGAGCGTGATCTGCCAGCGCGCGGAACGTTTGCGGAGGTCGTCGGCCTCCACTTTGGCAGCTTCCAGGCTGGCGATCATGGCAGGAGTCCCTGCCGGGTCCTCCAGCGCCGCCAGTTCTGACTGCAGCGACAGGCGAAGGTTGTCCGCCACGGTGAGCAGGTCCTGGCTGACCGAGCGCCGCTGGATCCTTTCGGCCTTGCCCACGATCTCCTTGCGCAGGTGCCCAATCAGGCCGGGGAAGCCTGATTCGTTGTTGAGTTCGCTGTCCTGTTGCCGGGCGGCTTCGAGCCGAAGGTCCGAGGACACGGGGAACAGCGGAATCTCGGGAGATACCTGGGAAAGGTGTCCGCGGTCCAGGTCGGCCACCCGGCGCCATTCCGGGTAAAGGTCCGTCTTGGACAGGACGCCCACCACACTGGGGGTAATCCGCATGGCCTGCCGCAGGAACCGGACCTCCGGTTCCGTGTACTCCTGGGACGCGTCGGAGACAAGCACCAGGGCGTCCGCCGTTGGCAGCGCCGTCAGGGTGGTCAGTGTATGGGTGGAACCCAGGCCGCCGACGCCGGGCGAATCAACAACGGTCAGCCCGCCGGCCAGCACCCTGCGTGGCAGAAACACTTCGGCGGCCACCAGCTTCTTGGCATTGCCGGGATTCCCGCGTTCGGACACGTAGGCTGCGAGGTCTGCGATATTGATCGGCAGGCGCTCCAGGGCTTCGTCGTCACCGGAGTCCGCCTCGGCCCGCGGCAGGAGGACAGAGGCCGACGCCGGATCGCCGTGCCGGACCACCGTTGGCACCGAGGTGGCAATGTCGTCATCGACAGGGCACACCGGTGCGTTGACCAGGGCGTTGATGAGCTTACTTTTCCCTTGCTTGAATTCGCCCACCACAATCACGCGGATGCTGGGATCGTTCAGCCGGCGAAGGGTCTGGTCCAGGCGCTTGCGCAGGTCGGCGCGCTCGCCCTCGCTGACGATTTCGATGCCCTGCTCAACCAGTTTGACCAGTTGCGCAGAGGTGGCGGGCCCGGTGGCCGGCGCTGTTGCGGGCCCGGACGTCCTCGCCGCCGGTTCGGGGTCTGGCTTCGTTGCCAGGGCCCCTGATCGTTGCGTATCAACCACAGCCAGTCCTTTGCTTCCAGTCTCGGTTGGGGACGTTTTCGGTATGCCGGGAAGTGCCCGGCGGGAAGGATGGAACCCCCGCCGGGCACCGCCTGGGAACTGCGGACTTGGCTAGAGGTTGATGTCGTCTCCGGCCTCGAGCTCCGTATTGCCGACGTCCTCCACCTCGACGTTGGTGTTGGTTTCCTCCGTGAAGGAGTCTTCAACCACTACCGGGTCGAAGGAGTCGATGATCGCGACGTCGGTGTCCTCCGTGGTGGTGGTCTCCTGGCTGTTGTCCTGGAAGGAGTCCTCGACGTTCACGTTGGTGGAGTTATCCGAGTTGTCCGTGGCCTCCAGGTTGGTCTCCGTGTTGCCGACGTCCTCAACCTCAACGGAGTTGTCGTTGAACGAATCGTCGATGGCCACGTCGGTCTCTTCGGAGTTGTCCACGCGGTTGTCCGAGTTGTCGTTGAACGAATCGTCAACGTCGACGTCCAGGTCGGTGTTGAAGGAGTCGTCAATGTCCGTGTCGGTGTTCCCCACGCTGGCGTCACGGCCGGCGTTGATGGAGTTGTCCGTGGAGCTGTCATTCGAGTTGTCCGTGTTGTAGGAGTCCTCGATGTTGTTCGAATCCTCGATGTTCACGTCATCGCCCGCGGCCACCGCGCGGTCGCCGGAAGCGACAACCGAATCGTTGTCGAACCATTGGGTGACGTCGCCGTCGGCCCAGATGTTCTGGTTGACGGACTGGTCCGTGATGGTGTCCCGGTCATCCACGGTGGAGGTCCAGGAGTAGTTGTTCACCACGTTGTGCAGCTGCTGGACTGCGTGGTGGTGGTCATCGTGGTGGTGACCGCCACTCGGCGGCGGGGTGACTGGGACGGCACCGCCGCCGCCACCACCGCCGGTTGCAGCACCGTTGCCACCGGTGTTGTAGGACCGGTCGTAGGAGGATGCGTTCACGGTGATGGGTGCGAAGTCCAGGATGACGGGCAGTGCCGCATCAACATCCGAGGAGCAGACGCCGCCGAGGCCGTGATCATCAAGGACCTTGTCCGGATCATCCAGGAACTCCTTGGCGGCGTCGTGGTTCCCGAAAAGGCTCATCAGGAACAGGACGAGGTCGTTTGCGAGTGTAGGCATTTGATGCTCCTCAAATCTTCTCTGAATTTGTGGGTAGCCCGGCCTCGTTGCCGGGCTTGAATCAAACGTAGGGTCCCGCACGTGCACCGGGCATCGGGTCGGTTCCCCCTACCGGCGCAGTCCCTTCCGGGGGTCAGCGGCCCGCCCGGTTAGGGGCACTAGGGGATCATTCCCGTTGGGGATTTTCGGTGCCCAGGGCCAGCCTCAGCCTCACCAGCAGGTCGGAGCGGTTTTCGGCGCCAAGGCGGCGGCGCATCCGGGCAATGTGGTGTTCGGCCGTCCGCGGGGAAATATAGATGGCCTCCCCTATTTCGCGGTAGGTCTTTCCTTCCAGCACCAGCCTGGCCACTTCCTTCTCGCGTTCGCTCAGCACCGAAGCATCCGGCTGCACGGAACTTCCGGGCTGCTCCGCGGCAGGGACACTGCGCGCTTCGGTCTGCGCAGCGATGTTTGGGCCGGCGGAGTTTCCCTGCGGATGGAGGTCCCGGGCGCAGGACAGGAGCCGCACCATATCCTTGCGTTCGTCTGCCCGGGCGGCGGCATGGCCGGCCAGCCGTGCCCCCTCCCAGGGCATCCCGACGGCGCTCAGCCCCCGGGCGGCTGCCTCCACGTCCGCTGCCTGGAACCTGCCGGAGAGGACCAATACCCAGGCTTTGCCCGCCGCTGCCAGGCGCGCCGCGAGGTGGCTGTGCTCCGCGGCGCGTGCAAGCTCCGAGGCGTGGGGTGCCAGGCCGGCAGGGCTTTCGTTCAGCAGCGCTGCCTGGACGGCTGCCCAGTGCAGGGGCACGGCCCACAGGGGCGGCTCCCCCAGGTTTCGCAGGAGCGTCCAGGCCTCGTCGAGGTAATGCGATACCCGCCGGGTTTCCCTAAGCCTCGCGGCGGCGATCATCAGTTCGCCCCAAGGCAGCAGACTGTACAGGTCCACGGTGGTGTGCAGCATGGCTTCGCGTGCGCGTTCCCAGGCCAGGAGCAGGTCATGGACTTCACCGCTCCTGCGGGCCAGGCCCACTTCCAGGGCCGCGCAGAGGAATTCGTCCCGGGGAACCAGGGGCCAGTGGTTGGTTTTCTTGGCCTCGTTGATGGCCAACCGTGCTTCGTCGGGGTTGTCCTGCTGCATGGCAGACCATGCCTGGAGCAGGAAGAGCCTGGGCTTGACGGCGTCGCCGCCCTGGCCTGCTGCCGCGGCGGCCCGCGCGATGGTTTCCGCGAGGTGCGGTTCACCGCTGTGCAGTGCCACCAGGGCGGCCAAGGCGCCCGGCGTCTCGGGCACAGGCTGTGCCGTCCCCGAGGCATTCACCATGTCCGAGGCATGGATCAGGAGCGGTAGCCCCTGGTGCGGATCCGCGGACAGGGATTCCACAATGCCCTGGGCGGTCTGCGCCTGCGCCACGGACAGGACGGTGGGCGATGCCGGCGCGGAACCGTCCGGGAACATCGCTGCGGCGCCTGCACGGTTCCCGCATCCGATCATGGCCACCGCGGCCGCCGGGCCGGACGGTCCAATCCTGGCCTGCCCCAGCCAGGTGTACACGTCGGCTCCGCGTGCCAGCATGCCGCGCTGCGCCCAGACGGCGGCGGCCACGTCCGCGCCAAGGCGGAGGTCCGGCGGATCAGGGCACACCAGCAGTCCGTCAATGATCCGGCCGGCGGCATCCAGGTCTCCGGTGGCCAACGCCGCCTGGGCACGGCGGGCGGCAGTACCAAACTCGTCGGCGCCGGACAGGACGGCTTCATCGTAGAGCTGGGCGGCCAGTCCCGGATCGTGTTCCAGGGCCCGGTCCCCGGCCTTTTCGAGTTCGGCGGCGACGCGCTGATCGGCCAGTCCGCTCCGGGCCAGGTCGCGGGCCAGGTCCCCCAGGGCACGGCCGTCTGCGGCATAGCAGCCCACCAGTTCGCGCTGGAGGGCATGAAGCCGGGGGGCAGGCGTTGATGCCAGCAGGGCGTGCTGGGCCGTCCCCACCACGCTGCCGTCGGATTGGAGAAGCCCGGACGCTTCCGCCCGGGCCACCAATGCTTCAATGCTCTCCATCTGGCCGTCGGCCACTTTCCGCTCAAGATCCTGCGGCAACGGTCCTGGCAGGGTGAAGCCCACCGACAACGCCAACAGGAGTTCCCGCACCGCTGCGTTCTCTCCGCGGAGCTGGTCTGCCATGTGCTGGGGATAGGCGGGCGCGACAGATTCGTGGGCCGCTGCGGCCTCGCGGGACAACATGCGTCACGCAGCCGGAACGGTGGTCGGATCAGGCGACGGTGCGGGCGCCACTGTGGTCGGTGCAGGTGAAGGTGCAGGTGCCGGCGCGGGGGCCACGGTCTCGGTAATGGTAGGCAGCGGCTCAGGCGCAGGCGCAGCCGTCTGCGTGATGGTCGGTACCGGTTCCGGCGCCGGGGTGGTTGGTACGGGTTCCAGGCTGGGCACCGGGTCCGTGGTGGTCGGCGGCGGTGTGGTCGGGTCAGTCGTCGTCGGAGGCGTCGTTGTGGCCGGCGGCGTGGTCGGGTCAGTCGTCGTCGGAGGCGTCGTTGTGGCCGGCGGCGTGGTCGGGTCAGTCGTCGTCGGAGGCGGCGTCGTGGCCGGCGGCGTGGTCGGGTCAGTCGTCGTCGGAGGCGGCGTCGTGGCCGGCGGCGTGGTCGGGTCAGTCGTCGTCGGAGGCGTCGTCGTGGCCGGCGGCGTGGTCGTCGAAGTTCCCGGCGCGGCTACCTGGGTGGGATCGCTCGATGTCCCTGGAGTGTTCGGCGCTGACCCCGAACCACCGCCGGCTTCAATGCCGGCGCCCGGGGAGGACGAGGCGGAGGGCTGGCTGGTGGGGGACGCAGCGGCCTCGACCCCCGCCAACGGCGTTTGGGTAGCCGGGGCCACCGGCCTGGCGCTGGCCTCAATGCCCGCCTGGGGAGGCTGGGGCTCGCCCGGGACAGCGGCAGCAGGTCCGCCGCCGCCTGGGGCGCCGCCACCCCCTTCGGGTGCAGCAGGTGCGGGGCTCAAGGGAGCGGGGGCCGGCGGCGGAGCAAACATCGCGGTGAGGCTTCCCAGCCCGTCCGGACTCTGCGCGGCGGTGGCCGTCAGGATGGTGAACAGGGCTGCTCCGGCCGCCACGGCTGTCAGCCGCACGGCCGGCCGTGGGGCATGGGGAGCGTGGGCTCCACCCTTGGCCGCATGGGCGTGGACAGGAGGATGGGCATGGCCCGCAGCAGGAGCCGGCCCGGCGGGAACGCCCCTGGCACCGTCGCCTGCGGCGGCGGTGCCAGCCAAGGAGCCAAAGGTGGCCCCGGGCTTACGGGACCAACTGGCACGGCGGTCTGTGCCGTGCGGCTCAACAGCTACGTCTGCCGGTGCAGGGATTCCCGGAACCGCGGCAGCATCCTCAGAAGGCAGTGGCGCTGCCGCCGGCAGGGCCCGGAGCGCGGCCACGGCGGCTCCGAGGCAAATGGAGGACTTGGGGTCCGCGTCCACGGCGATGGGCCGGTCCAGCTGTTCGGAAATGAGCTGTGCCACCAAAGGAATCCGCGAGGAGCCGCCGATCAGCAGTACTGCGGTGAGGTCAGCCGGTCCAAGCCCAAGCTGTTCCAGCGAACTTTCAAGGGAGTCCACGGTTTCACGGATGGACTCATCGATCATGGCCTCGAACTCTGACCGGACCAGCCGGACCTGCTGCTGCGTGCCTGGCAGCAAGACCGGGATACTGGCTTCGCTGTCGGACGAGAGTGCTTCCTTGGCTTCCACGCATTCGCGCCGCAGCCGTGCCAGCGCCGCGAGGGTGGCGGGGTCCGCCGGGTCAAGGTCAGAAAAAGCATCCCCGGTGTGTGCCGCCACGTAGCGGAGCACGGCAGCATCAAAATCAGCGCCGCCCAGCCCTTCGATCCCTTCCGGGCTGCCCAGGAAGTCAAAACGCCCAGTGCTTTCCTTCCGCAGGATTGCCGTGTCAAAGGTTCCACCGCCCAGGTCGTAGACGGCGATGGTGCTGTCATCTTCCACGCGCACCTGGGAGGCGTAGTGCAGCGCTGCCGCTTCCGGTTCGCTGATGAGTGTCACCCTGTGGAGGCCCTTGGCAGTGAGTGCCGTGAGGACGGCCATAGTCCGGTGTCCGCCCCACGCGGCGGGGTGGGTGATGATGATTTCCGAGGGCGCTTCGCCCTCACGTTCCACCGCCCGGTCCACCACCCACTGGGCCATGGTGGCAAAGACGGCTTCCGCTGAGAGGGACAGGGTACCTACAGCGATGGGGACGCTGTCACCGATCCGGCGCTTGAACTCACGGACCACACGGACGGGATCGTCAAGGCCACGGCGTTCCGCCGCCTCGCCCACCAGGACGGGCCCTTCTTCGGGGTAGTACACCACGGATGGCACTGCGGTCCCGCGTGAACCCAGCGGCAGGCTCTCCGGAACCGGCTGGGCATCCTGGTCATTTTTGGCAATGGCGGCGGCAGTGAAACTTGTCCCGACATCAATGGCGAGAACGTAGCTCATGGGAACCTCAGAAGAACGCAGCTGGCCAATCCGCGAGCTTCATCACGGACGAGCTTCAACCAAGGTAGCACCACCGCCTGCCGGGCGACAGCCTCATTCGTACATCGATTTGCGTATTAGCCGGCGCCAATCCGACCGAATTGGACGAAACCCCTGTTCAGAGGCCGGAGTAGGAATGCAGGCCGTTGAAGAACTGGTTCACGATGGTGAAGTTGAAGACCACACAGAGGTAACCCACAATCGACAGCCACGCAGCGCGCGTTCCGGTCCAGCCGCGGGTTGCTCGGGCGTGCAGGTAGCCTGCGTAGACCACCCAGATCACGAACGTCCACACTTCCTTGGTGTCCCAGCCCCAGAACCGGCCCCAGGCTTTTTCGGCCCAGATGGCCCCGAACATCAGCGTGAAGGTCCAGCCAATGAAGGCGATGGCGTTGATGCGGTAGGACAGGTTTTCCAGGCTGAGGGCCGAGGGCACCAGCCGCATGAACCCCAGCTTGTCGGCGCCGCCGGCGGCAATGGTCTTTTGCCGGTGGGCCTGGACCAGCTGCAGCGCGGACATGGCAAAGGTCAGGGTGAAAAGTGCCGACGAGAGTACGGCGATGGAGACGTGGATAATCAGCCAGTAGCTCTGCAGGGCAGGTACCAGGTGGCCCACCGGGGTCCAGTACGCAACGGACGCGGCCACCAGCATGATGATCGCCAGGCCCACCACGAAGGTACCCAGGAACCGCAGGTCGCGGCGGATGAGTACCAGCAGGAACACGGCCACGGCCACAAAGGCGCCGGTGGTGAGGAACTCGTACATGTTGCCCCACGGCACGCGGCCGGCACCCAGCGCGCGGGTGACCACGCCGGCACCGTGGATCAGCACGCCCAGGATGGTGAGGGCGACGGCCACGCGCGCCGGGACCCGGCGTTCGCCGGCGTAGCGCATGTCGCCGTCGGCCGTTTGCCCCGCTGCGGAGCCCGCTCCGGCCTTGGCAGCGGACGACGACGGGCGTTCGGCCCTGCCGGCAGGCCCGGCCAGGTGCGCATCCACGCGGTTCGCTCCCGCGACGGCCTCGGACGTGCCGGCAGCGGCGCCCACTCCGGCCGCCACCGGAACCTTGGCCCCGGCAACAGCCCCCGCGGCTTCCGCCGCTTTCAGGTCAATGGCGCGCAGTGCCTTGCTGCTCTTGGCCAGGTCCCAGGCAAAGGCGATGAAGGCCACGGTGTAGGTGCCGGCGGCGAGGAGCATCAGCAGTTCGCTGTATGCGCCCATGGTTTCGTTGATGACGAAAGGCATTACTTGTCCTTTGCGGGTCCGGCGGAGCCGGTGGGGGTGGTGACGGAGTCTGCGCCATTATGGCCCTGGCGGCTGGGAGTTTGCTGGGTGGAAGCGGTGCCCGGGGCGCCGTCTTGGTTAACCTCGTCGGAGGGTAGCTGCCATTCCCCGGCGAGCATCTTGCGGATGGCCTGTGCTTCGGCCGCCAGGCGGTGGTCCTCACCGCGGGCCAGGAGCCCGTATTCCACCATGGTCCGGCCGTCTTCGTGCGTCCCGGTGCGGACCCAGACGCGGCGGCGGTTGACGTAGAGCGAGACGATGAGCCCGGCCACAGCCAGCAGCGCGAAGATCAGGGCAGAAACCTGGCCCGGGTTGTGGTGGATGTCCACGCCGACGTACCGCTTCACGCCGTCGAAGCTGATGCTGCCCTTGCCGTCCGGCAGCGTAAAGGTGCTGCCGGGGGCCAGGGTGATGCCGCCGGCATCCAGGTTGCGGTTGTTCAACGGAGTGAGCTTGGAAACATCAAGTTCAAAGACGTTTTGCGGGGCACCGTTATCCAGGCCCAGGTCCCCGAAGTACGAGTTCAGGGTCAGCTGCGGGTTGAACAGGTCCGGATCACCGCTGAAGGAAATGCCTTCATCGGTAATAAATGCCGTGGGCAGGAAGAACCCCACGAAGCCGAGCTGGTCCGGTGCAGCGTCCGGGACTTTGATGACAACTGACGAGTAGTAGTTGTCGCCCTGGAGCTTGGCCACCACGGGGCCCTGCATGGCCACGTTTCCTGCGCCGTCACGGATGGTCACCACGGGGGCGTAGCCGTTGCCGGTGAGGTAGATGCTGGTGCCGCCGAGGGTCACGGGGTCGTTGACCTTCAGGATTTCCTTCTTGGCGGGGGCATCCGGGTTTTCCTTGGTGGTCACTTCGGCGTTGAAGTCGATGGGCTGGCCGAACTTGCCGGGCGATTCGCGGTCAAACGTGACGTCGAACTTGTCCAGCTGGATGGAGTAGGGCTGGAGCTGGCTGGACTGGAAGTTCGTGCCGGGGGTGAACTGGTCGTAGCCCACCAGGGTGTTCACGAAGGTGTCGCCCTCCACCAGGATGCGCTGGCCGCTGTAGCCGAACAGCCCGCCGATTGCCACGGACACCAGCACACCGATCAGCGACGTGTGGAACACCAGGTTCCCCACTTCCTTCGCGAAGCCGCGCTCTGCACCCAAAGACGGCCGCGCGCCGCCGTCGTCCCTCACCTCAACGCGGTAGCCGCGCTTCCGGAGCAGTCCAGCGGCGCTGTTGATGGCGTCCGACGCCGGGAGGCCGGCGCCGGCGGGCACCACCAGGGTGCCGTACTCGGGGAGGCGGGAGAGCCTTTTGGGGGTGCGCGGCGGCTGGGAGCGCATGGCCTTGTAGTGCGCGATGGCGCGCGGGACCACACAGCCGATGAGGGAGACAAAGAGCAAGATGTAGATGGCCGAGAACCAGGCCGACGAGTAGACGTCGTACAGCTGAAGCGTATCCAGCAGCTTCCCGTACTCAGGGTGGTCCTTGATGTACTGCGTGACCACGAACGGGTTGGCGGGCCGTTGCGGAAACAGCGAACCGGGCACTGCGGCCACCGCGAGCAGGAGGAGCAGGAACAGTGCCGTGCGCATGCTGGTCAGCTGGGTCCAGGCCCATCGCAGCATCCCCAGTGGCCCCAGGGCGGGAAGGGCAGCTTCCGCCTTGGCAGCGGCGACAGGGGCCGGGGACTTCTTGTTTGCTTTCACGCGCTCGCTCATCAGATCGGCAACTTCACATCAGTTTGGAACCAGTACTGCAGCTCGGTGACCCACGCTCCCCAGACGCCACTGGCCATCAGGAGGCCCAGCACCACCAGGATGCCGCCGCCGATCCGCTGGATGGCCAGGCGGTGCTGGCGGAAGAAAGCCATCACGCCCATGCCGCGGCGCACGGCCAGGGCAATGAGCAGGAACGGGATGCCCAGGCCCAGGCTGTAGACAAAAGCCAGGAAGGCGCCCTTGGCTGCGGAGGACCCGCCGGAGAGGCTCAGGAGCTGCACTGCGGAGTAGGTGGGCCCGATGCACGGAGCCCAGCCAAGGCCAAAGGTGAGGCCCAGCAGGGGCGCCCCCCACAGGCCTGCCGGCGGCTTGGCGTGGATTTTGGCGTCCCGCTGCAGCCAGCCGAACCCGCCCATAAAAACCACACCCATGATGATCACCAGGACGCCCAGGAGCTGGGTGATCCAGGCGTTCTGGGACCCGGTGATGAGGGTGCCGAGCTGGCCGAAAGCCCCGCCCAGCAGCACAAAAATCACGGAGAAGCCCAGCACAAAAAGCCCGATGCCGGCGAACATCCGGCCGCGCTTCTGCTTCTGCAGGTCAACCCCGCTCAGGCCGGTGACATACCCCAGGTACCCGGGGACCAGAGGCAGTACACACGGCGACAGGAAGGACACCAGGCCGGCGAGCAGGGCCACCGGAATGGCAAGCAGGAGCGAGCCATTCAGGATGGTCTCGGCGAAGGGGCTGTTCACGGTCCGGGGCCGCCGCTACTCTGCCACGGCGGCTGTGATGAGGGCTTTGAGGGTGCCCCTCTGGATTTCGCCCAGTACGCGGGAGGCAACCCGGCCTTGCTTGTCCAGGACCAGCGTTGTGGGGACGGCACCCGGCGGGACAATCCCGGAGACAGCCAGGAGGACGCCGCCGTCCTTGTCGTCGAAGCTGGGGTAGGTCAGGTTGAACGTCTTGTCGAACGCCTCGGCAGTGGCTTTTTCGTCGCGGAGGTTGACGCCATAGAACTGCACGCCCTGGTCCTTGAACTCCTGGTGCAGTTCCTCCAGGATGGGTGCTTCCACCCGGCACGGCGCACACGCGGCGAACCAGAAGTTCAGGACCGTCACTTTGCCCTGGAGGTCTTCCGGGGTGACCATGGTGCCGTTGAAGAGGGTGCCGTTGATGGCCACTGCGGACTTGCGGTCGGCTGCAGTGAATTCGGTCACCGAACCGTCCCCGGCGATGTAGTTCTTGTTGTCACCGGCTTTGGCCTGCTTGGCCAGGGCATCCTCCTGGGCACAGGCGGACAGTCCCAGGACGAGGAACGCGGCGCCGCCGGCAGTGAACAGGGCCCGGCGGGACGGACGGGGGTTGGAAGTCACGGTCAGGCTCCCGGGGTGGTGGCGGCACCGGGCAGGAGGGCGGCAGCAGGCTCGCTGTACTCGACGCGCAGGAGCGAGCCGTCGTCGTCGAACACGAGGGACGTGACGGACGTCAGCGTGCACTCACGCTTGCGGGGGTCGTGCCAGAGCGGGCGGCCTTCGGCGCTGAGCCGGGTGGCCCAGATGGGGAGCTGGTGGCTGACCATGATGGCTTCGGGTCCGTTGCTTCCGTAGTCACCCGCGGCCAGTTCGATGGCACGCAGCCGGGCCTCCTCGACGGCGGCGCGGACGCGGGCGGCCTGGGCCTTGTACGGTTCGCCCCAGGACGGCCGGAGCGGGTTGACCAGGTGCGGCCAGTGCTTCGGCTTGCACAGCTCAGCCTTGGTGACCCTGATGCCCTGGAAGTAGTTTTCCGCCTCGATGATGCGCTCGTCCGTGTGGACCTCAAGGTTCAGCGCCTCTGCGGTGGGAGCGGCCGTCTCCTGGGCCCTGACCAGCGGCGATGCCGCGAGGTACACAATTCGGGCACCCTGGGCAGCACGCTCGGCGAAGTGTGCGGCGAGAGTCTGTGCCATGTCCCGACCCAGCTCGGAGAGGTGGAATTCGGGCAGCCTGCCGTACAGAACGCCGTCGGGATTATGGACCTCGCCGTGGCGGAGCAGATGGACAGTGGCTTGGGGCATGTTTACCAGTTTCTCAAAGATGGCGTGCGATCCGAAATCTTCTACATTCCGTAGAACTGAAACTTTGAGAAAAAAGTTCCCAAACAAGGAACAAAGCATGCAAATGCATGTTTATACTGGATGCAGCGGATAGTTGATACTTCAACAGATGAAGCGTCAAGCCGTCCGGCAGTACCACCCGACAAAACCCAAGGAGATACACCATGGCTCTTCCCGCAGAAATCACCACCGGCACCTGGACCCTCGACAACTCGCACAGCGAAATCGGCTTCACCGTCCGCCACGCCGGCATCAGCAAGGTCCGCGGCCAGTTCAAGGAAGCCGCAGCAACCCTGGACCTCGCCGAAAACGTGGTTGATTCCACGATCAACGCCACCATCCAGACGGCCAGCTTCGACTCCGGCGATGCCAACCGCGACGGCCACGTCCGCGGCGAGGACTTCTTCGACGTCGAGAAGTTCCCGGAGATCTCCTTTGTCTCCAAGGGCCTCGTCGCCACCGGCGACAGCTACGAGCTGACCGGAGACCTCACCATCAAGGGCGTTACGCGCCCGGTTTCGCTGGAGACCGAGTTCAACGGCGTGGCCGTTGACCCGTTCGGCATGACCCGCGCCGGTGTCTCCGCCGAAACCACCATCAGCCGCAAGGACTTCGGCCTGACCTGGAACGCCGTTCTCGAAGCCGGCGGCGTGCTGGTCAGCGACAAGGTTGCCATCAACCTGGAGCTGGCGTTCATCGCCCCCGCTGCCTAGTTTCCCTGTAGCTGACAGCCTTTCCCTCCAGCTCACAGGGCCGCGCCCGGCCGCCAGGATCCCAGCGATCCCGGTGGCCGGGCGCGCCGTGCTTAACCCGCCGCGTTTCCCACGGCGTTTCCCGCTGTGGAGTTCCTAGATCCGAAGGTGTGGGCGGTCTACAGTGAGAGCCATGAGCAACCCTAGTGACGTACCGCAGCCTGAGCAGCCCGGCACCCAGCCGCCCGCAGGCAACGTTCCTCCCGCCGGCTATGAGCCGCCGCAGGGTTACCCCGCACAGCAGGGTCACCAGCCACCGCAGCAGGGATACCCGGCACCGGGCCCCGCGTATCCGCAGCCCGGTCCGGGCTACCCGCCGCAGAACCAGGGCTACCAGCAGCCAGGCCAGGGCTACGGCCAGCCCGGCGGATTCCAGTTCCAGATGCCCACGGACGGTCCGCACAACTTCAACGATGTGATGCCCAAAGGCGGCTTCTCCGGCATGTTCAGCGTGACCGGCCTGCCTATTGAGCTCAAGATCTCATATTGGATCTGGCTCATTGGCGGCATGCTGGGTGTCCTGGGCGGCTTCTTCGGGCTCCTTGCCACCCTTGCCCTCTTCACAGTGGCGCCCGGCCTGGCTGCCCTGCTCCTCCTTCTGGTCCTTGTTGCGCTGGCCCTCGCAGCCGCCCAGATTGTCCTTGTCCTGAAGATGAAGGAAGGCAAGGAGTGGGCACGGCTTGCTCTCACCATCGTGGCCGGCGTCTCGCTGGTCCTGGCCATAGTCGGTGGCAGTGTTGGTCAGGGCATCGGTAATAACTGGCTCGGATTCCTGATCAGTGCCGCCGCAACGGTGCTGATGTGGCTCCCCAACTCGCAGGCCTGGTTCAACGCCGTCAAGGGCCGCGCCTAGGCAGCCCGCAAGTCAGTTCCGGCCCTGCCCAGCGCCCCGGAACCCCTCGCGAATACCTCTCTCGAATGACCCGCCGCGGCACCAGCGGGGAGTACGGTGGGAGTAAGCCGCACTGGGGGCAGGGCCAGTGGACTGCACCCAGCAGCCGAACTGACCGCCGACCCGCAAAGGACCGCCCATGAGCACGCCCGTCCCGCCTCCCGTCCCGAACGAGCCCGAGCCCGGCAACCAGCCGCAGGCACCCCGCTACGGCGAGGGCAACCCGCCCGCGGGCCAGAACCCGCCGCAGTACGGACAGTCCACACCCCCCGCCGCACCGCAGTATGGCCAGAACCAGCCCCAATATGGGCAGAACGCCCCGCAGTACGGCCAGAACGCACCGCAGTTCGGCCAAAACCAGCCCCAATATGGGCAGAACGCCCCGCAGGCTCCTCAGTACGGCCAGAACGCCCCGCAGTTCGGCCAGCCCACTCCCCCGGCCTACGGCCAGCAGCCGTACGGGCAGTCCCCCTACGCCCAGTATCCGTCGGAGCAGCCGCAGGCCCCCGGTTCCACTGCTGTTCCGCAGCTGGTCAACATTTCCTTCTGGCTCCTGATCGGGGCCGCCGTGGTGTTCGTGGTGACCATGTTGATGGGCATCCCCATGCTCGACGACCCGCTGTTCCGGGACGCTTTCGAAGATGCCATGCGCTCCAGCGGCGCCACTCCGGCCGATTTCAGCTTTGAGGACTTCAAGGGCGTGCTCGCAGGAATGTTGGTGATCATTGCCATCCTGGGAGCCGGCATGTACCTGCTGGTGGCCTTCTTCATCCGCAAGGGCAAGAACTGGGCGCGGATCCTGGGCACCGTGTTTGCTGCCCTGTCCGTTTTCAGCCTCTTCCAGGTGCCCAGCCTCGGAACCCTGGGAACGTTGGCGGGCATTGCCGCGATCGTCCTGCTCTACCTGCCTGCTACGGCTCCGTACTTCCGCAGGCAGCAGCCGTTCGCCAACCCGTACAGCAGCCCTGGCAATCCGTACGGCCAGTAAGTTCCAAGCAACCATCCACACCTGCGGGCGTGGACCCCGCTGGCCGCCTGAAAGAATCTAGGCGGTTTGGTCCGGGGTCTGCGCCCGTTGTGCGTGGTAGGCCAGGATCTGCAGTTCGGTGGCCATATCCACCTTCCGCAAATTGACGCCGTCCGGGACCTGCAGCATCACGGGCGCGAAGCTGAGGATGCTGTGGACGCCGGCGGCCACTACGCGGTCACAGATGGCCTGGGCCACGGCCGCGGGAAGGGCCAGGACCACCATGTTCGCTCCGGTCCGCCCGAGCACTGCCTCAAGGTCGGCAACGTCGCTGACGCGCAGCCAGCCCACTTCGTTGCCCACCACCAGCTGGTCGGCGTCGAAGATGGCCACCACGTCAAAGCCCCGGGACTCAAAGCCTCCGTACCGGGCCAGGGCCTTGCCCAGGTTGCCAGCGCCAACAATGGCCACTTTCCAGTCGTGGGTCAGCCCCAGGGCTGCGGAGATGTGGCGGCTCAGGTACTGCACCTCGTAGCCCACACCGCGCGTGCCATAGGAACCCACATAGGAGAGGTCTTTGCGGAGGGTTGAGGAACTGACGCCGGACGCTTCCGCCAGGGATTCCGAGGACACCCGTTCCACGCCGTCGGCAAGCAGGGTGTTCAGGGCGCGCAGGTAGATGGTCAGCCGTGCCACGGCTGCCGGTGGAATCTGTTTGGCGATTTCCCCGGTTGGTGCCGCCCCTTGTCCTTCTACAGCCCGGGGAGATGAATCCAGCGAACTCACTATCCCCTCCATTGCCTCGCGTTGTGACTCCACTCTAGAGCCCTCCCGCCACTGCCAACAAAGCAGGCGTCATTTTTGGCAATCGGTTGCCTAGTCTGCCATGACCCGCCGGAGTACCCGCTCCAGCCGGCCCTCGTCGATCTTCCAAAAGTCGCGCTGGATACCATCCACCAGCACCACCGGAATCTCCTCGGCATAGCGCTCCCGCAGTTCCGGCAGGTTATCAACCCGCTGTTCCGTCCACCCGACTCCCAGCCTGGCAGTTACGCGTTCGACGGCGTCGCGCGCGTCTTCGCACAGGTGACAGTCTGCCTTGGTGATGAGGACTACCTCCGGTTTTGCCATGCGTTAACCGTATCCCCCCTGGTGTGGCCAGTGGGGCGGACACCGTCTTGGCTGGGCAGGTGCATCGCGGCAGGAGCCAGGCCTGGACCCTGCGCTACCGAGTATTGACTAGACTCTTGGCTATGCCCGAGGAGAAGTACGTCGCTGTGGTGACCCAGCCGGATGCGGCGCCGCAGACCGGCGAAGCTGCCTTCTTCGACGTCGACAACACCCTCATGAAGGGCGCGAGCCTGTTCCACGTGGCGCGCAAGATGCACCAGCGCGGCGCCTTTACGCTGCTGCAGGCGGCGGGGTTCGCGTGGAAGCAGTTCAAGTTTGTGGCGCGCGGGGAGAACATGGACGACGTCCATGCGGTCCGTGATTCGGCCCTGACCCTTGCTGCCGGCATTACGGTGGACGACGTCAAAGCACTGGGCGAAGAAGTCTATGACGAAATGATCGCGTCCAGGATCTGGCCCGGAGCCAAGGCTCTGGCCCAGCAGCACCTGCGCGTGGGGCGGCGGGTCTGGCTGGTGACGGCCACCCCCATTGAAGTTGCCACGGTCATCTCCACCCGGCTGGGACTCACGGGCGCACTGGGCACGGTGGGCGAGGTTGCCGACGGTATGTACACGGGCCGGCTGGTGGGTGAGATCCTGCACGGCTCCGCCAAGGCCACGGCAGTCCAGGAACTGGCCTATGCCGAAGGCCTGGACCTCAAGCAGTGCTGGGCCTACAGCGATTCCTATAACGACATTCCCCTGCTGACCGCCGTGGGCCACCCTGTGGCCATCAATCCGGATTCCAGGCTGCGCAGCCACGCCCGCGACAACAACTGGCCGGTGTACGACTTCCGTTCAGGCCGGCGCGCCGCCACCCTGGGCCTCAAGGCAGCAACAGCAGGCGGCGTCATCTACGGACTGTGGAAAGGCTTCGCCAGGTTCCGCGGCCCGCGCATCTAGGCAGCACCACGCAAAAATGCCCGCTGCCGGGAAGGCAACGGGCATTCGCTTGTTGAAGTATCTCTACTTCTTATTGCGGCGCTGGTGACGGGTCTTGCGAAGCAGCTTGCGGTGCTTCTTCTTGGCCATACGCTTGCGACGCTTCTTAATAACTGAACCCACGAAAGTTCCTCACAAACTAGATGCAGTACCTGTCTGATGGAAAAGGTCCGTGGACAGAGCTACAGACTGAAACAACTGACAGATTCTTACATTGACGTAAAACAATCCTTAACAGGGTACCGCTTTCTGGCGGCGACCACCGACCGCAGCCCATCCAATGGCTGAATCGGCGGTTGGACTCCGCACCGTCAGGCGGTTTCGGAGTGGCCGTCCACCACAGCACCCTTGAGGTACTGTTCCACGGCGCTTTCCGGCACCCGGTAGGACCGTCCGAAACGGACCGCGGGCATTTCGCCGGAATGGACCAGCCGGTAGACGGTCATTTTGGAGACGCGCATGACCTCGGCCACTTCGGCCACGGTCAGGAACTTCGCGTTCGAGAAGTTCTGTTCTGCGGACATTTCCCTATTCCTTTGCTGACGGATGACGACTAACCCCAGCTAAATCCCATTGCGGTGTGCCGATGCTGAGCCATCCACCAACCATGTGATAGATACTCTAGAGGTTGATGGGGCTGTAGTGAAAGTCATCCGGCGCAATCATTGTGTGACGCGGCGCTTCCGGGCAGACGCCGCCAGCTGATCGAGCACAGAGACGGACACGTCCCACTCCATGCAGGCATCCGTAACGCTCTGCCCGTACACCAGCTCAGACCGGCCCGCGGCATGCTCGGCGACATCCAGGTTTTGCGCCCCGCCCACCAGGAAGCTCTCCAGCATGACGCCTGCCACGGCCTGGGCAGCCTGGCCGCCTTCTTCAAGCTGGGCACCGATTTCCAGTGCAACTTCAGCCTGCCGGTGGTGGCTCTTACCGCTGTTGGCGTGGCTGGCATCCACGATCAGCCGGGGGTTCAGGCCCTTGGCGGCGAGCTTGCCAGAGGCGCTTTCGACGTCGGCAGCAGAGTAGTTGGGCCCCTTGCGTCCACCGCGGAGGATGACGTGGGTGTCCGGGTTGCCTGCGGTGGCCACCAGCGCTGCCCGCCCATCGCCGTCGATACCCAGGAAGGACTGCGCGGCTGCGGCTGCGCCGCAGGCGTCGATCGCTACCTGGAGGTCGCCGTCGGTACCGTTCTTGAAGCCGATAGGCATGGACAGTCCGGACGCGAGCTGGCGGTGGATCTGGCTCTCGGTGGTGCGGGCCCCGATGGCACCCCACGAGATCAGGTCGGCCATGTACTGCGGGCTGATGGGTTCCAGGAATTCGGTCGCCGTGGGCAGGCCCAGGGCGGTGACCTGCTGCAGGAACCGCCGGGCGGTGCGGAGGCCGGCCACCATGTCGTGGCTGCCGTCCAGGCGGGGATCGTTGATGAGGCCTTTCCAGCCCACCGTGGTACGCGGCTTTTCGAAGTAGGTCCGCATGACGATCAGCAGGTCTTCCTTGTGCTTCTCGGCCTGGCTGACCAGCCGGCGCGCGTACTCGAGGCCGGCTTTGGGGTCGTGGATGGAGCAGGGGCCCACGATGACCAGCAGGCGGTCGTCCACGCCGTCCATAATGGCGCGGACCTCGTCGCGTCCGCGTTCGACGACGTCAGTCACCCGGTCATCCAGCGGCAGCTCGGCGATGAGTTCCGCAGGCGTGGGCAGCGCAGTGAATTCGCTGACGCGCAGGTTGGATGTGGTCTTTGCGGGAGTTGCTGTTGCGGGGCTCATGCTTGGGGTCCTGTTCCGGAGAGGAAGCGGGCCCAGATCAGAACCCGCCGGAGAAATGGCGAAGGGCAGAGAATGATCTCTGCCCTGTTGGCTCTGAAGGAAAGTTGGATGCGTGTCAGTTAGACGCGGGCCCCTCCAGAGCCAACGAAAAATACGCATACCAACGGTTAGTCATAGGGAGACCATAGCCGCACGCCGCCGCCGCTGCAAAATCGGCGGCGTCACATATGACCTGCGGGTCATTTGGGCGGGTCAGCGCAGGAGCTTGCGGAGGTATTCCAGCTGCCTGATCCAGTGGTGCTCTTGGCCGCCCTCGTGGTTGTTGAAGCGGTAGACCTCGATCTCCTTGTGTGGAGCGGAGTGCTGTGCAGCGGAATCGCCGCCGTAGGCGTTGAAGCTGGCAAAGACGGTTGACGGCGGGCAGACGTCGTCCATCAGCGCCACGGAGTAGAGCGCGGGTGCCGTGGCCGCGCGGGCAAGGTTGACGCCGTCGAAATAATTCAGGACTGCCAGCATGGGTTCGTAGCGGTCGCGGTGCCGGCCCAAAAAGGCAGCGATTTCCGGATAGGGGCCGCGTGGGGCGATGTCGATGGACCGCGGGAAGTCCTGCAGGAACGGGACGTCGGGCAGCGCGGCGATGACGCCGTCGAGCCTTCCGGCTGCCAGCCCGGCAACCGCCACTGCGATGCCGCCGCCCTGGCTGATTCCGTTCACGATCACCCGCCCGGCATCCACCTCGGGATGGGACTGGGCAGCCTCCACCGCCCGGAATGCGTCCACGTAGACGCGCCGGTAATAGTAGTCCTCGCGGCTGCCGGCACCCCGGGTCATGAGTCCGGCATAGGCAACGTCGCCGGCCGAGGCGTGGGGGTCCGGGGTGTCGCCCACGATCCCGCCGAAGCCCTGACCCCGCGTGTCCATGATGAACTGCGCATAGCCGGCCTGCGCCCACTTCGTGTCCTGGTTGACCAGGCCGCGCCCGCCCGAGTAGCCGATGTACTGCACGACGACGGGCAGCGGGCTCCCTGCCTGGCGGTTCGCCGGGAGGTGCAGCCAGCCTTTGATCGGCGCGCCGCCGTAGCCGGCGAACGTCACGTCCAACGTGTCAATGACAGTGAGGTGGTTCTCCACCGGCTCAAACGACGCGTCGAGCGCGAACGTCCGGGCCTCTTCGATGGTGGCGTCCCAGAAGTCGTTCAAGTCGGCGGGCGGCGTGACGGTGGAGGCATAGCCGCGGAGCTTCTCAAGCGGGAGGTCAAAGAGGGGCATGGTGCTGTCCGGTCCTGTCTCGTCTGGATTTCCTTGGGAGATCCTACGTCATACCACCTGATCAAGACAGCCCTCAGCGATCACGGCATCCCGGACGATGTCCGGGATGAGCAGTGCCTGCACCCAATCCTGCACCCCTCCCCTCATCCGACTTTTTTGAATCGTTTCATTGTTACGATTCAAAGCACCCGCGGGACAAGAGCGTATCAAGCAATTTCCCGCCGTAGGCTTGGATCAGGGAAGTATTGTGCGGCACCGGGTACGGAGGACCATGAATCGCTCAGCCAGCATCAAGGACGTCGCCAGCCATGCCGGCGTGGCCGTGGGTACGGTGTCCAACGTCCTGAACTATCCGGACAGGGTGTCGCCCCGGACCAAGGAACGGGTGCAGCGGGCCATCGATGAACTCGGCTTCGTCCGCAACGACGCCGCCCGCCAGCTCCGGGCCGGGCAGAGCAGGACCATCGGGCTGATCGTGCTCGACGTCGGCAACCCGTTCTTTACCGCTGTGGCGCGTGCCGCCGAGGATGCTGCCGCGCGCCAAGGCAGCGCCGTATTGCTCGGCGACAGTGGCCACAATGCGGGCCGCGAATCCAATTACATCGACCTTTTCCAGGAGCAGCGCGTGCAGGGGCTGCTGATCTCCCCCGTCGGTGACGTCACCGAGCGCCTCGACCAGCTCCGCGAACGCGGCGTGCACACCGTCCTGGTGGGCCGGCTCGCCGATGAGAGCAAATACAGTTCCGTCTCGGTGGACGACGACGCCGGCGGTTACCTCGCCGCGCGG
The DNA here is from genome assembly GCA_023264815.1 of Arthrobacter sp. Taxonomy (GTDB): domain Bacteria; phylum Actinomycetota; class Actinomycetes; order Actinomycetales; family Micrococcaceae; genus Arthrobacter. The sequence continues at coordinate 94,935 of JAHFUZ010000006.1, read as the reverse complement.
CACCTCCTGGACACCGGCCGCCGTCGGCTCGCCTTTGTGGGCGGCCCCGCCTCCATCCGCCAGATCGCCGACCGCCTGCAGGGGGCGGAGCGCGCGGTGAAAGAGGAACCCGACGCCACACTGGAGGTGCTCGATTCCGAGGGACAAACGGTGCTGGCCGGCCGCAGCATGGGCAACAGGCTGGTGGACCGGGGGCGCGCCGAACTCCCGGACGGCATCTTCTGCGCCAACGACCTGCTGGCCCTCGGCGTGATGCAGTCCCTGGCCATGACCCACCAGCTGAGGATCCCCGAAGACATCGCCCTGATTGGCTACGACGACATCGACTTCGCGGTCTCCGCCGTCGTGCCGCTCTCCTCCATCCGCCAGCCCACGGAGGAGCTGGGACGAACCGCCGTCGAACTCCTGGTTGAAGAGGCCGAATCCGACCATCCAAAGCATCGGGCCGTGATCTTCACCCCGGAACTGGTGGTGCGCCAGAGCACGGGTGCGGCCCGCAGTGCACCCAGTGCTGCGGCGGAGGTCCCGTAACAAGGGTGCTTTAGACGCGCTAAACAAGGGTGCTTTAGCCGCAGTATTTCCTGGCCTCTCCGCCCCCCCCTCGGCACAGTTGCAGATTCCCCTTGTCACGTCCCGGCACCTGTGGGACTCTGCTGGAATAAGCGAGAGGCCCGTGATTCCAATGACGAACAACACGGAGATTGACGGCACTGCCGTCGACGAACTGCAGGCATCCTTTCGGGGTGACATCGTCCGCCCGGAGGACGCCGGCTACAACGATCATCGCAAGGTGTGGAACGGGTCAATCGACCGCCGGCCCGCCCTCATAGCCCGCTGCACCGGCGTTGCAGACATCCGCGCCGCCCTCAAACTGGCCCGCTCGCAGGAACTCCTGACCGCCGTGCGCGGAGGCGGGCACAGCTTCCCCGGATTGTCCGTCTGCAATGACGGCATGGTGATCGACCTCGGCCCGATGAAGGGGATCCGCGTGGACCCCGAGGCGCGGACGGTGCGGGTCCAGGCCGGTGTCCTCCTTGGCGAGCTTGACCGCGAAACGCAGGAGTTTGGGCTGGCCGTTCCCTCGGGAATCGTGACCCATACCGGGGTGGCGGGCCTGACCCTTGGCGGCGGGATCGGCTGGATCATGCGCAAGCATGGACTCACCATCGACCAGTTGGTGTCCGTGGACCTGGTCACTGCCGACGGCGATTTTGTCACAGCCAGCGAGGACCATAACGCCGACCTGTTCTGGGGGGTGAGGGGCGGCGGCGGCAACTTCGGCATCGTCACCGAGTTCGAGTTCCGGCTCGTCCCCGTGGGTCCCCAGGTGATGGCCGGGCCGGTCTTTTGGGCCATGGAGGACGCCCCGGAAGTCCTGCGGTTCTACCGTGACTGGCTGGCCGACTGCCCCGACGAGCTTATGACCGCCGCCGTCCAGCGCAAGGCGCCGGCGCTGCCCATCGTGCCGCCCGAGCTGGTGGGCAAGCACGTTATCGCGATCGTTGGGTGCTATGCAGGATCGGTCGGCGACGGCGAACGGGTCATGCGGCCGCTCAAGGAATTCGGCTCCCCGGTCCTCGACCTGTGCCGGCCCAAGCCCTTCCTGGATCACCAGAAGATGTTCGATCCCTCGTTCCCGCATGGCTGGTCCTATTACGTGCGGTCCTGCGACGTCGCGGGCCTTAGCGACGACGTCATCGATATCGCCGCCGAACACGGCCTCCGGATCACCTCGCCCGTCACCAGCGTGGCTATGTGGCAGCTGGGCGGGGCGGTGGGGCGGATCGGAAACGATGCCACCGCCTTCAACGGGCGCCAGGCAGGGTTCACCTTCAACATCAATGGCAACAGCAAAACGGCGGACGGCTTCGATGCCGAGCGCCAATGGGCCAGGGATTACTGGGCCGCGCTGGCACCGCACCACACCGGCGTCTATGTGAACTTCCTGATGGATGAGGGGGAGCAGCGCGTCAGGGAGGCTTATGGTGCCGCCAAGTACCACCGGCTCAAGGCCCTCAAGCGCAAGTACGATCCCACGAACTTCTTCCGGCTCAACCAAAACATCAGTCCGGACTGACGCCACGGATCGGAGAACGTGATGCTGAAAATGCTGCTCTGCAAAATGAACGTGCGCCACGATTGGCACATTGAAACCACGGACGACGGCGGCCGGTACCGGCGCTGCACACGCTGCGGTAAGTACCGGACGGGCGGCAGCGGCCGCAACGGCAATTGGGCGGCGCCGCTCGGCATGTAACCGGCGGGCAACTACTGGACTATCCCGTGGCTTTGCTGCCCACAGGATGAGGGAAAGGCTTGCCCCACGGTTCCGCCGGGAGGATCTGGAGCTGAGCGCCAAGACAACATGGCCCTCGAACAGTGGGCGTCAGCAGGACCTGCTACTCCGCGGCGGCCAGGACTGCACCCGCGCGTTCACCCATGAAGCCGTCGGCGGTGAAGCCGATGATTTCAATCAAGACGTCGTCATCGTGGTGTACATCCGTGACGTTCACGGAGCGGGCCGATCCTTCACGCATGCCTGCAGGGATGCCGTCAACAGCCACTCCCCATCGGTAAACCGTGGGGTCGCTGGATTCCCAGGTGACCTTGACCTCGCTGACCGTTCCCGCGGTGGAGAGGACTTCGAGTCGAACGTTCCGGGCCGGTGCCAGATACGGAAATGGCGGCGCAGTGCCGACCCGGACCGGAGTCTCCAGGATGTCGGTGCCGCCGGCGATTCCCGTCACACGCAGAATCATCCGCCCCTCGAACTCGGCACGGTACGTGTGCTTGAGAATGGGATGGCTGGTGGTCTGGTCGTATCGCCCATCTCCATCCACGTCCCATTCGTACTTCACAACAACGCCGACGGATTCTGATGCGTCGTAAGTGACTTCTGTGCCCGGGGGCGCGTAGTAGCCGTTAATCGGCAGCCTGGCCTCGACATCATCAGGTTGCTTACCCAGCGGTATGGTGATCGCCTGCACCGGCGCACCTGAGGCCTGCCCTGACGGAACGGGGCTGCCATACGGGACTGAACTGGGCGGCGAAGCTTCAACCGGGTTCGGTGCCTTATTGCCCACGGGCACAGCTTCTGCGCAGCCAGTCAGAATCAGAATCGTTGCCGCCGCGGCGGTCCATCCGGGTGCCTTCATGTTCTCCCCTATGAATTGAAGTGCTCCCAGTGGACCACGCGGACCAGAGCACGTCTACGGCCTTTTGCCTGCTTCGGCGGCGGAGCCGGTGCCTCGCCAAGCTCCCCCTTGATCTGGTCGATGAACTTGACCACCTTGACGTGCCCTTCGGCCTCGATGCGTACGGGCAGGGACCACTCGAGTGAGCGGTTGCCCGCAATGCCCGCTCACACGGAGCGGAGTCCGTCAAGGTAACCTGACAGGCGGCCCGGCGGATCCTCGCCGGGGTCGTTGAACAGGCGCCAGGGTCCACCACCAGCTATCTTGTCCGTGCTGCTGACCACGGCGGCGCGCTCCGCCACCTCGAGGTCTGCCCCGCCTTCGGTGCCGTTGACGGCCACCCGGTAGCCTTCCCACGGACTGTGGGCGTCCAGGGAGGTCCGCAGTATCCGCGTGCTGGCCATTGGCGGCCCGGATGTACATTCCGGAGCGTCCGCCCCTGCCGATCAGGACGAGGCATGCCTTGGCGCGGGCAGTTGCGGGAGCTGCGGCTGCGTTGCCGGCCAGCGGAGCGGGAGTCGAAACGTTGTGGTGACCCGGACTGCGGATAGTGCAGATCTCGGAAGGATGTGGTGAGAAAACGCTCTCTCAGTCTGGGACCCGGGCGTCGAGTGGAAATCGGTTTCTGAGCGCGATATATGCTTCTCACGACAGCGGCGCAGCAACACCGGCCCGCGGCGGGACAGGCGAGACCCGCTCACCGCCACACCCGAAAGGCAGGCCATGGCCAGGAAATCGGCAACGGGCAGGATCGGCATCGCGGATGTTGCCCTCAAGGCCGGGGTTTCGCATGCCACGGTGTCCCGCGTGATGAACGGCAACTTCACCGTGGACCCGGACATCGCTGCCCGTGTCCGCGCGGCCGCCGTCGAACTCAAATACCAGCCCAACCCCGTGGGACGCAGCCTGGCGCTGGGGAAGACGGACACCATCGGCATTGTGGTGCCGGACCTGGCCAACCCCACGTTCCAGGCGATTCTCCGTGGCCTGAGCCGGGCCGCGGCACAGGACGGCTACCGCGTCCTGATCGCCGATTCCTTCGAGGTCTCCAGCGAGGAAGCCATCCTCGCCGGCGAGGCACGGCGGCGCTGCGACGGCCTCGTGCTGTGCGCGCCGCGCATGGGCGACGCCGAACTCGCGGAGATCGCCCCATCCCTTCACCCGCTGGTGCTGATCAACCGGACCACGGCGGCCCCCGGGGTTCCCAGCCTCGTGGTGGACTACGGACTGGGCGTCCAGGCCCTGGCCGAACATCTGGTGGAACTCGGCCACACGCGCCTGGCGTTCCTCGCCGGGCCTGCAGGCAGCGCCTCCAACGGCCTCCGGCTCGAAGGCCTGGCGGTCTTCAAGGCCAGCCACGCACACGTGGACGTCACCATGCTGGACGGCGGTTCGGACTTTGACACCGGGCATGAAGCCGTGGACGCGGTGCTGGCCAGCGGCGCCACCGGCATCCTCGCATTCAACGACCTCGTGGCCATGGGGCTCATGAGCGGACTGCACGAACGCGGAGTCAACGTTCCCGCCGACATTTCGGTCACCGGCTTCGACGACATCCCCTTCGCCCGCTACACCACCCCCACACTCACCACCGCAGCCGTCCCCATCGCCGAGCTCGGCGCCCAGGCATGGCACCAGTTGCGGGCGTTGATCCGCCAGGAGGGCACCGAAACGCCGGGCGTCCGCTACCAGCCGCGCCTCGAAATCCGGTCAAGCAGCGGGTCCGCCCCCGTGAGCCCGGCGCCGTAAGCCGAGCCCGACTCCGGAGAGCCCCACGAGAGGACAGTTAGCGGCAGTGTTTCTCGCCGGCACCGCCGTCAACTGCCCTCTCGACGTCGGTTCAGGCCTTCGCAGCGTGCCTGACCCCTGCTTCGCGGTAGTACCCCTCGATGTGGGCAGCGACGAGCCTGGCGGCGTTCCCGCCGTCGTCGTTCCTGATCGCGGCCAGGATGCCGCGGTGCTCCGCCTGCAGGCGCTGGGCCATGGCCTCCCAGTCCGGGAGGTTGGCGGTGAGCGTGGCGGCATAGCCCTGGATGGATTCGCGGAGCGAACCCATCATGGCGCTGACCACGGCGTTGCCCGCGGCGTCCGCGAGGCACAGGTGGAAGCGGACATCCAGAGCCAGGAAATCATCAGCCTCCTGGCTGCCGCGGCCGACGGCGTCCATCTCGTCCAGCAGCGCCGCCGCCTGTTCCAGCTCGGGAGCGTCAGCCCTGGCACGGGCAGCTGCCCAGGATTCCAGCAGGACGCGGGTCTCCACGATGTCCGCGACGGGCAGGTGCTGGGTGGCCACGTGGAGGCGCAGCGCCGAGCCGAGCGCCGCCGTCGGATCCGAAATCACCACTGTGCCGGCGTCCGGACCGGAACCCACGCCAGCCCGGACCACGCCCATGGCTTCCAGGATGCGGATGGCCTCCCGGACCGAGGTCCGCGACACGCCCAGCTGCTCCGCGAGGCTCCGCTCCGCGGGCAGGCGCCCGCCCACACTCAGCTCGCCGTCGGAGAGCTGCTTTTCGATCCACGTCAGGACAAGCTGGTGCGTACGCATATCGCCATAGTAGTTGATGTGGTCCAACCACATGGTCTACAGTGTGGTTAGACCACAGCCGGCCCTGTTCCGGGCTGTCCGGCCACCCGACGGAGGACGCCATGACCCACACCATCCAGCCAAATACCCCGGCCCCGGGTGCCACGGACGTGCCTTCGCCGGTGGCGCCCGCGGTGAGCATTCCCCCGGCCCTCAAGCGGCGCGTGCCCAAGTACTCTGACCTGGCTCCGCTGATGCAGTTCAAGAAGCCGGAGTTCAGCCGCGCCGCGAAGCTCAAGCGGGCCAGCACCATCTGGGAACTGCGCGACATTGCCAAGCGCCGCACCCCGCAGGCTCCGTTCGACTACACGGACGGCGCCGCCGAGGAAGAGATCACGCTGCGGCGCGCCCGGCAGGCCTTCCTGGACATCGAGTTCCGGCCCGGCATCCTCCGGAATGTCTCCAGCATCGACCTGGGCACCGACATCCTGGGCAAGCCCTCCCGGCTCCCCGTGGGCATCGCACCCACCGGCTTCACCCGGATGATGCAGTCCGAAGGCGAATACGCGGGTTCGCAGGCCGCCGAAGCCGCAGGCATCCCCTACACGCTGTCCACGATGGGGACCGCATCCATCGAGGATGTGGCCGCCGCCGCACCGAACGGCCGGAACTGGTTCCAGCTCTACCTGTGGACCGACCGCGAGCGGTCCCTCGAACTGATCGAACGCGCTGCCACGGCAGGCAACGACACCCTGATGGTCACGGTGGACACCGCCGTGGCAGGAGCCCGCCTTCGTGATGTCCGCAACGGCATGACCATCCCGCCGGCCCTGACCATCAAGACCGTCCTGGACGCCTCGTACCGCCCGGCCTGGTGGTTCAACTTCCTCACGCACGAGCCCCTCACCTTCGCCTCGCTCTCGCGCTACACCGGAACCGTGGCGGACCTGATCAACTCCATGTTCGATCCCACCCTGACCTTCGAGGATCTGGACTGGCTCCGCGAAACCTGGAAGGGCAAGCTGGTGGTCAAGGGCATCCAGACGGTCGAGGACGCCCGCAAAGTGGTGGACCACGGCGCGGACGGCATTGTGCTGTCCAACCACGGCGGCCGCCAGCTGGACCGGGCGCCCATCCCGTTCCACCTGCTGCCGGAGGTGTCCGCTGCCCTGGAGGCGGACAAGTCCGACGCCGCCATCATCCTGGACACCGGCATCATGAGCGGCGCGGACATCGTGGCAGCGCTGGCCCTGGGCGCCGACTTCACCCTGATCGGCCGCGCCTACCTCTACGGCCTGATGGCCGGCGGCCGGGCCGGCGTGGACCGGGCCATCCAGATCCTGGAAAAGGACATGGCCCGCACCATGGCCCTGCTGGGCGTCAGCAGGATCTCCGAGCTGACCCCGGACCACGTGCGGCTGCTCAACAAGTAAGGCGCCGGCCCATCCAGTCAGTTGGGATTACTTCTTGCGGCCGAATTTGGGGAGGTTCGGCAGGTTGGCCAGCAGGTCGGCGGCCTTCGTGGCGGCACGGCCCACAGTCCGGCCGATCTGCTGCGGCACCGTGTCATCGCTGAGCGGGGCTGCGGTTCCGCCGGGAATCACGACGGCGGGGCTCAACTCAGCGTCCTCACGCGCCAGGACCGCTGCCACTGCCGAGTCGTCCGGCGCGTGGACACCCGCGGCACTGTCGATGGCGGTTTCCCTCACGGGAACCCCGGGTGACACGGCGACGGCGGGTTCCCGGCCGACGTCGAACGTTTCCAGCCAGCTGACAACCCCCTCTAGCGGTTTGGGGTTGAGCGCGTAGTAGCGCTTCTGGCCCTGCGCGCGCATGCTGACGAGCTGCGCTTCGCGGAGGACTTTCAGGTGCTTCGAAATGGTGGGCTGGCTTGCTTCAAGCTCCTCTACGAGTTCCCCCACTGCTTTGTCCCCTGCGCGAAGGGATACCAAAATGTCGCGCCGGGTTGCTTCCGCAATGACGGCAAATACGTCGTCTGTCACCATGCTTCCCACCCTAGCGACATATACGCCGCAAGGCATCAACTATTTCGTCATGGCACTGTGGCCCCTGCCCGGGAGGAGGAGGTTGCACGGATGGGATCGCTGGCGTTCCTGTGTGCATTGGGAGGCGGGCCTCCCTTAGTCGAACCAGGGATCGAGGCCGTGGAACGGGAAAACCGCCTTGCGCGTGGCCATCACGGTCCGGTCCACTGCGTCGTTGGGGTCGAATCCCACTTCCCAGGACCGCCACCAGAGCTCAACGTCATCGCCCATAAAGTCGGGCGCATCCCTGCCGAATTTAGCCAACACGTAGGCACGCCAGTCGTTGGGCACAACAGTGCGCAGCGGGACGGGGCGCCCGGCCGCAATGGCGATGAGGTGGCTCCACGACCGCGGCACCACGTCGGCCACGCTGTACCCGCCCCCGCCTGTGGCGATCCAGCGGCCGCCACAGTGCCTGGCCACAAGGTTCCCGACGGCGGTGGCGGCCTCGCGCTGGCCGTCCACGCTGATGTTCAGATGAGCCAGCGGGTCGCGCCGGTGCGAGTCGCAGCCGTGCTGGCTGACGATGACTTCGGGCTGGAACGCGCCCACGAGCTGCGGCACCACCGCATGGAAGGCCCGCAGCCAGCCGGCATCCCCCGTACCGGACGGCAGGGCAACGTTGACGGCGGTGCCCTCGGCCTGCGGGCCGCCGGTCTCGTTCGCGAATCCCGTCCCCGGGAACAGGGTGAGCCCGCTTTCGTGCAGCGAAATGGTGAGCACGCGCGGGTCATTCCAGAAGATGCTCTCCGTTCCATCCCCGTGGTGGGCATCGACGTCGATATAGGCCACACGGCGGATGCCGCCGTCGAGCAGTCTCTGGATCGCGACGGCGGAGTCGTTGTAGATGCAGAAGCCGCTGGCGCGTTCGCGGGCCGCATGGTGCAGGCCGCCGCCGAAATTGACGGCATGCAGGGCTGACCCGTCCAGGATGGCGTTGGCCGCGAGCAGCGAGCCTCCGGCCAGGCGGGCGGCGGCCTCGTGCATGCCGGCGAAGGCGGGATCGTCCTCGGTGCCGAGCCCGCGGGCCTCATCGGGCGTGGCCGGGTCTTCACTGACCCTGTGCACAGCGGCGACGAACTCCGGCGAGTGAACCGTCTCAAGCTCGGCGTCGGATGCGACTTCCGGTGCGGCGATAGAAACGTGCTCGAGGTCGAACAGGCCGAGGCTCCTGGCCAGGCGGGCCGTCAGGTCCATCCGGGCCGGCGCCATCGGGTGGCCCGGACCGAAATCGTAGGCGGTCATGGCGGAATCCCACACCACAAGAGTTGGCGGTGCGGGCTGGCTGAGACCGGGCAGGTATGTCATCAATCACAGGCTACCCGAGCACGCCCCCGCTCCGGCCCGGCCATTACGCGCGCATTAGTGGTTTACTACTGAGGGAAACAGTTTCTACCGAGGAAAAGCCACCCATGACGGAACGCCAGTCCAGGCCCCGGAACCCGGCCAGCTGGCACCCAGCAGACCCGGAGCGCGAAGGCCTCTGGATTTTCACCCGGCTGCGCGACTTCATTGACGACATCGCGAACACTTCGCCGGCCCGGCTCGCCCTGAGCGCCTTCGCCGCGGTGTGCCTGGTGTTCACGTTCCTGCTGTCGCTCCCCGTCTCGTCCGCCGCCGGCACGGCCACTCCCATCCACCAGGCACTGTTCACCGCGGTTTCGGCGGTGTGTGTCACCGGACTGACTGTTGTTTCGACGGCGGTGCACTGGTCCTTCTTTGGCCAACTGGTCATCCTGGTTGGCATCTTCGTGGGCGGCTTGGGCACGCTGACGCTCGCGTCGCTGCTGGCCCTGATGGTGAGCAAGAAGCTGGGCGTTCGCGGCAAGCTGATCGCCCAGGAAGCCATGAACAACGCCGGCCGCCTCGGCGAGGTGGGCACGCTGCTGCGGATCGTCATCACCACTTCCGTGGTGATCGAAGGCATCCTGGCCTTGGCCCTGGTCCCCCGGTTTATGACCCTGGGAGAGCCCTTCTGGCAGTCCGTCTGGCATGGGGTCTTCTACGCGATTTCGTCCTTCAACAACGCCGGGTTCACGCCGCATTCGGACGGCATCGTTCCCTACGAAACCGATCTATGGATCCTCGTCCCGCTGATGCTGGGGGTGTTCCTGGGCAGCCTGGGCTTCCCCGTGGTGATGGTGCTCCAGCAGAACGGGCTCAACTGGAAGAAATGGAACCTGCACACCAAGCTGACCATCCAGGTGTCCTTTATCCTCCTGTTTGCCGGCACTTTCCTGTGGGCCTTGATGGAGTGGGACAACCTGCGGACCATCGGAACCATGGATTTCGGCGACAAGGTGACGCACTCCCTGTTTGCCTCCGTCATGATGCGTTCCGGCGGCTTCAACCTGGTGGACCAGAACCACATGGAATCCACCACCATGCTGCTCACGGACGCCCTGATGTTCGCCGGCGGCGGCTCGGCCTCCACCGCCGGCGGTATCAAGGTGACCACCATCGCCGTGATGTTCCTGGCCATCGTGGCCGAGGCCCGGGGCGACGCCGACGTCAAGGTGTACGGCCGGACCATCCCGCAGGGTGCCATGCGTGTGGCCATCTCCGTGATCGTGGCCGGGGCTACCCTGGTATCAGTTTCCGCGTTCTTGCTCCTGCAGATCAGCGGCGCATCCCTGGACCGGGTCCTGTTTGAAACCATCTCAGCCTTCGCCACCGTGGGCCTGAGCACCAACCTCAGTGCCGAGCTGCCGCCGTCGGGCGTTTACGTCCTGACCGCGCTGATGTTCGCGGGCCGCGTTGGCACTGTCACCCTTGCTGCCGGACTGGCCCTGCGCCAGCGCAGCCAGCTGTACCACTACCCGGAAGAGAGGCCCATCATTGGCTAATACCTCAGGCGTCCCCAACCGCCCGGCCCACAATGCGCCAGTGCTGGTCATCGGGCTGGGCCGCTTCGGCTCGTCAACGGCCGAGCAACTCGTCAAACAGGGCCGGGAGGTCCTGGCAATCGAACGCGACCGCGCACTGGTGCAGAAGTGGGCGCCGCTGCTGACGCACGTGGTGGAGGCTGACGCCACCAACATCGATGCGCTCCGCCAGCTCGGCGCGCAGGAGTTCAGCTCGGCCGTGGTGGGCGTGGGAACGTCCATCGAGTCCTCGGTGCTGATCACGGTGAACCTGGTGGACCTCGGAATCGAGCACCTCTGGGTCAAGGCCATCACGCCCTCGCACGGCAAGATCCTCACCCGGATCGGCGCCAACCACGTAATCTACCCCGAAGCCGACGCCGGTGTCCGGGCCGCGCACCTGGTCTCCGGCCGCATGCTGGACTTCATCGAGTTCGACGACGACTTCGCCATCGTGAAAATGTACCCGCCGCGCGAAACGGTGGGGTTCACCCTCGATGAGTCCCAGGTCCGGTCCAAGTACGGCGTGACGATCGTGGGCGTGAAGTCCCCAGGCGAGGACTTCACCTACGCCCGGCCGGAGACCAAGGTGTCCGCCCGCGACATGCTGATTGTGTCCGGCCACGTGGACCTGCTGGAAAGGTTTGCCGCCCGGCCGTAGTCCCCACCCTCGCGAAATGTCAGCCCAGCTGCTTCGTGATCTCCGCGGCACGGTCGGCGGCGGCGCGGGCACCGGCCGCAATGATAGCCGGCAGGCCCTGCTCGTCGAAGGTTGCGATGGCGCGTTCCGTGGTGCCGTTGGGGCTGGTGACAGCCTTGCGGAGCGCCGTGGGGTCGGCTCCCGGCTCGGCGAGCATAAAGCCCGCGCCAGCCACCGTCTCCCTGGCCAGCAGCAGCGCCAGTTCCTGGTCCAGGCCCAGTTCGACGCCGGCCGCGGCCATGGCCTCGGCGAGGTAGAACGCGTACGCGGGGCCGGAGCCGCTGATGGCCGACACCGCATCCACCTGTTCCTCAGGGACCTCCACCACGGTGCCCGCGCCCTTGAAGACGTCTTTTGCCTTCTGCAGCTGTTCCGGCGTGCAGTTGGTGCCCGGCGAGACCGACACAACGCCGCGTCCCAGCTTGGCGGGTGTGTTGGGCATGGTCCGGATGACCGGCTGGCCTGCCGGGAGGACCGCCTCGAGCTGTGCCAGCGACACAGCGGCGGCCACGCTGACAACAATGGTTTTGGGTGACAGGGACCCGCTGATTTCCCGGGCCAGGTCCGCGATGCCCACCGGCTTCACACCGAGAATCACCACCCCTGATCCCGTGGTCGCCTGCTTGTTGTTGTCCGGCTCCTCGTCGCCGGCGATGGCCGTGATGCCGTGGTGGCGCTCGGCCAGCTCCGCAGCACGTTCGGCCCGCCTGACAGTCGCCACGACGTCGGCGGGGTCGGTTCCGGCGCCCAGGAGGCCGGAAAGGATGGCTTCGTTCATGGATCCACAGCCAAGGAAGGCGATTCGGTTGCTCATGGACCCATCATTGCAGTTTGGCCGGACGGCTGCAGAAATGGATTTAACCGGTCAGGGCGGGAACTCGCAGGATCCGGTTCCCAGCGGACTCCCATGGTGGCCGCAGCTTGCTCACAAGTTGCGCGCCTACAGTGGTTATTACCTCATTGAGGGTGCGAGTGATGCGGCAAGCATGGGGATGTTTGCCCGTGGCGCCGGTGGTCTGCAGCAGGTTTTCCCCCATTTTCCTGCTCCGGGCCCCGGCGCTTTCGCGTTAACGGCTGGCAGGCACACCCACGTGCGGAGCCGGATCAAGCGGGCCGGCGAAGACCAGCTGGTCCAAGCGCCGCAGGATCAGTCCCTCGCGGAGCGCCCAGGGGCAGATCCTCATCTTCTTGAACTTGAACATCTCCAGTGCGGCTTCGGCCACCAGCGCGCCGGCAAGAAGCTGGTGGGCCCGGGCGTCGGACACTCCGGGCAGGAAGAGCCGGTCCTCGACTTTCATCGCCGAAATCCGCTGCGCCCACACGCCAAGGTCCGTTCCGTTCAGTTCCCGCTTCACGTACGGGCCGGCGGCGCTGGGGGCTGCCCCGGCGATCCGGGCCAGGGACCGGAAAGTCTTGGAAGTTCCTGCCACCAGGTTGGCCCGGCCCAGGCCCTCGAACTGCTTCACCGCGGGGGCGAGGGTGCTGCGGATGTAGCGGCGCAGCTCCTTGACGCTTTTAGCCGACGGCGGATCCTCCGCTAGCCAGTCACGCGTCAGGCGGCTGGCACCGAGGGGAACGGATGTGGCAACCTCGGGCAGCTCGTCCTGGCCGAACGCCATTTCGAAGGAGCCGCCGCCGATGTCCAGGTTGAGGACCGGTCCGGCGCCCCAGCCATACCAGCGGCGCACGGCAAAGAAGGTCATGGAGGCCTCTTCGCTGCCCGTCAGTTCCTGCAGGGTCACCGTGGTTTCGTGCTTGACGCGCGCCAGCACCGCGGGGCCGTTGGTGGCTTCCCGGATGGCCGAGGTACAGAACGCCAGCAGGTCATCGGCCTTGTGCCGGGCGGCAAATTCCCAGGCTTCAAGGACAAATTCGGTCAGCTCGTGCTGCCCTGCATCGGTGATGTTGCCGGCGTCGTCCAGGTATTGGACCAGCGACAGCGGCCTTTTGTGCGAGGCGAAGGGAACCGGGCGCGCGCCGGGGTGGGCATCCACCAGGAGAAGGTGGACAGTATTGGACCCGATATCGAGGACGCCTAGCCGCATCCTGCCATTATTCCCCCGCCCGGCCCTTCACTCACAACCGGTCCAAGAAGTCAGTTGGCGGAGGGGTCCTCGGGAGAGCCTTCGGGGAGCTCATCGGCGCGCTTGAAGTCACGCTTGATGTTGGCGACACCCTCCGGGTTGATCTCGAAACCGTAGGCGGCGCCGGGGTTGATCACCATGCCCAGCTCCTCGCCGATGTTGGCGATGATGGCTGCACCCTGGGTGCCCAGGACGTTGGGGGCGGCCTCCAGGTACTGCCCGTCAACGCGGCTGGGGTGCGAGAACACTGCCAGGACAGGCTCGCCGTCGGCGTTTGCCAGGACCAGCGGCTCCACCTGGGAATCCTCACCCTCGATCCCGTCCGTACTGATCACGTAGACCTCGCTGTTGAGGAACGACAGGATGACGTCCACCGGGCTGCCCTCAGGATCCCCGCCCAGGGCAAGCTTCTCTTCGAGGTCGTTCAGCGGCGTAGGGTCGGCAGTGCCGGGCTGTTCAGTCATGCCTCTACTCGACCACGTTGAAGAGCCCGGCGCAAACGGCGGAGTTACTTCTTGGCTGCAGCCTTCTTCTTGGCCGGTGCCTTGCGCGCGGTTGTGGTGCGCTTGACCGGACCCTTGGCCCGCTTTTCGGCGAGCAGTTCGATGGCCTGTTCGCGGGTGAGTTCCTCCAGGGAGGTGGCCCGGGGCACGGTGATGTTGGTGATGCCGTCGGTGATGTACGGGCCGAAGCGGCCTTCCTTCACCACGATGTTCTTCTCGGACACAGGGTCCGGACCGAACTCGGCCAGCGGCGGCACAGCGGCACGGGCGCCACGCTGCTTGGGCTGGGAGTAGATCTCCAGGGCCTGCTCCAGCGTGATGGTGAAGATTTCCTCTTCCGTGCCGATGGAGCGGGAGTCCGTGCCCTTCTTCAGGTACGGGCCGAACCTGCCGTTCTGCACCGTGATCAGGTTGCCTTCGGCGTCCTCACCCAGCGCACGGGGAAGGCTCATCAGCTGCAGTGCCTCGTCCAGGGTGACCGAGTCCACGGTCATGGACTTGAACAGCGAACCCGTGCGCGGCTTGGCCTTGACGGGCTTCTTCGGCGGCTTCGGCTTGCCGTTTTTGTAGTACTCCACCGGCAGGTTGGCGATCTGTTCCTCGGTCATCTCCGGAATGACTTCGGTGACGTAGGCGCCGTAGCGGCCATTCTTCGCCACCACAGTGTGGCCGGTGTGCGGATCGGCACCGAGGACGCGTTCTTCCGGCGCGGCCGTTTCCATCAGCTCGATGGCCTTCGCGGCCGTCAGTTCGTCCGGCGCAAGGTCCTCCGGGACGTTGGCACGCGAATTCTCCACGATTTCGCCGGTTTTGGCGTCAACCACGGCAGCGGAGCTCTCCAGGTAAGGCCCGAACTTGCCGACCCGCAGGGTGATCTCATCCGTGATGGGAATCGAGTTGATTTCCCGGGCATCAATCTCACCGAGGTTGTTCACAATGCTGAGCAGGCCGGGGTCGGCTTCTTCACCGAAATAGAAGTGGCGCAGCCAGGCGGACCCGACGGCCTGGCCATTGGCGATCTTGTCCAGGTCGCCTTCCATGTCCGCCGTGAACTCGTAGTCCACATAATCGGTGAAGTGCTGCTCAAGCAGGCGGATCACGGAGAACGCGATCCAGCTGGGCACCAGGGCTGAGCCCTGCTTCCGGACGTAGCCGCGGTCCTGGATGGTGGAAATCGTGGAGGCATAGGTCGACGGACGGCCGATGCCCTTCTTCTCCAGCTCGGCAGTCAGGGACGCTTCGGTGAAACGCGGCGGCGGTGAAGTCTCGTGGCCCACAGCCACAATGTCCGCGGCAGTGAGGGAGTCATCCTTCGCGACGTTCGGCAGCCGGCGGGCTTCGTCGGAGTCCTCGTCACCGCGGCTCTCGTCCTTGCCCTCTTCGTACGCGGCCAGGAAGCCGGGGAAGGTGATGACGGTGCCGGAAGCAGAGAACTCAGCATCGCGTCCGTCGGTGGCAACGGCGCCGAGGCGGATGGTCGCCGTCGAACCCTTGGCGTCACCCATCTGGGAGGCGACGGTGCGCTTCCAGATCAGCTCGTACAGGCGGAATTCATCGCCGGAAAGCAGCTTCGCAACCTGGGCAGGCGTGCGGAAGGAGTCACCGGCGGGGCGGATGGCTTCGTGGGCCTCCTGTGCGTTCGCGGCTTTGCCGGAGTAGACGCGCGGCGATGCCGGGACGTACTCCGGGCCATACAGTTCCGAGGCCTGGCGGCGGGCAGCCGTCACGGCTTCGTCGCTCAGCGCGGACGAGTCGGTACGCATATAGGTGATGTAGCCGTTTTCATACAGGCGCTGGGCGATCTGCATGGTGCTCTTGGAGGAGAACCGCAGCTTGCGGCCAGCTTCCTGCTGGAGCGTGGAGGTAGTGAACGGCGCTGCGGGGCGGCGGGTGTACGGCTTGGTGTCCACGGACCGGACGCGGAAGTCCGCATCCTGGAGACCTGCTGCCAGCGACGTGGCGAGTTCCTCGTTAAGGTGGACCGCGTTACGGGCGGTGAGGACGCCGTCGTCATTAAAGTCGCGGCCCGACGCCACCTTGGCGCCGTCAACGGCGGCCAGCTTTGCCTTGAAGGATGAGGACCCTGCACCGAACTGGCCCGTCAGATCCCAGTAGGAAGCGGCTTTGAAGGCCATGCGTTCGCGTTCGCGGTCCACTACCATGCGGGTGACCACCGACTGGACGCGGCCGGCGGAGAGGCCGCGGGCCACTTTGCGCCAGAGCACGGGGGAAATTTCGTAGCCGTAGAGGCGGTCCAGGATTCGGCGGGTTTCCTGGGCGTCCACCAGGGCCGTATCAACATCGCGCAGGTTGTCCATGGCACGGTGGATGGCTTCCTTGGTGATTTCGCCGAACGTCATCCGGTACACCGGGACCTTGGGCTTGAGCACTTCCAGCAGGTGCCACGCGATGGCCTCGCCCTCGCGGTCCCCATCGGTTGCGAGGTAGAGGGCGTCTGCATCTTTCAGCGCCGCCTTCAGCTCAGTGACCTTCTTCCGCTTGTCCGCAGACACCACGTAGTAGGGCTTGAAGTCGTTCTCGATGTCGACGGCGAATTTGCCCACCGAGGTCTTCTTCAGCTCAGCGGGCAGCTCGGACGGCTGCGGCAGGTCACGGATGTGCCCAATGGAGGCCTCTACGATGAAGCCCTCGCCGAGGTATTTGGCGATGGTCTTGCTCTTGGCCGGAGACTCCACAATCACGAGTTTCTTGCCGGTTTTGGCCTTGCTTGGCACGGTGCTCCTACAGAAAAAGGTTGCTCGGGCAGATGAGCCCATGTTCGCCTAGTTCACCATATTTTGGTCGAGGATGCGCAACCATGTGGAAAAGGTCAGGGCCCGCAGTGCGGTTTCCGGCCCCGAAATCCGGGTTTTCCATAACGGCCCGGCGGCCTGGTCAGGAGGCCGGCAGCAGGAACCCGTCGCGGACCAGATTGCCCACTTCGGTGAGCAGTGCGGCCCGGAACGCGTCGCCGTCGAACCCGTCCTCACCGGCGAGGCTCCCGCCGAGCAGTGCGGCCAGAGCGCCGATAATCTGCCCCACGGACAGGTCGCCGTCGCATGCGGAGACAAAACCGGCCAGTTCGGTGCTGAGCAGGTTGGTCCGCCGCAGCCCGGCGCCCTGCCGGAGCAGGATCACGCCCGGATGCTCGGCGCCAGGCCGCTGGTGGCGTTCCTCCGTGACGTCGTCCGCCACGAGCAGGTGCGCATCCTCCAGACTGTGAGCGGCCAGCCAGTCGGAACGTTCGACGGCGGCCCCCAGGTGAGGGCCCACGGGCTGTTCAATGGGGTACGTGATTTCCTCGAATCGGCTGATGCGCGCGGCGCCGGTTCCGGCCGCGCCGTCGGCAGGCTTCCGCAGCCAGATCATGCCAAAGCCGATCCCCGCCACGTTCCGGGAAGCGAAGTCCGCCAGGTAGGCGGCGTAGGCGTCCCGGTAGTGCTGCCGGTCGCGGGACTCGGAGGCGTCCTGCAGCCACGTTTCGGCGTACTGCTCCGGGCTGACCTGCTCGCGCTGGATGAACCAGGCGTCCGCGTCCGGGCTGGCCCAGCTCTGTGGCCGGTGGTGCCATTCCGTGCCCGCGGGAATCTCCCAGTTGCCCAGCAGCTGGGCTGTTCCGCCGGGAGCCAGGACCGACGGCAGGTCACGGACCAGCGAGGAGACGATCTCGTCCCCGGGCAGGCCGCCGTCGCGGTAGGTGAACTGGCCGGAGGCCTCCTCACCGAGGGTGCGCGGCGTGATCACAAACGGCGGGTTGGACACCACCAGGTCGAATTCCTCGGCGGCCACAGGTTCCAGGAGCGAGCCCAGCCGCAGGCTCACCCGCTGCTCAAGGTTCCCCGGGTCCAGGTGCAGCGCTTCAGCGTTCAGGAGCAGGTTAAACCGGGTGAAGGCCAGGGCACGTTCCGAGATATCGGTGGCCGTGACGTGTTCGGCGTGGTGCAGCAGGTGGAACGACTGGATTCCGCAGCCTGTCCCCAGGTCCAGCGCCCTGGCCACGTGCCGCCGGATGGTAGTCTGCACCAGCGTGGTGGACGCCTGCCCGATGCCCAGCACATGGTCGTGCCGCAGCACCCCGGCCTGCTGGTGGGCAGCGAGGTCGCTGGCCACCCAGAGTTCGGCGCCGCCGCTGCTGACGGTGTCCTCGCCGCCGGCACCTTCCCACCCGTAGGGCCGCAGATCCGCCTTCGCCTGAAAAAGCCCGGCTCCCGATGGGTCAGCGCCGGGCACGGGCTCCAGCAGCCCCAGCTCCACCAGTCCCCCCGCACGGATCCCCGGCAGGGCGGCGTCGAGGGTTGCCTGCGTCTGGGGTTCCGCCAGGAGCCAGAGACGCACGACGGCGGCGAGCGCCGCCGCCGTACCCTCACCGCGGGCAGCGCTTTCGGTGGCCAGGAGCGCCGGAATAATCTGGTCCCGGCCGAGTGCGCTGTAGGCCGACTCACCGAGGAGCCCGGCCACGCCGTCGAGCGTGTAGTCGACGGCGCGCAGGTCCGCGGCGAGCGCGCCCAGCAGCCCGGGGAGGTCGCTGCGCGGGGCGTCGGCGGTGTTGCCGGTAAGGAAGAGCGTCGAATCAGTCACCGCCCAAGTCTATTGGCGCAGCACCCGGGCCCGGGGCCGGGGCAGGCACTGACCAGGGGCCCACAGCTACAGGTTCGCCGCCGCGTAGATCTTCAGGGCGTGCCGGGATCCCGGCAATCCAGTCCTCACCGAACTGCTGCGAGCGATGCCTCAACGATAAATCTTGACGTAACGTCAAGGTCAGGAGGTCCGAAGCGGGGAAAATCAGGGGCCCCGGGTAAGTTTGAAGCATGGTTTTCCTTCCCCCGTCCATGCCGCGCGCGCTGACCGCCGCGGCCGCATTTGCCGCCCTCCTGGGCGTTTCCGGCTGCGCGCAACAGCTGTCGGTGGAGAACGCTGACGTGCCGGCCTGGAAAGCCACGGCCATGCCTTCGGCCAGCGGCATCGTGGCGGAGGACTCCGGCAGGATCCTCAACGCCCGTCCGGTGGACCACACCGAGAATGTCCCGGCAGGCCGGTATACGCTGACGCTGGTCTGCGACGGCGGCGGCAAGGCGTTTCTGGCCGTGCGGTCCGGCGGAAAGCAGCTGGTGGACCTTGGGGCGGCCTGCTACGGCACGCCCGAGACCACGAAGATCACGCTGGCTGACAGCGGGCCGCTTGAGCTCAGCGCCTCCAGCGTGGACGCGCCCACCCTCTACGCGTACCAGCTCACGCCAGCCGGATAACCGGAGGACGGCACGGATTCCCCTACTTTGGGTAGGGGGCGGGCAGCCCGGGCCTGCCGGGCCGGACGGAGTTAGAGTCGGCCCATGACCGCACGGACGGGGGCGCCGCCGCGCCGCCAGGCGGTACTCCCGGGCTACTGCCCTCCGGGCGGGGTTACCCTGCGCTCCCCACACCGGACCGCCTGCCGGCGGGCCGCCGTCGGGCTCTTAACCGCGGTGCTGGTTGCCGGCGTTGCGCTCTCCGGGTGTGAATACACCTACGACGACGGGTGGCGGCCTGCGCTCCAGGACGTCCCGCCAGGGCCTGCCAGCCGGGTGCCGGACGCCGTCGACCCCTGGCCCAACGATCCCCTCAGCGAGGAGGACATGGGGGCCTGGCTGGACGGGCTGCAGCTCGGCACCGGACTCCAGGTGGCACACCGGGGCTACGGCCTGCTGCGGCCGCACGAGGTCAGGACCGAAACCGCTCCCGGCCTGCGTGCTGGCACCTACGTCCTGGCGCTGGCGTGCCGGAGCCAGGAGAAAGTCACGTTCATGGTCAGCAATGAGGAAAACATCATGGAAGACCTCCTGCTGCTGTGTGGTTCGAGGCGGCAGACCGTGCTTCACCTGTCCAGGGAAACGGCGCTGACCTTCCGGGTGCAAGCGGACGCCGCAGCCAACTACGCGTACCGGCTGATGTGGCTTTGAGCCGTCCCTTAGGCCGCACAGCCCTCGGGGCAGCGCAGGGTTTCCGGGCTGGCGGCGCACTCGGCGCAGTACAGCGTGAGGGTGCGGCAGCTGAGGTTGGAGCAGTTCTCGAACTTGCTGGTGGGCGCGGCGCAGCGCGTGCACTTGCCGATGGTCTTGGCATCTTCGCTGAACTCGAGGTGCATGCGCTTGTCGAAGACGTAGAGCGAGCCCTCCCACAGGCCCTGGTCCTTGAACGTTTCGCCGTAGCGGACAATGCCACCGTCGAGCTGATAGACCTGTTTGAAGCCGCGGTTCACCATCAGGCTGGACAGGACCTCGCAGCGGATGCCGCCGGTGCAGTAGGTGACCACGGGCTTGTCCTTGAGGGCGTCGTACTTGCCGGAATCGAGTTCCTTGATGAAGTCGTGCGTGGTGGACACATCGGGGACGATCGCGTCCTTGAACCTGCCGATCTGGGCTTCGAAGGCGTTGCGGCCGTCGAAGAAGACCACGTCCTCGCCGGCTGCCTTCCTGGCGTCCACCAGTTCGTGCAGTTCCTCGGGCTTCAAGTGCGTGCCGCCGCCCACCACACCGTTCGCGTCAACCTTTAGCTCACCGGGGGCGCCAAAGGAGACAATCTCATCCCGGACCTTAACGCTCAGCCGCGGGAAGTCCTCCGCGCCGCCGTCGGACCATTTCACGTCAATGCCGTGGAAACCCTTGTATTCGCGGGTGGTCTTGACGTACTGCTTGACCGCGCCGATCTCGCCGCCCACCGTGGCGTTGATGCCGTCCTTGGAGATCAGGATGCGTCCGGTCAGCCCCAGCTTCTCGCACAGGGCACGCTGCCAGAGCCGCACCGCGTCCGGATCAGCGATGGGGGTAAAGCCGTAAAAGAGCACAATTCGGTTCAAAGCCACGTATTTAAGGGTACTGGCTTTGCCCGTGCCGGGGCTGCCGGCGCCCTACGGTCTGCCGGACCCCACCGCCAGGGCGGCCGCGGGGGCGCAGGGACTTTCGCCGTCAGCGGGCATTCCGGCAGTCTGGCCGGGTCACGATTACATAAGCAAGTCAGTTCCCCGTCCGGAACCCCTGTTGCTTGTGACGGGGCTGGAATACCCTCATCACATGAGTCCGGACGCCATGGTTGAAGACATCACACACCTTCTTGAAGTCTGGGTGACCGGCTGGGCCGGCTGCCGCGGATACCAGACCTCAACGGAGGGCCGCTTTCCCGCTGTGCTGCGGGCCGACACCACCGGGGACTGGGAATACTTCTCCTACGACCCCTCCGACGATGAATTCGCGGCGCTGGCTGCCAAGTCCGCCGAGGCCCCGACGCGGATCCTGACCGTCCTGACCAACGATGTGCTGCGCTATAAGCAACTGGCGGAAAAGCACGGACTGAACGTCACGTCCGCTTCACAGGCCATGATGATCGTTGACATGGAAACCCAGGACACTGAGGATCCCTGGCTCTCGGATGACGACCTGACCCTGACCACGTCCGAGCTCGACGGCGTCCACCATGCCGTGGTCCGCTCCGGGGACGACGTTGCCGCAAGCGGCAGGGTTTTTGTGGCGGGCGGGACAGCGGTATTCGACAAGATTATTGTGCAGCCGGGATTCCAGCGCCGTGGCCTGGGGAGCTTCATCATGAAGGCCCTCGCGGCCCAGGCGATCGGGCCCGATGTGGAGAACGGCCTGCTGCTGGCCTCCATCGACGGCCAGAAACTGTATTCCCACCTGGGCTGGACCGCTGTGTGCCGGGTGCTGATGCTCTCCCTCTCTGAGGAGGGTGCGGACCTGTCCGTGGGCTGATTTTTCCTCGGGTGAAAGAATGTTGGGGTGAACCCCCATGACTCCCTGATCCCGTTACTGGGCCGCGGCCCGGATCCGGAGCAGCTCCGTCATGTCCACACCATCCCCGCCCGCCAGGCTGTCCACGCGCCGTGGCCTGAATGGGCGCACCCCGACCTGGTGGCCGCCTATGCGTCCCTGGGCATCCACGAGCCCTACCGGCACCAGATCCAGGCCGCCGACCTCGCCCACGGCGGCGAGCACGTCGTCATCGCCACCGGCACAGCCTCCGGAAAATCCCTCGCCTACCAGTTGCCGGCACTGGACGCCATCCACCGTTCCGAGCTGCGGGTCCTCTCCGAGCCCGGAAAAATCCACGACGACGGCGCCGTCACCTTGTACCTCTCCCCCACCAAAGCGCTGGCCGCCGACCAGCTCACCGCCATCCGCTCGCTGAAGCTGCCCACCGTGCGGGCTGAGACGTACGACGGCGACACGGACCCCGCGTCCCGCCGGTGGATCCGGGACCACGCCAACTTCATCCTCGCAAACCCGGACATGCTGCACTTCGGCATCCTCCCGAATCACGTCTGGTGGGCCGGATTCTTCCGCCGCCTGCGGTATGTGATTGTGGATGAAGCCCACAGTTACCGCGGGGTCTTCGGCTCGCATGTGGCCAACCTGATGCGCCGGCTGCGCCGGATCTGCGCCTACTACGGTGCCGGAACGTCCCGCCCTGGCCCGGTGTTCATCGCGGCCTCAGCCACGGCCTCCGAGCCCGGCACCTCTTTCGGGAGGCTGATCGGCGCCCCGGTCCGGGCAGTCGCCGAGGACTGCTCGCCCCACGGTTCCACCACCGTGGCCTTCTGGGAACCCGCCTTGACGGAGCTGAAGGGGGAGAACGGGGCCAAGGAGCGCCGCACCGCCGTGGCCGAGACGGCAGACCTGCTGGCAAACCTCGTCTCGTCCAGGATCCGGACCATCGCCTTCATCAAGTCCCGGCGCGGCGCGGAGACCATCTCATCAATCACCAAGCGGCTCCTGGATGAGGTGGACCCCAGCCTTCCGCAGCGGGTGGCCGCGTACCGTTCCGGCTACCTGCCGGAGGAACGGCGCGCCTTGGAGAGGGCCCTGCGCTCAGGCGCGCTCCTGGGCGTCTCCAGCACGTCCGCCCTGGAGTTGGGGATCGACATCTCTGGCCTTGATGCCGTGCTGGTGGCCGGCTGGCCCGGGACCCGGGCGTCCCTGTTCCAGCAGATCGGCCGTGCAGGGCGTGCCGGCCAGGACGCGATTGCCGCGTTCGTGGCCAGCGATGATCCGCTGGACACGTACCTGGTGAACCATCCCGAGGCGATCTTCGACGTGTCGGTCGAAGCGACCGTTTTTGATCCTTCCAATCCGTACGTCCTGGGGCCGCACCTGTGTGCCGCGGCCGCGGAGCTCCCGCTTGGCGTGGCCGAGTTGGACCTCTTCGGCCCCACGTCCGGGAAGCTGCTGGGTCAGTTGGTGGCCCAGGGGTACCTGCGCCGCAGGCCGGCGGGCTGGTTCTGGACCCACTCCCAGAGCGCCGCCGCCATGGTGAACCTCAGGGCCGACGGCGGCGGGCCGGTCAGCATCGTGGATGCCGACACCGGGTCCCTGCTGGGGACCATGGACTCGCCGCAGACCCACTACCAGGCCCATACGGGCGCAGTGTACGTCCACCAGGGCGACAGCTATGTGGTGGAGGACCTGAATGAGGACGACCACTGCGTTGTGGTCCGCCGGGCCAACCCCGACTACTACACCACCGCCCGGGACGTCACACAGATCGAGGTCCTCGAAACCCAGCGGACCGCCCGGTGGGGCGACGTTTCAGTGCACTTTGGCGACGTCAAAGTGACTACCCAGGTGGTCTCCTTCCAGCGCAAGGCCCTGATCTCGAACGAAATCCTGGGTGAGGAACCCTTGGAACTGGGCGCCAGGGACCTGTTCACCAAAGCCGTCTGGTTCGTGGTGGAGAACCGGTCGCTCGCCGGGGCCGGGCTGATTGAGGCCCAGTTCCCCGGCGCCCTCCACGCCGCAGAACACGCAGCGATCGGCCTGCTGCCCCTGGTGGCTTCCAGTGACCGCTGGGACATCGGAGGCGTGTCCACGGCCATCCACGCGGACACCGGGGTGCCCACCATCTTTGTGTACGACGGGCATCCCGGCGGCGCGGGTTTTGCCGAGCGCGGCTTCGACAAGGCCAAGGTCTGGCTCTCGGCCACGCGGGATGCCATTGAGGCCTGTGAGTGTGAGTCCGGCTGCCCGTCCTGCGTCCAGTCCCCTAAATGCGGGAACAAGAACAATCCCCTGGACAAGGCGGCTGCCGTCACGCTCATTGATGTCCTCCTGAAGGACGCCACCGAGGCACCTCCGCGGGATGCGGAACTGTTCCGGGCTGTTGAGCGCGCCCTCACCCCGGCTGCGGCTCAGGGCGGCGGACCAGCCCTCGCGTGACCGCTGGCCGGGCCGAGCATGGTCCGGGATGTGAGCTCGGTTCTGACTTCAACGGTTTGCCCGGACCCTTCGGTGCAGCCGGTGAGGACGGCATCGTGCCGGGCGGCCACTTCCGCGGCCACGTCGCATGGGGCTCCCGAGGTCAGTCCGCGCAGGGCATCAGCGCCAGCAAGCGCGGCAAGGTCAGCCGCAGCGGCCGCCCGGCTGGCCATCACCGCTGACTGCGCCAGGAGGAGCATCATGGCCATTGCCGTGATGACCACCAACGCCAGGCCGGCGGCAAGGACTGTTCCCGAGCCCCGTTCCGGATGGTCGCGGAGGTGTCTGCCCGTCATGCGCGCACACCCGGTTGACTTGGCGGTGCCATTGGGACAAAGTGTGGCGGCATGGCTGGCCGCACAACCGGCGGCACAACTGCCGGGCCGGACGCTGCAGGGGTTTCGCTCCGCGTAGTTGCGCGCGCTGACAGGGTCCAGGGCACCGTAGCCCCCAGGGGTCCGCCCACCCTGTCGGCAACGGTGACGCTCAGCCACCCGCCATCATCTGTAACGGACGCAGTAGCCGTTGTCCCCGCCAGGGTCCTCACGATTCCTTCCACCGCGGCCGGATCCTCACCGCGGGCCAGCGCCCTGGCGCCAGCCCGAGCCGCTTCCTCGAGCCTGAGCTGGGTGACGCCGGCGGCGGCTCCGGACAGGAGCAGCGCGAGCAGCAGCAGGACCGCCGGAAGCGCCACGGCAAACTCAGCCGTCACGGCGCCGCGGGCGCTCACGGGCCCGCGGCCGACTCCACGCAACGAAGCGTAAGCCGGCATTGCGCTGCGTTCCCGTCCGGAGTCAGGCGCCGCCGCCGCCGGCGTCAGGCTCATGGCAAAGCCAGCGCCGTGCGGATGAGGGTCAGCAGGAAGCCGCGGACTTCATCGCTCCGGAGAATAAAGACAAGAAGGCCGGCGAAACCCACAGCCGCCAACGTGGCAATGGCATATTCCGCCGTCGCCATCCCGGCCTCCGAGGCAGTGAGCCGCTGCCGGCCCGGCTTGGCCCCCTTGACCGCCCGGGGATGGAACTCCACAACGTTGCCGGCGGGTTCCGCGTTCTCCTGCCGCTGGCAGGTACACGGACCCAATCCGTCATCGGCAAATGCTGTTGGGTCCCATGCTTCGGCATCCCTTCCTGCTGCGTCCCAGTCCCTGGCGTCCCACTCTTCGGTACCGGCGACTCCTGTGCCCGGCCCTTGCGTTGGGACAGGATACAGGCTGTTTTGAATGATGGTCATGGTTTCAGATTTCCCTTCTGTGCTCCGGCAGGGTTGCCGGCTGATTTCGACTCTCCCGGGCTTCGACCAAGGGGGTAAGGGCGGACATGTCCCAAGTGGAAAACCCGGCATTTCGCCCGGCTGTGGAGGACAGGACCGGACCGCGGAGGAAGCCAACCCACCGGGCTCGAGAGACCCGGTTCGAGCGGCAGCGTTCACCGCCAGCGTTCGGCTGCCAGCGTTCGGGGCCCCCAACGATGTCACGTTCCGGCAGGCACCAGTGCCAGGAGAACGGGGACGACACCCAGGCAGATAAAGGCCGGCAGCGAGCACAGGCCCAGCGGAATGACCAGCTTCACGCCCAGGGATGCTGCCCGTTTCTCGGCGGCGCGGAACCGCTCCCGACGCAGCCTGGCCGCCTGGGCATAAAGAATGGCCGACGACGGCGCACCCGTCACTGCCGCAAACCCGAGGGCGTCGCGCAACTCCAGGATCTCGGGAAGCCGCACCTCGGAACTTCGCCAGGCGGTCTCCCAGTCGGCCCCGATGGCGAGCGCGGCCACCACCGGGCGCAGGGCCCTGCTGTATTCCCGGGAAGCGGAAGCTGCAACGAGTTCCAGTGAACGCCCGATCCCGGACCCCGCGTCCAGCATAGCGGCGACCAGCTCCAGCATCATGGCGGTGTCCCGGAGCCCGTCAACGCGGTGGGCGTCGATATCGACCCGCGCTGTGTCCGGCGCGCTTTGGCCGGGCCCGGTTCCTGGCACACCGATCAGCCCCGGCAGACGCCGGCGTACGCTGTCCCGGGGTGAAAAGGCCAGCCATGCCACAGCAGCCAGGACCACCACGAGCGCCAGCCCAGGCGCCAGGGTTTCGGTCATGGCCCGGCCCCCGCCGCACCGTGAACCAGTCGGGCAGACCAAATCCGCCCGGCGACAGTCAAGGCCACACCGGCCGCGAGCGCCGCCACGCCCAGCGGTGTCCCGAACAGGATGGCCAACGGGTCCACACCCAAGGCCATGCCGAGGCCCAGCCCCATCACGGGAAGCCACGTCAGGAGGCTGACGGTGGCTTTGGGGCCGGCCAGGGCTGTCTGCCGGGCGGCGTCGGCATCGTCTTCCACTTCGAGCTGGGCGGCAAACCGGGCAAGGACCTCAGCCAGTGGACAGCCGCTGGCTTCGGCTATGTCGAGGCACGCGGCAAGTTCCAGCCAGATTCTCTGCTCCCTGCAGCCGGTGCGGGTGAACGCCGCGGGGACGCATTTTCTGATGGCCTCGGACACCGGCAGGCCCCGGAAGGCGGCGGCCCGGACTGCGCCAAGCATAACGAGGGACCCGGTGCTGAGGCCCGGACCGTTCGGGCTTGCCCCGGCTGAGGAGGGATGCAGCCATCGGGCAACATCAGGCGGGTGTAGACCCACGTCCGCCCTGGCTTGATGGACCATCCAGAGCTCGTCCCACAGCCGCGCCGGAGTGCGTCCGCCTTTGAGCAAAGCGGCCAGTTGCTGCACCACCAGGGTCAGGGAATGCTGGCCTGGCCCGTGGGCGGCATGTGCTCTGCGGCGCCACGGAGGCCGGAGACCGAAGCCGGGCCCGAACCTGGACACCCGGACAGCACCCGGGAGCAGACCGCCGGAGCCGTCTCGGCCAGGCTCTGCGCGTCCCACAGCCCGCCGGAATCGGCCCGCCGTACCGCCGGGCGGCCTGACCAGCAGAACAGCGGCCATGGCAAGGATCCCCATCAGCAGCACCGTCACGCCGCGGCCACCACATCGAAGGACAATCCCAACCGCTCACTCAGCGACTCCCAGGCGGGACCCGTGGAAGGCCGGCCCCGTGCGACCTGGAGCGCCGGAACCACGGCCAGCCCGCCGGGACCGTCCTGGACCACGCCGATACAAGCCACACGGCGTCCGTGGCGGGACCGCTCCACGTGGACTACCACGTCCAAGGCACTGGCTGCCTGCAGCCGGATGGCGTCCTGGCCCAGACCGGCGAGGGCGCCCAGCGCGGTCAACCGCGCTGGGACGGCTGCCGCGGCGTTCGCATGGATGGTTCCTCCCCCGCCGGTGTGCCCGGTGTTCATGGCCGTCAGGAGTTCACGGACTTCGGCACCGCGGCATTCGCCGACCACCAGCCTGTCCGGCCGCATCCGGAGCGCCTGCCGAACGAGTTCGCCCAGATCCACCTCGCCGCCGCCCTCCAGGTTTCCGTGCCGGGACTCGAGCGAAACGATGTGCGGATGGACAGGGTTTAGCTCGGAAGCATCTTCAATCAGGACCAGCCGCTCGGCCGGTGAACAGAGCCCCAGGAGGGTGGAGAGCAGCGTGGTCTTTCCAGAACCCGTGGCTCCGCTGATGAGGAAACTCAGGCGACGCTCAACGATATGTTCCAGGACATCTTTCACCACGCTCCCGAACATTCCGCCGGCGCACAGTTCGTCCATGGAGAAGACCTGCTCTCGGCGGATCCTTACACTCAGCAACGTGCCCGCTGTGGAGATGGGCGGCAGGACGGCGTGGACGCGGTAGCCGCCCTCAAGCCTGACGTCCACGCAGGGTGACCCGTCATCGAGCCGCCTGCCACCGGCCGCAACCAACCGTGCGGCCAATGCCCGCACCTGTGCCTCACCGGAAAACGACACGCCCGCCGGTTCGATCCCCCTGCCACGATCGATCCAGACCGAATCCGGGGCGTTGACGAAGATGTCGGTGACGTGGACATCCCGGGTCAGCTCCTGGAGGGGTCCCAGGCCGTTCAGTTCCGCACTGATCCGCTCGACGGCGGCGAGCGACCCTGCTGTCCCCAACAGCCGCCCGGTGGCCTGGACTGCGGCGGCGACGCGGGATGCCGTGACCGGCCCGGCATCAGCCATGACCGACTCGCGGACGGTTTCCAGCAGGGCCGAGTCAATTCCGCGCGGGTCCAGCACACGAGCCTGGCGGCGACGCGCGCCCGCGAACTGTCCGGCCGGTGGCGGCGTGGGCGGCACAGGGTGCCTGGCACTCACGGCAGGTCGCCGATCGGAATGTCGCCGTCCAGGAGGTCAAGCACCGAGGCGGCGAAGTGCCGGACACTGCGCCGCCTGCCCAGGTCCAGGAGCCGCCCGTTCTCCCCCGCCGCGGTGACGCCGCGCAGTTCCGGAACCCGGCCCTGGACGGGCAGTCCCACCGCCTCCGCAATCAGGCCCCCGTCCAGCGCCGCGCCCGCCTTCCCCCGGACCAGCAGTGCCGCCTCAACCGGCGGAAGCTCCTGCAGCAGCCGAGCTGTTGCCACCGCGGCCTTCAGCTGTGCCGGCACGACAACGAGGAGCCGGTCGCAGTCCCAGGCAAATGTTTGCACCGGGCCGGCACCGCGGCCGATGTCCACCACCACAAGTTCGTAGCCACGCCGGGCAGCGTCCAGGACGCCGCCCGCGGTTGCGGCGTCCACCGGAAGTGTCCGGTCGCGGCTGCCTGGCCAGGACAGGAAGGAAAATCCTCCCGCCAGCGGCAGGGAATCGGCCAGTTGCCCGGGATCGATGCTGCCACTGGCGTCGGAGAGGTCAGGCCAGCGCAGTCCGGGCGTTTCCTCGGCCGCGAGCGCCAGTTCCAGGCCGCCACCCCACGGATCCCCGTCAACCAGCAGGACACGGGCTCCCAGCCCGGCCGCAGCCTGGGCGATCCAGAGGGCCGCAGTGGTGGCGCCGGCACCGCCGCAGCCCCCGGTGATTCCCAGCACCAGGCCACCCGCTTCGGGTGACCTCGACCTGCTCAGATACTCGGCAAGCCATGCCGCGGCGTCCGGAAGAACCGCCACGCGCTCTGCCCCGAGGGCCGCAGCCAAGTGCCAGAGACTGTCGCCTTCCCCGTTCAGGCCCACCAGGACAGCAGGTGCCCGGCGCCGGGGCGGCAACTCGCGGACATCGCTTCCCACCAGCACGGCGGCGGCGGAGTCCCAGTACGCAGCTGCGTCCGCGACATCGGCCACCACGCGGAGCTGGCCTCCGGCTGCAGCCACAATCGGTTCCACTTCGGCCCGGAGAAGGTCGTAGCCGGTGACCAGCAGCACCTCGGCGGCGGCAGGGTCCGGCAACCATGCACCTGTTGCATGGCTGGAGCCTGGCACAGGCCCGCCGGACCCCGCTCCCTGGGGAGGGGACGGCCGGGCACGCGACAGCCTGGACGGAGGCTGCTCGGATGGGTTGGGCGATAACTGGTGCCTGCTCATGGAGCAACTCTCCACGGGACCCAGGCACGGGGTAAGGACCCTGTTGCCCTATGTGGACAACTCTCGAGGAGTCATTCAGTCATCCGACGGAACGGGCCACTGCTTCCCGTGCTTGCGGTGCACGGCACTTGCGGTGCACGGCCTGCTCGCTGGCTCCAAGGCAGAGCGCGATCGTTTCCCAGGGCCGGGCCCGCCTGCGGGCTGTCCGGACCAGCGAGGCCTCGGTTCGTCCAACTTGCAGCTGCAGTTCTCCACCGCCGTCCACCGGGGCCCCCGCCACAGGGCAGAATTAACCCCATGTACCTGCTGCTCGCCGCCCACTCCCAAGGCGCAGCCCTCCAGCAGGTCACCCAGGCGGGCGACCCCCACCCTGACCGCCCCGAACCGCGGCTGATCAGCGCAAGCGAACTGCCCGGCGTCGTACGCCACCTCGAAACCCGGCCCCGCGAGGCACCGCCGCGCTGGATCTGGCACCGGACCCAGGACTGGTACCCGGCCCTCCTGGCGGCAGGTGTGGAAGTGGACCGCTGCTATGACCTCAGCCTGTGCGGCACCATCCTGGCCTACTCGCAGTTCACAGCCCATACCGAATACGCGCAGCAGGCCGAGAAGGCCACCCTCGACGATCCGCTGGAACCGCCCCGTTCCCTCCAGCCACCGCCCCCGCCGGCCGATCAGGGGGCCCTGTTTGAGGACCTCCGGCACCGGGCGCCGCGCCACACGCTGGCGGACCTGCGTTCTGAATATGCCGCGCAACAGCGGGCGCTGGGCGACGCAGCCCCGGACGGGAACAAGCGGAAGCGGCTGCAGCTGCTGCTGGCCGCGGAGTCGGCCGGTGCGATGATCGCGGCCGAGATGCAGCACGCCGGTGTTCCCTGGCGTGAGGACCTGCACGAGCAGATCCTCACCGACCATCTCGGGCCCCGCCCGCCGTCCGGCCACCGGCCGGCGAAACTTGAGGCCCTGAACACCGAACTCCGCTCGCTCCTTAACTCCCCCGCGCTGAACCCGGATTCTCCGCAGGACCTCATGCGGGCGCTGCACCGCAACGGCATCGAGGTCAAAAGCACCCGCCAGTGGGAGCTCATGGAGTCCAGCCACCCCGCCATCGAACCGCTCCTGGCCTACAAGAAACTGTCCCGCCTCCACACCGCCAACGGCTGGTCCTGGCTGGACGCGTGGGTGACCAACGGCCGGTTCCAGCCCGAGTACGTGGTGGGCGGCGTGGTGTCCGGGCGCTGGGCCTCCCGCGGCGGGGGCGCATTGCAGATCCCGCGCCAGATCCGCGGCGCCGTACACGCCAATCCAGGCCACAAACTCGTTGTCGCCGACGCCTCCCAGCTGGAACCACGCGTCCTGGTGGCGCTCGCGCAGGACTCCAAAATGGCCGAGGCTGCGCGCGGGAAGGACCTGTACGCGGGCATCGCCGCGCAGGGCTTCGGCGGCGACCGCGCCAAGGCAAAGGTGGCCCTCCTGGGTGCCATCTACGGCGCCACCACGGGCGAATCGGGGCGCCTGATGCCGCAGCTCGCGCGTACCTACCCGCGGGCCGTTGGCTTTGTGGAACAAGCCGCACGGGACGGCGAGGCCGGCGGCACTGTGACCACCAGGCTGGGCCGCAGCAGCCCGCCGCCGTCGGAACAGTGGTTCCGGAGCCAGCAGTCAGCCACCGCGGATGAACAGCGCCGCGCGGAAGCGATCGCGCGCTCCCGCGGCCGCTTCACCCGAAACTTTGTGGTGCAGGGTTCGGCCGCTGACTGGGCGGCATGCTGGCTGGCGGAATTACGACGGCGGCTGCGCGCGATGCGTGCCGACGGTTCCGTCCAGGCGGAACTGGTCTTCTTCCTGCACGACGAGGTGATGGTCCACGCCCCCGAGTCCGGAGTGGCAGCCTGCATCCGCGCCATCGAAGAATCGGCCGCCGCGGCCAAGGAGCTCCTGTTCGGCCCCATCCCCGTGGAATTCCCCGTCAGCGTGGCTGTCGTGGACTCCTACGACAACGCAAAGTAGCCCAAAGTAACCTACCCGGCAGTAGGTCGCACTCTCCCGTGCGCCACGTTACAGTCAGGGATTCCGGGCGCCTGCGCGCCCGGCTACCAATGCAATGGCGCATACCAAAGGGGAGGTCCGGTTCATGCCTGGCAGGTTTGAAATACATCGGGTTGGCGACGAAGCGTATCGGCTCCGTCTCACAGACAAACACGGCAATGTTGTGGCCGTTTCGCCTGACTTCAAGCACCTCGGTGCGTTGAAGGACGGTATTAATGCCTTACGTGAAAACGCGGCGACCGGCGTTGTGGTTGACCTGCGCCAGAAGCCGCATACAAGCTAGGCCGGAAGGCACGGACACCGGTCCGAGCCACGGCCGGAGCCTAGAACGCCACCTCGTGCAAGCGCGTCCGGTCCCACGGCACCGCCCAGCCCAACTGGTCGAAAAGGCCATCGAGGATGATTCCGGTGAAACCCCACACCAGCACGCCGCAGACTTCGAAGGCAGGGCTGGTGAAGGTGTGCCCGTCGCGCCTGATGGTGGCCGTGACGCGGTTGGCGGGGTCCAGCAGGTCGCGGACGGGAACCCGGAAAACCTGGGCGGACTCGGCGTAGTCCACTACATGAACGGGCGACGGCGAGGTCCACCACCCGAGCACGGGAGTCACCAGGAAGTTGCTGCGGGCAAGTCCAAGCTCCTGCAGGGTGCCCAGGACCTCCACGCCTGCCGAGTCGAGCCCCGTTTCTTCTTCCGCTTCCCTGAGGGCCGCCGCTACCGGGGTTTCGTCAGGGTCGATGCCCCCGCCCGGGAAGGCCACCTGGCCTGGATGCGAGCCGAGCGTGTGGGCCCGTTCGAGCAGCAGCACATCAAGGTCGGCCGCGGCCAAGGGCATGCTGGAAGCGGCCGGAACGTCGTCCAGCACACCGAAGAGCATCAGGACGGCCGCCTTCCGGGCGATGGCCTCATCCACGGTGAGAGCCGCCCATGCGGTGTTGGGCGCGGTGACGTCACCGTTGTCCGACCGCTCCACCAGGTCAATCAGGTCCTGGCGCGCGCTCACGGGAGCCGCCTCTGGGATTCCATCCGGATCTCGGCGGCCCGGTGTGTTTCGGTCAGCAGTTTTTCCAGCAGGGCTTCGTTCCCGGGCGCCAGCTCGTATTTGAGCAGCTTGGCCGCTTTGGCGGGGTCGGTCTCGCCGAGCCCGTAGCTGGGGCACCAGTTGGCCACCGGGCACGCGCCGCAGGCCGGCTTCCGGGAGTGGCATACCCGGCGCCCATGGAATACCACCCGGTGCGACAGCATGGTCCAGTCCCTCGGTTCGAACAGCTCGGCGACGTCAAACTCGATCTGGACCGGGTCCTCGGACGCCGTCCAGCCGAAACGCCGCGCCAGCCGGCCGAAGTGCGTATCGACCGTAATGCCGGGCACTCCGAAGGCATTGCCCAGCACCACATTCGCCGTTTTCCGTCCGACGCCGGGAAGGGTCACCAGGTCTTCCAGACGGCCCGGCACCTCGCCGTTGAATTCGTCCACCAGGCGGTTGCTCAGCGCCAGCACGTTTTTCGTTTTGGCCCGGAAAAACCCGGTGGGCTGCAGAATCGTTTCCAGCTCGGCAGGTTCGGCTTCGGACATGGCGCGGGCATCCGGGTACCGGGCAAACAGGATCTTGGTGACCTGGTTTACCAGCACGTCAGTGGTCTGAGCAGACAGCACCGTGGCTACCACCAGCTCGAACGGGTTCCGGAAATCAAGCTCGGCGTGGGCGTAGGGGTACTTCTCCGCCAACGCCCTGTTGATCCGGCGGGCCCGTCGCTTCAGGGCCAGGATCGATTCCCCGCCTGCCGGGAGGGGCACGGCAGCCCGGACGGGACCGGCGCCGCGTTGACGGATGGTGGCCACGTGGCCCGTCTAACCGCGCTCGATGTTGCTGAGGTCGCGCAGCACGCCCAGCCGGCCGTCGGTGTGCTGGACCAGGAATTCGTGTCCGCGGTCTTCCAGTGCCAGCACCCAGCCGCCGGGTTCGATCACAAACGCCGGGGCACCCGTCCGCGGGTCCACGGCGGTCCGGTGCTGCGCGACGGCGAACCAGAAGGCCTCGTGCACGGGCTGTTCGTCCGCTTCTTCCGGCCGGCTGGCCGGATCGACGGTGGCACCGATGGGTTCCGCGATCCGCACCTGCTGGTGGACTGCCGTGGCAGCCGGTTCGGCGGCAGACTGGCGGGCCGGGGCGGGGGCCTGGGCGCCGGCGTCGTGCGTTGCTGCTCCGGCGGACGCCGGCGCATGGTCAGCAGGAGCCGCCGGCGCCGGAACGTCAGCCAGCTGCGTCTCTTCGGCGGCAGACGCAGCGGGGGCGGTTGCCGGCGAAGCTGAAGGCACGACGTCGGCCGCTTGCGTTGCGGGGGTCGGGTCGGCGGCCGGTGCCGCAGCACCTGTGGCCGAGGCGGGCGGTGCCGAAGCAACGGGCGCGGCCGGTGCGGAGGCAACGGGCGCGGGCGCGGCCGGTCCGGAGGCAACGGGTGCGGCAGGTTCGGATGCCGCGTTGCGCCCGGACGACCATGGC
Organism: Arthrobacter sp.; assembly: GCA_023264815.1. Taxonomy (GTDB): domain Bacteria; phylum Actinomycetota; class Actinomycetes; order Actinomycetales; family Micrococcaceae; genus Arthrobacter. Next base: position 60,810 of record JAHFUZ010000006.1, on the reverse strand, counting down.
CCGGCGGGGATGCCGAACGCCGGCTTGGATGCCTTCCCGGTTCCGTCAGCAGGTTTGGGTTGCTTGGGCGTGTGCGGCCGGGGCAGTGGAACGGCCGATTCACGCGCCATGATGTGGGCGGGGGTTTCGTCGCGTCCCAGGAAGTCGCCGGCGAAGTAGGGGATAAAGCGGCCCAGCACGGTGGCTGCGAAGAGAATCACGGAACCTGCCAGGCCCACCAGGAGGCTGGGGACGAACGCAGCGGCCGCGGAGACGAAGAAAAACGCCAGGGCGAAGGACGCCACCACGGAGGCAAACTGGTCAACGGACAGCGATCCGATGCGGATTTTCGTGGCAGGGGCCAGCCGGCGGGCAGCAAAAAGGGCGGCGACGATCAGCGGCAGCACAAGGCCCAGGCCCAGGAAGAACAGGCTGCCGGCATTCCAGAGGTTGAACCGGCCGAAGAAGACCGGAAGCAGCGATGCGACCAGGAGGATCAGGGTGGCAGCGAAAACCGCCAGGTCCCGGATGGTGAACTTGCCCAGCACGGCCTGATTGGTGGTGCCCGGTTTGCCCGCGGCGGGCCGCTGCGCGTCCTTCGGTGCGCCGTTTCCCGTTGCGGCGTCAGGCCCGGGCTCCGTTTCGGGGCCAAGTTTTTGGCCGAAGCTTTGCTGGTTCATTCTGTTCTCCTTAGCGTGGCGGCACGGGACGGTTCCGACCCAAAAACTGTGCCGTCCGGAACGGCGGCAGCGGCCAGGCCCGGGCAGTAATGCCCCGGATCGGACAGCTCCGTAGAAAGTCACAATTCAAACTCAGCCTAGCCAACCGCATGGCCGATCACTAGCTGATCCACGGCTCCGGGAGCGCGGCGGGCGGGGTCAGCCAACCATTCACCGCTAAATAAATGCCGTTCGCGGGCAGCACTGTGACAGCTGACACACAGGTTCAGACGCAAGCATTAGTCTTGATTCCGGAACAGCTCTTTGCGGAACTTCCGTGATCTGCCTTGCCCGATGCCGCGCACAGCGGCGGGGCACGGCATGGTCGCGGGCGGCCGCAGATCAGACCGATGAATGATGAGGTTCACCATGTCCCAGGACACTCCCGGCTCCACCGCCACCGCCACCGCGGCTTCCGTTCAGAGCGGCCACCAGGGCGACGCGTTTGAAAACCTGCTGCACGAGAACCGGGCGTTTGCGCCCAGCCCGGAGTTCGCTGCTGACGCCGTTGTCACCGCAGCCGACTACGCGGAGGCCGAGGCTGACCGCCCGGCTTTCTGGGCCCGGCAGGCCCGGGAACTGCTCACCTGGTCCAAGGACTTCGACGAGGCGTTGGACTGGTCCAACCCGCCGTTCGCGAAGTGGTTCGTCGGCGGCGAGGTCAATGCGGCCTATAACGCGCTGGACCGGCATGTCGAGGCCGGCCGCGGGGACCGGGTGGCCATCTACTTCGAGGGCGAACCCGGCGATACCCGCACCTACACTTACGCCCAGCTCACCGAGGAAGTGAAGAAGGCTGCGAACGCGTTTGAGTCCCTCGGCGTGGCCAAGGGCGACCGCGTGGCCGTCTACCTGCCGATGATCCCCGAAGCCGTGATCACCCTGCTGGCCTGCGCCCGCATCGGTGCCGTGCATTCGGTGGTGTTCGGCGGGTTCTCCGCCGAGGCCCTCCGGTCCCGTATTGACGACGCCGAGGCCAAGCTCGTGGTCACCGCCGACGGCACCTACCGCCGCGGCAAGCCCAGCCCCCTGAAGACCGCGGTGGATGACGCGCTCTCGCACGAGGGCGACGGCAGCGGCCACACCGTCCAGAACGTGGTGGTGGTCAAGCGCAACGGCCAGGACGTGGACTGGCATGAAGGCCGGGACCACTGGTGGGCGGACACCGTGGGGCAGGCATCCGCCGAGCACACCGCCGTCGGGCATGACTCCGAGCACCCGCTGTTCATCCTCTACACCTCCGGGACCACGGGCAAGCCCAAGGGCATCCTGCACACCACCGGCGGCTACCTCACCCAGGGCGCCTACACCCACAAGGCCGTGTTCGACCTGCACCCGGAGACGGACGTGTACTGGTGCACCGCCGACGTCGGCTGGGTCACCGGCCACTCCTACGTGGCCTACGCCCCGCTCATCAACGGCGCTACCCAGGTCATGTACGAAGGCACCCCTGATTCCCCGCACCAGGGCCGCTGGTGGGAGATCATCGAAAAGTACAAGGTCTCCATCCTCTACACCGCCCCCACCGCCATCCGGACGTTCATGAAATGGGGCCGGGACATCCCGGACAAGTACGACCTCTCCTCCCTCCGCGTCCTCGGTTCGGTGGGCGAATCCATCAACCCCGAAGCGTGGATGTGGTACCGGGACGTCATCGGCGGCAACAAGACCCCCATCGTGGACACCTGGTGGCAGACCGAAACCGGCGCCCAGATGATCGCCCCGCTTCCCGGCGTGACCGCCACCAAGCCCGGCTCCGCGCAAACACCGCTGCCCGGCATCGCCGTGGACGTGGTGGACGAGATGGGCGAATCCGTGCCCAACGGCCACGGCGGCTTCCTGGTCATCCGCGAACCCTGGCCCGCCATGCTCCGCGGCATCTGGGGCGACCCCGAACGGTTCAAGGACACCTACTGGTCCCGGTTCGAGACCATGTACTTCGCCGGCGACGGCGCCAAGAAGGACGAAGACGGCGACATCTGGCTCCTGGGCCGCGTGGATGACGTCATGAACGTCTCCGGGCACCGCCTCTCCACCACCGAAATCGAATCCGCCCTGGTCTCCCACCCCGCCGTGGCCGAAGCCGCCGTCGTGGGCGCCGCGGACGAGACCACCGGCCAGGCCGTCGTCGCATTCGTCATCCTCCGCGGCGACGCGGTCAACAACGGCGAGGACACCGTCCAGGAACTCCGCAACCACGTGGGCAAGGAAATCGGCCCCATCGCCAAACCCAAAACCGTCCTCGTGGTCCCGGAACTGCCCAAAACCCGCTCCGGCAAAATCATGCGCCGCCTCCTCAAGGACGTCGCCGAAGGACGCGACCCCGGCGACGCCACCACCCTGGCCGACAACACCGTCATGCAACAGATCGCAGCGTCCCTGCGTAAGTAGGTCCGTGGCGGGAGCGGGGTGCGGCCTAGACTGGACCCAGCCCCGCCGCCTGCCAAGAAGGATTGCTTCCGATGCTCCCCGCTGCACGACACGAAGCTATTGTCGACGCCCTCCAGCGGGAGCGGGTGGTGCGGGTTTCTGACCTGGCGCAGCAGCTGGGCGTGTCACTGATGACAGTGCGGCGGGACATTGAGCTGCTGGAGGAGGGTGGCCGGCTGGAGCGCATCCATGGCGGCGCCAAGATTCCCGGCGACGTCAGCACCCACGAGCCCGGGTTTGAACTCAAGTCCACGCAGTTGACGGCGGAGAAGAGGGCCATCGCGGTGGAGGCCGCGGGACTGGTGCATGAGGGAATGGCCGTGGGCTTCAGCGCCGGAACCACCACGTGGGCGCTGGCGAAGGAGCTGGTCAACGGTCCGCGCATCACGGTGGTCACCAACTCGGTGCGAATCGCGGATCTGTTCCACCATGTGTCCCCCGGCCCGGCCCGTTTCGCCTCCACGGTGATCCTCATCGGCGGCGAGCGCACGCCGTCGGACGCTTTGGTGGGACCCATCGCGACGGCGGCGCTCAAGCAGCTGCACCTGGATGTGCTGTTCCTGGGCGTCCACGGCATGGACTCAGAGGCAGGGTTCACCACGCCCAACCTGCTGGAGGCTGAAACGGACAGGGCATTCGTGGCCGCTGCCCGGAAAACCGTGGTACTTGCCGACCACACCAAGTGGGGGCTGCAGGGCATCAGCACCATCGCGGGCCTGGAGGATGCGGACGAGGTCATCAGCGATTCAGGGCTGGGAGCTGACGCCCGGAGGGTCCTTGGCGAGCGCGTCGGCAAAGTCCGGATCGCGGGCTAGCGGCCCAGCCGCCGGCGGGTCACGGACAGCCGCAGGACTGCCGGACCTGTAACTCGCCAGGAAAGATCAGATGCTCCGATTCGTTGCCGCGGTGTGCCCCGATCAGGGCGCTCACAGCAGCCTCCGCCATCGCTTTTGCCGGCTGTTTCACTGTTGTAAGGGGAGGCCAGCTGTACTCCGCTTCCGCTGAGCCGTCGAAGGAGGCCAGCGCAATGTCGCCCGGGACGGAGACCCCCGCCTCATGGAGTGCACGGAGGATACCGACGGCCTGCAGGTCAGACGTGGCAAAAATGGCCGTGGGACGGTCCGCCGAGGCCAGGAGGCGTTTCCCTGCGGCATAGCCGCCTTCGCGGGTGAAAGGGGAACGGACGATTGGCCCTTCAGGCAGGCCTGCCGCAGCCAGTGCCTGCAGCCAGCCTTCCTCACGGCTGTCGTAGTAGTTGCCCGTATTCGTACCCATGGCAAGGGCGATGCTGGTGTGGCCGTGGCCAATCAGGTGCCCAACGGCCGTTTTCGCACCCTCCAGCAGATCCACGCCCACGCTGTTGAAGCCAGGTGCATCGGCACTGTGGTTCAGGAGAACTATGCGTATCTCCGCCGATTCGAGTTCTGCCAGGCCCGGTTCCATCAGGACGCTGGAAAGTATGACGCCGTCCACCTGGCGTGCGGCCAGGTTGCGGACGTGCTGGAGTTCCTTCGCGAGGTTTCCGTCCGAATTGGTCAGCAGCAGGGCGTAGCCCAGTTCGGCGGCAGCTTCCTCCACAGCGTGTGCCAGCAACGAGAAGAAAGGGTTGCTGTTGTCCGGGATGACCAGCCCGATGGTTTCGCTCGACCCCAGTTTCAGGGCCCGCGCTGCGGCGTTCGGACGGTACCCCAGCCGCCGGATGGCGTCCTGGACCTTGGCTTCGGTGGCCGGCGCCACCTTCTTGGGCCCGCCGTTGACCACATAGCTGACGACGGCGGTGCTGACGCCGGCGTAGCGGGCAACATCCTTGCGGGTCACCGGGCTGCGCGGAGCCTGCACTGCGGGAGTCGTCATGGTGTCCATGCTAGCTATCGGTTCGCCGGTGCGTCGCCGAAGTCGCGGATGGGCAGCCGCTCCCCGCCCCGGAGGGCGGACTCGTGCGCCACGATGCCGGGAAGGGTGAACCGGGCGGCCACCCAGGCGTTGACCGGCGGCTGCGATCCGGTGTTGACCGCCGTGACGAAGTCGTCCACGAGGAAGTGGTGGCTGCCCTCATGTCCGTTCGGCGCACCCAGGAATTCCACCGGCAGCCGGCCGGCATCGTGGACGGGCGAGAGGCCGGACACAAACGCGTCCCTCAGCTCCGGTGCGACGTTGGCCAGGGACGGGTCGTCCAGGGCCATGCTGGGGCGGGTTTCGAACTGCTCGGAGATGTCGTGGACGCTTTCCTTGTCCTGCCACACGGTGACCCTGGCAAGCTGTTCAAAACTGGCCTCTGTCCCGAAGAAGCGGAACCTGGACTCCCTGATGTGCGACGGGTAGCCCACCCGGCGCATCTCGTTGGTTCGCATCACGCCGCCGTCGTTGAGTTCAAACAGCGCAGTGGCATTGGAGAAGTCGTTGCTGAACATGCTGACCTGCTTGTCGAAGACGCCGTCGTTGCAGTCGTCCTTGACCCCCACGCAGCTGACGCTGACCGCATGGGCAGCGACGGCACCGAGCACACCGCCAATGGCGTGCGTGGGATACAGCATGGGCGGGTAGCTCGCGGTTTCCTTCCAGCGGTCGCCTCCGCTGTACTGGTAAGCGTCGTAGAAGCCCAGGTTCATGTCGTGGACGTAGTCGCCCTCGGAGTAGAAGACCCGGCCGAACTTGCCCGCCGCAACCTGCTTCCGCGCATAGACCGTGGCCGGATTGTAGTAGCTGGTCTCCCCCATCATGTAGACGAGGCCGGAGTCCCGGACCGCATCGATGATCCGGGCGATCTCCTCCTCGGAAATGGCCATGGGGACCGCTGAGTAGACGTGCTTTCCGGCGCGCAGCGCCCGCTCCACCAGCGGACCGTGCGTCCAGCGCTGGGTGAAGATGGCCACGGCGTCGACCTCGGACGCCAACAGTTCATCGAAGTCCGCCTTCGATCCGGCCAGGTGGAACCGGTCCACCGCCTCGGCTGCCCGCTCAGGGAGTTCGTCCACCACATACACCGACGTGACGCCGGGATGGAGATTAAACAGGTGCGCGAACTGCCCGCCGAACTGGCCAACTCCCACAACGCCAAGTGAAAACGCCATCGTCTCTCTTTCCATCGGTGCCGGTGGGCCGGGCAAGCGCTGTCCACCCCGACCTTTAGTGTTCCACCGCAATCTACTCGAGTCAACGGCCCGACGAATGGATAAATCCATCTCAGCAAAGCGAAAAAATAATGCTTGCCCTCACAAATCTACTCGTGTAGATTCTTCACCAGTTGTTATCCACATCACAGTCCAGGAAAGGGTCGACGATGACCACCCTTGCCAAACACACCAGGCCAGCCCCGCCCCAGCCGGGTACCCCGAGCCCCAGGGGCGGCCTACGGCGGCTCGGCGACCTCAAGATCGCCCTGTTCTTCATCGCCCCGGCCATGATCGGCTTCATCTTCTTCTACGTTGTCCCCACCATCCGCGGCGTGTACCTCAGCTTCACCGAATACAACATCCTCGGCGATCCGGAGTGGGTGGGGATGGACAACTACACGGCCATTGCCAAGGACCCGCTGTTCTGGAATTCCCTGGCCGTCACCGGCCAGTACGTCTTCCTCAACATCGTGCTCCAGACCGCGCTGGCCCTGGGCCTGGCCCTCCTGATGCACAAGGTTGCGAAGTCAACCCTCATCCGCGGCGCCCTGCTGCTGCCCTGGATGATGTCCAACGTCATCGCCGCGCTGCTGTGGTTCTGGATGCTCGACTACCAGATCGGCGTCGTCAACCAGTTCATCGAATGGGCGGGCCTCCCCCGCGTCGCGTTCTTCGGCAGCGAGGAGTGGGCCATCCCCACCCAGGCCCTGATCAACACCTGGCGCCACATGGGCTACACCGCACTGCTCATCTTCGCCGGCATGCAGGCCATCCCGGGCCACGTCTATGAGGTGGCCAAGCTCGACGGCGCCTCACCGTTCCAGACCTTCCGCAAGATCACCCTTCCGCTGCTGCGGCCGGTCCTGGTCATGGTCCTGGTGGTCACGGTGATCGGTTCCTTCCAGGTCTTCGACACCGTGTCCGTCACCACCGGCGGCGGCCCGGTCAACGCCACCCGCGTCATCCAGTACTACATCTACCAGCGGGCCTTCACCGAGTCGGACTTCGGCTACGGATCCGCCATCGCCGTCATTCTCTTCCTCATCCTCGCCCTGGTGGCCTTCATCCAGATGAAGTTCCTCAAGGGCAACGAGTCGGACCTGGACTAAGGAGTCCCGCATGACCACCACCATCGGCCGCACCCCCGCGCCTGCCCCGGCCCGCCGCCGTCGCCCGTTCAACCCCCGCACCGCCGGTGCCTGGGCCCTCCTGGTCCTGGCCATCGCCGTCTCCGTGCTGCCGTTCCTCTGGATCCTGCGCACGGCACTGTCCACCAACAGCTCCCTGGCCGCCCAGTCAGCCAGCCTACTGCCGGCCGACTTCACCTGGGGCGCCTTCCTGCGGGTGTTCGGGCTGCAGAGCCCGGCGGACGCCATCGCAGAAGGCGGATCCGGGGCAGCGATCGACTTCTGGCTGTATCTGCGGAACTCCGTCATCTTCTCCTCCATCACCACCGCCGGTGCCGTGTTCTTCAGCGCCATGGCCGCCTACGCCTTCGCCCGGCTGCGCTGGAAGGGCCGCAACGCCGTCTTCAGCCTGTTCCTGGGCACCATGCTGGTTCCGCCCATCTTCACCGCGCTGCCGAACTTCCTGCTGATCAAGAACCTGGACCTGCTCAACACCATGCTCGGCATGGTCCTCCCCTATCTCTTTATGACCCCGTTCGCCATCTTCTTCCTCCGCCAGTTCTTCCTGAACATGTCCCGCGAGGTTGAAGAAGCGGCAATGCTCGACGGCGCCAAGCACCTGCGCATCTTCTTCCAGATTGTGCTCCCCAACGCCGCCGCCCCGCTCGCCACCCTGGCGCTGCTCACCTTCATCGGCCAGTGGAACGAGTATTTCTGGCCCTTGCTGGTGGGCTCCCAGGACGACGTTCGGGTCCTGCAGGTGGGCCTCGGCGTCTTCAAATCCCAGTCCCCGCAGGGCTCCCCCGACTGGTCCGGCCTCATGACAGCCACCCTCGTCTCCGCCCTGCCAGTCCTCATCCTCTTCGCCGCGTTTGGCAAGAAGATCGTCAACTCCATCGGCTTCTCCGGCATCAAATAACCATCCCCCGCCCATTTCCCCACTCCCCGAACGGAAACAAAACCATGAAGAAAACCCTCGGCGCCGTCGCCGTCGCCGCTGCTGTGGCACTCTCCCTCTCCGCCTGCGGTTCAGGATCCTCCGCAGAATCGGCCAAGGGCGAGATCAACTACTGGCTCTGGGACGCCAACCAGCTCCCCGCCTACCAGCAGTGCGCTGACGACTTCACCAAGGCCAACCCGGACATCAAGGTCAAGATCACCCAGCGCGGCTGGGACGACTACTGGAGCACCCTCACCAACGGCTTTGTTGGCGGCACCGCACCGGACGTGTTCACCAACCACCTGGGACGCTACGGCGAACTCGCAGAAAACAAGCAGCTGCTGCCTATCGACGACGCCGTCCAGAAGGACAACATCGACCTGACCGCCTACAACGAAGGCCTCGCCGATCTCTGGGTGGGCCAGGACGGCAAGCGCTACGGCCTGCCCAAGGACTGGGACACCATCGGCCTCTTCTACAACAAGGCCATGCTGGCCAGCGCTGGCATCTCCGAAGACCAGATGAAGAACCTCACCTGGAACCCCGAGGACGGCGGTTCGTACGAGAAGGTCATTGCCCACCTGACGGTGGACAAGGCCGGCAAGCGCGGTGACGAGGCCGGCTTCGACAAGAACAACGTGGCGGTCTACGGCCTGGGCCTGAACGGCGGCGGTGACTCCTCGGGCCAGACCGAGTGGAGCTACCTGACCAACACCACCGGATGGTCCCACACGGACAAGAACCCGTGGGGCACCCACTACAACTATGACGATGCCAAATTCCAGTCCTCCATCGACTGGTTCGCCGGACTGGTCACCAAGGGCTACATGCCCAAGCTGGAAACGACAGTTGGCGCGAGCATGGCGGACACCTTCGCGGCCGGCAAGTCCGCCATCAACGCCCACGGCTCCTGGATGACCGGCCAGTACACGGGCTACCAGGGCGTCGAGGTGGGAATCGCGCCCACGCCCGTGGGCCCCGAAGGCAAGCGTGCCTCCATGTTCAACGGCCTGGCGGATTCCATCTGGGCCGGGACCAAGAAGAAGGACGCCTCCATCAAGTGGGTGGAATACCTGGCCTCGGCTGACTGCCAGGACGTTGTTGCCGCCAAGGCCGTGGTCTTCCCGGCCCTGAAGACCTCCTCCGACAAGGCTGCCGCGGCCTTCGCCGCCAAGGGTGTGGACGTCACGGCCTTCACCGAGCACGTCAAGAACAAGACCACGTTCCTGTACCCCATCACGGACAACACGGCCAAGGTCAAGGGCATCATGGAGCCCGCCATGGACGCGGTGGTCTCGGGCAAGGCACCGGCCAGCTCCCTGACCCAGATGAACGAGCAGGTCAACGCACTCTTCAAGTAGGCCACCGGCCTCGCCGGCTGCGCGCCGCGGGAATTGGTTCCCGCGGCGCCCAGCCTCGTTTTTTCCTACTCCCCCGCACTCCCTACCCATAGAAGGACAGCATTCATGGACCCCCTCCACCTCCGTTCCGCCGGCACCAGCCTGGTGATGAGCTTCGACAGCGGGGAGGCCGAGGTCATCCACTGGGGCGCGGACCTGGGCAGCACCCTGCCGGATCTCGCCATCCTCGGCGACCCGATCCCCCATTCCGCCGTCGACGCCACCGTGCCCGCGGGCCTCCTGCCGCAGGCTTCGTCGTCATGGCGCGGCAGGGCCGCCCTGCGCGGTTCCAGGACGGCCGACGGCGTCTCCGGACTTGATTTCTCGCCCCGCCTCCGCGTTGTGACGGCCAGCGTCGACGGCGGTTCTGCCACCATTGTCCAGTCGGACCCTGACGCCGGCCTCACGGTGGAATCCTCCCTTTCCCTGCACGACGGCGGCCTGCTGGAGCTGCGGCACACCGTCACGAACGACGGCACCACTCCTTACCAGCTCGACGAACTGGCGACCGTCCTCCCGGTGGCGCCTGACGCCGTCGAACTCCTGGACCTGACCGGCCGCTGGTGCCGCGAACGCCACCCGCAGCGCCGCGCCCTGCAGCAGGGCACCTGGGTCCGCACCGGACGGCACGGCCGCACCGGACACGACTCCTCCTTGCTTTTCGCCGCGGGCACCGCCGGGTTCGGCAACCGCCACGGCAAGGTGTGGGCCACGCACCTGGCCTGGAGCGGCAACCACGAACAGTTTGCGGACAGCATCGGCGATGGCCGCACCATGATCGGCGGCTCGGAGCTCCTGGGACCGGCCGAAGTTATCCTTCAGCCGGGCGGCAGCTACACCACCCCCGCCCTGTTCGCGGCCTACTCGGACCGCGGCCTGGACGGGATCAGCGAGGCGTTCTACAGCTGGTTCCGGTCCCGCCCGCACCACGTGCTGCCTGCCGCTTCTGCTGCCGGCACGCCGGCCCCGGGCAAGCCCCGCCCGGTGGTGCTCAACACCTGGGAAGCGGTCTACTTCGACCACAACCTGTCCACGCTGATCGAGCTGGCTGATTCCGCCGCTGAGCTGGGCGTGGAGCGCTTCGTGCTCGACGACGGGTGGTTCCGCGGCCGCCGCGACGACCACGCGGGCCTGGGTGACTGGTACGTGGACGAATCCCTCTGGCCGGAAGGACTCACGCCCCTTGTGGATGCCGTGACCTCCCGCGGGATGGAATTCGGGCTTTGGGTGGAACCGGAAATGGTCAACCTGGACTCCGATATTGTCCGCGCGCACCCCGAGTGGATTGTTGGTCCGTCCGTCCAGAGCTACAAGGACGGCGGCCGCCTGCCGCTTGAATGGCGGAACCAGCACGTGATCGACCTTGTGAACCCGGACGCGTGGCAGTACATCTATGACCGGGTGGATGCCCTGCTGCGCGAAAACAACATCAGCTACCTCAAGTGGGACCAGAACCGGGACCTGCTTGAGCACGGCCACGCCGGACGCTCCTCGGTCCATGAACAGACCCTGGCCGCGTACCGGCTGTTCGACGCGCTCAAGAAGGCACACCCCGGCGTCGAGATTGAAAGTTGCTCCTCCGGCGGCGCGCGGGTGGACCTGGGGATCCTGGAGCGGACAGACCGCATCTGGGCCTCAGACTGCAACGATGCCCTGGAACGGCAGAGCATCCAGCGCTGGACCGGGCTGGTGGTCCCGCCGGAACTGGTGGGCGGCCACGTGGGACCCACCACCTCGCACACCACGGCCCGCACGCACGATCTGTCCTTCCGAGCCATCACGGCATTGTTCGGGCACTTCGGCATGGAGTGGGATGTCCGCGGGGTCCAGGGCGCCGAGCGTGAGGAACTCAAACGCTTCATCACGCTCTACAAGGAGCACCGCGGCCTGATCCATTCGGGGCGCATGGTCCGCGCCGACCTCGCCGACGGTTCCCTGATGCTGCACGGCGTGGTGGCCGCTGATTCACCCGAGGCGGGCTCGACGGCGGCGCTGTTCGCCCTGGTCAGCACGGGCACCTCGTTCGCGGAACAGACCGGCCGGATCACCATCCCGGGCCTGGACCCGGACCGCGCCTACCACGTGGAGGCCATCTTCCCGACGCCCGGTGACGCCGACTACGCCCACACGTTCACGCAGGTCCGTCCGCCGGCCTGGCTGGCGGACGGCGCCCAGGCCAACGGCCGGTTCCTGGCCGAGGTGGGCCTGCCGATGCCCATCCTCAACCCGGAACACGCCATCGTACTCAGGTTCACGGCGCTCTAGGTCCCCCACCATCGATTGCTGAGTACTCGTCGTTTTCACGCCTCAAAACGACAAGTACTCAGCATTCGATCGGATCCGGGAACGTAAGACTGGGCGGCGCACCGCGCCAACCGATAGATTTGCAGGCATGACTGAAGCCACCACCGCAGCGAGCCGCGGCACCATCCTGGTGATCAACGGCCCTAACCTCAACCTGCTGGGGACCCGCGAACCGGAAAAGTACGGCACTTCAACCCTTGCCGACGTCGAACGGCTGGCCGCCACCGCCGCCGAAGCCCACGGATTCACCGTTGAATGCGTCCAGTCCAACCATGAGGGCGTGCTGCTGGACGTCATCCACGCGGCCCGCACCAGCGCCGTCGGCATTGTCCTGAACGCCGGTGCCTTCACCCACACCTCCGTCGCACTGCGCGACGCCCTCTCAGCCGTGCAGCTTCCCGCCGTCGAGGTCCACATCACCAACGTGCACCAGCGCGAGGAATTCCGGCATCATTCATACCTGTCACCGGTGTGCGCCGCCGTCATTGTGGGCGCGGGTGTGTTCGGCTACAAGCTCGCGATCGATTACTTGGCCGAAGCCCTCTAGACCGGCGCCAGGTTGCGGCTCCGCTACTTCTGGATGCACTGTCCGGAGGATACGGGTGCGCTGAGGCCGGCGGCCTGTGACGCCACGGGGTAGACGTCATCCATGGTGATGGCGAAGCCCATTTCGGAGCCGGACGTCGCCTTCGCAAAGATAACGCCGGCCACCATGCCGTCCATGGTCAACAGCGGTCCGCCGGAGTTGCCGGGCTGGACATTCCCGGCCAGGCGGTAAATCTCGTTCGGGGCCGGGTTCTCGCCGTAGATGTCCGGCACCAGGACCGAGGCGATGTCCTGGACGGTGGCAGGGCTGGACTTGAACGGACCGCCGTGGGGGTAGCCGGCGAAAGCGGCCTGGCTGCCACTGGAAAGGTCGGCGGTCAGTTCCAGCGGTTGAGACGGCAATCCGTCCACGGCCAGCACCGCGAGGTCATGCCGGGTGTCGAAGTAGACCACGCGCCCTGGCATGGCCCCGCCGTTGGGAACCTCCACCACGGGCTGCGACACGCCCGCCACCACATGGGCGTTGGTCACAACCCGCCCCGGGGACACCACGAAGCCGGTGCCTGTCTGGTTCTGGCCGCATTGATAGGCCGTTCCGGCGATTTTCAGCACCGACTGGGCAGCCCGGTTCAGGGCAGGTGTGTCCGTACTGGCATCGGGCACGGCCACCTGCGGACCCTGGCCCAGGCCCTCGATCAGCGTGGGGATGCCGTTGCCGATCACCGTTGACCGCAGTTGTGCCAGGGTTGCCTTCACGGGGACAGGCGTCAGTCCGTCGATGTACCGGATCACCTTGGACTCGGCCAGCTGCTGGGACACGAAGGGAACACCCAGCGAGCTGATGCTGAAGGCCAGCATGGACATCACCAGCGCTGACACCACCACGTTGACGGCGCCGCCAACCAGACGGTCCACCGCCCGCAGCGGCCTAATCCGCACAGCGCCGCGGATTTGCCGCCCGATCATGGTCCCGAGGCCATGCCCCATGGCCATAAGTACGACGGCGGCGGCCACGATGGCGGTCAGCCTCCAGCCGGAGTCCTGCACTATTTCGCTCACCAGCGGGACGGCAAAGAAGGCAGCCACGGCACCGGCGGCGAACCCGGCGATTCCCCCCAGCGTTACCAGGAAGCCATTGCGCAGACCGTAGATCAGGTATGACAGGAGGGCAAGGATCAGCACCAGGTCCAAAACGGTCAAGCCAAACACTGACGCTCCTCTAATACGGTTGTGACCCAATTCTAGTGGCGTCAGCTGACATTCTTCTGCGGAGCGCAACGGCGCGACAGTTCGGGGGAGCCATACCACCGGAACGGCCGCTCCCGGGGGCAGCCATGGCAGCCCGGCGGCCTGCAGAAACCCCTTTCGCGGCGTTTCCGCTGCCAAGTACGTCACAGAACGTTGAAAATTCTGAAACAATGGCAAAAGCGCCATAGCCGACACTTTTATTTGGGAGATTACATGGACATCGAGGTACTGCGCCGAGCACCACTTTTCGCAACGCTTGACGACGAAGCATTCCGGCTGCTGACGGATGAGCTGACCGAGGTGGATCTGTCCCGCGGCGCATCGGTGTTCCGTGAAGGCGATCAGGGTGACCAGCTGTACTTCATCGTCTCCGGCAAGGTGAAGCTGGGCCGCACGTCCCCTGACGGCCGTGAATCCCTGCTGGCCATCCTGGGCCCCGGCGAGCTGTTTGGCGAAATGGCACTCTTCGACCCCAGCCCCCGCACGGCCACCGCGACAGCGGTGTCCGAAACCCGCCTGGCAGGCCTGAAAAACGAGAGCCTCAACGGCCTCCTGCGGACCCGCCCCGAAGTTTCGGCCCAGCTGCTGCAGGCCCTGGCCCGCCGCCTGCGCCGCACCAACGACTCGCTGTCCGACCTCGTCTTCTCCGACGTACCCGGCCGCGTGGCCAAGGCGCTCCTGGACCTGGCTGACCGCTTCGGCCGCCCGGCCACCGACGGCGTCCTGGTGGCCCACGAGCTCACGCAGGAAGAACTCGCCCAGCTGGTGGGCGCGTCCCGCGAGACTGTCAACAAGGCCCTGGCCGAATTCGTCCAGCGCGGCTGGCTCCGCCTCGAAGCCCGCGCCGTGGTGATCCTGGACATGCAGCGCCTCCGCCAGCGCTCCCGCTAGCCCCAGTTACGTCCGGCCCGAGGCCGGCATCGTGCGCGTGCTGCTCCTTCGTCTCTCTGACGCACGCTTCCGGATGCCGGACCTTGGGCCTTTTCGCGTCCCCCACCGGAAACGCTCTATCATTTAATGCGCAAAAACGACAGACGCTCTATCACTTTCCTCAAGAGAGTGATAGAGCGTCGTCCAGAAACCCGCATCAAGTGAGAGAGCGTCGGCCAAGAAGCCACATCAAGTGAGAGAGCGTCGGGGTGGGTGGGTCAGCGGTCGCGCTGGGGGTCTCCGGCTACGGCGTTGGCGGCCTCGACTTCGAGCATGAGCTTGCCCTCTTCCTCGACCAGTCGCGCCTGGTAGACGTGGGGCTTGCGTTTGTAGCTGAGGTAGGCGATGCAGCCGTTCGCTGCGGCCATCTTCTCCAGCATGATCTCCGAACCCGGCACCAGGAGCTGGCTAAGGGTGAGCCCCACGGTGTTCTCCTGGCCCACCTCGTCGCCCAGGGCGGTGGTGGCCCTTTCAGCGATGACCTTGGTGGCGCACACCCAGCGGCCCCAGACACCCTTGCTTTCCAGCAGGCTGGGCTGTTGGTTCGGCGGCACCGTGGCGGCGAAGTAGCGCGTGTCGAAGCGGCGGTGCGCGAAGTCGGGGCTGCGCCAGTTGACCAGGGGTTTCAGCAGGTCCGTGCGCAGCAGCAGGCCACGCTTGGCCAGCAGTTCGGTGAAGGTCTTCTCCTGGTCGGCCACGGCCACCCGGATCTTCATCCACTCGTGGCTTGAGGTGCCCTCCACCGTGGTGGACATGTCCGGCCCGGCCAGGAGCACACCTGTTTCCTCAAACAGTTCGCGGATGGCGCCCACCACGTGCCGGCGCGCCAGCCCGACGTCGGCCGTCCCCAGCTGCTCAGCCCAATGCTGGGGTGAGGGGCCCAGCCAGCCCACGGCGTCGTCGTCGGACGCCTCCAAAGAACCTCCAGGGAAGGCGAGCACACCCAGCGGCGAGGAGCCGGGCCGGTATCCCAGCCACGTCTCCAGGCCGGTGGGCGAATCGCGCAGGAGCACCACGGAGGATGCCAGGCGGGCGGCACGCGGGGTCCGCTCGCCGTGTTCAAGCCAGCTACGGGCCGCCCCAACGAGTTCCGGAGGGAGGGCAAACAAGCGTCGGGCGAGCTGTGGCAATTGGGTGCACCGGCTCCTAGCTGAATTCAGCGATCAGTTCGACCTCTACCGGGGAATCCAGCGGAAGGACTGTAACGCCGACGGCGGAACGTGCGTGCTGGCCGGCGTCGCCGAAGACCTGGCCCAGGAGTTCGGACGCACCGTTGATAACGCCCGGCTGGCCAGTGAACGACGGATCCGAGGAGACGAAGCCCACCACTTTGACGATCCGCGTGATGCGGTCAAGGTCACCTATGACGCTCTTCACGGCCGCCAGTGCGTTGACCGCGCAGACGGCGGCGTAGGCCTTGGCGTCCTCCGGGGACACGGTGGGCTCGTCGGAGGTGCCTTCGGTGCCGGTGGACACCTTGCCGGTCGCTTCGAGTTTGCCGTTAATAAACGGCAGCTGGCCTGACGTGTAGACATGGCTGCCGGAGATCACTGCGGGGACATACGCGGCAACGGGTGCGGCCACCTCGGGGAGGGCCAGGCCCAGTTCGGCCAGGCGCTTCTCGACGGCGGAAATTGGCGCGTCTGCCGCGCCGGAAGGGGTGCTCATTGTTACTGCTTCTCCCTCTTGAGGTAGGCAACCAGGCCGTTGCCATCCGGTCCGGTGACAACCTGGACGAGCTCCCAGCCGTCCTCTCCCCACTGGTCCAGGATCTGCTTCGTGGCGTGAATAATGAGCGGAATCGTCGCGTACTCCCATTTGGTCATGAGAGAAAGACTAGTCGTTGCCGGTAAAGTGGAAAACATGGTGACTCGTAAGAACCCCATTTTCGACACGGCCACTACCCTTGGAAAGATTTTTGGCTTCCTTGGCGTGAGCGCGATTTGTGGTGTCCTGGTGGCGGGCCTGCTGGTCCCCGCCGCGGCTGTTTCCGGCAGCGCGGCGAGCGGTTCGATCGAATTCTTCGACACCCTCCCGGCCGAGCTGAAGGTGGACCCGCCCAACCAGACCACCCGGATCCTGGCCGCGGACGGCAGCCAGATCGCCAGCGTCTATTCTGAGAACCGCACCAAGGTCAGCCTGGACCAGATCTCGCCGTTCATGAAGAAAGCCGTCATCGCAGTCGAGGACAGCCGCTTCTTTGAGCACGGCGGCGTGGACACCACGGGCATCATGCGCGCCCTCGTGGCCACTGCCCGGGGCAACAAGCAGGGTGCTTCCACCATCACCCAGCAGTACGTCAACAACGTCCTCAACGCCAACCTCGCGGCCGAGGGCAATGAAGCGGACATCAAGCTCAACGGCGTCAACAAGGGCGTGGGAGACAAGCTTCGGGAAATGAAGCTCGCCATCGCCCTGGAAAAGGAATTCTCCAAGGATCAGATCCTTGAGGGTTACCTGAACATCGTCTTTTTCAACCGGGACGCCTATGGCATTGAGGCCGCGTCCAAGTTCTTCTTCAGCACTACGGCAAAGGACCTCACGCTCCCGCAGGCTGCACTCCTTGCGGGACTGGTCAACAGCCCGTCGGCCTTTGACCCCATCACCAACCCCGAAGCCTCAAAGGCCCGCCGCGACCTGGTGCTGAGCCTGATGCTGAACCAGAAGAAGATCACCCAGGAAGAGCACGATGCCGCCGTGGCCACCCCGGTGGAAACCAAGGTCACCCCCGCGCGCCAAGGCTGCGCCTACGCGTCCACTGCTCCCTACTTCTGCAACTACGTCCTCCACCTGCTGGAGAACAATCCGGCCTACGGTGCCGACGTCAAGGAACGCCAGCGGCTCATCTACGGTGGCGGCCTGACCATCACCACCACGCTGGATCCCGTCGCCCAGGCCTCAGCCCAGGAGCAGGTCGACGCCTCTGCCGGCGCCAACCCGAACAAGTGGGGTGCTGCATTGGTTTCGGTCCAGCCCAACACCGGCAAGATCACCAACATGGCCCAGAACACCTCGTTCCTGCCCACTGAGGGTGGCTTTGACTCGCAGGTGAACTTCAGCGTGGACCAGCTGGACAAGAACGGCAACGACCTCAACGGCCTCGGTGGCGCCCAGCCCGGGTCCACCATGAAGCCCTTTACCTTCGCGGAGTGGCTTAACGAGGGCAAATCCATGAACACGGTGGTCAACGCCGCCCAGCGCCGCTACCCGCTGAACTTCAATTGGAAGCACACCTGCGGCAAGGTCACGGGCGCGTACAACACTGCACAGCAGAGCCTCGGCGCGGCCATGGACCTGCAGAACGCGGAACCGCAGTTCTACCGCCCCATGCCTGTCCTCTTTGGCCTGTACAACTCCATCAACACCGCCACCTTTGCCTCCGCCGCACAGCTTGATTTCTGCGGCATCCAGAAGATAGTGGACGCGGTGGGCCTCCACAGCGGCCTGCCGAGCAAGGATGGCGAGCCCAACCCCAAGATCGACATGTCCATCCTGGGCAACCTGCTCGGCTCCACCCAGACTTCCCCGCTGACCATGGCCAGCGCCTTCGCCACGTTCGCGAACGACGGCAAGTACTGCGAACCCATCGCCATCACGTCAGTGACGGACCAGGCAGGAAAGCCGCTGCCCGCGCAGAGCACCAGCTGCCGTGACGCCCTTAAGCCCGAGGTTGCACGCGGCGTCAACTACGCCCTGCAGGAAGTCATGAACGTCGGCTCCGGCTCGCTGATCCAGCCGCGCCTTTCCACCAGGACCAACTTCCCGGTGGCCGCAAAGACCGGTACGTCCAACATGAACGAATCCACCTGGGTGGTGGGACACACGACGGGGCTCGCCACCGCTGCCTGGTTCGGCGATCCGCTGGGTGCCCAGAACCGGCCGGGCCGGAACCTGACCTTCAACGGCAAGTTCTACGACTCCCTTGACGGTTACATGATCGCGGGGCCCATGTTCTCCAAGTTCATGTCCCAGATTGCGCCGGGCTACGGCACCAACCCGTTCCCGGCACCGCCGTCGAACATGGTGAGCGGCGGCCAGGCCGCCACGCCCAATCCGCAAACCACTGCCCCGGCCACCACGGCGCCGCAAGCACCGCCGGCCTCGGCCCCCGCGGCTGACAACAACGGCCAGGGCAACAGCGAGAAGAAGGACTAGCCGCCCATGGCTGCCAGCCCTGATTTGGCCAGCCGCGTCCGGACCATCGGGCGCGGCTTTGCCGTCACTGCGGCCGCCGGAACGGCGGCCGGACTCGCTGCCTTCGGGTACGGGCTGTGGGAAAAGAACCAGTTCGTCCTGCGCGAAGAAACCCTGCCCATCCTGCCTGCCGGCCAGGCGCCCTTCCGCATCCTGCACCTGAGCGACATCCACTTCGTTCCGGGCCAGGAGACCAAGGCCGCGTGGCTTAGGTCGCTTGCCGCGCTGAAACCGGACCTGGTGGTCAACACCGGAGATAACCTCAGCCACATCAAGGCGGTGGACCCGCTCCTCAAAGCTCTGGCCCCCCTGATGGAATTCCCCGGCGTCTTTGTTCCGGGGTCCAATGACTACTTTGCCCCCAGCTTCAAGAACCCGGCCTCATATCTGCTGGGGCCTTCCAAAGCCAAGCCCAAGCCCGCGGAACTGGATTGGCCGCGGCTGCGGTCCGGGTTTGGCATGGGCGGCTGGGTGGACCTCACCAACCGGAACCAGTCAATCGTGCTCAACGGGATGCGGTTCGACTTCTCCGGCGTGGACGATCCGCACCTGAACCGGGAGCGCTATGCCGGGTGGCCCCGCGGTACCCGCAACCAGGACCAGAAACCGCACCTCCGGGTGGCTGTTATCCACGCGCCCTACCAGCGCGTTCTGGACCACTTCACCGAAGACGGTGCGGACCTGCTGCTCGCGGGCCACACGCACGGCGGCCAGCTCTGCATCCCGGGCTACGGGGCCCTAGTGGCCAACTGCGACATCCCCACCTGGCGGGCCAAAGGCCTCAACGACTGGGAAAGCAAAGGACGTACGACGCCGGTGAACGTCTCGGGCGGCATCGGCACCTCGCGCTTCGCCCCCATCCGGATCGCCTGCAAGCCCGAGGCCGTGCTGCTGACGCTGACGTCCCGGAGTTAGCCCGCCGGTGCTCTGTCACTTGTGGGCCCCAATTGGGGGAGCAGACCAGAGGTGATAGGGCAAGCGAGATGTGAATCGGCTCACGCCATGGCATAGGGTAGTTGCTACGGGAAACTACATTCGATTTAGAGCTTGAGAAGCGGGCATGGCCAAGCAGACCTCATTTTTCAGATCCATCAGCCGTCTCTACCCCCACGTAAGGCCGATCATCCCCCGGCTGGTGCTGGGCCTCATCAGCGCCCTGCTGGCCAGCATGGTGGCACTGGCCATCCCCCAGGTGCTCCGGTTCCTGATCAATGAGTCGCTGCAGCCCGGCGGCGCCCGCGACGCCGTCTGGACCGCCGCCGTCGTCATCCTGGTCCTGGGCATCGCCGAGGCTGTCCTGGTGGCCCTCCGCCGGCAGTTCGTGATCAACCCGGCCACCACCGTGGAAACCCGGATGCGGGTCTCCCTCTACGGGCACCTGCAGGACCTGACCGTTTCCTTCCACGACCGTTGGGGTTCGGGCCAGCTGCTCTCCCGCTCCATGACGGACCTGAACTTCCTGCGGCGCTGGATGGCCTTTGGCACCATCATGCTGGTGGTCACCACCCTCACCGTGGTGATCGGCATCGCGGTGATGTTCTCCATGAGCTGGCAGCTGGCGCTGATCTTCATGGCAGCCGCAGTGCCCATCATGGCGTACAGCTTCCGCTTCCGGACCCGCTTCAGCAAAGTGGCACGGCGCAGCCAGGACCAGGCCGGGGACCTCGCCACCACCGTGGAGGAATCCGTCCACGGCATTCGGGTGCTGAAGGCTTTCGGCCGCAGCCGCGAAGCCCTGGAAAACTTCAACGAGCAGGCCGAGGAGCTCCGCCAGACCGAGATTGCCAAGGCCAAGCACCAGGCCGCCTTCACCCTGGTGGTGACCCTGCTTCCCGAACTCGCGCTCGGCGCGGGCCTGGTGGTGGGCGTGATGCTGTGCGCCAGCGGCCAGCTGAGCATCGGCGCCCTGGTGGCGTTCTTCGCCACAGCCGCGGTGGTGGCCACTCCGGTGGAATTCTCCGGCATGCTGCTGGCCATGGCGTTAACCGCCAAGACGGCCATTGACCGCCACTACGAGGTCATGGATTCGGTCAACACCATCACCAGTCCCCCGGCACCGCGCACACCGCAGGAGTTGAAGGGCGCACTCAGCTTCGCCAACGCCACCTTCGCGTTCGAGGACGCGCCGGACACGCCCATCCTGGCGGACATCAGCCTGGACGTCAGGCCCGGCGAGACCATGGCGCTTGTGGGCATCACCGGCAGCGGCAAAAGCGCGCTGATCCAGCTGGTCCCGCGCCTGTACGACGTCACGGCAGGCTCCATCACCATCGACGGCGTGGACGTGCGCAGCTTCGACGTCGAAGAACTCCGGAGCGTGGTGGGCGTAGCCTTCGAAGACACCACCCTGTTCTCCAGCTCGGTCAGGGACAACGTGCTTCTCGGCGCCAGGGACAGAACCGAGGAGGCCCTGGACGAAGCTCTGGACGTGGCCCAGGCGCATTTCGCCTACTCACTGCCCGATGGGGTGGACACGCTCATCGGCGAGGAAGGGCTGAGCCTGTCCGGCGGGCAGCGCCAGCGGATCGCCCTGGCCCGGGCCATCGCGGCCCGGCCCCGGGTTCTGGTGCTCGATGACCCACTGTCCGCCCTGGACGTGCACACCGAGGAGCTGGTGGAAAACCGGCTCCGCGCGGTCCTGAAGGACACCACCACGCTGATTGTCGCGCACCGGCCGTCCACGGTGGCGCTGGCCGACCGGGTGGCGCTGCTCGAGGACGGCCGGATCGCCGCCGTCGGAACACACACCGAGCTGCTGGCCACCAATTCCCACTACCGCTATGTCATTGCCAGCCTCGACCAGGAACCCCGGGACCTCGATACCGAGTTGTCGGAGCTTGAGGAAACGGCAGATGCCGAGGAAGCCACCCGATGAGCAACGCAGCATTCGGCACCGCCAACGAAGACAACGCCCACCTGAGCAGGGCGGACAGCAAAGCCGTCCGACGCCGGTCGCTCGCCCTGCTTGCCAGGCTCATCCGTCCCGTGCGGCTCAGGTTCTGGCTGACCATCGCCATGGTGGTCCTGTCCCAGGTTACGCGCGTCGCGGGACCGGCGCTGATCGCGTTCGGCATCGACCACGCCCTCCCGGCCCTGCAGGCGGGGGACAACCTCCCGCTGCTGCTCACCGGCGTCGCGTACCTCGTCGCGGCCGTGGCGACGGCGGGACTCACCGCCCTGTACGTCACCTCCACCGCGCGGCTCAGCCAGGCCATGCTGCTGGACCTGCGCGTCCGCGTCTTCCGGCACACCCAGCGGCTCAGCCTGGAATTCCACGAGAAGTACACCTCGGGCCGGATCATCGCCCGCCAGACCTCGGACCTGGAAGCCCTGCGCGAACTCCTCGACTCGGGTGTCAGTTCCCTCGCATCAGGCCTGCTGTTTATGGTGTTCACCGCCATGACCGTGTTCGTCCTGGACTGGCGCAGCGGGCTGGTTGTGCTGGCTGCGGGTGTGCCCATGTTCTTCCTGGCGCGCTGGTACCAGAAGCACTCCCAGATTGCGTTCCGTGAGTCACGGGTAGTGTCCGCGCGGCTGATTGTGCACTTTGTGGAAACCATGACCGGGATCCGCGCCGTGAAGGCCTTCCGCAAGGAGAAGGAGAACGCGGAACAGTATGGCCGGCTCTCCGAGGACTACCGGAAGGTGACGGTCCGGTCCATCAATCTCAATGGCATCTTCCAGCCGGGCCTGGTGCTGATCGGCAACATCTGTGTGGCAGTGGTGCTGCTGTTCGGTGGATTCCGGGTCCTGGACGGTGACCTCGACGTGGGCGTGCTGCTGGCACTCATCCTGTCCACCAAGCGCTTCTTCCAGCCCGTGGACCAGATGGCCATGTTCTACAACTCCTTCCAAAGCGCCCAGGCAGCCCTCGAGAAGGTCTCCGGACTGCTGGAAGAGGTCCCCACGGTCCGCCCGCCCAAGAACGCCGTAGCCCTCAGCGACGCCCGGGGAGCGGTGGACTTCGCCGGCGTGGAGTTCCGCTACGGCGACGGTCCCGTGGTCATCCCCACCATGGACCTGCACATTCCCGCCGGCCAGACCGTGGCCCTGGTGGGCCAGACCGGCGCCGGGAAATCCACTCTTGCCAAGCTGATCGCCCGCTTCTACGACGTCTCCGCCGGTTCCCTCACCCTGGACGGCGTGGACCTGCGCAGCCTGAGCACCACGGACCTGCGGCGGAACATTGTGATGGTCACGCAGGAGGCGTTCCTGTTCAGCGGTTCCGTGGCCGACAACATCGCCCTGGGCCGGCCCGAAGCCTCCCGCGAGGAAATCGAGGAGGCCGCCCGTGCCGTGGGCGCCCACGGGTTCATTACCGAACTCCCCGAGGGCTACGACACGGATGTCAACAAGCGCGGCGGCAGGGTCTCCGCCGGACAGCGGCAGCTGATCAGCTTCGCCCGGGCGTTCCTGGCCCGCCCCGCGGTGCTGATCCTCGACGAGGCCACGTCCTCCCTGGATATTCCCTCGGAGCGGCTGGTGCAGAACGGACTCGCACGGCTGCTGCGGGGAACGTCCGACGCCGGCACGGGACCGGGTGCCGGCGCTGCGGCAGGTGCCCGCACGGCGTTGATCATCGCGCACCGGCTCTCCACGGTGGAAACTGCCGACCGGGTGCTGGTGGTCCACGACGGCCGCATCGTGGAGGACGGAACCCCGGCGGAACTCATCGGCGGCGGTGGCCGGTTTGCTGACCTCCACGGCGCCTGGAAAGACTCCCTCGTCTAGCCGAAACGACTCCCCTGGAGGGCCGATTTCGCATCCGGGCGGGCATCCGTTATTCTTGTAAAGTTGCTTTTGCAGCGGATCGGGATGTGGCGCAGCTTGGTAGCGCGCGTCGTTCGGGACGACGAGGTCGCAGGTTCAAATCCTGTCATCCCGACCAATTAAAAAGAGGGTCTCCCCCAGGGAGGCCCTCTTTTTTATGCCCCTGCTTTCAGGGATTCGGGCCCTGGGGCACCCGCCAAGGGGGCAAAGAAAAGCCCCGGACATGGAAACCATGCCCGGGGCCACGCCTCCTGCGAGGATTTCTTACATCGGGTCCGGCCAGTTGCCGGTGTAGGTGGTAATGGTAGTGCCACCCTTGCCCTTGTCCTTGACGGGCTTGGACATGGGATCCGGCCAGTTACCGGTGGCTACTACGCTTCCCGAATTGTCAGTAATGGAACCTGCCGACAGGACGGCAGGGGCAGCAGCGGAAAACGCCAGGGCCCCTGCGAGTACAGCAGCAGCTGCAATCTTCTTGAACATATAAGTTCCTCAATACGAGTCGGATTCGTTACAAAGTCAGCACGTCCTTGTTGACACTTATTGTAAAATATCTTCCACAGGGACTGTCAAGCTTTGCGTATAAAGACTGTCCAGAATGAGGAGGTAATCCCGTGGGCAACGGATTCGGGGAAAAGCTCCGAGCGGAGCGGCTCGAGCGAGGCCTGACGCAGGCCGAACTCGGCAAGGACCTCTACTCCCCCAGCTACATCTCGCTCCTCGAGACAGGCCGCCGCGAGCCGACCGCCGAAGTCATCGAGGAACTCGCACGCCGCCTGGACCTCGCCCCCAAGGCCCTCGAAGCGTGGAGCCAACCCATCACCGTCAGCGATGCCGAATACGTCCTGGCCGGCCTGTACGCCCGCCAGGCCTGGGACCTCCGGGATTATCCCCTGGCCGCGAGCCATGCGGCCTCGGCGGCTCAAATAGCGCTGGAGGGCCGCAACACCAGCGCCTGGTGGAACATGACCTACATGCAAGCCGAGTGTTTGCTGAAGCACGGCGACCTGAAGGAATGCCAGCACATCGTCGAAGGGCTGCTGGAGCATCCCATGGCCCGCGAGTCCGCCGGGCTGGGCGTTCGGGCCCGCCAGATGCTGGCGGCGGTGTTCCAGCGCGAGGGCCAGCTCTCCCTCGCGGTGGACCAGGCCATGGAATCGGTCAAACTTTCAGAGCAGCTGCCGAAGGATTCCACCATCATCACCGGCGCGCTCCGGGCCCTGATCGGAGCCCTGGCCGAAAGCGGCCGGCTGGATGAGGCGTGGCGGTACTGCGAGGAGCTGGACGCCCACGTGGACGAAAACGCCATGCCGCAGCTCGCCGGCGAGGTGGCCTGGGTCATCGGGAACGTGGCCTTCATGCGGCACGACTACACCGAGGGCGTCAAGCACCACGAACGGGCAGCGAAGCTCCTGTCCCCCGCCAACGACATCGAACTCTGGGCCAGGTTCAACAAAGCATCAGCAGCAGTCCGGCTTTCCTCCGGCATTGTCGAACCGGAAACACTGTCTTCGATCGAACGCGCCGAACTCGCCTTTTCGATTGTCCGCGGCACAAAAAGCGATGAACTCGAAGTGGCGTTCATCCGCGCCCGCTGGCTGTACCTGACCGGCGACATCGTGGCCGCCGTGGAAAAACTCCGCAAGATTTATGCCGAATCAGACGCACTGGCCAAGCACACCGCGGGCGAAGTGGCCCTCCTGCTCGGCAAGTCACTGAAGGCGGCGGGTGAATCGGAAGAGGCCCTGCAGTACCTCCAGGAAGCACAAAAGGGCTTCAGCTCGGCCGGAGCCCAGGACCGCGTCCAGCAGGCGCTGGACGCCATCCTCGAGATCCGGCTGTCGCAGGAGCGGGCCAAGGCCGCCGCCGCGAAATCCGCCAAGGCAAGCTAGCAGGCTAGGCGAACGTCCGGCCGGTCAGCTTCTCGTAGGCTTCCACGTAGCGGCTGCGCGTGCGGGCCACCACGTCCTCGGGCAATGCCGGCGGAGGCGTCCCTGAGCCCTTGTCCCAGCCGGATTCAGCCGAGGTCAGCCAGTCACGAACGTACTGTTTGTCGAAGGACGGCTGGGCCTGTCCGGGCCGGTAGGTGGCTGCATCCCAGAAGCGGGAGGAATCCGGGGTGAGGACTTCGTCGCCGAGGACAATGGCACCCGAGACGGCGTCGTAGCCGAATTCCACCTTGGTGTCTGCCAGGATGATGCCGCGTTCGCGGGCGATCTTTTCCGCCGTGGTGTAGATCTTCAGGGTCAGTTCGCTCAGGCGCCCGGCGATGTCGTCGCCCACCATGCCCACCACGGCGTCGTAGGTGATGTTTTCGTCGTGGTGGCCCACCTCTGCCTTGGCCGAGGGGGTGAAGAGCGGCCGTTCCAGCCGTGACCCGTCCACCAGGCCCTCGGGCAGCGGGATGTCGCAGACGGTGCCGGATGCCTTGTACTCGAGCAGGCCGGTGCCGGTGAGGTAACCGCGGGCGATGCACTCCACGGGGAACATCTCCAGCTTCTTGCAGATCATCGCGCGGCCCTCCACTGCCGCGGGAACCCCGCCCTCCACCGTGGACGCGAGCACGTGGTGCTCAACGTCCAGCTGGTCGAACCACCACAGGCTCAGCTGGGTGAGGATGCGTCCCTTGTCCGGGATCTCGCTCGCCAGCACATGGTCGTAGGCGCTGATGCGGTCGCTGGCCACCACCAGGACGCAGTCCTGGCCAACCTGCTCCACGATGGCGGCGTCCGCGGGTTCATACAGGTCGCGGACCTTGCCGGAATAGACGTGTGTCCAGCCGGGCAGGTCCAGCGTCGCCGTGTTCAGGCCTCGCTGCTGCTGGGGTTCCTGGGCGGGTTTTTCGGTCATGGTTAAGCCTTCGCCTTCGTGACTGGCAGGGTGCCTGTTGCAGTGGAGGTGACCTTGATCTCGCCGCGTGCCGCCTTGCGTCCGATGTCCGTCCGGAACTGGGAGCCTTCCAGCTGAACCAGTTCCACGCCGTCGTACGCTTTTTCGCGGGCCTCCACGAGGTCGCTGCCGAGGGCAACCACGGCGAGCACACGGCCGCCGGCGGAAACCACCTTGCCTTCCTCGTCCAGCGCCGTTCCGGCGTGGATGACGTGCACGCCCTCCAGCGCCTCGGCCTTCTTGAGGCCGCGGATGCGGTCACCGGTGCGGGGGGTGTCCGGGTAGTTTTCGGACGCGACGACGACGGCGACTGCGGTGTCCTTGGACCAGCGCAGCTCGCCGACCTTGTCCAGTTCGCCCTTGGCAGCTGCGAGGAGCAGCCCGCCGAGGGGGGTCTTGAGCCGGGCCAGCACGGCCTGGGTTTCGGGGTCGCCGAAGCGGACGTTGAACTCGATGACGCGGGTACCGCGCGAAGTGAGGGCCAGGCCAACAAAGAGGACGCCGACGAACGGGGTGCCGCGGTGCGCCATTTCGTTCACGGTGGGCTGCGCGACGCGCTCGATGACTTCGTCCACCAGTCCGGCGGGGGCCCATTCGAGCGGGGTGTACGCGCCCATGCCGCCCGTGTTGGGGCCCTCGTCATTGTCGAAGATGCGCTTGAAGTCCTGGGCCGGGGACAGCGCCACGGTGTTGCGGCCGTCGCAGAGGACAAAGACGGACACTTCGGGGCCGTCCAGGAATTCCTCGATCACCACTGTACCGCCTGCGTCGAAGCAGGTCTGGGCGTGGGCCAGGGCTTCGTCGCGGTTCCTGGTGACCACCACGCCCTTGCCGGCGGCCAGGCCGTCGTCCTTGACCACATAGGGTGCGCCGAAGGTGTCCAGGGCCGAGGCTGCTTCCTCGGCGTTGGTGGCCACCATGGCCATGGCCGTGGGGACGCCTGCCTCGGCCATGACTTCCTTGGCGAATGCTTTGGAGGCCTCGAGCTGGGCCGCTGCCTTGCTGGGGCCGAAGACCGGAATACCGGCTTCGCGCACGGCGTCGGAGACTCCTGCCGCGAGCGGAGCCTCGGGGCCCACCACCACGAGGTCCACGCCGAGCTTGGTGGCCAGCGCCGCCACGGCGTCGGGATTGTTCCCGTCAATCCTGTGGGTGGGGACCAGCTTGCTGATGCCGGCGTTGCCGGGCGCTGCATGGACCTCGGACACGTTGGGGTCGGCGAGCAGGGAGCGGACAATGGCGTGTTCGCGGCCTCCGGGGCCAATGACGAGTACCTTCACAGTCTCCAAGGGTACTTTGTGCAGCCGCGCCTTTCCTAAGGGTTACACCCCGGCGGACCATCCCCAACCATCCGAAAGGCCGGCCGCGCCGAATCCACACCATGAAGAAGCTCGTGAACTGGCTCAAGGGACCGGCTGCACTGGCGGCGCTGGCCGGCGTGGCAGCTGCCGCCGTCGTCCTCGCCGTTGCAGAACTGATCGGCGCGTTCTTTACGGCGCGCGCCACCCCGGCCATCGCGCTGGGCTCCACCTTCATCGACTTCACCCCGCCGTGGCTGAAGGACTTTGCCATCGCCACGTTCGGCACCAATGACAAGGCTGCCCTGTTTGTGGGGATGGGCCTGACCATCCTGGTGCTGGCGTGCGTCCTGGGCGTGGTGGCCTACCGTAAGTGGGCGCTGGGCGTCCTGGGGGTCCTGTTCATGGGCGCGGTGATTGTGGCCAGCGTGGTGACACGGGCCGGCGTCAAGCCCCTGGATGCCATCCCCACGGTGCTGGGTACGCTGGCGGGCCTGGTGGTGCTGCGGGTGCTTGTTGCCCCGCTCTGGCGGCTGAAATCCTGGCCCGAGGCCCCCGCCGACACGGGAGCGGAAGAACCTGGCCGTCCCGCCGCGAGCCGCCGCCGCTTCTTCGCCGCCACAGCCGTGACGGTGGCAGCGGCCGGGATAGCAGCCACCGGCGGACGCCTCCTCAGTGCGGCCCGCAGCGGCGTTGCCAAAGCCCGGGAGTCCTTGAACTTGCCCGCCCCGGTGAAAGCGGCCACGGCCGTGCCGGCCGGTGTCCAGTCCCCGGTGGCCGGGGTAACCCCGTGGATCACACCCAATGGCGAGTTCTACCGGATCGACACCGCTTTGAGCGTGCCGGAAATCAACGCCGACGAGTGGGAACTGCGTGTTCATGGCCTGGTGGAACAAGAGGTGCGCCTGACCTTCCAGGACCTGCTCGACGCCGATCTCATCGAATCGCACGTAACGCTCACCTGCGTCTCCAATCCCGTGGGCGGCAACCTGGCCGGCAACGCCACATGGCTCGGATTCCCCCTCCGCGAGGTCCTCAAGCGTGCCCGGCCCCAGGACGGTGCGGACATGGTGCTCTCGACGTCGATCGATGGCTTCAGCGCTTCCACGCCGCTCGAAGTCCTGCTGGATGACCGCGACGCGATGCTGGCGATCGGCATGAATGGCGAGCCGCTGCCGTTGGAACACGGTTATCCGGTGCGGATGGTGGTTCCCGGCCTGTACGGCTTTGTCTCTGCCACCAAGTGGGTGGTGGACCTGGAAGTGACCCGCTTCGCCGACAACAAGGCGTACTGGACCCAGCGGGGCTGGTCCGAGCGCGGGCCCATCAAGACCATGGCCCGGGTGGAGGTGCCCAAGTCCTTCGCCAAGGTGCCGGCCGGCCGGGTGGCGATTGGCGGCACGGCCTGGGCGCAGACCCGCGGCATCACCAAAGTGGAAATCCAGATCGACAACAACCCCTGGGCTGAAGCCGTCCTGTCCGCCGAGGCATCGCTGATCACGTGGCGGCAATGGTCCTTCGACTGGGACGCCACGCCCGGCCCCCACTACATCAAGGTCCGGGCCACCGACGGCACCGGTGAGGTGCAGACGGACCGGCGGGCCGACCCTGTGCCTGACGGCGCGTCCGGCTGGCAGTCGGTGATGGTCACCGTGGAGTAGCCCGGGATTCCGGGCCCCGGCCAATAGACTGGCACCATGCCGCACAACCCGCATGCCACCTTCACTGTGGACTCCGCCGTAGAACTCGCCGTCATTGAACGCAGCGGTTTTGTGGAGTCCCGGCATATCGGCTCCGCCGTGGTGCTGTCCGCCGACGGGTCCGTTGTCACCGAACTGGGCGACATCAGGACTCCCCTCTATGCCAGGTCATCGCTCAAACCGCTGCAGGCCCTGGCGTCCATGCAATCCGGCGTCCCCCTGCGCGGCGCCCAGGTGGCAGTGGCCTGCGGCAGCCACGTGGGCTCCCTGGACCACATGGACGTGGTGGAGGGAATGCTGAAAGCCGCGGGGGTCAAAGAGGAACAGCTGCAGTGCCCGGCCGCCTGGCCGCAGGACGAGACGGCCCGGAACTGGCTGCTGCGTTCTGACCGCGGCAAGTCCAAACTGGCATTCAACTGCTCGGGAAAGCACGCAGCGTTCCTGTGGGCATGCACCGAAAACGGCTGGGACACCCACAGCTACCTTGAGCCCAACCATCCGCTGCAGCAGCGGGTCCGCAGCGTCATTGAGGAGTATAGTGGCGAGCGCATCGCCCACCTGGGCATCGACGGCTGCGGGGCCCCGGTGGCCGCCATCTCGCTGACCGGCCTGGCGCGGGCCTACTCGATGCTGGCCAAGGCCCCCGGGGACAAGAACGCCAACGCCCGTGCCGCCACCGTGGCCACGTCCATGCTGGACTACGCCTGGGCTGTGCAGGGTCGCGGCGAGGCCAACACCATGGTGATGGACGAACTGGGCATCATTGCCAAGATCGGCGCCGAGGGGGTGCTGGCCATGGCCACGCCGCAGGGTGTGTCCGTGGCGATCAAGGTACTGGACGGGAACCTGCGCGCCACCTCCCTGGTAGGCCTGACGCTCCTCGCAGCCGCCGGCGCCGTGGACATCCCCGGCGTGGCCAGCGTCCTGGAAAAAGTCGTGGCCCCGGTGATGGGCGGCAGCCACCCCGTCGGCAAGATCCGTTTGGGCCCGGCCGTGTCCGCACTCCTCGACTGATGGCTGTTGCTCGCCGCCGGATCGGCATCGAGGAAGGGAAAGCGGCACTGGCCGCGTGGCGGGAAGCCGCCGCGTCGCCGTCGGACGTTCCGCTGCCCCCCGCTGTCACCGCCACGGCCGTGCGCTATTCGCTGGAGGAGGTGACCGCACGGGCGCCGGGCAATTCGGTGGAGGTGCGGGTGCCGCCGTTCGGCGTCACGCAGTGTGTGGAGGGGCCGCGCCACACGCGCGGCACCCCGCCCAACGTGATCGAGTGCGACGCCGCCACCTGGCTGTCGCTGGTGACCGGCCAGTTGGCGTGGGCGGACGCGGTGGCAACGCACCGGGTGGAGGCCTCCGGACTGCGCGCGGACCTCTCAGCCCTCCTGCCGCTCTAGCTTTCCTGCGCTGTCTGCAGCCCCAGCAGATGCCCGATGGGGCTTGCCTGCAGGTTCTCCAGCAGGTCCCGGGGGCCGGCGTAGACCGCAGCGGCGCCTGCCTCGAGCAGTTCAGCAGCACTCCGCCCGCCGCAGGTGACGCCGATGGCGGGAATGCCGAGCGCGGCGGCAGCTTTCATGTCCCACACGGCATCCCCCACATAAACGGCGTGCCCGGCCGGGACGCGGACAGCGTCGAGTGCCGCCACCAGGATGTCCGGAGCCGGCTTGCTTTCCCGGGCGTCGTCCGAGCTGGTGGCCGCGTGGATGAAGGCATCGGCACCCAGTGCGCTGCGGTTGGCGGCCAGGTCCTCCCGGCGGGCTGACGACGCCAGGGCGACGGCGAGTCCCCCGGCGTGGCATTGGGCCAGCAGGTCCTTGGCGCCGTCGAACGCGCGCAATGACGGCCAACTGGCGGCGAAGACCGCCGCGTGGCTGGCCAGGATGCCGGCGTCGGCGCCGCGGTCACGGTCCGCGGGAAGCAGGCGGTCCACCAGCCGGTCACCGCCCATGCCCACGCACCAGTGGATGGCCGCCATGGGCACGTCATGGTTGTGCTGCCGAAAGGCCTGCCACCAGGCCAAGGTGTGGACGTAGGCGGAATCCACCAGGGTCCCGTCAACGTCAAAGAGGACCGCGCCCCGCCACCACGCGGCAGGGCCATGGCTTTGCGGGGCCATCATCCGACAGCTGCGCGTGGAGCCTTGGAAGCCCTCTTGCCGTGGGAGGCTGTTCCCTCCTTGGGCCCGGTGGCCGGAAGGATCCTGCCCCTGATGACTGCGCCGGCACCGTTGCTGCTGCAGTCCCTGATCAGGCCCGTTCCGGCAATCTCACGGGCCATCGCGACGCCCGCAACTGCGGCGCGCTTGGTTGGAAAAGTCACCGAGATTGCCATGAGGCTTCCCGAGCCATCCAGCATCCTCACCCTGTAGCCGCCGTCAGGCGCATCAACCAGCTCGAAATGTCCGGCCATTACTACCACCCCTCGTTAAGTCGCGGCACCAGGCCGTGAAGGCCGTCCGCGAGTATTAGTAAGTCTACTTACCTCTTGCGCCCAGCTGAAGTCCCGGGCAAAGGCGGGGTACTAGGGCCCTACCCTTTCTGACTCCGGAACGGGCCCAGGCGGAATAGGGGCATCGCTCCGGCGCACCATATCCTGATGCAGCTCAAGGGCGCTTGTCACAAGGGCGAAGTGGCTGAAAGCCTGCGGCATATTGCCCAGTTGCCGGCCGGCATGGACCGCCCACTCCTCGCTGAGCAGGCCCACATCGTTGCGCAGTTCCAGCAGCCGTTCAAAAAGCTCTGTGGCTTCAGCGGGCCGGCCCGCACCCAGGAGCGCCTCCACCAGCCAGAAGGAGCAGGCAAGGAACACGCCCTCATCCCCCGGCAGCCCGTCGTCGCTGTCAGCCGGACGGTAGCGCAGCACAAACCCGTCCTCGGTGAGCTCGCGCTGGATGGCGTCGATGGTTCCCGCCACGCGGGGATCGTCCGGCGGCAGGAAACCCACCCGGGGGATCAGCAGCAGGCTGGCATCGAGTTCGGGGCGCCCGTAGGACTGCACGAACGTGTTGCGCACGGAGTCGTAGCCGTTGGCCATCACCTCCTGGTGGATGGTGTCCCGGAGGGATTCCCAGCGCTCCAGCGGCCCCGGCAGGTTGAAGTCGCGGATGCCTTTGACCATCCGGTCAGCGGCCACCCAGGCCATCACCTTGGAGTGGGTGAAGTGCCGGCGCGGACCGCGCATTTCCCACAGCCCGTTGTCCGGCTGGTCCCAGACTGTTTCCAGGTGTTCCATCAGCGCAACCTGCAGGTCCCAGGATTCGTCGGTGTGCTTCAGCAGCGAGTTCCTGGTCAGCGACAGGCAGTCCAGCACTTCGCCCCAGACGTCCAGCTGGAGCTGCTCGGCGGCGCCGTTGCCGGTCCGTACCGGCTTCGAGTCCTCATATCCGGCCAGCCAGGGAAGTTCCAGTTCCGGCAGCCTCCGCTCGCCGTGGATGCCGTACATGATCTGCAGGTCGGCCGGATCACCCGCCACGGCCCGCAACAGCCAGTCACGCCATGCGGCGGCCTCCGCCGTGTAGCCGGCGGCGAGCAGTGCCTGCAGCGTCAGCGTGGCATCCCGGAGCCAGCAGAAGCGGTAGTCCCAGTTGCGGGGACCGCCGATCTGTTCAGGCAGCGACGTGGTCACGGCCGCCACGATGCCGCCCGTGGGCGCATATGTCAGGGCCTTCAGGGTCACCAGCGAGCGGAGCACGGCCTCCTGGTATTTGCCGTCATAAGAGCATTGCGATGCCCAGCCGCGCCAGTAAGCCAGGGTTGTGCCCAGCACGTGCTCGGCGTCAACGGTGTGCGGCCGGGCCACGTGGCTTGGCGCCCAGGTCAGGACAAATGGCACGCGTTCCCCCGCCTGGACGGTGAAGTCGCTGACCGAATGCATGTTTTCGCTATGGACCGGTGCGGTGGTGACAAAGTAGGCGGCGTCGGGACCGGCGATGGCGTGCAGTCCGTGCTTGTCCTTCCGCACCCAGGGCATGATGTGCCCGTAGTCGAATCTCAGGGCAAGGTCGCCGTGCATCCGGACGCTGCCGCTCACGCCCTCCACAATGCGCACAATGTCAGCCACCTCGTCGCGTGGCGGCATGAAATCGATGACCCTGACCGTGCCGTCCGGCGTGTCCCATTCCGTTTCCAGGACCAGGGTGCCGTCACGGTAGCTTCGCCTGGTGCACGTGCCGCCGCTTGCGGGCGCCAGCAGCCAGCGGCCGGCCTCGGGGGTATCAACGAGGGCGCTGAAGCAGGCCGGGGAGTCGAAACGCGGCAGGCAGAGCCAGTCGATGGAGCCCTCGGTGCTGATCAGGGCGCCGGTGTGAAGGTCGCCAACAACTGCATAATCCTCGATGAGCGCCATGACCTTACACTGCCACAAGGACGCCATGCGCAGGGGAAACTGCCCAGGGCAGACTACTGGGGCAAACTATTGACCATGATCCACTTACCCGTGCAGGGCACAAGGTAGCCGTGGCAATTCACATCGGCACCTCCGGCTGGAGTTACGACCATTGGGAGGGCGTGCTGTACCCACCGGGTCTGCCTGCCCGGGACAGGCTCCAGCATTACGTTGCCAGGTTCAGCACTGTTGAGCTGAACGCCAGTTTCTACCGATGGCCGCGGGACACGTCCTTCGCGGGCTGGCGGCGCCGGCTCCCGGACGGGTTCGCCATGTCCGTCAAGGCACCCCGCGGCCTGACGCACGGCAAGAAGCTGTACGCCCCGGAAGCCTGGCTGGAGCGGATAGCCAGGTGCTGGCACGAGCTGGGAGACAAGCGGGCCGTGTTGCTGGTCCAGCTCCCGCCACGGATGGAACGCGACGACGCCCGGCTGGAGTATTTCCTCGCCGCCGTCCCGTGGTGGATCCGAGTGGCCGTGGAGTTCCGGCATCCCAGCTGGGACCACCCGGACGTCTTTTCGCTGCTGGAGCGCCACGGGGCCGCGTATTGCATCATGAGCGGCGCCAACCTCCCGTGCATCCTGCGAGCCACCGCGCCCTTCGTCTACGTCCGGCTCCACGGGCCGGACCATCAGCACCTGTACGGCGGTTCCTACTCCGACGCGGACCTGCAGTGGTGGGCGGACCGCATCAGGGAATGGTCGGCGTCGGGCCTGGACGTTTTCGCCTATTTCAATAACGACGGCGGCGGGAACGCCGTACGGAACGCAGAGACGCTGCGCTGGTACCTGGGGTCGGGCTGACGTCACGTACGACGGCGGCACCGCCGGGGTGCCCGGCCCGCGGTTGCGCTGTGGCAGAGTGGAAGCATGGACAGGGCTCCGCAGAACACACCGCAGGACACTCCGCATCCCGCGCCGCTTGCCGGCACGCAGCTATTCCGCGCGGCGCACCGGCTTTCGGATGCCGTCAACGGTGTGCGCCTCCGCCTGGCCGGACGCTGGAATTTTGTCCCACAGACTATCGCCTACCAGGGCTACGGGTCCTCCACCGGCTGGGTGCGGGTCCTGGGGCGTGTCCTGCTGACGAAGAAGCCGCTCCCCGGCAGCCGGGCCGAACATGCAGCCCGCAACGGCACTCAGAACATCCGCGGCTGGCGGGCTTTCACCAGCGTTCCCGTGCAGTACACGGCCGTGCAGATCACCATTGGTGACGTCACCACCCGGGTCGAGGCCGACCGGGGCGGCCTGATCGACACCGTGGTGGATGTCAGGCTCACTCCGGGCTGGCACACCGCCGTCCTGCAGGCGGACGGGACCGAGCCCGTGGAAACACTGATCCAGGTGATCGACGCCAACGCCAGGTTCGGCATCGTCTCCGACATTGATGACACGGTGATGGTGACCGCCCTCCCCCGGCCCTTCCTGGCGCTCTGGAACACGTTTGTGCTCAGCGAACGGGCCCGGATGGCCACACCGGGGATGTCGGTGTTGCTGGACCGGCTCACCCTCGCGCACCCCGACGCGCCGGTGGTTTACCTCTCCACCGGGCCCTGGAACGCCGCCCCCACCCTGAAGCGGTTCCTCAGCCGGAACATGTACCCCGCGGGTGCCCTGCTGCTCACGGACTGGGGCCTCACCCAGGACCGCTGGTTCCGCAGCGGCCAGGAGCACAAGCACCGCAACCTCGAACGCCTGGCCACGGAGTTCCCGGACATGCGCTGGCTCCTGATCGGCGATAACGGCCAGCACGACGAGCAGATCTACTCCGGCTTCGCCCAGGACCACGCGGACAAGGTGGCCGCGATCGCCATCCGGCAGCTGTCAGTCAGCGAGTCAGTTTTTGCTGGCGGCCACTCCGAGGACGGCGACCACACCACCTCGGTGGTGCCATGGATCTATTCGCCGGACGGTGCAGGCATGGCCAAGCAGCTCAAGGTCCTGGACCTGCTCTAGCCGCAACCGGTCAGGCGGAGGCACCCGAGGCGGTCAGGCCGTCGTCGGGAATCCCTCCTGCACGGGCAGCGTCGGCAGCTTCAGCCGAATCCGGCTCGGCGCTCAGTGCGAGAGCGACTGCGGCATCAGCCGAGGCCGCCAGGTTCCGCTCCTCGATCAGCTCCTGGAACCAGAAATAGGATGCCTTGGGGGTCCGTTCAAGAGTGTCGAAATCGACGTGGAGCAGGCCGAAAGGCTGCTTGTAGCCCGCGGACCATTCGAAATTGTCCAGCAGCGACCATACGTAGTAGCCGCGCAGGTCTACCGCCTCGGCATCACCGCCCGGGCCGGTGGCTTTAAGCGCCGTTTCGATGTGGTCCGAGAGGTACTTGAGGCGCCGCTCGTCCGGGATGAACGTGGTGTTGGTGGACTTGTCCCGGACCAGGATGTCCTCGAAGCTGGCCCCGCCTTCGGTGATTATCACCGGCGGCAGGTTGGGGTACCGCTCAGCCATCTCCTTCAGGGCAACGGCCATATATTCGGGTTTCACCGGCCAGCCGTAGGAGGTGATGTCCGCTTCGGGCCACGTCTCCACATGGAACGGGGTGGCGCCGTTGCCGGCAGCACTCAGGTCGCTGCCCATCGCCTCCGCCATGCTGGCCGGCACTGCGCCCTCGCCCGGACCCACCGCCACCTTGGTGGGCATGTAGTAGTTCAGGCCATAAAAATCCAGCGGCTGGGAGATGATCTCCATGTCCTCGTCCGGGTGGTCGAAGGAACTGAAGAACTTCGCGGCACGGATAAGGTCCGGGTATTTGCCCGTGAGGACCGGGTCCGCGTACAGCCGGTTCTGCGCAAGGTCCATGAGGCCGGCGCTGATTTTGTCCAGCGGGTTTATCGAGTTGGGCACCATGGGCGAGTAGACGTTGGTCATCCCGATCTCGCCGGGAACCCTGGCCGCCCGCAAAGCCTGCACGGCCAGGCCGTGGCCCAGCAGCTGGTGGTGCACGGTGGGGAAGGCGCCGAGCATGAGGGCTTCGCCCGGCGAGTGCAGTCCCAGCGTGTAGCCGTTGGTGGTGACGGTGGCCGGCTCATTGATGGTGCACCAGCGCGCAACCCTGTCCCCGTAGGCGTCGGCGGCAATGGCGGCGAAGTCCGCGAGGCGGTAGGCGGTGTCCCGGTTCATCCAGCCGCCGGCGTCGTCCAGTGCCAGCGGGGTGTCCCAGTGGTAGAGGGTGGCCATGGGGGAAATGCCGTTGGCCAGCAGCTCGTCCAGGAGCCGGTCGTAAAAGGCCAGGCCGGCGGGGTTGACGGGGCCGCTCCCGTTGGGCTGGATCCGGGACCAGGACAGCGAGAAGCGGTAGGAGTCGATGCCGAGCTGCTTCATCAGGGCCACATCGTCCGGCATGCGGTGATAGTGGTCGCAGGCAACGGCGGGGCTGTGGTTGTCCACGATGGCACCGTCCTTGGCGGAGAATACGTCCCACCCGGCCGGGCCGCGGCCGTCCTCGGTGAGGGCGCCCTCTATCTGGAAGGCTGCGGTGGCCACGCCCAGCGTGAAGTCAGACGGGATAAGGGCTGCCAGGTCTTTGGCGGAAATATGCATGGCGTCAGCCCTTTGTACGGTGAAAACGTGGAACGGGTAGCACTCAGAATGCTATACCCCGGGCGCGGCTGTCAGGGTGGGCTGCTAGGGTCTGTGCGCCGCCCGGGACCCGGCCAGCCGGCTCGTGGGCATCGGCGGGGGCGGCCAGCGCCACCACCAGTCCGTCAGCGACATGGTCCAGCATTCCCAGCTGTTTCCGCAGTTTCCGCTCGCCCAGCCCGACTACGCCAACCTGGCCGTGGGGCCGGATACACAGCGGCAGGCCGTGGCGCTGGGCCTGTGGCTCTTCACCTTTGACGGGAGCCCGCTGGCGGTCCTGCTGGCGGAGTTCCGGCTCCGGATGGACAGCAACAGCGTCCTCAAAGGCCAGGTCATTTCACTGGTGACGTCCGAGTACGGCCCCAGCACGGCCGGGGTGACGTTCCACCACCGGCCCAGCCTGCCGGCGTCGGACGTCATCCTGCCCGGCGGGCTGCTCCAGAAGGTGGCCGACCACACCGTGGGCATTGCCACGCACCGGGAATCCCTCCGGGACCACGGCCAGCACCTCAAACGCGGCATCCTGCTCTACGGCAGGCCGGGAACCGGGAAGACGCACACCGTCCGCCATCTGCTCAGCAAGGGTGAAGGCTCGACGGCGATCCTCCTCTCGGGCGGGTCGCTCGCCCGGATCTCCGAGGCGGCCCGGATGGCCCGGGCCCTCCAGCCGTCCATTGTGGTGCTGGAGGACTGTGACCTCATCGCCGAAGACCGGAGCTTCGGGCACGGGCCGCAGCCGCTGCTGTTCGAAGTGCTGGACGCCATGGACGGGCTGGACAACGATGCCGACGTCGCG
This sequence comes from Arthrobacter sp., assembly GCA_023264815.1. Lineage (GTDB taxonomy): Bacteria > Actinomycetota > Actinomycetes > Actinomycetales > Micrococcaceae > Arthrobacter. The sequence goes on along the minus strand of JAHFUZ010000006.1, from coordinate 22,471 downwards.
TTTATCCTCACCACCAACCGGCCGGACATGCTGGAACGGGCGCTTGCGCAGCGGCCCGGCAGGGTGGATCTCGCCGTGGAAATCCCGCTCCCCGCCTACGCCGAGCGGGTCCGGCTGCTGGAACTGTACGGCCGGCTGGTTGCCTTCAGCCCGGCGGCGCTGGATGCCGCCGCGGACCGGACGGAGGGAACCACCGCGTCCTTCGCCCGCGAACTGGTCCGCCGCGCGGTGGTGGCTGCAGCACTGGATGACGCGCCTGTGTCTGACGGGCACCTCAGCGCCGCGGTGGAGGACCTGATGGCCGACGCCGAGGCCCTCACCCGCAGCCTGCTGGGCAGCGGCTCGGAGGGGCCGCCCGGGCCCGGACCCGGCTTTCCAGGCGCGGGCTTTCCCGGCCCGGGCTTCCCTGCTTCTGCATCGGGCTCATTGTGAGCCGAACAGGAACTCCTTGGCATGCGCCACAGCCTTCCGGAAGGCGTCGTTCCGCAGGGTGATGAGCTGTTCGGCGTCACCGTCGGCAGGTTCGAGGTACCCCGTGTAGCCCGGCCGGAGCACCCAGATGTCTCCGCCGGGCGGCAGGTAGAACACGCCGAACGAACGCTGCTGGCCTTCATCCGCTGTCCACACGGGCACCACGGCCAGCGCCGCCCCCGTGGCGGGATTGATCCACTGCGCCCGCGGAACGGGCTCTTCGTGGGCTTCGGGATCAAGGAACGGGGCCGTGCCCTTGCCCCAGCGCTGTTCGAAGCGTTCGTGGAACGCCGGAATGAGATGGGAATCGTAGCGACGCCACTCGCTCATGGATGCTCCTCTGGTGTGGTTGGTCCGGGCCCTGCCTTTAAGGCCCGGCCCAAGGTCCGCTTTCCCAGCGGACCGGCGTGATTCTGATGGTGCTTCGGCCCGGCGCCGCACGACGGTCCACTCGCCGGACCGGGATGGCCACCGGGCCGGCGTCGCCCACCGCAGTTCGGTTCCGGCTCCGGTCGTAGGCTGTGCGCCGTACCGGGTCCCGCAGGACATCGAAGGCCTGCATGATCTGCAGCAACTCGCCACCGTACGGATCGCCGCGATCTTCCGCCGCGCCGTCGCCAAGGTCCGGGTGGTGGGTGCGCATCAGGGCCCGGTAGGCGCGGGCAATCTCCTGCTGGCTGGCGGTTGGCCGGACCCGCAGGACGCCGTAGTAGTCCGGCTGGCTGGTCATGGGAGCTTCCCGGAATCTCGGGGACGGGGATGGCACAGGGGTGCCGGCAGGCGGGCTGCCGGCAGGCGGGCTGCCGGCACCCCGCAGACTGGGCCGGTGGCGGGACCGGTTAGCTTCCGATCTCGTGCATGTGGCCCTTTGTCTCGATCTCGATCTTGCGTGGCTTGGCCTGCTCGGTCACGGGGATCCGAAGGGTCAGGACACCTTGGTCATAGCTGGCCTTGATGCGGTCGGCGTCGAGGGTGTCGCCCAGGATTAGCTGGCGGCTGAACACACCGCGGGGACGTTCGGAGGCCACCAGCTCAACATTGGGCTGGGTCGGATCGAGGCGCTCGGCCCGCACGGTCAGGACGTTCCGCTCGACGTTCAGGTCCACGGTGTCGATCTTGACGCCGGGCAGATCGAACGCCACCACAAACTCGCCGTCCTCCTGCCAGGCGTCCATCGGCATGGCCGCCGGCCGGGCCGCGGTACCAAAGACCTGCTGGGTCAGCCGGTCCAGCTCACGGAACGGGTCCGTACGCATCAACATCATTTCCCACTCCTTCAGCATTAGTACTGGTTATGAGTCATACCCGCCACCCAACTATCTATGGTGGTGGATATAGATTTTTTATAGCACCAGTGCCAAACTGAAGCAAGGGACTTTTTCCGGGAAATTGAGGGAGCAGACATGACCGGCACGGACTCCGGACGCGTAGGACGTCCCCGCGCCGGGCGGGCGCTGTACGCCATCTCCGTTGCCGCCCAGCTCGCGGGCACCGGACAGCAGAACATCCGCCTCTACGAAACCCGAGGGCTCCTCACCCCGGCGCGTACGTCCGGCGGGACCCGCCAATACAGTGACGCGGACATCGCCGTCCTGTTGCGGATCGGCGAACTGCTGGATCAGGGACTGAACCTGGCCGGTGTCTCCATGGTGCTGGAACTTGAGGAAGCAAACGCCAGGCTGCACCGGGCATTGAAGCGCGCGCGGTTATCCCCCGGGCCCTAGCAGTGTGAGGCGCATCCTGCGGACGGCCTCCCCGGTGGCCATGCCCTAGTCCCGGGGTGAGTCCGCTGTGGACAGCTCCCCCGTGATCCGTTCACCGGGGATCCTGGCGGTCCGCCACGTGTCCACCGCGATGACAGCCCCCAGGATGACAAGTGCCAGGGAGAGCGAAGCGAGTGCGTCGCTCAGCCAGTGATAGCCGAGGTAGAGCCGGCTCACTGCTGCCAGCACGATGCCCACTCCCGCGCCCACAAAGCCCAGCACGGCCGACCGGGGGTTCTGCCGACGCGAGAAGATCAGGAACGTTCCCACCAGCAGGAAGTCACACGCTCCCAGGACGTGCCCGGAAGGAAACGAAAACGTGTGGTCGGCGCCGAAAAGCATCAGTTCCACCGGTGGGCGGGACCGCCTGACGATCTGCAGGATGATCTGCGAAATCACCACTCCGCTGAGCATGGCGGCCGCCAGGAGCATGGGGCGCCAGGCGTGTTTGGCCGCGAACCCCCAGGCCACCGTGACCACCAGCACGATGATGGGCAAGGCAACGGGACCGAAGATCACGGCCAGGAAAATCATGATGCCCGTGAGCGTCTCCGAGCGGGTGCCGACCAGCCAGTCCCGAAGCGGCTCGTCCGGCCCCCACGGTGCAGTGCCGCTTTGCAGCACCGCCACCAGGGTGGCGGCAAACAGCAGTGCCCCTACGCCGATCAGGATCACTGCCCAGCGGTAGAGGTTCCTGCGTCCGCCGGGTTCCATGTAGCGTTCCTCCACCACGAACTTGTCGTGGAAAATGCGCCACCACTGGGGGCCCTTGCCCGTTTTTCCCGCCTGCTCTGCCACTTCTGACTTCCATCCCTGCGCCGATAAAAGAGTTCCTTCAGATGAAGACTATCCCTGTAGCCTGACCGGATGGGCGCAATGAACGAACTGATCAACCGCGGCAATGTGGACGCGATGGCCGGCATCCTGGCCGCCGCGGCTCCCGGCACCCGGTGGCCGGCCGTGGCCACGGCGGCAGCCGGACTGGACCAGCTCAGCCTGCGCGGAAGGACCGATCTGGTCAGTGCTGCGTTGCTGGCCGACTTTAGCCTTCGCCCGGGAGCCGGCTACCCCACGGCGGCCGGCACTTTCCGGTCCGCCATGGCGGACCCCGGATTCACCGGCTGGATCGTATGGCCGGTGTCCGAAACGGCCGTTACCCTGGCTCTTGAATCGGGCACCGCAGCGGACTTCGCCGACTGCCTGGCGCTCCTGGCCGAACTGACACCCCGGCTGACGGGGGAATTTGCCATCCGCCGGCTGCTTGCCCGGGATCCCGATGCCGCGCTGGACGGCATCCTCGGCTGGACCTCGCATGCGGACGAACATGTGCGCCGCCTGGCTTCAGAAGGCACGCGGGCCTACCTTCCGTGGGCAGTGCGGGTCCCTGCGCTGGTTGAGCGGCCCGAGGCGACGCTTCCCATCCTCAACGCCCTCTACCGCGACCCGTCCGAGTATGTGCGCAGGTCGGTGGCAAACCACCTCAACGATCTTGCCCGGCACTCGCCGGAGGCAGTGGTGGCGACGGCGGCCGGCTGGCTGGCCGCTCCGGACGCCAATACTGCGTGGGTGGTCAGGCACGGGCTGCGGACCCTGGTCAAGAAGGCCCACCCGGGCGCTCTGGCGCTCCAGGGGTTCGCACCGGCGTCGGTGGCTGTCACGGCGCCCCGGCTCGACCGGCAGGTGGTGGCGCTGCCGGGGGAACTCGCGTTCGATTTCGAGATCGCCAACACCGGCGCCGCCGACGCCCGGCTCGCCGTGGACTACGTGGTCCACTACGTCAAAGCCAACGGTACCCAGTCCGCCAAGGTGTTCAAGATCGCGGCCCTCACCCTCGGTGCCGGCGAGACCCGCACCGTGTCCAAGCGGCATGCCTTCCGGCAGATGACCACCCGGGTGCACCACCCGGGGATGCACGCCCTGGAACTGCAGATCAACGGGGTCCGGCACGGGCACACGGAGTTCGAAGTGCACGTCTGAGCCAGCGGGGCCAGGGCGCGACGCCCAGGCCTGCGGTGGAAGACCGCACGGCTGCAGCGGACATGATCAAGGCCGTCCTTCCGGGCCTGCGCGAGAGCAGGCCGATCGCGGACTACGCGGAGACGGCCTGGAAGCGGCGCAAGGAGAACCACACCATGGACGGCACCCTGGCGGGAGCTCAGCCTCAGTACTGACCCCTGACACGGAGCCCCCGGGCACTTCACGATGCGGCGGCTACCGCTGGGTGGTGCCGGTGGCGGCGGTGCCCAGCATGGCGAGTTCCGACCGGCTGGGCAGGCCCTCCCAATCGCCGGCAGTGCTGACCGCGAACGCACCCATCACGGCGCCGCGCTGCAGCCTGCCGGCCACGTCCTCGCCGTCGAGCAGGGCTGAGAGGTAGCCGGCGGTAAAGGCATCCCCCGCGCCTACGGTATCGATGCTGGTCACCGCCACGGGAGGTGCCTCGAACCGTCCGGATGCCGTATGAACGCCGGCCCCCGCGGCACCCCGCTTGACCACCACTTCCCCCACTCCCTGCTCCAGCAAGCGGGCCGCGAGCGCGGTTTCGGCGTCGTCGTCGGATTTCCTGGCTGGAGCGGCGGACGCTACCAGGTCAAGTTCGTCATCGGACGCTATCAGGATGCCCGCGTGCCGGGCCAAGGGGGCCAACACGGCGCGGGCCTCGTCCCGGGTCCAGAGCTTGCTGCGGTAATTGACGTCGAGTGAGACCACCACGCCCTCTGCCGCGGCACGTTCAGCAGCGTACTCCAACGCCGCCTGGGCTTCCGGGCTGAGCGCGGCGGTGATGCCCGTCAGGTGCAGGACGCGCGGGCCAGCAATCAGGGCCTGGTCAATGTCTTCGCGTTTGAGGGTGGAGCCCGCGGAACCGGCGCGGTAGTAGAACGCCCGGGTTAGATCGGCAGTCCGCTGCTCCAGGAACATCACGCCGGTGCTTCGTCCGGCGTCCACGCGGTGCGAAACCTGGATTCCCTCCGAGCGGAGCTGGCGCAGTATGTACTCGCCGTGCGGATCCGCGCCGACCACGCCGGCCCAGCTGACGGTATGGCCCAGCCGGGCAACTCCCACGGCAACATTCGATTCGGCACCGGCCACGTGCATGCCCAGGCTGCCGCCGGCGGAGAGCGGACCCGCGGAGCGCAGCGAGACCATGGACTCGCCGAACGTCAGAAGGTCGACGGCGGCGCTCACCGCGTACCCGCTGCGGCCGCGCCTGCTGCGGCCCGGCGGCTGTAAGTGTCCGCCAGGTCCACAAACGCCCGGGCGCGCCCACGTACGGGTGCGAGGTCACCCCCGGAGCCGGCGTTTCCAAAGAGCGGGCCACCAAGCCCGACGGCGACCGCTCCCGTTTCCCAGTAGCCCGCGGCTTCGTCGAGGCCCACTCCGCCCACCGGGATGAACGGAATGCCGGGGAACGGGTCACGCAGCGCCTTGAGGTAGCCGGGGCCGCCGATCGACGCCGGGAACAGCTTGACCGCCGTGGCGCCACGGTTCATGGCCTCGTACGCCTCGCTGGGGGTCAGGGCACCGGCAAGGACCGGAATTCCCTGCCGTACCGATTCGGCGATCGATGCTGCCAGGGCCGGTGTGACCATAAACTGGCCGCCGGCCGCTGCCACGTTGTCCACGTCCTGGACGGTCAGTACCGTGCCGCCGCCCACGTAGCAGCCGGCCGGAGCAGCGGCGCGGACCTCGCGGATCGCGTCGAGGGCGCCGGGGGTGGTCAAGGCGATTTCGACGAACCGGAAGCCCTCCTCCATCGCGGCGAGGGCCGCCTTGGCAGCCGCCCCGCCGTCAGTGCCACGCACGATCGCCACGAGCCGGGCCTCGGTGATTCCGGCCAGCAGGCCCTCGGGTGTGATGCTGCTGTCAGTCACGTTGTTCACCATTCTGCGAAGGCTCCATCCGAGTGGCGCCACACCGGGCCGCGCCAGGCGTGGCCGCGTTTGTCCGCCGCGCGGACCACTGCTTCATCGATTTCGATGCCGAGGCCGGGGCCGGTCAGCCGTTCAATGTGGCCGGCCACGAACTTCAGCGGGGACTTGTCCACCACGTAATCCAGGACTTCGGCGCCCTTGTTGTAGTGGATGCCGATGCTCTGTTCCTGGATCAGGAAGTTGGGGGTAGCGAAGCCCACCTGCAGGCAGGCGGCGAGGGCCAGCGGGCCCAGCGGGCAGTGCGGGGCCAGCTGGACGTCGTAGATTTCAGCCAGCGAGGCGATCTTGCGGACCTCGGTGATGCCGCCGGCGTGCGAGAGGTCCGGTTGGGCCACGGCGATGCCGGCCTGCAGGGCGGGCAGGAATTCCTGCCGGTTGTAGAGCCGCTCACCGGTGGAGACCGGCGTGGTGGTGGAGGAGGTGAATTCGCGCAGCAGGTGCGTGTTTTCCGGGACCACCGGCTCCTCAAGGAAGAACGGCCGGTACGGTTCCAGCAGTGGCGCCACGCGCCGGGCGTTTGCCAGGCTGAAGCGGCCATGGAAGTCCACGGCCACATCGCGGTGGTCCCCCAGCACTTCCCGGGCGGCGGCAACCCGGCTGATGACGCCGTCGATCTCTGCCACCGAGGCCACCGGGCTCATCCGGCCGCTGGCGTTCATCTTCACGGCGGTGAGGCCTACCTCGAGCTGGGCGCTGATCTGGTCCGCCACCTCGCTGGGTTCATCGCCGCCCACCCAGCCGTACATCCGGATGCGGTCGCGGACGTGGCCGCCCAGGAGTTGGTGCACGGGGGTGTTGAAGTGCTTGCCGGCGATGTCCCAGAGGGCCTGGTCCAGGCCGGAAACGGCACTGGCCAGGATGGGCCCCCCGCGGTAGAAGGAGCCTTTGGTCATGACCTGCCAGTGGTCCTCGATGCGGAGGGCATCGTTGCCGATGAGCAGTTCGGCGAGCTGTTCGACGGCGGTGCGCACGGTTTCGCTGCGCCCCTCGCACGTGGCCTCCCCCCAGCCGACGATGCCGCTGTCCGTTTCGATCCGGACGAACAGCCACCGGGGGGCGACGAGGAATGTTTCGATTCTGCTGATGATGGTCATCCCGGCCTAGCCCTTGGTGGCGCCGGCGGTCATGCCGGACACGATGTATTTCTGCGTGAAGAGCGCAATGATCATGATGGGGATGGTCACCACGGTGGCGGCCGCCATCAGTCCGCCCCAGTCGATGCTGGCGTAGGAGACGAAGTCGAAGATGGCCACGGGCAGCGTCTTGGTCTTCGACCCGGACAGCACCAGGGCGAACATGAAGTTGTTCCAGGAAAAGATGAACGAGAGGATGCCGGCGGTTGCCATGCCTGCCACCGACAGCGGCAGCGTGATGCGGCGGAATGCGCCAATGGGGGTGAGCCCGTCCACCTGGGCCGATTCCTCCAGTTCCAGCGGGAGGGAGTCGAAGTAGCTCATCATGATGTAGACGATCAGCGGCAGCGCCACGAACATGTGGCTAAGGATCAGCACCTCGAAGCCGCCCACCATTTTCAGGTTGGAGAACACGTAGTACCAGGGCACCAGCAGCGAAACGCCGGGGATCACACGGGCCATCAGGACCACCAGCGCCGAGCGGTGCATGGTAAACCGGCTCATGGCGTAGGCCGCCGGGACGCCGAGCACCAGCGAGAGGGCGGTGGACACGAAGGCCACCCAGAAGCTGTTGAAGATGAAGACGAAGTAGTTGTTCCGCTGCAGGACGTTCGCGTAGTTCTCGCCGGTGGGGGTGAAGATGATGGACTTGGCGGTGTCGTAGATGTCCACGTTGGTCTTGAAGGACGCCATCAGCATCCAGGCCAGCGGCGCGATCAGGAACAGCACCACGGCGACCAGGGCGGCCACGCGGAACACCTTGTAGGCGCGGGTGCCAAGGGGCTTACGACGGCGGCGGGCCGGCTGCGGCTGTCCGGTGGCGGTCTGGTGGGGGGTCAGGACGGTCATTTGCTTACCGCTTTCTTGCGCATTGTCAGCAGCCACATGGTGCCGATGATGATCATGAAGAACAGGATCAGCACCGCGGAGGACAGTCCGTACTGGTTGTAGTCGAAGCTCAGGCCGTAGGCGTAGACGTTGAGGGTCTCCACCTCGTGGAAGGATCCGCCGCCCTTGCCCTTGGTGGCGTAGAGGATGTCGAAGGTCTTCAGAGCATCGATGCCGCGCAGCAGGATGGCCACGATTACGGTGGGCATCATCAGGGGCAGGGTGATGTAGAAGAAGCGCTGGAAGGAGTTGGCGCCGTCCATCCGGGCCGCTTCATCGGGCTCATCGGAGAGGGAGGTCAGGCCGGCCAGCAGGATCAGGACCACCATGGGGGTCCACTGCCAGACGTCCATGAAGATGGTGGTGCCCAGTGCGGTGTCCTGGCCGGACAGCCAGGGCTGGGCGGGGATGCCCACCATGCCCAGGAGCTGGTTGACGAAGCCGATGTTCGGATCGAAGATCAGCCGCCACATCATGCCCACGGCAACCGGGGTGGCCACCAGGGGCAGCAGGATGGCCACGCGGACCCACTTTTCGCCGCGGAACGGCCGCCAGAGCAGCAGGGCGATGCCCATGCCCAGCACCACTTCGCAGACCAGGGCAATGCCGGTGAAGGTCATGGTGCGGCCCACGGCGGGCCAGAAGCGTTCGACGTCGGACAGGACCGTCAGGTAGTTTTCGAGGCCGATGAATTCGGTGGCCGCCCTGACGGAGCCCTGCGAGTCGGTGAGGCTCAGGTACAGGGTCCAGGCCAGCGGGAAGACGATCAGGACGCCGACGAAGGCCATCGCCGGGGCGGCGAAGAGCCATTTCCGGTGCACGTTGGCCCAGTCGGAGAATTTGTCGCGGGCACCGGGGGCGCGGCTGGGGTTCCGGGCTGCGCTGCGCGGAGAAGTGGTTACAGACATGGTTCACCTAAGGAGTCGGGGGGTGAAGGCGGCCGGAGCGGGACGGCAGCGTTCTTTCTGCCGTCCCGCCGGGGCTGTGTGGTGCACGGGACGCTGGTGGCGTCCGTTCAGCGTGCGCCGGGTGCGTTACTTCTTTTCGCTGTCCAGGAACTTCTGGAAGGCGGTGTGCGCCGAGTCGGCCGCAGCGGAGGCGTCGGCGCCGGTGATGCTGGCAACAATCGGCTCACCGACGATCTCGCGGGCCTTGCCCACCGTAACCACCTCGGGACGGTCGTGACCCACACCGTTCTTGGCGCTGGCTGCAATGGCTTCGGCCAGGTCCTTCGGGTAGGTGGAGGTGCCCTCGGCGTTGGCCCAGACGGAGGCGCGGGGTCCGGGGACGCCGGCCTTCTGTGCCGCCAGGGTGCGTTCCTTGCTGGTGGCCCACTGGATGAACTTCCAGGCGTTGTCCTGGTTGCCGGAAGCCTCGTTCACGGCAAGGCCCCACGACGGGATGTTGTAGGGCTTGGAACCGGCAGGGCCGGCGGGCAGGGCGGCGAAGCCCACGGTGTCGGCAACCTTGGACTTGGCCGGATCCGTGGCGTTCTTGTAGAGCGAGTCGGCCTCGGTGTAGAAGGCTGCCTTGCCCTGGGTGAAGATGGCCATGGCCTCGGGCCAGCTCATGTCGGTGCTGACGTTGGCTGGGCCGTAGTTCTTGATCAGGCCGCCGTAGAAGGCGTAGGCCTTCTTGGCAGCATCCGAGTTGACGGTGGACTTGCCGCTGGAATCGGTGAAGTCGCCGCCGAAGCTGTACAGGAAGCTGGAGAACTGGGTGACGGCCGCGGACTTTCCGGTGCGGGCCACGAAGCCGGCGGTGTCAGGGTTGGCTGCCTTGATGGCCTTGGCTGCGGCTTCCAGTTCTTCCATGGTCTTGGGAACCTGAAGGCCGGCGGCCTGCAGGAGGTCCTTGCGGTAGTAGAGGACTTCGCGCTCGGTGATGATGGGGACACCCACCACCTTGCCGTCAGCGGTGGTGGCCTTGACCGGGCCTTCCTGGTAGTCCTTCCAGTCCCAGCCGGCATCCGAGGAGACCTTGCTGGTGAGGTCGGCGAGGTAGCCGTTCTTCGCGAACGCCTTGCCTTCCTGCAGCGGCCGGTACATCATCACGTCGATCTCGTCGCTGCCGGCGTTGAGCTTGACGTTGTACTGGTCAGAGAGCTGGTCTTCGCCGAGCTGGGTGAGTTCCACCTTGAGCCCCGAGGAGGCCTCGAACTCGGGGATCGCGGCTTTGATGCCTTCGGTCCAGACGTGGTTGGCCAGCGTCACGCGGACCGTGCCTGATTCCTTGGCGTCGCTGCTGCCGCTGCCGCCGCAGGCTGTCAGCCCCATGGAAAGTGCCGCAGCGACTGCCGCGTACTTCATTACTGAACGTCGCTTCATGACGACTCCCTTGCTTTCTGGCTGACGTCTGTGTGCAGCCGCTCACAAATGCATCTTTACATCTGCTCTGGGGAAGATCATAGGTAAATAAGGCAGACTTAAACAACCCCCTTTTCCCAAGCCGTATGATTTATCTATGAAAATGCTCAAGGACGAGTCCCCAACGGACCGGCACGCGTCGCTGGTCCAGACCCTGGGGCTCGCGATCGCGGACGGGCGCCTGGCCCCGAACTCGATCGTGCGGCTGGACGAGCTCGAGGCCGAGCATAAAGTGTCACGTTCGGTGGTTCGGGAAGCCGCCCGGGTCCTGTCCTCCAAGGGCATGCTGGCGTCCCGCCGGCGGTTCGGCACAGTGGTGCAGCCCGAGCACGAATGGAACCTCTATGACCCGCAGGTGATCCGTTGGCGCCTTGCCTCATCCCGCCGGCTGGAACAGCTCCAGGCGCTCAACGAACTCCGCGGCGCCATCGAACCGCAGGCCGCCCGGCTCGCCGCCGAACGCGCGTCCTGGGATGCCGGCAGCGACCTGGTGGCGCTCGCGGCGCGGCTCTGGGCTGCCGGCCAGCGCGGAGACCAGGAGGAATTCCTCCGGCTGGACGTCGACTTCCACTCGGCAGTTCTCAGCGCCTCGGGCAACGCCATGTTTTCCCAGCTCCACAATCTTGTGGCCGAGGTCCTCACCGGCCGGGCCGAGCACGGCCTCATGCCCCACCTGCCGGACCATGAGGCCCTGCAACTGCACGTTGACGTGGCCAGCGCCATCCAGCGGGGCGAGGCCGGTGCGGCGCATGCGGCCATGAGCAGGATTGTGGAACAGTTCGCCGAGGAAGTGGGGCACATCTGGTCTGAGCACCACCCGGACGCTGCCCAGGAAGCCCCGCACACGAATGAGTCCGACGACGCCCCCCAACGGCCGTCGTCGGACTCCCGTCCCCAGCAGGCCGTTTAGAACGAACCCGTGGTGAACTGCCAGGTCCGGCTGGCCAGCTGATTGCCTGCGAGGTCACGGATGGCGGTTCCGCCGCCGGTGACCGTGACGGTGTATTTGGTTTTGGCAGACAGGGCTTGCTGCGGATCCAGGATCCACTGGTTGGTGGTGCCGTTGCGGACCACGGCAGCCGGGACCGCTGTGCCCGTGGCCGCGTTTTTCACGGTGAACGTTGCCGTGCTGACGCCCTGGACTGCCTCGCTGAACGTGACGGTGATGTTGTTGCTGCGCCGTACCAGGATGGCATTGCTGCCCGGGGTGTAGCCCGTGACAGCCGGCGCCGGGCCCGTGACGAACGTCCAGCTGGTGGTGGCCAGCGGGGTTCCGGCTGCATCGCGGATGGCGGTGGCACCGCCGATGAGCGTGGCCGTGAATTTCCCGTCGGCGGCCAGGCTGGCGGACGGGTCGAGGGTGGCAGTACGGGTGGTTGCGTTGTAGCTGACCGTTGCCGGGACGAGCGTGCCGGCGGCGTTCTTCAGCACAAAGCTGCCCGTCCCGACGCCCTGGACAGCGGTACTGAACGTGGCGGTCACGTTGCTTCCCTGCGGCACCGCGGTGGAACCTGACGCCGGGGTCCTGGCAGTCACGGTGGGCGCCGGCGCAACGGGGGCAGGTGCCAGAGCCGCGGCGGCGGAGAACAGCAGGCGGTTCGGCGTGCCGGCCGCGGCACCGGTGACCACGCCGGTCGTGGCGTTGGTGGCCAGTGCGGACGCTACCTGGGCGGGGGTGAGGCCGGGGCTCTGCGAGAGCAGCACGGCCGCGACGCCGGAGGCGTGGGGTGTGGCCATGGACGTTCCGGACATGGAGGCGGTGGCTGTGTTGGAGGTGTACGTGGCGGACGTGATCCCCACGCCGGGCGCGTACAGGTCCACGCAGGAGCCATAGTTGGAGAAGGATGCCTGGCGGTCGGACGAATCGCTCGCCGCCACAGTGACAGCGGCCGGCAGCCGCGCCGGCGAACTGCCGCACGCGTCCGTGGCCGAGTTGCCGGCGGCCACCACTGCCGTGACGCCGTCGTTGATCACTGCCTGGAGCGCGGAATCAACAGCGGCGCTGGCCGGGCCGCCCACACTCAGGTTCACCACCGCGGGTGTTCCGGCGGCGTGGTGGGCCACGATCCAGTCCAGGCCGGCCACTACGTCGGAGGCGAACCCGGAGCCGGTGCAGTCGAGGACCCGGACGGGAACCACCGTGGCGCTCTTGGCCACGCCATAGGTGGACCCCGCGACGGTGCCGGCCACGTGGGTGCCGTGGCCGTTGCAGTCGCCGGAGCCGCGGCCGTCCTGGATGGCGCTCCAGCCTGCGGTGACACGGCCGGAAAACTGGGTGTGGGAGGCGAGCACGCCCGTGTCCACCACGTAGGCGCTGACTCCGGCCCCGGCTGCGGTCCAGCTGTAGGAACCGGACAGGGGCAGGGTTCGCTGGTCCACGCGGTCCAGTCCCCACGGTGCCGTCTGCTGCGTTTCGTACGCCGTGACGGGTGAGTCCACTTCCACGGACGCGACGCCTGCCGATGTGGACAGAGCCGCGGCCTGCGCCGGTGTTGCGGTCACCACCGCGCCGCGGAGGGCGTGTGAAAAGGAGCGTTCGACGCCGATGCCCTGGGATTTCAGGCGTACCGCCTCTGTGGCCACGTCCGTTCCCGGGGCGTAACGGACCAGGTATCGGGTGCCGGCATTGGTAGATCCGGACTGGTTGGGGGTGCCGGGACGGTCCGCGGCCGTTGCCGGGAGGGCAGGCGCGGCAAGGACTGCTGCGGTGACCAGCATGGCGGCGGCGGGCAGCACAAAACGGAGGGTGCGCATGGTGGAGTCCTAGCGTGGCGGTGCGGGCTGTTGGGGGGAATCATGTCCCCGCCACCAGATTAGGAGCCCACGCCGGACCGCGACGGAAACTCAGCCGATCCTGCGGCAACCCTTGGGCGGCTGCGGATTTTCGTGATTTTTCTTGATGGTCCGGGCCGGCTCCCCTAGGCTGGCGCCGCGTCAGTCCTCCGTGGGCGTGGTCCGGTTGGAGTGGTAGGACCGCCAGGTGTATTCGGGCTCGAACCCCAGCAGGCGCCGGGCTTTGTCGATGGACAGCATGGTCTCATGCTCGCCCAGTTCCTTGGTCACCCTGACGTTGGGGAATACTTCCGCGGCGAGGCTGGCGCTGGATCGTGACATGACCGTATCTGCGTTCGCAATGATGAATGCCTCGAACCCGGGCCTGCCGCTTTCGAGGGCACGTGCCACAGCCTGGGCACCGTCGCGCCCGTCGATGTAGCCCCACAGGTTCCACTTGCGACCAGTAGCGTCCGCGTCGAACGACGGAAACCGCTCGTAGTCTTCCTGGTCCATGACGTTGGAAAACCGCAGCCCGGTGATGCTCAGCTGCGGATCCCAGCGCGTGAACTGGATGGCCATCTGCTCTTCGAGGTGCTTCACCAGCGAGTAGGTGCTTTCCGGCCGGGCCGGGTATTCCTCGTCCACCGGGATGTAGGGCGGATCGGCGTCGAAGGGCAGTCCCAGTACTGTCTCGCTGGAGGCGTAGACCACCTTCTTGATCCCGGCCCGCCGTGCTGCCTGGAAGACGTTGTAGGTGGAAAGCATGTTGTTCTCGAAGGTGGCGGCGTCCGGGATGATGCCCGGCGCGGGGATCGCTCCCAGGTGGACGACGGCGTCGAACCCGTTGTGCCTGTCGTCCAGGCCAAGCACCACATCCAGGACCTGGCCGTAGTTGCGCAGGTCCACGATGGCCAGGCCAGGGTTCCGCTCCCCGGCGCGGTCAAGGTTGAGGACCTGGTGGCCGTCAGCGGTGAGCCTGCGGACCACGTGGCGCCCCAGTTTTCCGCTTCCGCCGGTGACTGCAATTCTCATGGTGCTACTCCTGCTGCTAGGAACTTTTCGACGGCGGCGATAGCCCGTTCAGTGATCTCGCCTGGGTCGCCGCTGCCATCCACCGACACCACCATGCCGCGACCGGCGTAGACCGCCACCACTTCGTGGGTTTCGCGGTGGTAGAGGTCCAGCCGGCGACGGAAGACCTCGAGGGTGTCGTCCTTGCGGCCCTGTTCCTTGGCCCGCTGCAGCATCCGCTGTTCGAGTTCTGAATCAGGGGCGCGGAGTTCCACCACGGCATCGAGCCGGTGGCCCTGCGAGGAAAGCATGTTGTCCAGTTCCGTGACCTGGGGTGCAGTGCGCGGGTAGCCGTCCAGCAGGAAGCCGGGCTGGAGATCGTCGTCGAGGAGGCGGTCCTTGACCAGTGCGTTGGTGAGGTGGTCCGGCACAAAGGCGCCGTCGTCGAGGTACTTGGCGGCTTCCACGCCGAGCGGGGTCTCCTGGCTGACGTTGGACCGGAAGATCTCGCCGGTGGAAACAGTGGGAATCCTGAAGTGCTTGGCGAGATGGACGGCCTGCGTGCCCTTACCCGATCCGGGCGGCCCGATGATGAGCAGTCTGGTCATGTCGTGTCCCTCCGCGGCAGCATCGCCGGCTGGTTTCGGGCCGGCGGCAGCTGCCAGCGTGAGCTACATTCTGCCCACAAGTGGCTCCACAACGCCAGCCTCCGGGATGGCTCCGGGAGGCTGGCGTGGGACTGCGGGAGTTAGAAGCGGGAGTTGGTGCCTGGCACGGGTCCAACCGGGACAACCAGCTGGTTACCAACCACGTCGGTCAGACCGGAAGGAGGAGTGTAGGTAGGCACGACGTTTCCGGTCTTTTGGGCCGGAGTTCCGCCAGTCACGCTGCCGAGAGTGACCGTAAGTTGCGACGTGCCGGGATTCCAGGCCAGGACCGAACTGAAGGTCACCACGCCACCCCCTGAGTAGCTTCCGTTGATCGTCACCGTGCCAAATCTCGCTGAAGCACATCCAGGACCGGTGCTGCCAAAGGTCAGAGTGTTATTTCCGCCCGTGACTGGAGTGATGGTCAGGGTGCCGTTCGTGGTTTGGCTGCCGGAAACGTTTTGCCAGCCCTCGCAAATAGTTGACGGAAGGAGCGGCTCCGAGAATGTCACTGTCACCTTGTCGCCGGTGTCAGCGTTGAACTGGGATCCGCCGTTGGCCAGCGAAACCCCTGTGGCTGTTGGCGCCGTGGCGTCTTTCCTGGACGTCGCCGTGCCCGGGTCACTGACGTTGCCGGCCGCGTCGGTCGCCACAGCCGTGTAGTTTAGGGTCCCGTCAACCAGGCTCGTGAGATTGAGGCTCACAGTCTGGGCCGACCCAGTCGCCGTCACAGTATGGGGAACCGACTTTTGCGGTGTTCCCGCGGGCGGGGTATCGGTGACAGTGATGGTGACGGTAGAACCGGCTTCAGCGGTTACTGTGACCTCGCTGTTGGCCGCATGCGCTTTGTCCACCACAACAGGAGCGCTGATGGCTGGTGCGTCCGGCCGGGTTGTATCTCTGGCTGCCACTCCCCCGCTGCGCGTAGACTCCGGCCCCACCCAGGGGCCGAGCACGGGCGTCACCGTGTAATGCCACGTCCCGGCAGGCAAAGCAGCGTCGCTGCACGTGAGCGTAGTGATGGTTCCGGCGCAGGTACCGCCGGCAGCAACCTTGGTCCCGTCTGTCGCCGCCGAGTAGCGCGCAACGGTGTAACCGGAGACGGCCCGACCCGCCGCCGTCGTGCTTTGCGCCCAACTGACGGTGGCGGCACCTGCCGACGCGGCCGCCGCCGGGGCAGCCACACCGAGGATGGAATCGGCCCTGGCACCGCCTTTGGTGCTGCCGAGCGTTTGCCAGTAGGCGCTGGCCGCCGGGCCGCCCCAGGAAATGACCAGCGCCGCCGCCATGATGCCGGCAACACGCGCCCGTCGATTCCGGTGTTGCCGTCGCGGCCTGGTTTCGGCAGGCTCAACCGCCGGCTTCGGAGTCTGGATGTGGCCGCTCATTTCCGTGCCTCCAACGTGACGGGCAGGCCGAACGTCGCGCCTTGGCAGGTTGACGGGGAGTTCACGGACATGGCGGCAGCGCCTGGCAACGTGATCTCCACCGATGAGTTCGCCGCAATGCTGACCAGCGGGGTCAGCGGGACGGCGGGTTCAACAAAGGTTACGCCGGTGCAGGCGGAGTGGTCGTTGTCCACGGTTGCGGCGCCGTTGGCGCGGATCGCATAAACCTGCACTGGGTAACTGTTGGGGTTGAGTGCCCGGACGGCAACATCGGCGGTGCCGCCCGGGACAAGCGTGGTGCGCGGGTTGTCGCCGACCACCAGGGCTTCCACAGTGACCGTGGACATGGTTCCATTGGTGGCTGCGCCGGATCCGGCCCCCACTGTGGCCCAGTAGGCGTACGCTCCGCCCGCTCCGGTGGCGAGGCAGAGGGTGAGGGTTGCTGCCGCTGTCTTGGCAGCCAGCCGTCGGGACGTCTTGCGGTGCCTGGGTGTCATGTCAGCTTCCCTGCCCTGCTCCGGAGTAGGCGAACTGGACCGTGGCGCCCTTGCAGCCGTCCTGGTTCGAGGTGGTGTCCAGCATGGCGATTTTGGGCCAGTGGGCCTCATCCACGAGCAGCTTTTCGAGCGTCCACGTGCCAACCTTCGCGGTGAGCGGATACGGGCCTGAGTAGTTGGTGACCACGTAGTCCGCCGCCGTACAGGGAAGCCCCGCAGCCACCGCGGCCGGTGTCCGGTTGATGGCCGTAATCGCCACGGACAGGCTGGTCAGTGCCAGGTCCTTGTTGGTGGGATTGTTGATGGTGAGATTCAGCGGAGCCGTTGCCCCCGGCGAAAGGTGGGGGTACAGGTTCCCCGAAATGCTGAACGTCTTATTGGAGGACTGGACAATCAGTTGAACCACGACGGCGGCGGGCTGGCTGGCGCCGGCCGCGGCACCAGCGGTGGCGCCAACGGTGAGGTCCGCTTTGCCGTCGGGAGTGGTGGCCGTCGTCGTCACGGTCAGCGTGACAGTGGCCGTCTTGCCGGAAGCGAGCGTCACCGCCGCGGGTGCGAAGGCCGCCGTCGTACTCGCCGGAAGGCCGGAAATGGTGGGGGTGACGCTGCCGCTGAACCCGTTGTTGGAGGACAGGGACACCGAATAGCTGACCGGGTCGCCCCGGTCAACTGTCCGGCTGGCGGGATTCACCTGGATGGTGACGCCCTTGGTGGTGCTGCCCTGGCTCCCGCCCTGGCCGGCCGCGAAGATGGTGCCCGCTGACACGAGCATCACCGCAAGACCCACCAGCAGCACCTTTGCTGCGGTGGTGGTTCTTCGCATGATGGTGCGGAAGTACCCAGATTCGTTCTGCACGTTCAGCCCTTCTGGCCTGGTTCTTGGTGAACGGGAGGAGGTGGAGTTCGCCGGCGGGAAGACTCTGAAACTACCCGCCGGCGAAGCCTGTTAGACGCTGCCGACCTTGATGGTGACCACGGCGCCCTTGCAAGCACTCTGGTCAACCGTGGCGCTGTCGTTGAACGTCAGGGTTCCGCTGCCGACGGAGGTGCCGGTTGAATTCTTTGCCACCGTGGTGTTGCTGGTGTTGGCTGTGACGCTGAACCAGGCAGGGAGGCACTCGGCGACGTTGGTCTCTACGGTGGCGGTCAAAGCTCCCACCTTGGTGCTGGTGTTCGCGTCGGCGTTGTCTGCCGTATAGCCCACGGTGCGGGCGTCTCCCGGGGTGAGGCCACCGGTGAAGTCGGCGTGCAGCGTGACGGTGCCGCCGCCCGCGGAGTTGGTGGCTTCGCCCGAACCAGTACCCGTGGTGGTCCAGTAGGCGTAGGCAGCGCCGCCGCCGGCTACGAGGGCGAGTGCTCCGGCGGCTGCCAGGACTTTGTTTTTCTTCGTCATACTGCGCATGGCTGAGACTCCTTTGGCCGGGGTAAAAAACGATGTGTGTTGACGCACAGCCATCGGAAAATCACTAAGCGAACTTGCTTCCGGCTGATCGTTGACGCCCATACTTCCCGGCCGGGTACCTCCGGACAACGCGTAGCGGTACTGGTTTTTCCGGGGTCCTCGGTCCGGGTACTTCTTGTTTTGGGGCCTGAGTACTCAGTTTTGGTGCCCGGCCCAGCCGGGGAAAACGCCCTGCAGCGCCGGGCCCGTCAGCACAAGAAATGTGGCATTTGGAATGCGCCGGGCTGTATATACTTCTGGTTACCGGTTTAGCAGCAGGCCGTTGGAAGTTCGTCGATCCAGCGATCGCCGCCACCTGGTGCCCCACGGCAGTAGTACGGCGGAGTTGCCGGGTCGTTTTGACCTGAGCGAATGGCACTAAGAACCGTGGCCAGCGAGTCAACAGCAAATACCGCTACATCGATCTCCGATCACCTGCACGAAGAGCTCCTCAACAGCGCCGACGTTGAGGAGTTCCTGGACGAGCTCGCGCGCGTTTCCGCGCGGAACCTGTCCGAGCCCGGCGACGAAGTGCTGTGCGGCATCACTTTGCTGCGCGAACGCAAAGCCGCCACGGTTGCCAGCAACGGCGCTGCTGCCGAGGCCGTCAGCCAAATCGAATACCAGTCAAGTGACAGCCCCGGCATGGCCGCTTCCGAAGGCCAGTCGACTGTCAATGTTGCCGATCTGGAACAGGACCGCCGCTGGCCAGACTACGCTGAAGCGGTACTGGGCCACGGCATCCGGTCAGTGCTGGCCGTTCCCTTCCAGCTGGAGGGCGAGACCAAAGCGACGCTGCTGCTGTATTCACACCGGAGCGGCCGCTTCGAGGGCCGCATCCTGGAAACCGCCCAGGACTTCGTCCGGCAGACTTCCCTGGCGCTGCGGCTGGCCGTGCGGTTTGCGCACTACACGGAAGCGGCGGCCCACCTGCGCGCCACCCTCGAGACCCGCACCGTGATCGACATGGCGGTGGGCATCATCATGGCCCAGAACCGCTGCAGCCAGCAGGAGGCCTTCGAGCTCCTGAAAGCCGCCTCGAGCACCCGCAATTCGAAGCTTCGCAGTGTAGCGGCAGCGGTGGTCAGCGCCCTGGGCCAGGGGCCGGCCCAGACGCACTACGACGGGTAGCGCCGGGGGCCGAAGCACCTCGGCGTCAGGCAGCGTCGCCTGGCGCCGGGGACTGCCGAAGTCGACGCCACGCCGCGGCCGGCCGGAGCCGTGGTGCCTGCGGAATGTGTCACAGTGGCTATTTTCCGCCAGCCCACGCCGTACACTGGTTCCAAGCTGGCTCTGGGGGCTTTGATGGAAACTCAACGTGTCTGCCTCGTCATCGAGGACAATGACGATATCCGCGGACTGATCACAGTTGTACTCACCCGCGCGGGCTTTGACGTGCGCGCGGTGGCCACCGGCGCGGATGGCATCGCGGCCGCAGCCGACCCCTCCGTGGCACTGATCACCCTGGACCTTGGCCTGCCGGACATGGACGGCCACGTGGTTGCACGGGCCATCCGCGCCCTCAGCACCGCTCCCCTGCTGTTCCTCACCGCCAGGTCCGAGCAGGACGACCACCTCGCCGGCATGGCCTCCGGCGCCGCGGCCTACGTGACCAAACCGTTCCACCCCCAGGAACTGCGGGAGGTGGCCCTTCGGCTCTGCCCGGCAACCGCCCCGGCCACCACTGACCAGGCCTCCCAGCAGGCCTAGCGCGGCCCGCCCGGAACAGGCCCGGGCTGCTTTCACAGCCCCGGCACATCTTCGGCAAATCCCGCCGCTGGCTTGGCTCCCAGAACTGAGGAATGACTCCTCTCAACAACACAAAACGCAAGGGCAGCCGCGTACGGCGCGCCGTCGTCGCCGGGGCTGTTGCCCTCACGCTCTCAGCGGGAGCTTCGCCATCCACGGCGACTACTACGGCTTCCGCGACACCGGCATTGTGATCCGCGATGGCGTGGTGTTCCGCGACGAAGGCGCGCGCCAGGGCCTGGCGTTCTACCGTGACGGCACCGTCAAGGTCTACGACGAAACCACCACCACCGCCGAACAGCTCATCGCCGACGGCGTCTGGAACACCCTCTCCTTCGGCCCGTCCCAGCTGGACAACGGCGACGTGGCCGAGGGCATCGAGGACGTGGAGGTGGACACCAACTTCGGCAGCCACTCCATCCAGGGCGAACAGCCGCGCACCGCCGTCGGCATCATCGACGAGAACCACCTGGTGTTTGTGGTGGTGGACGGCAGCGGGCCCGCGCTAAGGATCAGGGCCGCGACCACCACCCCGGGGCGTTGCGCCGGTAGTCGAGGTACTGCCGGCCGTAGGCATGCCTGAGGCAGCAATGCCGCCCCGGCAGCGGCACTCTCGTCCTAGCCGGTTTGGGCGGCGTAGGACGTGGCCTGGCGGCGCACCTGGTCCACGTAGGAATCGGACTGGTTGTAGGCGTAGATGGCCTGCACCCACCCGTTCGCCGTGGTGAGGTCCCGGCCATGGGCGCACAGGTAGGAGGCCGCACTGACGGCGGCATCGTCGATGTTGAAGGGATCGGCTGCTCCATCGCCGTTTCCGTCCCGTCCCGCGATCTCCCATGTGGAGGGAATGAACTGCATGGGACCCACGGCGCGGTCCCACCGTGGGTCGCCGTCGAGGGCGCCGGCGTCGGTGTCAGGAATCGCCGCGAACCCGTTGCCGTCCAGGCTCGGGCCCACCAATGGTCCGCTGGCCTGCCCTGCGGAGTTCAGGCTGCCGCCGCCGTACGCTCCATGGGCGGATTCCACGAAGCCCACCGCAGCCACCGTGTTCCAGCCGATCCCGCAGGCCGGAGCGGCCTGGTTGGCCGCACCGGCCGCCGCCACGTAAGCCCGCAGCGCCCGGGCCGGTATGCCGGTCTGATCCGCCGCCGTGCTGAGCCACCCGGCGTCCGCATTGCGGGTGACATTGACGGCAGTGGTGAGGCCGGTGGAGTGCGCTTCGAGTCTCGCTTCCGACCGCGGCGGCGCAGGCAGCACACCGCGCGGGTCCGCACCGGCCTGTGCGAGCGCCCAGAAAGACCCTGCGGTGAGCACACAGATCGCGAACACGCAGAAGACCGCAAGGCGTTTAAGTCGGAGCACGGACTCGATCCTATCGATCGACATGCCACCGCGGTGACCAGCGGCAGGCACGCGAAGAAGCAGGTGAACGCCCGGCCAACACCCATATTCGGGCCTGGGTTCCGTCACAGCACCTGCACCGTGTGGCCCGGGACCGTAGGGAACTGCCCACCAACAGATTCCAGAGAATCCCGATGACTTCCCAACTCGACCTCGCCAACGACAAGACCATCGTGGACGTCCGTTACGCCTACAGCCCCGCTGCGGCTCCCGCCGCGGTGGCCTTTCTTCCGTCCATGCCGACGGCGGCACCCCGGCACGCCGAACCGGCACCTCCAGTGACGGTCCCCGCAGCCGAAACAGCGCCGCCGTCGTCCGTTCCCATGCCTGCCGACCGTGCAGCCGACCCCGCCCATGCCTCGGCAGGTGCGGCGTCAACGAAACCCTCGCGGCGGCGGTGGGCGCAGTGCCCGCAGCTCCGCTCGAACCGGTCCTCGAGACCCGCTACCGCCGCACCACCCTCTTGCGACGCTCTCTCACTTAATGCGGGTTCTTGACCGACGCTCTATCACTTTCTTGAAGAAAGTGATAGAGCGTCGGTCGTTTTCCCGCATTAAGTGAGAGAGCGTCGGGTGTGGTGGGGGTGGGTGCTGTGACGATTCCGGATAACGGCGCATACTTGAACGCACAGGCAGCCACGGCCCTAGGAGGACACCGTGAAGTTTCTCGGAGCACTGATTGTCATCTGGCTGATCATCGGAGGATTCGCCGCCTGGCAGCGCGGCTACTTCGGCGGCGCACCCGGGACCTGCGCCCAGGCGGGAACAGTTGCGGTGACCATCGTTGCCGGTCCCCTGAACTACATGGGCGTCAACCCGAAGGTTGAGTGCGAGATCCCCCAGCCGTCCCAGTAACCAGCAACGTCCTTGGAGCCGCGCCGGGCGTTCCCTAGCCTCGGTATTTCATGAGGGTGCAGGTCTTGGGGCGTGTTTAAGCCGCGAAAGGTGCTCCTGAACTGGGAAAATGTTGTTACCACACACCATTTCCACGCAGTTCAAGGGAGCACCTT
>JAHFUZ010000059.1:9360-11815 GCA_023264815.1 Arthrobacter sp. | reverse complement strand
AACCGCGACGACATCGCGGCGGAACTCTTCGGGAAAGGCTTTGGGCATGATGAACATCCTTCCACCCGCAAGGATCAAATCCTCACAGGCAAAGTGTCAATCAAACCTTCAGCAGTCCCCATCGGAATTATTCAGTCCCCCGATGAAATTATGGACTGGTACGACTCGCAGCCTCCCGCGTGACTTTTGAAGAAGTCCTCGGCGCTGACTTGCGACAAGGGGACGTTTGCACGGTGGAGCACTTCCCACGGTGGGACCTCGCGAAGGCAATGAACTCAACTCTGCCTGATGGCACAGCCAAGTACATCCAAATCCCGACGTGGGACCGAGTTGCTCAGCCTGTCGACTCGGCGAACAGACTAGTAATTGTGTGTTCCTACGATTGCGACATTGAAAATCCTAGGGCGCGCTCGGGCATACTGATAGCTCCAGTGCTGAAGCTGTCATCCAAGGACCCTAGGCTCGCAGAAATCATGGCATCTGGAACTGCTCAGCAAACGTCAGACGGGTCGCTTAGCTATAGTCACCTCAACCTATTCCCGCTCTCCCTTCCCGCCGTTGAAGGTGACGGAACGTATGTAGTGGCCGATTTAAGTGCCATGACGTCCATGGGACCAGCCATCACGGCAATTGATCGCCTCCTTGGGTCCAAGCAGTTCGAGCTGACAGAAATGACTCGGAAAGCATTCCGGACCAAACTCGCCGTCTTCGTGGGCAGGCCTGGGCTCTCCTAAGTAAATATGGTGATCACTGCAAGTTCCCGCACACTAGGCGATATGGGCGGTACAACTGGTTTTTACACTGGCATCCCAACCACGGCACCGCTGGCGCCGGATCCGGTGGACGGTAGCCGGCCCCGCCATGGCGCCCGAGTCGCAACGGTACAAGACGCTTTACAGGACCGGCCAAGCTCCTAAGCCTCCGTTCTAGATATCGGCGAGCACCGATCCCGGGTTTTCGATGGCGTCCGCCACGAACCGGAGGAACCCGGCTGCGGTGCCGCCGTCGCACACGCGGTGGTCGAACGTGAGGGTCAGCTCGGTGAGCTGGCGGACGGCAAGTTCCCCGTCCACCACCCACGGCTTGGCCATAATGCGCCCCACGCCGAGGATCGCCACCTCGGGGTGGTTGATGATCGCCGCGGAGCCGTCCACGCCGAACACCCCGTAGTTGTTCAGCGTGAAGGTGCCGCTGCCCAGTTGCTCCGGAGTTGCCTTGCCTTCGCGTACGACGGCGGTGAGCCGGCGGATCTCGGCGTCCAGTTCGCGGGCGCTGAGTTTCTCGGCGTTGCGGATGGAGGGAACGGTCAGGCCGCGGTCGGTTTGGGCGGCGAAGCCAAGGTTGATGCCGGCGAAGGACACAATCTCCTGGGACCCGTCGGCGGCCGTCTCGATGCGGGTGTTCAGCTCGGGGAACCGTTTTAACCCGGCTGTGACAAAACGTGCGATGAAGCCCAGCAGACCTGGTGTGCCTTGGGGATCGGACTTCTTCAGCCCTGCCCGCAATTCCATGAGCGCCGTGGCATCAACGTCCACCCAGACAGTGGCTTCGGGAATCTCGGCCCGGCTGCGGGTCATGTTCACGGCCACAGCCTTACGGACGCCCTTGACCGGAGTCCGGCCAGAAATGCCGAGGCCGGTGCGGGAGTCCGTAGTGCCCTGGGTTTCGGCAGGCTCAGCCACCGGGCGCTCTTGAACCGCCGGGTGGATCGCTGCTTCAACGTCCCGGCGCATGATCAGGCCGCTGTCGCCAGAGCCGTGGATCCCGCCGAGGTCCACGCCGTGCTCACGCGCCATGCGCCGGACGAGCGGCGAAATGACCGCACCAAGTTTGCCGGGCACGCGGGTGCGGAGCAGCGAGAGGTCCACGTCCGGGGTTTCGACAGGCTCAACCACCGAAACCGCCCTGCGTGGAGCCCGCGAGCGCCTTGACTGGCCGTCTCCGCCGGGAGTCCCGTAACCAATCAAGACGTTGCCTGACCCGGCCTTCTCCTCCTCGCGGTAAGCGTTGGCCGCAACCTCAGCCGGCGCGGATGATGCCGCCCCGGGAGTGGCATCGGGCCTGTCGGAGCCGGACGGCATGCTGCTTGCAGCAATGCCGTCCGGCGAAGGGGCGGGGGCGGCATCATCCGCGCTGGCCCCACGGGACCCCACAGGCGCCACCGAAATCAGCGGCTTGCCCACGTCCAGGGTCTGCCCCGCCTCGCCGTGCAGCTCCACAACAGTCCCGGCATAGGGCGACGGCACTTCCACTACGGACTTGGCGGTCTCCACCTCGGCGATGGGCTGGTCCACGCGGATCTCGTCGCCCACGGACACCAGCCAGTTGATCAGCTCGGCTTCGGTGAGGCCTTCGCCGAGATCGGGCAGCAGGAATACTTTCGTTTCACTCATCGGTCAGTTCTCCCACTGGAGGTCGTCAACGGCGTCGAGGATGCGGTCCACGCCGGGCAGGT
>JAHFUZ010000059.1:0-9260 GCA_023264815.1 Arthrobacter sp. | reverse complement strand
TCGGCTTCGGTGAGGCCTTCGCCGAGATCGGGCAGCAGGAATACTTTCGTTTCACTCATCGGTCAGTTCTCCCACTGGAGGTCGTCAACGGCGTCGAGGATGCGGTCCACGCCGGGCAGGTAGTAGTGCTCAAGCTTCGGCGCCGGGTACGGGACGTCAAACCCGGTCACCCGGCGGATGGGCGCGGCGAGGTAGTGGAAGCAGCGTTCCTGGACCCGCGCCACGATCTCCGAGGACACGGACGCGAAGCCGTGCGCCTCGGCGATCACCACGGCCCGGCCGGTCTTGCGGACGGACGCGCACACGGTCTCGTCGTCGAACGGAACGATCGAGCGGACGTCGATCACTTCCAGCGAGCGGCCCTCCTCCGCGGCGGCTGCCGCGGCGGCGAGCGCCGTGGGCACGGACGGCCCGTACGCGATCAGCGTCGCGTCAGTGCCGGAACGGGCGACGGCGGCCCGGCCTTCCGAGGATGTGCCCGCCTGGGCATCCGCAGAGTGGGCATCCCGGAGGGCCCCCAGGTCCACCATGTCCTTGGACCAGTACAGCTTCTTGGGCTCCATGAACATCACGGGATCGTCCGAGTCGATGGCTTCGCGGAGCATCCGGTAGCCGTCGGCCACGGTGGCGGGTGTGTACACCTTCAGGCCGGCCGTGTGGGCGTAGTAGGACTCGGAGGAGTCGCAGTGGTGCTCCACTCCCCCGATGCCGCCGCCATACGGAACGCGGATCACCATAGGGAGCTTCAGGGCGCCCTTGGTCCGGTTGTGCATCTTGGCCACGTGGCTGACGATCTGCTGGAACGCCGGGTAGGCGAACGCATCGAACTGCATCTCCACCACCGGGCGCATCCCGTTCATGGCCATCCCCACGGCCATGCCCACAATGCCGGACTCGGCCAGGGGCGTGTCGAAGCAGCGCTGCTCACCGAACCGGGAAGTAAGCCCGTCCGTGATGCGGAAGACACCGCCCAGCGGGCCCACGTCCTCGCCGAACACCAGGACCGTGGGGTCCTCCTGCATGGCATCGGCCAGGGCCGTGTTCAGGGCCTTGGCCATGGTGACGGACTGCGGGCCGGATGCCGCAGCTACAGAAGCGGCGGCGGCAGCGGCACGGGCGGTGGCGGCGCTGACGTTGCCGTTGGCTTCGGCAGAGGTGGTGACGGTGGGGCTCATTTGGACTCCTCGCGGGCAAGTTCGTCGGCCAGCAGCGCTGATTGTTCGCGAAGCTGGGGTGTGGGTGAGGAGAAGACATACCGGAAGAGGTCCTGCGGTTCCACGGGAACGTCCTCACTCAACCCCGAGCGAAGTTGTGCGGCAACATCCTCAGCGCGGGCAGCGATCCTTGCGGCGCCGTCGTCGTCCAGTACTCCCTTGCCGGTGAGGTAGGTCTTCATCCGGGTGATCGGGTCCTTGGCCAGCCACTCGGCCACCTCGCTGTCCTGGCGGTAGCGGGTGGCGTCGTCGGCGTTGGTGTGGGCCTGCATCCGGTAGGTGTTCGCCTCCACCAGGAGCGGGCCGGAGCCGCTCCTGCAGAGCGAAACGGCGCGGTCCAGCACGGCGAGCAGGGCCACCACGTCGTTGCCGTCCACGCGTTCGCCGGCCATGCCGTAGCCCACGGCCTTGTGCGCGAGCGACGGCGCCACGGACTGGTGCGCCAGCGGCACGGAGATGGCGTACTTGTTGTTCTGGACGAAGAAGATGACCGGCAGGCGGAAGACGGCGGCGAAGTTCAGGGCCTCGTGGAAGTCGCCTTCGCTGGTGGCACCGTCGCCGCACATGGCCAGCACCACGGTGTCCTCGCCGCGGAGTTTGGCGGCGTGGGCCACGCCCACGGCGTGGAGCAGCTGGGTGGTCAGCGGGGTGCACTGGATGCCCACCTTGTGCCGGGCGGGATCATAGCCGCTGTGCCAGTCGCCGCGGAAGATGGTCATGGCCTGCACGGGATCAACGCCGCGGGTCATTACGGCCACGGCGTCCCGGTAGGTGGGGAACAGCCAGTCGCCCTCGCCGAGGCACATCGCGGCGGCCACCTGGCAGGCCTCCTGCCCGTGGCTGGACGGGTACACGGCCATGCGGCCCTGCCGGACCAGGGCCGAGTTCTGGTCGTTGACGCGGCGTCCGACGACGAGCTGCTCGTAGGCGGCCAGCAGTTCCTCATCGGCGGGGAGCGGGTACTCGTGGCCGGGTTCGGTGCCCTGCTCGCTGTCCGGGTTGAGGCGTCCGTCCTGGTCCACCATCTGGATCTGGTGCCGGGCGGGAAGCATGTAATCCTCGGCGGTGATGCCGAACTTCCGGACAGCTTCGGTCACGGCATTTTCGGCCGGCGGCCGGTGGGCCTGGTCCGGCGCAGTATGGTCCGCGGAGATCGTCATTGGTCCGTCCTTCTGTAGCCACTATTCCTTCCCAGTATTGGCCTAAGGGAACTTTCGTATCCAGAGCCAGCTCAAATCGTGGAGAAGACAGTTCCAGGGGGCTAGTCTGGAAGACGAATTGTCATTGAAGACGCCATTACGGCAAGGAGCTGTGGACACATTGGCAGGCATAGCGGACCGGGCCGAGCCGGCGCCCCTGGACGAGGTTGACCGGCACATCATCGCGGAGCTGACGCGTGACGGCAGGATGTCCGTCACGCAGGTGGCGCAGAACGTCCACATCTCCCGCGCCCACGCCTACACACGGATCGCGCGGCTCACCAGCGAAGGCGTGCTGACCAAGTTCACCGCCCTGGTGGACCCCATCAAAGCGGGGCTCAAGTCCTCCGCCTACGTGACACTGAAGGTCAGCCAGCATTCCTGGCGCGAGCTGCGCGAACAGCTCCGCGCCATCCCGGAGATCCACCACATCGCGCTGGTGGGCGGCGACTTTGACGTCATCCTGCTGGTGCGCGCCATCGACAACACCGACCTCCGCCGGGTGATTTTCGACCAGCTCCAGTCCATGCCGGGCGTGCTGGATACCCAGACGTTCCTGGTGTTTGAGGACGTGGATACGCGTTAGTGGGTCCGGGGTCCGCGGTCGCGGGCGCGGAAGGCGTAGAACAGCAGGGCGATCCCTGCCACCATCATGACGGCCGGGACGGCGTATTCCAGGGGAACCAGCAGCACTGTGCTTTGGAGGGCGAAGATGATCCCCATGATGCCCAGAGCGGCGGCCGGGGCCAGGGGCCATTTCATGGTGCTGGTGTGGTGCCCGGTCCGGACCGGGACAACGGACAGCACACCGAAGGTGGCTGCCAGACCCAGGAACAGCACTGCGGCCACGGCCGTGCCCTGCAGCGCCGGGAGGGCCACGATGACGGCCAGCGTGAACATCACCCCGCACGGGATGAGGGCCCACCAGCTGGCCGGCCGGCGCAGGTAGACCGCACCGAAGCCTGCCGCCATGAAGAGGAACAGGTAGGCGCCGCCCGCCGCGCCGGGCATCACCTGCGTGGCCGTGATGACCGCGGCCAGGCCCAGGAACACCGAGCCGGGGATGGCCGCCCACCAGTAGTCACGGCTGCGGCTGAAGAGCGCGAAGAACGCCGCCCCCACCGTGGCGAACAGCAGGGCCGGCACGTAGACGCCGCTGTCCACCATGCCGAGCCGGTCCAGCAGGAACAGCAGCCCCAACGCCATCAGGATGGTGCCCCCGATGATGCTTGTTTTTGCCGATTCCATCGTTTGCCTCCTGACTCCGGGCAGGCGGCCGCGCCGCACTGCTTTCTTTCAGGCTAGGACCGGCCCGGAACCGGACGTAGGGCATAAAGCCCCGGGAAGAGTGCGGCACATTGTCAGGGGACGCACGCCTTGGCCGGTTCGGGCGAGGCCTGGCCGTTGCCCCTGCGGATCACCACTTCCAGGCAGGTGGCTCCGTCCGGGCTGGCGGCCACCACCGCGCTTGGTTCGCTGGAGCCTGTGTATTCGCCTGACTGCAGTACCGAAACGGGGCGCCACATATAGACGTCGCCTGCCGCCGGCGCAGGATTTTCCCACGTGAACGTCACCCGATCGCCGGCCTTGGTCCCGGCCAGGTTGGCCGGCGCGGGCACCACGCTGCCCGGGGCAACCGCATCCAACGGCGTGTCTGCGCCGGGCTTGGCCTGCGGCTGGCCGGCCGGGGCACCTGCGCCGTTGACCACCACCAGCCCTGTCACCGCCGCCGCGGCAAGCACACCTCCTGCCGCCAGCAACAGCCATTTCGGACGCCGCCGCACCTCGGCGGCGCCGTCGCCTCCGGGATGCCCGTCCCCCGGTTCCTCAGGCGGGGGCCGAAGCTGCGTGTCCTCCACCGGCAGGGGCTTGAACGGGGCAGGCCGGTCCCAGCCTGATGAAACGCTCGACGGCGGCGCACCGCCAGGCGCCCGGTCTGCGGTTCCGGCCGCGGATGACCGGGCCACGGTCTTCTCCGCCGATGCTTCGGGGACCCCCGCCGGAGGCGCTCCCACCGCGGGCGTCCCTCTGGACGGGGCAGGCGGCCGCGGCAACGTGGGCTGTTGGGCCCACGCGGACACAGACGCCCGGACGGACGGTCCGGTGCTGGTGGTGGATGCCCGGGGATCGATGGACACCACCCCGCGGATCCGGGTGGCATCCTCGGCGGCGTCCTGCGGGTCATCGGTGTCCGGGGCGTCGTCCAGTACTTCAAAGCTGGTGACGGACAGGCCAAGTTCCAGCTGAACGCGCTGCAGGGCCAGCGCCAGGGCGTGCGCGGACTGGTACCGGGACGCAGGCTGCTTGGCCATCGCCGTGGCCAGCGCCTGCTGCAGCGACTGCGGGACGTCGATCCGGCCCAGCCGGGGCAGCGCCGCGGACGAGATCCGGGACATCAGGTCCCGCTGCGAGTTGTTTCCGCCAGGCACAACGAACGGTGAGTGGCCCGCGAGCAGTGTGTAGATCGTGGCGCCCAGGGCCCACACATCCACCTTCACGCCGTCCGTGTCCGCGCTGGAAAACGATTCCGGCGGAGACCACGGAATGGACATTCCGGCGTCGTCATCGCTGTCCGCATCCGTGGTCCCGGCGATGCCGAAGTCTGTCAGTGCGGGCCTGTTGTAGTCGGTCACGAGGATGTTCGCGGGCTTGATGTCGCGGTGGGCGATGCCGGCGCGGTGGGCGGTTTCCACGGCGGAGGCCACCTGAATGCCAACGGTCAGCGCCTCGTCCACGCTGAAGCGCTGCCGCCGCAGCCGGGCGTCCAGGTTCGGCTTGGAGCAGTACTCCATGGCCAGGTAGGAATGGCCGGACGCCGTCACGTTCGCCTCGTAGATGGTGACGATGAACGGGTGCGTGGACAGCTGGGCCATGAGGTTTGCTTCGGATTCGAAGCGGCGCCGGGCGCCGTCGGTCTTCAGGTCCGAGAGCAGGACCTTGACGGCCACCTTGCGCCGTGGCCTGTCCTGCTCGTAGAGGTAGACGTCGGCGAAGCCCCCGGAACCCAACGGCTGGACGTACTGGTACCCGGCAATGGCCGGCGGCGTGGCGGGCCCCCGCTGTGCGCTCATTTCTTCCTCCTTGACATCAGTGCCCGCACTGATGCGAGCACTGTAGCGAACACGGTCGACGCCAGCGCAGCGACCCACTTCCGCAGCAGCCCGGGTTTCCCGCCGTCGGCCGGCATGGCCAGTGACCGGACAGAAAACCTTGCTCTTTGGCGCCGCCAGAATCCCACGCCGCCTGTCATTTCCTGCAGCGAGGAGTCAACGTCGGCCCAGTAGGCGCGGATCTGCTCGTCGGTGGGCTCCCCGGCCGCGAAGACTGCCTCATCGGCGCGGTGGGCCAGGAGCAGCGTGCTGGTGCCGCTGGCCGGGAAGGCTTTAGCCAGGCCTGCGGCGTTCTCCCGTCGGGTGGCACCGGCGGGGACGTGCGTGCCCAGGTCCGCCGCAGCGCTCATGACTTCGCTCCAACCGCCGCTGATCCGGTCTGTCGGCGAGCCGGTGCCTGCCCGCCGTTTCCGGCGGCGGAGCTTGAGCCAGGCGATCAGCGCGAGGGGCAGGAGCAGAATGGCCACCGGCAGGAGGCCGATGCCGATCGCCAGCAGGATGGGCCCGAGGACCGCCCACAGGCCCTGCTGGTTCTGGTCAGCATCCTGGGCGTCAGGGGCCGAATCCGGCGGCAGCTCCGCGGGTGCCTGCGGCGGCGGAGGCGGCTGGAGCACCTGCGGCTGGGGCTTGGACTTTGGCTGCGGGTCCGGCGGGATGGGAACGTTGTCCTCGGAAGGCGTGGGGTTGAACGCCACCCAGCCGGCCCCGGCGAAGGCCACTTCCACCCAGGCGTGCACGTCGTTGCCGGTCAGCTCCAGCACGGAACCCTGCTGCTTCTTGGGGTCGGGGTAGAAACCCATGACCACCCGCGCCGGGATCCCCAGTTCGCGGGCCATCAGAGCCATGGCCACCGCGTACTGTTCGTCGTCGCCCACCATCTGTTTGGCGCTGAGCAGGGCGGTGATGCGCTGCGCGCCGTGGCCGGACATGCTCCGGGCCTCCCCGTCCAGGCCATGGCTGAAGGCTCCCTGCTTGGCCAGTGCCGTCTCCAGCTTGCGGACACGTTCCAGCGGCAACGAGGCATCGCCCACCAGCTCGTTGGCTTTCGCTGCCACGATCTGTGGGACGTTGTCCGCCGGCGGCAGTGCTACGGTGGCGAACCCGGCCTGCGCCAGCTCCGTTTCGGCCGGCTGTGCGGCATAGGCCACTCCGATGCTGTAGCTGTCTCCAGCCTGCAGCCGTGCGGTGGTCAGGGCGGTGTCGGTGCCAGCGTTGAAGTACAAGGACCCGCTCAGATCGGAGCCACGGGCACCGGTGAATTCGACACTGCGCAGCGTTCCGCTGGACGGCAGCCAGACGCCCTTGTAGGCCTCAACGGCCACGCTGACGTCCACGGAACCGGTGTCCGCCAGGGCCGCAGCTTGGGCACGGGCACCTCCCATGGCCGAGGAATTGCTGATGGGGGCGTAGTTGCTGGAACTGCCGCCGAAGACGTCGTAAACCACTCCGTCGTAGGAGTCCAGGGTGGCCAGCCGGATCCGAGCACCTGCCGGCAGGTCGGTCACCTTGAGCAGCTTGGTGTCCTTCTGGTTCTTGACGTAATCCCGGAAGCTGGCCAGCGGGCTGGCGTAGTCACGCAGGTCAAGGGGCGGGACCACCGTGTCGCGCAGGACCTGGCGGCTGGCGGAGGCGCTGAGCACCGGGCCTGCGGCCAGTGCCATGGCACTGGCCATCGCCAGGACCGCCGCCGCGAACGCCGCGCGGCGCACCCCGCCGCCGTGCGGAGGCGGCGCTGACTGCACGACGGCGGCAGGCGCGTCTGCCACGCGGCGCCGGTACGCCAGCCAGGCCACGGCGGCCGCCACAAACACCGTGCCGCGGACCGCGGCGAGCGACGTTTCGTGGGTGCCCATGGCCGTGGCGAGCAGGAACAGCCCCCCGGCCGGGAGGACGGCGAAGGCGGCGCTGCGCAGACGCCAGGCCATGGTGCCGGCCAGGAGCGCCGCAACGTAGGAGCCCAGCAACGGCACCACCAGCAGGCCGCCCGCCACACCCACGGGCGTAGCGCTGGTCAGGAGTTGCTTCCAGCTCAGGACCACGCCGGAAATGATGATCTGCAGGGATTCCAGCGACGGCACAACCCCCGCTAACGCCTGCGACGGCGCAGCCAGCGCGCTGCCAAAGACCACGTAGGCAAGCACAGCCAGCGCCATGGTGAGAAGCACGCCCAGCCGGTGCCGCGCGGCGAACCAGGCGACGGAAAGGCCCAGCGCTATGCCGCCGAAGCCTGCCAGCAGGAAGCGCCAGTCGCCGGCAAAGGTTGAAAAGAGTCCGAGCGTGCCTGCGGCCAGCAGGACCGTAAGGGCGGCCACGTCCACGGGCCAGTGGGGCATGGTGTGCGGCGCCTGGCCACTGCGCCGGCTCATGCCGCGGCCTTGATCAGCAGGCGGGGCAGGTCGGTGAGTTCCCCGAGGGTCAGGACGGTCAGGTCGCCGATTTCGCGGCGGTCCATGGCGGCGCCGGCCTGGCAGCGGATCGCGAAGCAGCGCACGCCCGGGGGCGCCGATGCTGCCGCGGTCCGCAGCTGCGCGGGTGTCACGGCCATGCCCACCAGCAGGAACATCACGGAGGCATTGGGGACGGCGTCGCCGGTGAGCCGTGCAACATCGGTGGCTGTGAGGCGGGACGGCCCGGCTGCCAGCCGGGTCATGCCGTCCAGGAGGATGCGGGCGGTGTCCGTGCGGAGCCGGCCGTCCTGGGTCAGGACGCTGACCTCGCGCTGTTCGCGGATGGCCTGCTTGCCGATGGAAGCGGCGGCGGAAATGGCCAGTTCCAGGTCCTCTCCGGCGGTGTATTCGTCCAGGTTGGTGGAGAGGGCCATGGCAAGGTGGGAGCGCCGGGTTTCTTCGAACTGGCGCACCATCAGCGTGTTGGTCCGGGCGGTGGTCTTCCAATGGATGTGGCGCCTGTCATCGCCCGGAACGTAGTCGCGCAGTGCGTGGAAGGAGACGTCGGCGTTGGACAGGTTGGTGGTTGGCATCCCCTCAAGGTCGCGGATGAGCCCTTCCGCGGAACCGGCCAGGGAGACTGTTCGCGGGTGGACGTAGAGGTCCACGGCGTCGGTCAGGGTGACCTGCCGGCAGAGGAGCCGCAGGGGATCCGCGCGGACGGACCTTACCGGACCCACCTTGATGACGGACCGGACGGCGGTGGGGATGGTGAAGAGGTCCTCGTGCACGTCCTCGGGCTTCATCCGCGGCACCGCGAAGGATGCCGTGCCTGCCCCCACAGGAAGTTCAATGGAGGCCGGCAGCAACGGCCGGGCCGAGGTGTTGGATACGGTGATGCTGCCCACGGCCATGTCCCCCACCTCCACGCGGGTCTTGGCCAGGTCCATCACCACGCCGTAGGACGTCCGGCCGATCACAAACGCCACAGCCGCCAGGAGCAGCGCCGCCGCGAGGGCCGCGGCGGTGATGCCTTCTTCCCAGCCCAGCAGCGCGCCGAGCAGCAGGAATCCCAGGCCTGCCGCCAGAAGTTGCCAGCCCAGGGCGGTGACCAGGTCAAGGGCTGCCGCCCGGGCGGCCAGTATTCTCAGGGCACGGCCGACGACGGCGGGTGGAGTTTTGGGCATCACGGGCATCTTTCGGGCGGGCGGAGTGGGTTCTAGGCGCTGACGCGCTGCTGCGGTGCGGCGACGTCGGACAGCACCCGGGCCAGGACGGCCTCGGCGGTGGCGCCGGAGAACTCCGCTTCCGGGTCCATCACGAAGCGGTGGGTCCACACCACGGGGGCCA
>JAHFUZ010000032.1 GCA_023264815.1 Arthrobacter sp. | reverse complement strand
AATTCGATCCGGCTCTCTACGGCATGGCCGCTGAGTACGACGAAGAGGGCAACTACAAGTACCCGGAGGGCTTCGACCCGGAGTCCAACGAGTGGCTTGAAGGCTACGAGAACCAGCGCGCGGCCTGGGAGCAGCAGTACGCTGACGCCCAGACCAAGTGGGAAGCCCACAAGAAGCAGGTTGCCCAGCACGCTGCCGACGACGCTGCAGCTGCAACGTCCGGTGACAGCGATTCCGGCACCACCAGCTACTCCTCGGAGCCTGCTGCAGAGTCCAACGCCGGTGCAGGCACCCTTGCATCCGACGAGGCTCTTGCGGCCCTGCGCGAGAAGCTGACCGGCAACTAATTGCCACCGGCCCGGACCCTTCCGGGCTGAGCACAACAGGCCCCCGCTTTACGCGGGGGCCTGTTGTGCTTAACCGGTCATGCGACGGGCACGTAACGCACCCCAGCCCTCGGTTGCGTGCGTCTTAGTGCGAGCCGGTGGGGAGGACGACGGCGGCGGTCACGGCGCCGCCATCGTGGTGGGTCAGTTGCGCTCCCGCCGCGGTGAGGATTCGCCGGGCACCCGCGTTGCCTGCCGTGGTGTGGGCCATGACATGCCGCAGCCCGGCACGCGTGGCCTCTTCGAGGACCAGGTTAAGGGCGGCCGTCCCCACACCACGCCCACGGAAACTTCGTCCCAGCCAGATGCCCGTCTCGGCAGTGTCATGGCGCGCCGTCCGTTTCAGCCGAATGGATCCGGCAGGGCTCCCCTCAGCCAGGATGGCCCAGGACTTCTGCCGGGCTTCGCCGTCCAGGCCGGCCGC
This sequence comes from Arthrobacter sp., assembly GCA_023264815.1. Classification (GTDB taxonomy): domain Bacteria; phylum Actinomycetota; class Actinomycetes; order Actinomycetales; family Micrococcaceae; genus Arthrobacter. The sequence goes on along the minus strand of JAHFUZ010000032.1, from coordinate 50,404 downwards.
CGCTGCGCGGTGGTAGGTACGGAACCAATCCGACCGTTCTGCATTCCAGCCGGTCCCGTTGCCCAGAAGAGGGGTCACCTCGTCCGGCTCGGCGTCCAGTCGGGCGAGTCGCAGCAGCAGCTCCAGCATGCGTTCGTCCACATCGGCCAGCCGGACGTCAGGGGAGGGGGACATCGATCCACTCCGTCCCGCCGGGCACCAGCTCTACTGTTCCCGCGGTGAACGCGAGTATCCGCTCTGCTGCAGCCCGGAGTTCCGCTGCGTCGTCCGGGATGGCCAGGCGCAGAGTGGTTTCCCGGGTGCCGTAACTGGTTTCCGCCATCACGAATCCCGCCGCACGCAGATCGTTCTCCAGCCGGCCGGCAGCGGCATGGGGAACGGACGCCGCGCAGATCCGCAGCCGGCGTCGGCGGACCATCGGGGCCCGTTCGAGGGCTACGGACACAGACTCGGAGTAGGCACGCACCAGGCCACCAGCCCCCAGCAGGATGCCGCCGAAATAGCGCACGACGACGGCACTGATGTCGCTGAGGTCCGTCACCTCCAGTCCGGTTTCGCGTTTCAGGATTGCCTCCAGCATGGGGGTTCCTGCAGTGCCTGAAGGTTCGCCGTCGTCGTTGGAGCGCTGGATATCCCGGTCCGGCCCTATGACAAAGGCGGAGCAGTGGTGGCGGGCGTCGTGAAATTCGCGGCGCAGTCCTGAAACCAGGTCGCGGGCGGTGTCCTCGGTTTCAGCGCGGCGCAGTACCGTGATGAAGCGGGACCGCTTGATCTCGACCTCGTGCCGGAAGTCCGGCCCCGCCGCGAGCGTGGTGTACGTGGTGGCCCGCGTCTGTTGCTCTTGCACTGGCCAAGTCTACCGAGCGCGGCAGCCGCGATGGGTAGGCTGGTGGCGTGCTGAACATCGGTTTGACGGGCGGGATCGCCTCAGGGAAGTCAGTGGTCTCGTCGCGCCTGGCAGAGCTCGGTGCTGTGCTGGTGGATGCTGATGCGTTGGCCCGGAAAGTCGTGGAGCCGGGTACACCCGGGCTCACCCGCGTGGTCGAGGCGTTTGGGCCTGGGGTCCGCGATGCCCGCGGCGGGCTTGACCGCGCGAGGCTGGGCGCCCTGGTGTTTGGCGATCCAGCCCAGCTGACCGTGCTGAACGGCATTGTCCATCCGCTGGTCCGTGAGGCGGCCGCCGGCATCATTGCCGCAGCCCCGGAGGGCGCAATTGTTGTCCAGGACATTCCGCTGCTGGTGGAAACAGGGCAGGGCAGCGCATTCCATCTGGTGCTGGTAGTCGATGCGCCGGACGATCTCCGGATCGCCCGCATGCTGGAGCACCGGGGCATGACCCGGGAAGACGCTGCCTCCCGGATGGCCGCGCAGGCCTCACGGGCGGACCGCCTGGCCGCGGCTGACGTAGTCCTGGACAATGCAGGGACCCTCGACGGGCTGCTATCGCAGGTGGACCGGCTCTGGGCTGACCGGCTGGTGCCGTTTGCCAAGAACCTCAGTGGAGGCGTCAGGGCGGCCAGGGCCGGCACGGCTGTCCTGTCTGCACCGCAAGGTGACTGGGCGGTCCAGGCGGCGCGGCTCGGCGCCCGGATCATGGCAGCGGCGCCCCATGGGATCCTCGCCGTGGACCATATCGGCTCCACGGCTGTGCCGGGCCTGGCAGCGAAGGACGTGATCGATCTGCAGGTGACAGTACGGGACCTCGACGTTGCGGACAGGATCGCACCACAGTTGGCCGCTGCCGGTTTCCCCGCAGTGCCGGGCACCGGATCCGATACGCCCAAACCTTCGGACCCGGATCCGGCCCAGTGGCAGAAACGCTTCCATGCCAACGCGGATCCCGGCCGTGCCGTGAACCTTCATGTCCGGGCAGCCGGTTCGGCCGGCTGGCGGTATGCGCTGCTGTTCCGCGACTGGCTCAGGAGTGACGCGGAAGCCGCTGCCTCGTATGCGGACCATAAACGTGCGCTGGCCGAACAGTTTGCCGGCACCCGGGGCACGCACGCCTACGCCGAGGCCAAGGAGCCGTGGTTCACGGACGTCGCCTGGCCCCGCATGGATGCCTGGGCGGCGCGCACGGGCTGGCAGCCGCCGTCGTACGGCCCTGAATCCCTCCGCCCCTGAGCGGGGCTGTTCGCCGGTAACGGATCGCGGCACCGCTGTCGGTCCCCGGTTGTAGATTAGATGCATGAGCCTTGCGCAGGAGATCAACCGTGTTGTCGCGCCCTTCGAGGTCATCAGCGAATTCCAGCCCGCCGGTGACCAGCCCGCCGCCATCGCCGAGCTGACTGAGCGCATTAAGAACGGCGAAAAGGACGTTGTGCTGCTCGGTGCCACCGGTACGGGCAAAAGCGCCACTACGGCCTGGCTTATCGAACAGGTCCAACGGCCCACGCTGGTGATGGTCCAGAACAAGACGCTCGCCGCGCAGCTGGCCAACGAATTCCGCGAACTGCTCCCCAACAACGCGGTGGAGTACTTCGTCTCCTACTACGACTACTACCAGCCTGAGGCTTATGTCGCGCAGACGGACACCTTCATTGAAAAGGACTCCTCCATCAACGAGGAAGTCGAACGGCTCCGCCACTCCGCCACCAACGCCCTGCTGACCCGCCGCGACGTCATCGTCGTGGCCACGGTGTCCTGCATCTACGGCCTGGGCACGCCGGAAGAGTACATTGCCGGGATGGTCACGCTCCGCAAGGGTGCCGAGATGAACCGCGACGACCTGCTCCGGAAATTCGTGGCCATGCAGTACGCCCGCAACGACATGGACTTCCACCGGGGCACGTTCCGGGTCCGCGGCGATACGGTGGAAATTATCCCGATGTACGAGGAACTGGCCATCCGGATCGAATTCTTCGGCGATGAGATTGAGAACATCCACACCCTCCACCCGCTGACCGGCGAGGTCATCCGCGACGAAGAGGAAATGTACGTCTTCCCGGCCTCGCATTACGTGGCCGGTCCCGAACGGATGGCCCGGGCCATCAAGCGCATCGAGGACGAACTCGCCGAGCGGCTCCAGGTCCTGGAAGGCCAGAACAAGCTGGTGGAAGCCCAGCGCCTGCGCATGCGCACCACCTACGACCTTGAAATGATGCAGCAGATGGGCTTCTGCAACGGCATCGAAAACTACTCCTCGCACATCGACGGACGTGCCCGCGGCACCGCCCCGCACTGTCTCCTGGACTACTTCCCGGACGACTTCCTGCTGGTGATCGACGAATCCCACGTCACAGTGCCCCAGATCGGCGCCATGTACGAAGGGGACATGTCCCGGAAACGCAACCTCGTGGACTTCGGCTTCCGGCTGCCCTCGGCCATGGACAACCGCCCGCTCAAATGGGACGAATTCCTGGAACGGGTCGGCCAGACGGTCTACCTCTCCGCCACACCCGGAAAGTACGAGCTCGGCAAGGCTGACGGCTTTGTCCAGCAGATCATCCGCCCCACCGGCCTGATCGACCCCGAAGTGGTGGTCAAGCCCACCAAGGGCCAGATTGACGACCTGCTGGGCGAGATCAAGGCCCGGACAGCGAGGAACGAACGTGTCCTGGTCACCACGCTCACCAAACGCATGGCCGAGGACCTCACGGACTACCTGCTGGGCCACGGCATCAAGGTGGAATACCTGCACTCCGACGTGGATACCTTGCGGCGTGTGGAACTGCTTCGTGAGCTGCGGATGGGTACCTTCGATGTCCTGGTGGGCATCAACCTGCTTCGCGAAGGCCTTGACCTGCCTGAGGTCTCCCTTGTCAGCATCCTGGACGCTGACAAGGAAGGCTTCCTGCGCTCTTCCACGTCGCTGATCCAGACGATCGGCCGCGCCGCCCGCAACGTCTCGGGCCAGGTGCACATGTATGCGGACCGCATCACCGACTCCATGGCCCACGCCATCGACGAGACCAACCGGCGCCGGGCCATCCAGGTGGCCTACAACACGGAAAAGGGGATCGATCCGCAGCCCTTGCGCAAGAAGATCGCCGATATCACGGACCAGCTGGCCAAAGAAGACGCCGATACGCAGGAGCTCCTGAACAACAACCGCCTGGCCAAGGGCGCCAAGCGCGGGAAGTCAGCGGCCAAGGGGGCAGCACAGGTCCGCAAGGATGGTCTCGCGGCCGCCCCCGCAGAGGACCTCGTGGGCCTGATCGAGCAGTTGACGGAGCAGATGCACGGCGCTGCAGCCGAGCTTCAGTTCGAGGTGGCAGCCAGGATCCGCGATGAAGTCAGCGAGCTCAAAAAAGAACTTCGCCAGATGCAGGCAGCCGGCCACGCCTAGGGTCCCGAGGTCATGTTCCAGCAGGTCGCAGCTCCTGCTGTAGAGTTAACGTCACGTAGGGGAGTATCCCAAGCGCTACGATCGTCAACACGCCAGGCACAGTTGCCCGGCCGGGCGTAGCGGGCTGCCACATCAGCACCAAGTGCACAGGCTGGCCGGAGAGACTTACACCATTTCTCTGTACCCTGCGAAAGGCTACCTGTGCTCGATTTGCCTGTGTGGTTTGAGGTCGGCTCCTTTGTCGTCCTCGGCCTGATTCTCCTCATTGACCTGTTGCTGGTCATCCGCCGTCCCCACGAGCCCTCCATGAAGGAGGCCGGCCTGTGGGTAGCCTTCTACGTCTCACTCGCGCTGGTGTTTGCCGGCGCCATGTTTGCCTTCACCGGCCCTGAATACGGCGGGCAGTTCGTCGCCGGCTGGGTTACTGAATACAGCCTGAGCATTGACAACCTGTTTGTCTTCATCATCATCATGGCCAGGTTCTCCGTACCACGGAAGTACCAGCAGGAAGTCCTGATGGTGGGCATCATCATCGCGCTCATCCTGCGTGGCATCTTCATCCTCCTCGGCGCCATCGTGATCGAGCAGTTCAGCTGGGTGTTCTACATCTTCGGCGCCTTCCTGCTCTGGACCGCCTGGAAGCAGGCGCAGGACGAGGGCGAGGACGAAGAGGACAAAGAGAATCCACTCATCGCCGGGATCCGCAAGGTCATCCCCATGTCGGAGAAGTTCGACGGCGGCAAGTTGCGCACCACGGTGGACGGCAAGAAAGTGTTCACGCCAATGCTTGTGGTGTTCATCACCATCGGTATGACCGACCTTCTCTTTGCCGTTGACTCGATTCCCGCCATCTTCGGCCTGACCCAGAGCCCGTTCATCGTCTTCACCGCCAACCTGTTCGCCCTCATGGGCCTGCGCCAGCTGTACTTCCTGCTGGGCGGCCTCATGAACCGCCTCGTGTACCTGAAGCACGCCCTGTCCTTCATCCTGGCGTTCATCGGCGTCAAGCTGGTGCTCCACGCAATGCACGTCAATGAACTGCCGTTCATCAACGGCGGCCGGCACATCGAATGGGCGCCGGAGATTCCCACCTTCGTCTCCCTGGCCGTCATCGTGGGCACCATCATCATCGCCGTGATTGCCAGCCTCATGAGCTCCAAAGCAAAGACGGCCCACCTGGACCCCCGCCTGGAGGAAGACGCCAGGAAGAGCCTCAGCGGAACCGAGTAACGCCCGCTGACGATCCACCTCCAGGCAGTCCCGGCCGCAGATGCTGCCGGGACTGCCTGCTTTAACTTCCCCTTCGTGGAGCGGACCGGCGCGACTATGCTCGGACCATGGCCCGCACCCTTGTGACGGAAAGCGGAGTTCGCCAGGTGCAGCGGCGCACCGTGGCGCTGTTGAGCGCCGCCCAGGTCTTTGGCGGCATCGGAACCGGCGCCACTGTGTCCATTGGTTCGATCCTGGCCGTGGAACTTTCGGGCTCCAGCGTCTGGGCCGGGGCAGTGGCTACAGTCATGACCCTGGGCGCTGCCCTTGCAGCCCTCCCGTTGGCGGCCCTGGCGGACCGCCGGGGCCGCCGGATGGGCCAGCTCGTGGGACTTTCCTCCGCCCTGGCCGGCACTGCCATGATCATCCTCGCGGTGGTGGCAGGCATGTTTGTGCTGCTGGTGCTGGGTGCCGTGGCAATGGGCATTGGAAATGCTGCGAGCCTGCAGGCACGGTTTGCCGCTGTGGACCTCGCGGATCCGGAACGTCGCGGCAGGGCGCTGGCGGCCGTTGTGTGGGCGGTGACGGTGGGCGCGGTCGCCGGGCCCAACCTGATCCAGCCCGGCACCGTGGTGGGGCAGACCCTCGGACTGCCCCCTGTTGCCGGCCCGTTCGTCATCGCCGCGGCTGGCCTCTTCCTGGCCATTGTGCTGCTTTTTGCCGGGCTCAGGCCGGACCCGCTGCTCTTCGCCCGGGAACTGGCCGCCCGGCAGGCGGCCGGTGGTGGTCACGGGCCGCTGCCTGCCGGGGCCTCCCCGGGGGTCCTGCCTACCCGAAAGGATGGCGGCGGATCGCTGGTTCGTGGGCTGCGGGCCGCCCGTCAGTCCCGGCAGGCACTCCTCGGCCTTGCCGCCGTGGTGGGTGCGCACGCTGTGATGGTGGGGGTTATGTCCATGACGCCGCTGCATCTGCAGGACCTCGTGGTGGGCCCCGGCGCCTCCCACGCAGGGCATTCCGCCTCCAGTGACGTCCTGGTGATCATCGGGTTCACCATCTCCCTGCACATCGCCGGCATGTTTGCGCTGTCTCCGGTCATGGGCTGGCTGACCGACAAGGCAGGCCGGACGGAGACCATCATGATCGGCTATTCCACGCTGATTATCGCCGTGGGGGTCGCGGGGTTTGGCCAGTCTTCCACGGTATCGGTTGCCGTGGGACTTGTCCTGCTGGGCCTGGGCTGGTCGGCGGCTACCATCTCTGGCTCCACACTGCTGGCCGAAAGCGTCGGTGCGGAGTCCCGCGTGGTGGTCCAGGGCGTCTCGGACATGCTGATGGGCGCTGCGGGCGCCGTGGGCGGCGCAATTTCCGGCCTGATCCTCAGCGCGGCCGGCTACCTGGGACTTAATCTTGCCGGCGGGCTCGTGGGGGCGGTGGTGCTGACGGCCGCCGCCGTGTCCCTGATGGCACGACGGCAAGCTTCAGCTTCCGGATCAGTTCGAGGCTGACGGTCCGGCGGAGCGCACCATGCCCAGCAGGCGGCCGAAGATGGCCTCGCCGTCGTCGGCTATGCCGTCATGGTGGAAGTCCGCCGTTTCCCACACTTGGAGTCCACGCACGGCGGCTGCCGTTTCCAGGGAAAGGTTCCGGTCCACGTAGATGTCATCCCGGTAGACAGCCGCGGCAACCGGCACGCTGTTGACGGCGAGCCGGGACGAGTCGTAAAGCGGCTTCCAGTCTGACTTGGCGGCCAGCAGGTGCGCGACCTGCCGCAGTGGCTTCAGCGCGGCATCTTGCTCGAAATACCACGGGTACACCATCTCTCCCGTGAGCAGCAGCGGGGTGGCACCGGGACTGAACTCCGGATGCTCCTGAAGTACGCGCCATGCCGCCCAGTCGCTGGCCTGGCCCTGACCGTAGATTGATTCGTGCATCAGGGCGTACAAGGGATTGGGCAGGCGGGAGACGATTCCCTGGACCTGTTCCAGGAACGCATCGGAGAGCCTGTTCCCGTCCAGGGATTCCGTGAACGCGTCCTCCAGCAGGTAATGCAGGCCATCCACCCTGGTGTTGCCGCCCAGGAAGGAACCCACCATCTGGAAACGCTCCACCGTGAGGCGGCCGCCGTCGGGCAGGAATTCCTCGTGGTCGCGCAGATGGCGGGCGATCCGCTCCACCGTCCGGCGGTCCTCCGGATACCAGCTGAAGTACTCGGCGTTCCGGGACGCGACCCGCTGGAAAGTGGCCCTGTAGACATTGTCTGCGGGGCCGGAGAGGGGTGCCAGCCCGCCCGTGATGAGGGCCTCCTTCAGCCCACCCGGTGCAAACGACAAGTAGGTGAGCGCGCAGAAGCCGCCGTAGCTTTGCCCATAGATGCTCCACGGGCCGGAGCCGAGCGCGGTCCGGATGGCTTCCGCGTCGGCCACGATGGAATCGGCCCTGAAATGCTCAAGGTAGGCGGCCTGCTGCCCGGGTGTTCCTTGCAGCGGCAGCGTCGTCCGGTCGATGGGGGAGGAGAGGCCGGTTCCGCGCTGGTCCAGCATCAGGATCCGGAAATCGCGGGCTGCGGCCTTGCTCCACCCGCCCAGCGAGGCGAGCCGGTTGCCCCGCCCGCCGGGGCCTCCCTGCAGAAACAGCAGCCAGGGCAGTCCTTCCGCGTCGGCTTCGGTATGCGCCGTGGATACGTATTCGCGGGCAAACACCGTGATGGTCTCCGGCAACGATCCGTCCGCCCGCCCTTCCGTTGCCCCAAAGTGGTCCAGCGGAACGGTGAAATAATGCTCGGCGGTCCGCATGCCACGGAATTCATGCCTTGCCTTGACGGTATGCCGGACCGTTGTTGCCGCCGGGGTGACCTCGATGGCGGGGACCGCGGCTTCAGCCACGAACGGCCGCCGCGGCGCTGCTGCCAAAGCGCTCCAGCTCAGGACCCGTCAGCCGGAAGGTGGACCAGCCGTCCATGGGCCGGGCACCAAGGCTCCGGTAGAAATTGATGGACGGTTCGTTCCAGTCCAGCACGGACCACTCCACCCGGGCATAGCCGTTGTCCACTGCGGTCTGGGCAAGGTGCTTCAGCAGCGCCTTGCCGTGTCCCTCCCCGCGGGCGTCCGGGGTGACGTAAAGGTCTTCGAGGTAGATGCCGTGGACGCCTTCCCAGGTTGAGTAGTTCAGGAACCACAGGGCGAACCCCTGCACCTGTCCTGCCGCGTTCTCGGCCATGGCGGCAAATACGCGGGGGTTGTCTCCAAACAGCACCTCGTGGAGCTTTTCCGGGGTGTTGCGGACGGCGTCCGGCTCTTTCTCGTAGATGGCCAGGTCGTGGATCATCTGAAGGATTGCGGGTACGTCGTTCCGGGTTGCGGGGCGGATTACACTCATGGTTCGAGCTTACTAGCGGGACCCTAGAGCCGGTTGACACCGGTGACCCGGACCACGGCGGTTCCCGTCTCGTCCGAGGCCGCCAGGTCCACTTCTGCCGAGATGCCCCAGTCATGGTTGCGTGCCGGGTCGTCGAAGATCTGCCGCACCTTCCACAGCCCGGGCCCCTCCGTAATGATCAGCAGCCCCGGCCCGCGGGCGTCCGGTCCGATGCCGATGTCGTTGTGTTCGTCGAAGTAGTCGTCCAGGACGTCCTCCCAGCGCTCGGCATCCCAGCCGGTGCCGCCGTCGAGCTCTCCCAGTGCAGCCGCGTCCTCATCCGCGAACAGCTCCACCCTCCGGAACATCTCGTTGCGCACCATCACGCGGAACGCGCGGATGTTCGAGGTGAGCGACGGCGGCGGGGGAGGCGGAGCGTCGTGCGGCGTGGGTGCCGCCCCGGACGTGAGCTCTTCCCATTCGTCCAGCAGGCTGGAGTCCACCTGTCGCACCAGTTCCCCAAGCCAGGCGATGAGGTCTTCGAGGTCGTCCCGGAGCATATCCTGCGGCACGGTCTGGCGCAGCGCCTTGAAGCAGTCCGCCAGATAGCGCAGCACGATGCCTTCGGACCGGGCCAGGCCGTAGAACTGGACGAACTCGCCGAAGTTCATGGCACGTTCGTACATGTCCCGGACCACCGACTTGGGTGCCAGCTCGAAATCACCCACCCATGGTGCGGCCTTGCGGTAGACCTCGAATGCCTCGCCCAGGAGTTCGGCGAGCGGCTGCGGGTACGTGACCTCTTCGAGCATTGCCATCCGCTGGTCATACTCGATGCCGTCCGCCTTCATCGCGGCGATGGCTTCCCCGCGTGCTTTCTTTTGCTGCGCGGAGAGGATCTGGCGGGGTTTCTCCAGGGTTGATTCGATCACTGAGACAACATCCAGGGCGTACGACGGCGACTCCGGGTCGAGGAGCTCCAGCGCCGCCAGCGCAAACGGCGAGAGCGGCTGGTTCAGCGCAAAGTTTGCCTGCAGGTGGACGGTGAGCCGGACTGTCCGGCCATCGGCACCCTGTTCGGCAAGGGGAATGCGTTCCACCACTTCGGCGGCCAGGAGTTCGCGGTAGATTCCCAAAGCGCGTTTCATCAGCCTCAGCTGCGAGGGGCGCTGTTCGTGGTTTACGGTCAGGAGCCGGCGGGCGGCCGTGAACGGATCGCCGGGGCGTTCCATCAGGTTCATCAGCATCGAGTGAGTCACGCTGAAACTCGAGCTCAAGGGATCCGGCACCGACTCCACCAGCCGTTTGAAGGTTGGCTCGCCCCAGGACACAAAGCCTTCCGGCGGCTTCTTCCGGACCACCTGGCGGAGCTTCTTCTGGTCGTCGCCGAACTTGGCGGTGGCTTTTGCCATCGCCTTCACGTTCTCGATCACGTGCTCCGGCGCCTGGACTACCACCGTGCCGGCGGTGTCGTAGCCCGCCCGGCCGGCCCGGCCGGCAATCTGGTGGAACTCCCGGGAGTTAAGCAGCCGGGTGCGGACGCCGTCGTACTTGCTCAGGGCGGTGAGCAGGACGGTGCGGATGGGCACGTTGATGCCTACGCCGAGTGTGTCCGTTCCACAGATCACCTTGAGCAGGCCCGCCTGGGCCAGCTGCTCCACCAGGCGCCGGTACTTGGGCAGCATGCCGGCGTGGTGGACGCCGATGCCGTGCCGGACCAGCCGGTTGAGGGTCTTCCCGAAACCGGCGGCGAAACGGAAATTGGCGATCAGCTCAGCGATCCTGTCCTTTTCCTCACGTGTGCAGACGTTGATGCTCATGAGCGTCTGGGCGCGGTCGATCGCCTCGATCTGGCTGAAGTGCACCACATAGACCGGCACCTGGCGGGTTGAAAGGAGCTCTTCCAGCGTCTCGTGGACCGGGGTCTCGTGGTAGTAGTAATGCAGCGGAATGGGGCGCTCGGCCGAACTGACTGTTGTGGTGGGGCGGCCGGTGAGTTCGGTGATTCCGTCTTCGAACCGGCTGACGTCGCCAAGCGTTGCGGACATCAGGAGGAACTGGGCCTGGGGGAGCTCCAGCAGCGGCACCTGCCAGGCCCAGCCCCGCTGCGGGTCCGAATAGAAGTGGAACTCATCCATCACCACCGAACCGAGGTCTGCGCCGTCGCCTTCGCGCAGGGCTATGTTCGCCAGGATTTCGGCGGTGCAGCAGATGATGGGGGCGTCCTGGTTGACGCCCGAGTCACCGGTGATCATGCCAACATTTTCGGCCCCGAAGATCTCACACAGTGCGAAGAATTTTTCGGAGACGAGGGCTTTGATGGGTGCCGTGTAGTAGCTGCGCTGCCCCCGTGCCATGGCCTGGAAGTGGGCCGCGATGGCTACAAGCGACTTGCCGGACCCCGTGGGTGTGGCAAGGATGACGTTGGCACCCGCTGCCAGCTCCATGATGGCCTCGTCCTGCGCCGCGTACAGCTCCAGACCCCGGCTTTCGGTCCACTCCAGGAACCGTGTGTAGAGGACGTCCGGGTCTGTGCCTGCGGCGGAGGAGGCCGGGGCGGACAGGACAGGCAGCTGGTCAACGAGTTTCATTGATTTCCAGCTTAGTGCCCAGCCGCTGCCGCGAATCCGTGCCAGGCAGCGTTAGGCTCGCGGTACTGCCAGACAGCACCAGAGCATGGAGTCAGATGTGAAGTGGGACCCACTCAAGTATGTCCAGTTCGGCGACTACCGCGACCGGCCGTTTTTTGACCTCACGGGCCGGATCCAGGCCGAGCGGCCGAGCCAGGTGGTGGACCTGGGCTGCGGCCCCGGAAACCTGACCGCCACCCTTGCCCGGCGGTGGCCGGAGGCGGAGATTGTGGGACTCGATTCGTCCGCCGAGATGCTGGCCAGGGCTGACGCGCAGACGCGCGGGCTTCCGGGACTCAGCTTCGGGCTGGCCGATATCGCCGAGTGGATGCCCGGCGTTGACACCGACGTTGTGGTGACCAACGCGGCGCTGCAGTGGGTGCCCGGGCACCAGGAGATGCTGGCACGCTGGCTGGCGGCGCTCAGTCCCGGGGCGTGGTTTGGCATGCAGGTTCCGGGGAACTTTAATGCCCCCTCCCATACCCTGATGCGGGAACTGGCTGCCTCGCCGCGCTGGTCACCCCAGCTCAAGGATGTGCTTCGGGGCGGGGAATCGGTAGGGGAGCCCGCCGGCTACCTCCGGATCATGCTGGATTCCGGGTGCACTGCCGACGCGTGGGAAACCACCTACCAGCAGGTTCTCCCCGGACCGGATCCGGTGCTGGAGTGGGTGCGCGGCACGGCATTGCGGCCCGTTCTGGCCGTCCTGTCGGCAGATGAGGGGCAGGCCTTCGAAAACGACTACGCAGCCGCGCTGCGGGAGGCGTATCCGGGGACTCCGCACGGCACGGTATTTCCCTTCCGGCGGATCTTTGCCGTAGCGCAAAAGCAACTAACCGCCTAAGCTCCATTCGATTGATGTTGTTTACATGGTTGGTATAGCCATGTGACTTCAGAGGAATCAGGCGCAGCCAATCACGACGAAGCGGCTTCTTGGGGATAGCCGTCAGCCGCAACCATAATGGCCTCCCCAACTCAACCAGGAGGTGCGGTGCTTTTCGCCTTATTAACGAGGCTTCTGGCAGACCAGAAGGGCCTCGTGGCTGCCGTCATTGTCCTGCAGCTGGTGCAGACCGCAGGGATTCTGCTCCTCCCCACCATCAATGCAGCCATCATCGACGACGGGATCGTGGCCGGGAACACAGCTGAGATTTTCCGGCTGGGCACCGATATGGCGCTGGTGGCAGCCGTCCAGGCCGCTGCGGCCGTGGCTGCCGGTTACCTCGGTGCCGTGGTGGCCATGACGCTCGGCCAGCAATTGAGGGCAGAGATCTTCACCAAGATCCAGACCTTGTCATCCCAGGAAGTTGGCGGGTTCGGCACCCAAAGCCTCGTCACGAGGGCCACCAACGACACGCAGCAGATCCAGTCTTTCGCGGTCCTGGTGTTTACCATGCTGGTGGCTGCGCCGGTCATGGCAGCCGGCGGGGTTTACCTTGCATGGCAGCAGGACACCGTGCTCTCAAGCATTGTCATCATCATCATGCCCGTTCTGCTGGTCATTATGTACCTGATCGTCCGGCGCCTTGTGCCCCTCTACCGGCAGGGCCAGGACCTGCTTGATGGTGCCGGCGGGATCCTGCGGGAGCAGATTATCGGGGCCAACGTCATCCGCTCCTTTGTCAGGCAAGGACACGAGACGCGCCGTTTTGAGCGGGCAAATACCGCACTGACGGGAAACAACCTCCAGTCCTCGCTCCTGGTTGCCGGCATGCTCCCGCTGATCATGATCGTGGTCAACCTTTCCTCGGTGGCAGTGGTGTGGTTCGGCGGACACCGGGCGTTCTCGGGTGAGATGAAGATTGGTGCCCTCACGGCCTTTATCGCCTACATCATGCAGATTCTCATAGCCATCATGATGGCCATGTACGTGCTCACCACAGCACCGCGGGCTGCTGCCTGCGCCGAACGCCTCCAGGAGGTGCTCAGCACCCAGCCATCCGTGCACGACGACGACGGCGGCGCCCCGGACGGTTCCGGCGCCCGCGGCGTCAGTGCGGGCCTTGACACGGGCAGCGTCACGTTCACAGACGTCCGGTTTGCCTACCCCGGTGCTGAGCGTCCGGTGCTCGACAGCATCAGCTTTACGGCCACGCCGGGCAGTACGGTAGCCATCGTCGGCTCCACCGGAAGCGGGAAATCAACCCTCCTCAGCCTGCTGCCGCGGTTCCTCGACGCCACTGCCGGAACCATCACCATTGCCGGGCAGAATATCCGCTCCGTCCCGCTGGACGTCCTGCGCCAGGGCATGGCCGTGGTCCCGCAGAGGTCCTACCTCTTCGCCGGGTCCATCGCCGCGAACCTGCGGATCGCCGCCCCGGAGGCCAGTGATGGCCAGTTGTGGGACGCGCTCGAAACGGCGCAGGCCGCCGGCTTCGTCGGCAGGCTGCCGCAGGGGCTGGAAACAGACGTTGGACAGGGCGGGACGAACCTTTCCGGCGGGCAACGGCAGCGGATCTGTATTGCCCGTGCCCTGGTGCGGCGTGCGCCCATCTACCTTTTTGACGACAGCTTTTCCGCGCTGGACTTTGCCACGGAAAGCCGTCTCAGGGACTCCCTGGCTGACGCGCTGGCCGGCGCCGTGGTCATCGTGGTCGCGGAGCGCATCTCCACCGTTGCCGGGGCAGACCGGATCGTGGTGCTCGACGACGGGAGGCTGGTAGCGCAGGGCACCCACCGTGACCTGCTGGAGACCTCCACCACGTATCGGGAAATCGCGGAATCCCAACTGGCGCTGGATGGCATGCCATGACCGCGCCGCTTGCGGGCGGCACAGCCCACTCGTTCTGGCCCGCGGCCCGGCGCCTGTTGGGCCTGCTGCGGCCTTTCAGGTGGCGGATGCTCGGTGCCGTGGGAGCCACGTGCACGTTTGCCGGACTCAACGTGGCGGCGCCGAACTTCCTTGGTGACGCCACGGATATTGTGGTTCAGGGGATTTACAGCGGGGTCTTCGAGGAGGCCAGGCTGGCTGGTCTGCTGGCCGCAGTCGCCCTGATGTATGCAGGCGCGTCACTGTTCAACTGGATCCAGGGCAAGCTCACCGCGGGGTCGGTCCACGGCCTGATGTTCAGCCTCCGTGCCTCCGTGGAGGAAAAACTGCACAGGCTCCCGTCCACCTACTTCCAGGAAAAGTCGCGGGGAGACGTCCTCAGCCGGGTCACCAACGACATCGACAACATCTCCCAGGCCCTGAGCCAGATTCTGACACAGCTGATCATGTCTGTGCTGATGCTGTCCGGAGCACTGGCCATGATGCTCTGGATTTCTCCGCTCCTGGCGGCGATTGCCCTCGTTTCCGTTCCGGTGTCCACTTTCGTCACGGTTCTGGTGGCCCGGAAATCCCAGGCACATTTCGCCACTCAGTGGACCGAAACCGGCCAGCTGAACGCCCATGTGGAGGAATTCATCACCGGGCACGAGGTCATCCTGGCGTTTGGACACCAGGACCGCGCGGCGGAGGTCTTCCGGGAAAGCAACCACCGCCTGGCCCGCGCTTCGGCACGTGCCCAGTACTCCTCCGGCCTCGTCCAGCCGCTGATGGTCCTGATCGCCAACCTGACGTACATCGCGGTTGCCGTCGTGGGCGCATTCCAGGTGACGGTGGGCGCCATGACCATCGGCGGTATCCAGGCTTTCATCCAGTTCAGCAGGTTGTTCACGCAGCCCGTGAGCCAGATCGGCGGAATGCTCAACGTCATCCAGTCCTGTGCTGCCTCTGCCGGCCGCGTGTTTGAACTTCTGGACTCCGAGGAAATTCCTGCCGAACCCGGGAGCGCCGGGCACCGGCCCGGTCGCGGCGGAAGGATTGTTTTCCACGACGTCACGTTCGGGTACGCCAAGGACGCGCCGGTCATCCAGAACCTTTCATTGACTGTGGAGCCGGGACGGACTGTGGCCATTGTCGGCCACACCGGCGCGGGCAAAACCACGATCGTCAATCTCCTCATGCGGTTCTACGAACCCGATTCCGGTCGGATCACCATTGGCGGTACGGACATTGCCGACATTCCCCGGGATGTCCTGCGCCAAGGGTTCGGCGTAGTACTCCAGGACGCCTGGCTGTTTGTTGGGACCATCAGGGAGAACATCGAGTACGGCAGGCCCGGGGCAACGGACGCCCAGGTGGCCGCCGCTGCCGAGGCCAGCCATCTGGAGCACCTCGTCCGCTCATTGCCCGCCGGCTACGACACCATGCTCGACAGCGGGGGAGAACCGCTCAGCCAGGGCCAGCGCCAGCTCATCGCCATTGCCCGGGCCCAGCTCGCGGACCGCAGTGTGCTCATCCTCGATGAAGCCACCAGTTCCGTCGATTCGCGGATCGAGGTGCTGATCCGCCACGCCATGCAGAAGCTTCGGCAAGGCAAGACGGGTTTTGTCATAGCCCACCGTTTGTCTACAGTGCGGGACGCTGATCTAATCTTGGTCATGAATCACGGACGCATCGAAGAACAGGGAACCCACCAGGACCTCCTGGCGGCCGATGGCCGCTATGCCCGGCTTTACAAGGCCCAGTTCAGCGGACGGTCCGGCACACTCGAGGCCGGACGGTGACCGGCGGCGCAGTCTTTCCCGGGACCTGGAGGCCAAACCAGGCGAGTACCGTGGCGCTCTTTGAGCAGCTCAGGCTGCAGGTGATCCGGCTGGCGGACAGCGGCGAGCTGCCGCCGGGGACCAGGCTGCCGGCAGTGAGGGTCCTGGCAGGAGTGCTCGATGTGGCACCGCACACGGTGGCCCGGGCATACAAGGAGCTTGAGGCGGCCGGAGTGGTGGCCACGAAGGGCCGCAACGGCACCGTGGTGAGTGCGCGCGATGAGCGGGCACATGTCCTGTCGGCGGCCGCCACCACCTACGCGACGGTGGCCAGGGCCCAGGGAGCCACCTTCGCAGAGGCCGTCCAGCTGCTGGCGGCGGCCTACGACGCCCACTAGCTGTACCGCAGAGGAATTCGAAGAAGTTTTCGATTAGCATTAGTGGGTGCCTAAAGCCGTAGCTGAAGAAACAGCAGTCGAGTCCACCCCCGTCACCATTGCCCAGGGCGCAGCCACGCCTGCCCGTCCTGACCTGTCCCGCCTTGTGGTCAAGGGCGCGCGCGAGCACAACCTGCGCAACGTGGATCTGGACCTGCCCCGAGACGCAATGATCGTCTTCACCGGGCTTTCGGGGTCCGGAAAATCGTCCCTCGCCTTCGACACCATTTTCGCCGAGGGCCAGCGGCGCTACGTTGAGTCCCTGTCGGCGTACGCCCGGCAGTTCCTGGGCCAAGTGGACAAGCCGGACGTTGACTTTATTGAAGGACTCTCGCCGGCCGTTTCCATCGACCAGAAGTCCACCAGTAAGAATCCCCGCTCCACGGTGGGAACCATCACCGAAATCTACGACTACATGCGCCTGCTCTGGGCACGTGTGGGCCGTCCGCACTGCCCAGTCTGCGGCGAAGTCGTTGCCCGGCAGACGCCCCAGCAGATTGTGGACCAGCTGCTCGAACTGGAGGACGGCACCCGTTTCCAGATCCTGGCGCCGGTGGTCCGTGGCCGCAAGGGCGAATTCGTGGACCTCTTCAAGGAGCTGACGGCCAAGGGCTACTCGCGCGCCAGGGTTGACGGCGAACTCATCCAGCTCAGCGAGCCGCCCAAACTGGGGAAGCAGTTCAAGCACACCATTGAAGTGGTGGTGGACCGGCTGGTGGTCAAGGAAGGCATCAGCCAGCGCCTCACCGATTCTGTCGAGACCGCGCTGGGCCTGGCGGAAGGCCGCGTGCTGGCCGAATTCGTGGACGTGGACGCTGACGCCCCCGGCCGGCTAAGGGCATTCTCCGAGAACCTTGCGTGCCCCAATGAACACCCGCTGGCCATCGATGAGATCGAGCCCCGTTCGTTCTCGTTCAACAACCCGTTCGGTGCCTGCGCGGCGTGCAGCGGCATCGGCACCCGGCTGGAGGTGGACGAGGAACTGATCGTCCCCAACCCCGAGCTCTCACTCGGAGAGGGAGCCATCGCGCCTTGGTCCCTGGGCACAGCAACCACGGAATACTGGAACCGGCTTCTGGAGGGACTCGCCCACGAACTCGGCTTCTCCATGGACACCCCGTGGGAGAAACTGGGCAAGGACGTCCGCCAAACCGTCCTGCACGGCAAGGACCACAAGGTGGTGGTTCAGTATAAGAACCGCTTCGGCCGCGAACGGAAGTACAGCACCGGGTTCGAAGGTGCCATCCAGTATGTCCACCGCAAGCATGGTGAAACGGACTCCGAGTGGGCACGCGACCGCTACGAAGAGTACATGCGGCAGATTCCGTGCCCGGCGTGCAACGGCGCCCGGCTCAACCCTGCTTCGCTCTCCGTCCTCATCAACGGCAAGTCGATTGCCGATGTGGCCGCCATGCCCATGCGGGTCTGCGCCGATTTCCTCAACAACCTGGTCCTGACCGGCAGGGAAGCCCAGATCGCCCACCAGGTGCTCAAGGAGATCCAGGCCCGGCTGACCTTCCTGCTCGATGTCGGGCTGGAATACCTCAACCTCGAACGGCCCTCGGCCACCCTCTCCGGTGGCGAAGCGCAGCGCATCCGGCTGGCTACCCAGATCGGCTCGGGCCTGGTAGGGGTCCTCTACGTCCTGGACGAGCCGTCCATCGGCCTGCACCAGCGTGACAACCGCCGCCTCATTGAAACCCTCACCCGGCTCCGCGACATGGGAAACACCCTCATCGTGGTGGAACACGACGAGGACACCATCCACGTAGCCGACTGGATCGTGGACATTGGTCCCGGCGCCGGGGAGCACGGTGGCCAGGTGGTGCACTCGGGCTCGTACAAGGAGCTCCTGGAGAATACCAACTCGCTGACCGGCGATTACCTGTCCGGCCGCAAGCAGATCGAAGTCCCCAAAAAACGTCGCAAATACGACAAGAAGCGGGAGCTGAAGGTTGTTGGCGCCCGCGAAAACAACCTGGTCAATTTGGACGCGTCCTTCCCCTTGGGGCTGTTCACCGCCGTTACCGGTGTCAGCGGTTCCGGCAAGTCCACTCTGGTCAACGAGATCCTCTACAAGGTGCTGGCCAACAAGCTGAACGGCGCGAAGCAGGTCGCCGGACGCCACAAGAGCATCCTGGGCCTTGAACACCTGGACAAGGTGGTCCACGTGGACCAGAGCCCCATCGGCCGGACCCCGCGGTCCAACCCGGCCACGTACACCGGCGTGTTTGACAACATCAGGAAGCTGTTCGCGGAAACCACCGAGGCCAAGGTCCGCGGCTACCTCCCCGGCCGGTTCTCGTTCAACGTCAAGGGCGGGCGCTGCGAAGCCTGCTCGGGTGACGGGACCCTGAAGATCGAAATGAACTTCCTGCCCGACGTCTACGTGCCCTGTGAGGTCTGCCATGGTGCCCGGTACAACAGGGAAACCCTTGAAGTGCACTACAAGGGCAAGACGATCGCCGACGTCCTGAACATGCCCATCGAGGAAGGCGCAGAATTCTTTGCCGCGTTCTCGCCCATCGCCCGGCACCTGAACACCCTGGTGGACGTGGGCCTCGGGTACGTCCGGCTGGGGCAGCCTGCAACCACCCTGTCCGGCGGCGAGGCACAGCGCGTTAAGCTGGCCTCGGAACTTCAGAAGCGGTCCAACGGGCGCAGCGTCTACGTCCTCGATGAGCCCACCACGGGCCTGCACTTCGAGGACATCCGCAAGCTCCTGATGGTGCTGCAGGGCCTGGTGGACAAGGGAAACACCGTGATTACCATCGAGCACAACCTTGACGTCATCAAGAGCGCCGACTGGATCGTGGATCTGGGCCCGGACGGCGGTTCAGGCGGCGGCCAGGTGGTGGCGACGGGAACGCCTGAGCAGGTGGCGAAATCGAGCACCAGCCACACCGCGTCCTTCCTTGCCGAAATCCTGCCGTAGGGGCTTCGGCCCGCTCCGATGTATGCCGTGTCGGGCATGCGAGTTTCAGGCATGCGCGGTGTCGTGAGAAACTAAGCCGGTGACTCAAACAACAGTGCCCGTGATCTTTGACCTGGACGGCACTCTTGTCGATCCGGCAGGCGGAATAACCGACGGAATCGCAGCGGCCCTGGCGGCCTCGGGACTCCCGGTTCCCGCGCCGGACCTGCTGGACGCGATGATCGGACCCAAGCTGAGCGATTCCCTGCTCAGCGTAGCCATGGTTCCGGCGGACAAGCTGGACGAGGTCATCCGGCTCTACCGGCAGCATTACCTGGCTACGGGGATTGCCCAGAGCAGGCTCTACCCGGGCATCAGGGAGACACTGGCGGGTTTCGCCGAGGCGGGCAGGCCGGTCGCCGTCGCTACCCAGAAACCCGAAGGGCTGGCGCAGATCGTGCTCCGGCACCACGGGATTGCGCACCTGTTCCAGTCGATCCGGGGATCCGCCGACGACGAAACCTCCACCCACGGTCCGGTGGGCAAGGCAGACATCATTGCCGCTGCCCTGGCCGACCTGTCCACCCAGCACGCCATCATGGTGGGCGACCGCGCCCAGGATGTGGCCGGCGCCATTGCCAACGGGCTGGACTGCATCGGCGTTGAATGGGGCTTTGCTCCCGACGGCGAGCTTGAGGTCGCCGGGGCCGTCACCGTGGTGGACAGCACTGAGTCAATGGTGGTGGCCATCGAACGGCTCGAAGCCATCCACACCGCCGCGATGAGTGAGGTGCGCAACGATGGAGCTGTTTGAGGCTGTCCGCTGGACATTTCGCGGGCTCGTCTCAACTACCTGCCGGCCCACCGTCACCGGGCTGGAAAACGTTCCCAAAGAGGGTCCGTTCATCGTGGCGCCGAACCATCTCTCCTTTTTTGACAGCGTCATAGTCCAGGCGCTGATGCCGCGGCCGGTTGCCTTCTTCGCCAAAGCCGAGTACTTCACCACCGGCGGGGTCAAGGGCAAGGTGATGAAATCCTTCTTCGAGTCCGTGGGCTCAATCCCGGTGGAACGGGGCGAGCAGGCCGCCAGCGTGCAGGCGCTCAAAACCCTGCTGGACATCCTGGAAGACGGCAAGGGCATCGGCATCTACCCTGAAGGCACCCGTTCCCGGGACGGCATCCTCTACCGCGGCCGCACCGGCGTGGGCTGGCTTGCCCTGGCAACCGGGGCTCCGGTGATCCCCGTTGGACTGATCGGCACGGAGAATCTGCAGCCGGCCGGCGAGAAGGGCTTCAGGCCACACCGCTTCACCATGAAGGTGGGGGAGCCGCTCTACTTCGAGAAGACCGGCCCGGACCATTCGCTGCCGGCGCGCCGCCAGGTCACGGACCGGATCATGGACGCCATCGCCGAACTTAGCGGCCAGGAACGCTCCACCAGCTATAACCAGAGCAAAGCCACGGACTAAGGATCAGTAGACTGGAATAGTGGCAGATCCAGCAACTTACAGGCCCCAAACGGGTGAAATTCCCACCAACCCCGGGGTGTACCGGTTCCGCGATCCCCATGGCAGGGTCATCTACGTCGGCAAAGCGAAGAACCTTCGTTCCCGCCTGAACTCGTATTTCGCCAACCCGGCAGGACTGCTGCCAAAAACCCATGCGATGGTTTACACAGCCAGCAGCGTGGAGTGGACCGTGGTGGGGAGCGAACTGGAGTCCCTGCAGCTCGAATACACCTGGATCAAGGAATTCAAGCCGCGTTTCAACGTGGTGTTCCGGGACGACAAAACCTATCCGTACCTGGCCCTGACCATGAGCGAAAAACTCCCCAGGGTCCAGGTCATGCGGGGAGACCGGCGCAAGGGCACGCGGTACTTCGGCCCCTATACGGCAGGCGCCATCAGGGAAACTATGGATACGCTTTTGCGCGTTTTCCCGGTCCGCAGCTGCAGTAGCGGTGTGCTCAAACGTGCGCAGGCCAGCGGCCGCCCCTGCCTCCTCGGTTACATCGACAAATGCTCCGCTCCCTGCGTTGGCCGGGTAACGCCGGAGGAACACCGTGCCCTGGCCGAAGATTTCTGCGCTTTTATGGGCGGCGAAGCAAAACGCTTCATCTCAAAACTCGAAAAGCAGATGGGCGAGGCTGTAGCCACCCTCGACTACGAGCAGGCGGCGCGGCTCCGGGATGACATTTCCGCACTGCGGAAGGTCTTTGAACGCAACGCCGTGGTGCTCGGCGAAGATACCGACGCCGACGTTTTCGCCCTGCACGAGGACGAACTCGAAGCCGCTGTCCAGGTTTTCCATGTCAGGGGAGGCCGGGTCCGCGGGCAGCGCGGCTGGGTTGTTGAGAAGGTGGAGGACTCCACCACGCCGGACCTGGTGGAGCACCTCCTCCAGCAGGTGTACGGCGACGACGGCGACAGCCACGGCAGGCTGCCCCGCGAGGTGCTGGTGCCGGTTGCGCCGAGTAACGTGGCGGAACTCACGGAATGGCTCGGCGGCCTGCGCGGCGCCAAAGTGGACATCAGGGTGCCGCAGCGGGGCGACAAGGCCTCGCTGATGTCCACCGTCCGCGAAAATGCCGAGCACGCCCTGAAGCTCCACAAGACGCGCCGGGCCGGGGACCTGACCGTCCGCTCGCAGGCACTCCAGGAACTCCAGGAAGCCCTCGACCTGCCCGTCCCGCTGCTGAGGATTGAGTGCTTCGACGTCTCGCATGTCCAGGGCACCAACGTGGTGGCCTCCATGGTGGTGGTGGAGGACGGGCTGCCCAAGAAATCCGACTACCGGAAGTTCTCCGTCACCGGAGAGGCAGCGTCCGATGACACCGCGGCCATGCATGACGTCCTGACCCGGCGGTTCCGGTACTACCTGCAGGACAAATCCGCCCAGGTGGAGGCTGCAGCACTGGCGGGCCACCAGGCTGCCGTGGATGCTGCGGCCGATGCCGCCGTCCTGGACAACACCACCGCGGCTCCGCGGGCGAAGTTCGCCTACCCGCCAAACCTCGTGGTGGTGGACGGTGGCCAGCCCCAGGTGAACGCGGCTGCCCGGGCACTGGCGGAGCTGGGCATCGACGATGTGTACGTGGTGGGCCTGGCCAAACGCCTCGAGGAGGTCTGGCTGCCGGACAGCGACTTCCCCGTGATCCTGCCGCGCACGTCCCAGGGCCTTTACCTGCTCCAGCGGATCCGCGACGAAGCCCACCGCTTCGCCATCACGTTCCACCGGCAGAAACGCGGCAAGGCCATGACGCTCTCGGCCCTGGACGGGGTGCCGGGCCTGGGGGAGTCAAAGCGCAAGGCCCTCGTGGCCCACTTCGGCTCCCTCAAGAACGTGAAGGCCGCCACCGCGGAGGAACTCGCGGCTGCCAAGGGCATCGGCCCGTCGCTGGCAGGAGCCATCGTGGCCCATTTCAGCGCCGCGGAGGCAACCGGGGAAAGCGTACCCGCCATCAACATGACCACCGGCGAAATCATCGAAACCTAGGTAGGGTAAGAAACGCAGGCTTCCGCTGGTGCGGTTGCCAGCTCGATCTTGAAAGAAACGGGGCAGGACGAATGACAGACTCGACGGCGGAATCCGGGCTGGGCGAGGACGGTATGACGCCGATCAAACCTGTCGAAGCGGAACTGCTGGTGGTTACTGGCATGTCCGGGGCAGGGCGCAGCACCGCCGCGGACGCGTTGGAGGACCATGGCTGGTACGTCGTGGAAAACCTGCCCCCGCAGATGCTGGGCACGCTCGCCGAACTGGTCTCGCACGCGCCGCAGTCCATCCCGCGCCTTGCCGTGGTGATGGATGTCCGCAGCAAGGGCCTTTTCGCGGACATGCGTGCCACCCTTGGTGCCCTGGCCGCCAGCGGCATCACGTTCCGGGTGCTGTTCCTGGACGCTAATGACGATGTACTGGTCCGCCGTTTCGAGCAGGGCCGCAGGCCGCACCCGCTCCAGGAAGGCGGCCGGATCCTCGACGGCATAGCAGCCGAGCGTGAGGTCCTGAAGGAGCTCAAGGACAGCTCCGACGTCGTCCTTGATACCTCCGACTACAACGTCCATGGCCTGGCCACGGCGGTGACCGAGCTCTTCAGCGAGACGGGGCCGGTGGCCCTTCGCCTCAACGTGATGAGCTTTGGCTTCAAGTACGGCCTGCCGGTTGATTCCAATTACGTTGCCGACGTCCGGTTCATCCCGAACCCGCACTGGGTGCCGCAGCTGCGCCCGCACACCGGGCTGGACAAGGACGTCAGCGACTACGTCCTCGAGGCCGAGGGCGTGAAGAACTTCGTGGACCGGTATGTGCTGGCCCTTGAGCCTGTCCTGGACGGCTACCGGCGCGAGAATAAGCACTATGCCACCATCGCCGTGGGTTGCACCGGCGGCAAACACCGTTCGGTGGCGGTTGCCGTGGAACTCTCCAAGAAACTGGCGCAGTACCCGCGCGTCACGGTGACCACCACGCACCGGGATCTGGGCCGCGAATAATGTCGCTGTTCACCGGCGCGCTTCCGCTGGTTCCGCCGGCCTCCGGATCGGCTGCCAGCCAGCAGGACAAAGGACCCAACGTTGTGGCGCTTGGCGGCGGGCACGGCCTGTCAGCCTCGTTGTCCGCCCTGCGGCTGCTCACCACGGATTTGACCGCCATTGTGACAGTGGCGGACGACGGCGGCTCCTCCGGGCGCCTGCGCGAGGAGTACGGCGTCCTCCCGCCCGGAGACCTCCGGATGGCCCTCTCTGCCCTGTGCGACGATACCGACTGGGGACGGACATGGCGCGACGTGATGCAGCACCGGTTCCGGCCGGGCAAAGGCGGCGGCGGGTCGCTGGATGAACATGCCACGGGCAACCTGCTCATCGTGACGCTGTGGGAACTGCTCGGTGACACCGTGGCCGGGCTCAAGTGGGCCGGCGCACTGCTGGGCGCCCGCGGGCAGGTCCTGCCGATGTCCACCGTGCCGCTCACCATTGAAGGTGATATCCGGGTCACCGCACCCGGCGGCGAATCGGTTCTGCAAACGGTCCGCGGGCAGGCAAAGTGCGCCGTGGCAGGGTCCCTGGAGCAGGTGCGTCTCCTCCCGGAGCAGGCACCGGCCTGCACCGAGGCGCTGACCGCCATCGAACTGGCCGACTGGATCATCCTGGGCCCGGGTTCCTGGTACACCTCAGTGCTGCCGCACCTGTTGCTTCCCGAAATGCGTACCGCCCTCAGCGCTACGGCCGCCAAGCGGTGCCTCACCATGAACCTGGCCACCAACACCAAGGAGACCAGGGGCATGTCGGCCGCCGACCACCTTCACGCCCTGCGCCGGTACGCACCGGAGTTCAGCGTCGACGTTGTGCTTGCCGATCCGGCGTCGGTGCCGGACCGGAAGGAATTCGAGGAGGCCGCCGGGATGATCGGTGCCGAGGTGGTCTTGGGTAAAGTGGGGGCGTCGGGCCGCCGACCCGTCCATGACCCCCTGCGTCTGGCAGCGGCGTACCACGACATTTTCGGGAACAGTTAGGAAGGTGCCATGGCACTGACATCATCGGTCAAGGAAGAACTGTCCCGTCTGGACATCAAGAAGTCTTCTGTGCGCAAGGCTGAGGTCTCCGCGATGCTCAGGTTCGCTGGCGGCCTGCACATCATCTCCGGCCGGATCGTGATCGAGGCGGAGGTAGATCTTGCCTCCACCGCCCGCCGCCTCCGGGCGGCCATCGCCGAAGTGTACGGCCACCAAAGTGAAATCATTGTGGTTTCCGGGGGCGGACTGCGCCGGGGCAGCCGGTACGTGGTGCGGGTGGTCCGCGACGGCGAGTCCCTGGCACGCCAGACCGGCCTTCTGGACGGCCGCGGGCGCCCGGTGCGGGGCCTGCCCTCCGCCGTGGTCAACGGCTCTGCCGCCGACGCCGAGGCCGTATGGCGAGGTGCGTTCCTGGCCCACGGGTCGTTGACCGAACCCGGCCGCTCGTCCTCCATGGAAGTCACCTGCCCGGGCCCCGAATCAGCCCTGGCCCTAGTGGGAGCTGCCCGCCGCCTCGGCATCCAGGCCAAGGCACGCGAAGTCAGGGGAGTAGACCGCGTAGTCATCCGCGATGGCGACACCATCGCTGCCCTCCTGACCCGGATGGGCGCCCACGATGCCCTGATGGTCTGGGAGGAGCGGCGGATGCGCAAGGAAGTCCGTGCCACCGCCAACCGCCTGGCCAACTTCGACGACGCCAACCTCCGGCGCTCCGCCCAGGCCGCCGTGGCAGCCGGCGCCCGCGTGGACCGGGCCCTGGAAATTTTGGGCGACGACGTCCCGGACCACCTCAAATACGCCGGTGAGCTTAGGGTGGCGCATAAACAGGCCAGCCTGGACGAGCTGGGGCGCCTGGCCGATCCCGTGATGACCAAGGACGCCATCGCCGGCCGCATCCGGCGGCTGCTCGCCATGGCCGACAAACGTGCCATCGACCTGGGCATTCCCGGCACGGACGCCAATGTGACGCCTGAAATGCTGGACGAGTAACAGCCCCCTAGAATCAGAGCGTTCATCCGAATCTTCCGGATGCCAGTCATCCGGATGCACAATCCGAGAGTTACAACCCGGACAGACCGTCCACGACATTGGAGGATTTTGTGACCGAGTACGTACTGCCTGAACTCAGCTACGACTACGCCGCGCTGGAGCCGCACATTTCGGCGCGGATCATGGAGCTGCACCACAGCAAGCACCATGCAGCCTACGTGGCTGGGGCCAACAACGCCCTCGCCCAGCTGGCCGAAGCACGCGACAAGGGCGACTTCGCCAACATCAACCGCCTGTCCAAGGACCTCGCGTTCCACACCGGCGGCCACATCAACCACTCCGTGTTCTGGAACAACCTGTCTCCGGACGGCGGCGACAAGCCCGAGGGCGAACTGGCCGCAGCCATTGACGACGCATTCGGCTCCTTCGACGCGTTCCGTGCCCAGTTCTCGGCAGCCGCACTTGGCCTGCAGGGATCCGGCTGGGGCTTCCTGGCCTACGAACCGATCGGCGGCAACCTGGTCATCGAGCAGCTTTACGACCAGCAGGGCAACGTGGCACTGGGCACCACCCCGCTGCTCATGCTGGACATGTGGGAGCACGCCTTCTACCTGGACTACGTCAACGTCAAGGCTGACTACGTCAAGGCCTTCTGGAACATCGTCAACTGGGCCGACGTCGCTAAGCGCTTCGACGCTGCCCGCACCAACGCCACGGGCCTCATCACCCTCCCGTAGTGACCGGCGGTACATGCGCCTGTAACAAACTTCACATTTTGGCGTGATTTCGGCCGGATTGTGGAAGGTCCGCCCCCGCACTTGCGGGGGCGGACCTACTTAAACGTAAGATGGATCACGGAAGGCGGTCAGCCTTCAGCAACGTGGCTGGTCGCCTCCGTTCTGTTAATCATCTCTGCCCAATGGCGTGCGGGATCTGTTAGTTGGCTTGAACGCCCGCTCAACTAGTTGTGCTTTTCAAGCACCAAGGAGACTGAAAAAGTGACGACCCGTATTGGTATCAACGGCTTCGGCCGCATCGGCCGCAACTACTTCCGCGCAGCACTCGCGCAGGGCGCGGACCTCGAGATCGTGGCAGTGAACGACCTCACCAGCCCCGAGGCCCTGGCCCACCTGCTCAAGTACGACTCCGTCGGCGGCCGCCTGAAGGAAACCGTTGAGGTCAAGGACGGCAATATCGTCGTCGATGGCAATGTCATCAAGGTTCTCGCCGAACGTGATCCCGCCAACCTGCCCTGGGCAGACCTCGGCGTGGACATCGTCATCGAATCCACCGGATTCTTCACCAAGGCTGCCGCCGCCCAGAAGCACATCGATGCCGGCGCCAAGAAGGTCCTGATCTCCGCCCCGGCCTCCGATGAGGACATCACCATCGTGATGGGTGTGAACGACGAACTGTATGACAACGCAGCACACAACATCATCTCCAACGCGTCCTGCACCACCAACTGCCTCGGCCCGCTGGCCAAGGTCATCAACGACGAGTTCGGTATCGAGCGCGGCCTGATGACCACCGTGCACGCCTACACGGCTGACCAGAACCTGCAGGACGGCCCGCACAACGACCTCCGCCGTGCCCGCGCCGCCGCCATCAACATGGTTCCCACGTCCACCGGTGCTGCCAAGGCCATCGGCCTGGTCCTGCCGGAGCTCAAGGGCAAGCTGGACGGCTACGCCATCCGCGTCCCCGTCCCCACCGGCTCCGCCACGGACCTCACCGTCACGGTCTCCCGCGAAACCACCGTCGAGGAAGTCAACGCTGCACTGAAGAAGGCAGCGGAGTCGGACGAGCTCCAGGGCATCCTGACCTACACCGATGCCCCCATCGTGTCCTCGGACATCGTGGGCGACCCCGCGTCATCGATCTTCGACTCCGGCCTGACCAAGGTCATCGGCAACCAGGTCAAGGTTGTGTCCTGGTATGACAACGAATGGGGCTACTCAAACCGCCTCGTGGACCTGACGGAGCTTGTTGCAGCCAAGCTGGGCTAGGGTTAGACACATGACATCTCACACCCTCAACGAACTGATCGCTGAAGGTGTCCGCGGGCGGTACATTCTGGTTCGAAGTGACCTGAATGTGCCGCTCGACGGCTCTACAGTGACTGACGACGGCCGCATCAAGGCCTCCCTGCCAGTGCTGACGAAGCTCACGGACGCCGGTGCCCGCGTGCTGGTAACAGCCCACCTGGGACGCCCCAAGGGCACTCCCGACGACAAGTACTCCCTGAAGCCCGCAGTGACCCGCCTGGCGGAGCTCGCTCCGTTCAGTGTCACACTCGCCGACGATACCGTGGGCGGCTCCGCGAAGGAACTTGCCGCCGCCCTGGAAGACGGCCAGGTGCTTGTCCTTGAGAACGTCCGGTTCGACGCCCGCGAAACCAGCAAGGACGACGCCGAACGCGGCACCTTTGCGGATGAACTGGTGGCCCTGACCGGAACCAGCGGCGCTTACGTGGATGACGCCTTCGGCGCCGTTCACCGCAAGCACGCCAGTGTGTATGACGTGGCCACCCGGCTGCCGTCCTACCAGGGCGACCTGGTGCACACCGAGGTGGAGGTGCTGCAGAAGCTGACCACGGACACGCAGCGTCCCTACGTTGTTGTCCTTGGCGGGTCCAAGGTCTCGGACAAACTGGCAGTCATCGATAACCTCATCGGCAAGGCCGATACCATCCTGGTGGGCGGCGGCATGCTGTTCACCTTCTTGGCCGCCGAGGGCCACAGCGTGGCCGGCAGTCTCCTGGAAGAAGACCAGATCCCGGTGGTCAAGGACTACCTCAAGCGCGCGGCCGACGCCGGCACGGAGTTCATCGTGCCCACCGACGTTGTGGTGGCCAGCAAGTTCGCGGCGGACGCCGACCATGAAACGGTTCCCGCGGACGGCATCGAAGGAAGCAGCTTCGGCGCGCAGGGCATCGGGCTGGACATCGGTCCGGACTCTGCAGCCGCCTTCGCAGACCGGATCAAGGGCGCCAAAACGGTGTTCTGGAACGGACCCATGGGTGTCTTCGAGTTTGAAGCGTTTTCCGGCGGAACCCGGGCAGTTGCCCAGGCGCTGACCGAAGCCGAAGCGTTCACCGTGGTTGGCGGCGGCGACTCCGCCGCGGCCGTACGCACGCTGGGCTTCGCGGATGACCAGTTCGGCCACATTTCCACAGGCGGCGGCGCCAGCCTGGAATACCTTGAAGGCAAGGAACTCCCGGGCCTGAGCGTCCTGGACCGCTAGGAAACCGGACTGCCAAGTCCTCCGGCCGGCAGGGAGCCCGCGGGCTCCCTGCCGGCCGCACACATATCAAGTCTTTTGGAGAACACGTGACTACGTCAACGAACGGCGCTTTTGACCGCACGCCTCTCATTGCGGGCAACTGGAAGATGAACATGGACCATGTCCAGGGCATCACCCTCCTGCAGAAACTGGCCTGGACCTTGTCCGACGCCAAGCACGACTACAGCCGCGTGGAGGTGGCAGTTTTTCCGCCTTTCACCGACCTCCGCGGCGTGCAGACCCTGGTTCAGGGCGACGAACTGGACATCGCCTATGGCGGGCAGGACCTGTCCCAGTTCGACTCCGGGGCTTACACCGGCGACATCTCGGGCCAGTTCCTGAACAAGCTGGGCTGCCGCTTCGTGCTGGTGGGACACAGCGAGCGGCGCACCCTCCACAACGAATCAGACGAGGTGCTGAACGCCAAGGTCAAAGCAGCCTACAAGCACGGCGTGACCCCGGTGCTATGCGTTGGCGAGGGCCTGGACATCCGTCAGGCCGGTACCCACGTGGAGCACACACTGACGCAGCTTCGTGCCGACGTCGCCGGGCTGACCGCCGAGCAGGCCGCTGAATTGGTGGTGGCCTACGAGCCCGTTTGGGCCATTGGCACCGGTGAAGTGGCGGGGCCGGAGGATGCCCAGGAAATGTGCGCAGCCATCCGTGCCGAGCTGGCCACCATCTTTGGCGACGACGTTGCGGCCAGGATCCGGCTGCTCTATGGCGGTTCGGTGAAGGCAAACAACGTCGCTGCGATCCTGAACGAAAAGGACGTGGACGGCGTGTTGGTGGGCGGCGCCAGCCTCGATCCCGCGGAGTTTGCTAATATTGTCAGGTTCGAGAGTCACCTGCTGACGGACTAAGTCCGCCGGCGCCACCAGGCTCCCGCAATTCCAATCTTCTGAAAGGCCGTCGTGGACGTTCTTCATGTCATTCTGCAGATTCTCCTGGGCATCACCAGCCTTCTGCTGACCCTGCTGATCCTGCTTCACAAGGGACGGGGCGGCGGGTTGTCGGACATGTTCGGCGGCGGTATGAGTTCCGGCCTGAGCTCCTCGGGCGTGGCAGAGCGGAACCTCAACAGGTTCACCATTGTTCTGGGTGTCACCTGGGGCGTGGTCATCATCGCCCTGGGACTCATCATGAGGTTCAGCGGCTCGGGAGACTCCTAGTTCCCGGATTGAACTGATTCCCGCGCGGCACTGCCGCCGGCGTAAACTGCAAACTAAACTGTGGCTGTTGGCTCCCAACAGCCACAGTTTCGTTTAAACAGCGTCGTTTAAGCAGCCAGGAGTCCAGAATGGTACATAGTGCGTCAGCGTTCCGCGGCACCCGGGTGGGGGTCACTGAAGGTGCCGGTCCCAAGAACCAGTCCGAGGCTGCCTCGGGCGAAAGAGTACCCCGGATCAGGGTGTCGTATTGGTGCGCCAAAGGCCATGAAACCCAACTGGTCTTCCTGCGCCTCCCCGACGAGCAGATTCCCGTCAGCTGGGATTGCCGGCGGTGCGGCCATCTGGCCTCCAGGGACGGCCAGCAGGCTGCGCAGGACGAACAGCTGGAGGAGGGCTACAAGAGCCACCTCGAATACGTTAAAGAACGGCGCTCCGACCAGGACGCTGAAGATGTCCTGGCCGGAGCGCTGGAGAAGCTACGCGCCGGCGGCGTCCTTCCGGACCAGCTGCTGCGGGACCCTTGAGGCGGCATTTTCATCAATGAGCCACAGCGTCCGTGATGTGCCGCGGGGCCCTGCGGCAGGCACCTGGACGGGATTGGCGCCTGCCAGTGCAAGTCCGACGGCGCCGGCCTTGTCCTCGCCCGCCACAACCATCCATACCTCGGCCGCCGTATTAATGGCAGGCAGTGTGAGGGAGATGCGTTCCGGCGGCGGCTTGGGGGAGTTGCGCACCCCCACCACCGTCAGGTCCTTTTCCCGGATTCCACCCTGTTCCGGGAACAGCGAGGCCACATGGGCGTCCGGTCCGACGCCCAGCAGGACCACATCCAGCCGGGGCAGCTGCCCCGGCTCGTCGGGTCGGTCATCTGACATATCCGCCGCGTGCTCGGCCGCGGCAGCCTCCTTGAGCCGGCGGGCGTAGTCCGCCGCGGCTTCCTCGGGAGTGTCAAAGTCGTCGGTGGACGCGGGCTGGTTGATCCTGGCCGGATCCACGGGGATGTGGGAGAGCAGGGCATCAAACGCCTGCCGCGTGTTGCGGTCAGGGTCATCAGCCCCGACGAACCGCTCGTCGCCCCACCAGAAGTTCACTTTGGACCAGTCAACAGCGGGCGCGGCGGGTGAGTCCGCAACGGCCTTCAACGTACCGATCCCCACTGTGCCTCCAGTCAGCACCACCGTGGCCTCACCGTGCTTATCCTGCACATCGACCAGTTTGGTGATCAGGCGGGCCGCGATGGCGGCCATCAGGACGGACGAATCAGGGTGGATGCTTACTCTGGGCTCAACGCTCACTGGGTCGGACGCTCCTTAGATTGGTTCGTGGCAGTCCAATAGTAATCACTTCTCCGAAGACTTCGTCGGGGTCGAGGCGGCGAAGCTCTTCGGCGAGGCAGTCTTTGAGGCTGCGGCGCGGGAGGGAGATGCGTTGTGCGGGCTGGCCTGGCTGGGTGAGTTCGGCAACGGCAAGTCCGGGTCGGAACAGCTGGACATCGCCGCTGCGGCGGGTGAGCCGGACGCGGCGGATGCCGGTGCCTGCCGGGTCCGCGACGATGGTCACGGGGGCATCCAGGGCCAGGGTCAGCCAGGCTGCGAGCAGGATCGTGGAGGGTGAGTCCGAGGCACCTTCGACCGCGACGGCGGTGACGGGGGACCCGTCGGTCTGGTCCAGGACGGCGGCGAGCTGGATCCGCCAGTTCGTCAGCCGGGTCCAGGCGAGGTCGGTGTCGCCGGCCTTGTAGGTGGTCCGGATGTTTTCCAGTGCGCGCTGGGGGTCCGGTTCGTTCGCTGAGTCGGTGATCCGGCGGTGCGCGATCTTGCCCACGGAGGTTTCGCAGGCGTTCTCCGGTGCCCCGTGCGGCCACCAGGCCACGATCGGGGCGTCCGGCAGGAGCAGTGCCGCGACCAGGGATTCGGATTCGTGGGCGAGTTCGCCGTAACCGCGCAGCACGATGACTTCGGACGCGCCGGCGTCCCCGCCAACACGGATCTGCGCGTCGAGCCGGTTGGGGGCTTCGGCGCCGGCGTCGGCGAGCACGATGATCCGGCAGGGGTGTTCCCGGCTGGCCTCGTTTGCGGCTTCGATCGCTTCTTCCTCCAGCCCGGACCGGGTCACGACCACAAGGGTCAGGACCCGGCCCAGGGCGATCACGCCGCCCTGCTCACGCAGGGACATGATCTTCTTGGAGATCTTCGAGGTGGTGGTATCCGGCAGGTCTACGATCATGGCCTTCTCCAGGTTCGTCCGTCGCGGGCCAGTAGCTCGTCCGCGCTGGCGGGTCCCCAGGACCCGGGGGCGTAAGGCTCGGGCTGTTCATCCAGCCCGGCCCAGTAGTCTTCGAACGGGTCCAGGATCTTCCAGGACAGTTCCACTTCCTCATGCCGCGGGAACAGCGGCGGCTCACCCAGGAGCACGTCCAGGATCAGCCGCTCATACGCCTCCGGGGACGACTCGGTGAAGGAGTGGCCGTACCCGAAGTCCATGGTGACGTCCCGGACTTCCATCTGCGTGCCCGGGACCTTGGACCCGAACCGGATCGTGGCGCCCTCATCGGGCTGGACCCGGATGACTACCGCGTTCTGGCCGAAGTCATCCTCGCCGTGGTCACGGAAGAGCAGGTTGGGGGCGCGTTTGAACACCACTGCGATCTCCGTCACCCTGCGGCCCAGGCGTTTGCCGGCGCGCAGGTAGAACGGCACCCCGGCCCAACGGCGGGTATGGATGTCCACCCGGATCGCCGCGTAAGTCTCCGTTTTGGAGTCTGCAGGGATGCCTTCCTCTTCCAGGTAGCCCTGGACCTGTTCCCCGCCCTGCCAGCCGCCGGCGAACTGCCCGCGGGCCGAGTGCGTGGACAGGTCCTCCGGGAGTTTGACCGCGGCGAGGACCTTCTCCTTCTCCGCCCGCAAATCGTCCGCGTTGAACGAAATCGGCTCCTCCATCGCCGTCAGCGCCAGCAACTGCAGCAGGTGGTTCTGGATCACGTCCCTCGCGGCCCCCACGCCGTCGTAATACCCTGCCCGGCCACCCGTGCCAATGTCCTCGGCCATGGTGATCTGGACATGGTCCACGTAATTCGCGTTCCACAACGGCTCGAACAGCTGGTTCGCGAACCGCAGCGCCAGGATGTTCTGCACCGTTTCCTTGCCCAGGTAATGGTCAATCCGGAACACCGCATCCGGCGGGAATACCGATTCCACGATGTCGTTCAACGCCCTGGCAGACTCCAGGTCGTGGCCGAACGGCTTCTCGATCACCACCCGCCGCCACTTGTCCCCGTCGGCCTGCGCGAGGCCGTGCTTGGACAACTGCCGGCAGACCTGTTCGAAGGCCTTCGGCGGGATGGACAGGTAAAACGCGTGGTTCCCCCGCGTTCCGCGGACCTCATCAAGCTCAGCGACAGTGTCACCCAAACGCTCAAACGCGTCATCGTCGTCGAACTCGCCCTGAACAAACCGGATGCCCTCGGACAGCTGGTTCCACACCGCCTCATCAAACGGCGTCCGCGAATACGCCCGCACGGACGCCTCCACCTGCGCCGCGAACTCCTCGTGGGACCAGGCACGCCGGCCAAAGCCCACCAGCGCAAAGCTCGGCGGCAGCAGGCCACGGTTGGCCAGGTCATAGACCGCCGGCATGAGCTTCTTGCGGGCAAGGTCACCGGTGACTCCGAAGAGCACCAACGAGGACGGTCCGGCAATCCGGTTCAGACGCCGGTCCCGCGGATCCCGCAACGGATTACGCCCCGGCTTGACGGAGCGCAGCCCTGAGGTTCTGCCGTTTTCAGTTTCTGGCATGGTTGTTGTGGAACCTTAGCTCTCGGAGACGGATGCGGACCGCGGGGCCAGCGCTGCAATGATTCCCTGCAGCTGTGCCACGCCGGCGGCGCGGTCGGTAAGGTGCAGGCGCAGGACCGGACGGCCGTGACTGGCCAGGACCTGGGCGTCGCCTGCAGCCTGGGCGGAAATGAGCTCTCCAAACGTGAAGGGACGGTCCGGGATGGCAAGGTCTTCTGCCGGGGCGGCGGTGATCTGGAGGAACACTCCAATGGCAGGACCGCCCTTATGGAACTGCCCGGTGGAGTGCAGGAAGCGCGGGCCCCAGCCGAACGTGACGGGCCGGCCGCTGGCTGCGGCGAGCTGGTCGCGGGTGGCTTCCAGCCCGGCGAAGGCCAGGCGGTCAAAGTACGCCTGGACGCTGAGGTAGCTTTCGTCGTCGAGCGTTCCCAGAAGGGCGCCAATGGCTTCCTCGGCCGTGGCGGCACCCCGCAGCCAGTCACCGCCGCGGACCTCAATGGCGCCATCGACGAACGCGGCCGGAGTGGGCTCCGGCTGCGCGTCCAGCAGGCCGCGGGCGGCAACCTTCGCTGCCTCCACGTCCGGCTGGTCGAACGGGTTGATGCCGAGCAGGCGGCCGGCAACGGCCGTGGCGAATTCCCACACCATCATCTGAGTGGCCAGGCCGCCGGCGATCGCTGCTTCGTTGGCGCCGAGCTCGACGTCGGCATCCGCGGCCACCAGCCGGATCACCAGGACGTCACCGGCTCCGGAGGTCACCTCCGGCGAAGCGGGGCCTGCCACCACGGGCAGGACGCCGGTGCCGAGCTTGCCGGTGGATTCGGCGATGAGCTGTTCTGCCCAGTCGGCGAAGCCAACAATGCCGGAGCCGTCCTCCGCGATGACAATCTTGTTCCGCAGCGGGTTGGTGCCGCCCAGGGCTGTCCCGAGGGCAAGTCCGATGTTTTCCGGGGCATCCTCGTTGAGGATCTCGGCGGCTTCTTCGGCCTCGTCCAGGAAGGCCTGGATGTCGACGCCGGCCAGGCCTGAGGGCACCAGGCCGAAGGCGGTGAGCGCCGAGTAGCGGCCGCCGACGTTCGGGTCCGCGTTGAAGACGGCACGGTAGCCGGCTTCACGGGACGCCTTGTCCAGCGGGGAGCCGGGATCGGTGACGATGATGATCCGGCTCTTTGCGTCCAGGCCCGCCTCGGTAAAGGCGTGCTCGAAGATACGGCGCTGGGAGTCGGTTTCCAGGGTGGAACCGGACTTGGACGAAACCACAATGGCGGTTTCGGCCAGCCGGTCGGCGAGGGCGGCACGGACCTGGTCGGGGTCCGTGCTGTCCAGCACAGTCAGCTCGACGCCAGCGGTGCCGGCGATGACCTCGGGAGCCAGCGAAGATCCGCCCATGCCGCACAGGACAATGCGGGTCACGCCGTCTGCCTTCAGGGCATCACGGAGTTCGAGGATACCGGGCACCAAGGCCTGCGAGACCGTGGCGGCCTCCACCCAGCCGAGGCGAACAGCGGACTCGGCTTCGGCGTCGGGACCCCACAGGGTGTAGTCCTTCGCGAAAATCCGGGTGGCGATGCGGTCCGCCACGAGGGCTGGAAGATGCTGCTCGAGTGCCTGCTGCGCGGCACCGGTGGCGTCGTAGCTGAGAGTGCTCATAGTGGGTTAGGACGCCTTCCGTGCAGAGGCCAGGGCGCCTTCGACGTCCGCCAGCAGTTCCTTCCAGCTGGCCACGAACTTGTCCAGGCCTTCGGATTCGAGGAGGGCTACAACCTCGTTGTACGAGATGCCCAGGGCATCCAGCGCGTCCAGCGTGGCGTTGGCTTCGGCGTAGGTGCCGGAGACGGTGTCACCCGTGACGACGCCGTGGTCGAAGGTGGCGTCGAGGGTCTTCTCGGGCATCGTGTTGACGACGCCCGGGGCGACGAGCTCGGTGACGTACAGGGTGTCCGGGTACGCCGGGTCCTTCACACCGGTGGAGGCCCACAACGGACGCTGCGGGAGTGCGCCGGCTTCGGCCAGTACTGCCCAGCGTTCGGTGGAGAAGAGCTCCTCGTAGACCTGGTAGGCCAGGCGGGCGTTGGCCACGCCGGCCTTGCCCTTGAGTGCCTTGGCCTCGTCGGTGCCGAGGGCGTCGAGTCGCTTGTCGATTTCGGTGTCCACGCGGGAGACGAAGAAGGACGCCACCGAGTGGATCTTGGCGAGGTCGTGGCCGTTTTCCTTGGCCTGCTCCAGTCCGGACTGGAAGGCGTTGATGACGGCGCGGTAGCGTTCCAGCGAGAAGATCAGGGTCACGTTGACGCTGATGCCCTCGGCCAGGGTGGCGGTGATCGCCTCCAGGCCTTCGAGGGTTGCCGGGATCTTGATGTGGACGTTGTCCTTGTTGACCTTCTTGTACAGGTGCTTGGCTTCGGCGATGGTGCCGGCCGTGTCCCAGGCGAGGCGCGGGTCAACTTCGATGGACACGCGGCCGTCAACACCCTTGGTCGCTGCTGCCACGGGCGCGAACAGGTCGCAGGCGTCGGCGACGTCGGTGGTGGTGATTTCGAAGATGGTTTCCTCGACGCTGGCGCCGGCTGCTGCCTGGGCCGCGATGGTGGCGTCGTAGTCCGAGCCCGCGGTGATGGCGGCGTGGAAAATTGACGGGTTGGTAGTGACACCAACAACGTTCTTCTCCTCGATGAGCTTGCGCAGCGTGCCGGTTTCGAGGCGGCTGCGGGAAAGGTCGTCAAGCCAGATGGATACTCCGGCGTCGGAGAGCTGCTGTGTGGGGGTAGTCATGGTGATATCTCCTGGAATCTTGGTTAGGCCTGCAGGCCGTTGAGGGAGTCCTTGGCGGCGGCGGCCACGGCCTCCGCGGTGATGCCGAACTCCTTGAAGAGGCGCTTGTAGTCAGCGGAAGCGCCGTAGTGTTCGAGGCTGACGGACCGGCCGGCGTCGCCGACGAATTCCCTCCAGCCCAGGGCCAGGCCGGCCTCGACGGAGACGCGGGCCTTGACGGCGGCGGGCAGCACGGACTCGCGGTAGGCCGCGTCCTGCTTGGTGAACCACTCAACGCACGGCATGGAGACGACGCGGGCGGCGATGCCTTCGGCCTGGAGGGCTTCGCGGGCCTGGACGGCCAGCTGGACCTCGGAGCCGGTGCCGATGAGGATCACGTCGGCCGGCACGGTGGCACCGTCCCTGGACGCTTCGGCGAGGACGTAACCGCCCTTGGCGACGCCGGCGACGGAACCGAACGTGTCGCCGTCGGCCGCTCCTTCACCACGGGCGTAGGTGGGGATGTTCTGGCGGGTCAGGACAATACCGGCCGGGTTTTCGTGGTTCTCCAGCATGGTCTTCCAAGCTACGGCAACCTCGTTGGCGTCACCGGGGCGGACTACGTCCAGTCCAACGATGGCGCGGAGGGAGGCAAGCTGTTCCACGGGCTGGTGGGTGGGACCGTCTTCGCCGAGGCCAATGGAGTCGTGCGTCCACACGTACAGGGACGGGACGCCCATCAGCGCGCCGAGGCGGATGGCCGGGCGCTGGTAGTCGGAGAAGATCAGGAAGGTGCCGGAGAACGCGCGGGTCCGGCCGTGCAGCGAAATGCCGTTCACGATCGAAGCCGCGGCGTGCTCGCGGATGCCGAAGTGCAGGACCCGGCCGTACGGGTTCCCGGACCAGGCGTCGGTCTGCTTGGAGGCCGGGATGAACGACGGCGAACCTTCGATGGTGGTGTTGTTCGACTCGGCGAGGTCGGCGGAGCCGCCCCAGAGTTCGGGCATGACCGGGCCGAGTGCGTTGAGCACCTTGCCGGATGCGGCGCGGGTGGAGACGTCCTTGCCGGCCTCGAAGACCGGAAGGGCGGCATCCAGGCCGTCGGGCAGTTCGCGGGCCTCGATGCGCTGCAGGAGTGCTGCGCCTTCGGGGTTCGCTGCCTGCCAGGCGTTGAAGGACTCTTCCCATTCCTTGCGGGCGGCGGCGGCGCGGTCGACGACGGCGCGGGCGTGGGCCAGGACTTCCTGGTCAACGTCGAAGGACTTGGCGGGGTCGAAGCCCAGCACGGACTTGAGACCGGCTACTTCTTCAGCACCCAGGGCCGAACCGTGGATCTTGCCGGTGTTCTGCTTCTTCGGTGCCGGGTACCCGATGATGGTGCGCAGCGAGATGATGGACGGCTTGGAGGTTTCAGCCTTGGCGGCAAGGAGTGCGGAGTAGAGCTCCTGCACGTCTTCGACGTATTCGCCGGTCTTGGTCCAGTCCACGCGCTGGGTGTGCCAGCCGTAGGCCTCGTAGCGCTTGAGGACATCCTCGGTGAAGGAGATGTCGGTATCGTCCTCGATGGAGATGTGGTTCTCGTCGTAAACCACCACGAGGTTGCCGAGTTCCTGGTGGCCGGCCAGCGAGGAAGCTTCAGCGGTCACACCTTCCTGGACGTCGCCGTCGGAGGCAATAACCCAGATGGTGTGGTCGAACGGGGACGTGCCCGCGGCAGCGTCGGCGTCGAACAGGCCGCGCTGGCGGCGCTGGGAGTAGGCGAACCCGACAGAGGACGCCAGGCCCTGGCCCAGCGGGCCGGTGGTGATTTCCACGCCTGCGGTGTGCTTGTATTCCGGGTGGCCCGGGGTGAGGGAGTCCCAGGTGCGGAGCGCCTGGAGGTCCTTCAGTTCCAGGCCGTAGCCGGAGAGGAACAGCTGGATGTAGAGGGTCAGGGAGGTGTGGCCGGGTGAGAGGATGAAGCGGTCGCGTCCCAGCCAGTCCGGGTTGCGCGGGTCGTGGCGCATGAGCTTCTGAAAGAGAAGGTACGCGGCCGGAGCC
Organism: Arthrobacter sp.; assembly: GCA_023264815.1. Classification (GTDB taxonomy): domain Bacteria; phylum Actinomycetota; class Actinomycetes; order Actinomycetales; family Micrococcaceae; genus Arthrobacter. The sequence goes on along the minus strand of JAHFUZ010000032.1, from coordinate 11,501 downwards.
AGGCTCATGGCCGTACCAGGGTGGCCGTTACCGACCTTCTCCACAGCGTCTGCGGCCAGGACACGGGCAGTGTCCACCGCGCGCTGGTCCAAGCTGGTCCATGACAGTTCTTGCTCTTCCAAATGTGGCACGAAAACCGGGCCCCTCTCTGTGCTGATGGCTGGGTGGTACAGCGATTCCGGTCCCCGGCACGCTGAGGTGCCTGCTGCGGTGTGTACCAGCCGTTCACCATCGAAACGTGGATCTTTACTCAGTCACAAACCAACGGGAACGCGGTTTCCGCCACGTTCTCATTGTGTGCTGATCTGGTGACAGCTTAGCTCTATTCCACTCTTCGGGCGGCTCAAATCTCACCTTTTGGACGCAATTTCGCGTTATGTGAATGCGTGTTCCGTGAGGTTGAGTTAATCTGCTCGAATTGGCCTGCGAGCAATCATCTCTGCGGATTCGCGGGGCCATGTGTTACAAATCCTCACGGTATGATATTTGGAGGCCGACGCCGGGCAGCAGGACTCCCCGGGGTTGCTGGCCTTGGGCGCTGCCGCGATCCTCCACCGCTTGGACTGGCCGGCTGCCCGGGCATACGGCCCGCAAGATCCAGCTGCACAGCCAGACAGAACTGCCAACCAGAACGGGTGACTGCCACCGTGAGCACAACTGATACGCCGCTTAATGCTTCCCCCGCCCGGGGGAGAACCGGGCTGGGCCGTAAAGCCAAGGCGTATTTGGCCCTGACCAAACCGCGTGTCATTGAACTGCTGCTCGTCAGTACATTGCCCACTATGATTTTCGCCGAACGCGGATTCCCGCCGCTCGGCCTCATTCTGGCCACCCTTATGGGCGGCGCCTTCGCTGCCGGCAGTGCCGGAGCGTTCAACTGCTACATCGACCGCGACATCGACAAACTGATGCACCGCACCGAAAACAGGCCCCTGGTCACCGGTGAAGTCACACCCCGCGAGGCCCTGGTCTTTTCCTGGCTGCTTGGCGCGGCTTCCATTGTGATCCTCTGGTTCGGCGCCAACCCGCTGGCTGCCTGGCTCGGTGTGGCCGCCATCTTCTTCTACGTTGTCATCTACACCATCATCCTCAAACGCCGCACGGCGCAGAACATCGTGTGGGGCGGTGCGGCAGGCTGCTTCCCTGTGCTGATCGCCTGGGCCGCCGTCACCAACACCCTCGAATGGCCTGCCTTCATCCTCTTTATGGTGATCTTCCTCTGGACGCCGCCGCACTACTGGCCTCTGTCCATGCGCTACGGCGAGGACTACCGCAATGCCAACGTCCCCATGCTGGGCGCGATTGCGGGAGCCAAGGTTGTCTCTGTCCAGGTGGTCCTCTATGCGTGGGCCATGGTGGTGTGCTCGCTGCTGATGGTTCCCGCCGGCGGCGCCGGCTGGGTTTACACCGCAACCGCAGTGGTCGCCGGCGCCTGGTTCCTCTACGAATCCCACGCCTTGTACAGCCGCGCCCAGCGTGAGGACGTCTCCGACAAGCGCGCCATGAAGGTGTTCCACGGCTCCATCAGCTACCTGACGCTGCTGTTCATCGCCCTGGCGGTGGATCCATTCGTCGGGTCCGCGATCATCGGCTAGCCTGCCCCTAGCAGGACGCTCTCTCACTTAATGTGGGTTTTTGGCCGGCAAAGTCAACCGGTCGGAGCAACGCGGATTGGTTATGCCGCTTGTAGCAGCTGGTTCAGCCGGTTGGCTGGGGTCTCGAGGTTGAGGGTGGGCCTGGGTCTGCGGTTGAGTTTCGCGGCGACCCGGCGAAGGTCTTCGGGGGTGTGTACGGAGAGGTCGGAGCCTTTCTCGAACCAGAACCGCAGGAGCCGGTTGGTGTTCTCGTTGGTCCCGCGCTGCCAGGGCGAGTGCGGGTCGCAGAAGTAGAGCGGGGTCTCGAGGGCTGTTTGGATCTTGGCGTACTGGGCGAGTTCGGTGCCGCGGTCCCAGGTGATCGAGCGGCGGAGGTGTTCCGGGAGGTTTCCCATCTCCCGGATCATGGCCGCGGCGACCGTCTCGGCGCTGTGGTCTCCGGCCAGGTGGAGGAGGATCGTGAACCTGGTCGAACGTTCCACGAGAGTGCCGATCGCGGTCCCGTCGCAGCCGATGATGAGATCGCCTTCCCAATGCCCCGGGACGGCCCGGTCCTGAACCTCGGCCGGCCGTTCGCTGATCTTGAATGCCTCCTTGTAGGGGCTGTTCTTGGTCCGGTCCGCGGTGTGGGGGACGCGTTCCTTCCGCTTCAGGCTGAGCTTCTCTGCCAGGTCTGCCCGCAGGCTGCCGCGGGTTTGGACGTACAAGGCCTGGTAGATCGTTTCGTGACTCACCTGCATATTCTGGTCATCGGGGAAGTAGAACGCCAACATCTCCGAGATCAGTCTCGGGCTCCAACCGTCATCCATCCAGACACCGATCAGCCGGCACAGCGCCTCGTCCTCCACGAGCTTCAGCGGCTTGGGCCGGCGCCTGGCCTGATGCGCTTTGGTATGGGCGACGGAGGCGTAGTACACCCCGTCGGCGCTGGTGTTGCGGTTCACCTCCCGCCAGACCACAGATTTGTCCCTGCCGATGGCCTTGCCGATCTCGGCGTAGCTGAGTCCGCATCGCCGGCCCATCTGGATCATCCCTCGCTCCACCCGTCCCAACGCCCGGCCCGGACCATCCATCGATGGTGCAGGATCCGCAAGGCCGCCCACGCGGCCCATGTTCACCGTCATGTGGCCAGACTGGGCCCACCAGATCCTTCCAGCGCCGTGCGTGACTCCGACACGCCGGGAAGCAGCAACGATCGACATCCCGCCACACACCATGTCAACGAACTCGGTACGGGTATTCGGAGGAAATAACCTGGCCATGAAACGCTCCATCTTTCAAAGCGTTGCAACGACCATATGACTCTGCCCCCGACGCTCTCTCACTAAATGTGGGTAGAGGGAACCCTCTTCCACTCTCGCTAGCCTAATGAAGCCCCCGCCCTCCTTCGCCATAACGGCGGGGGAGGGTTTTTGTTTGTGCCGTGGGCCGCCGCCAGGAGTGCTGTCCCGCATGGGGGCACCGACGGTTCGCTCCTTTCCCACATCAGGTGAGAGACGGTTCGCGAATTTTCCACATTAAGTGAGAGAGCGTCGCGGTCGGAGGCGGCTGGCGAGGCGGGGGATCCAACCAGGACCGCGCCGGACCAGCCCCCATCCTCCCGTAATGACTAGATTGTCATTATGTAACGCTAATTGTCATGGCACGTGACCTCCTGCAGGGATGGAAGTACCTCCCCGCCGCCGTCCGGCGCATCCCCGGCCCCTGGCCGCCGTCGTGCTCTGCACCGCACTGTCGGTGATCACGGCACCGGGGGTGGCACGGATTTCCCTTACTGGTTCACTTTTCGACGCCGTGACTCTGCCGGAACTGCCCGACGGCAACTGGCAGGCAATCACCTTCGCCGTGATCTCCATGGCCCTGATCGCGAGTATCGAATCACTGCTCTCCGCCGTGGCGGTGGACAAGATGCAGAACGGGCCGCGCACCAACCTCAACAAGGAACTCGTGGCCCGGGGCCGCCAACATCGTCTCGGGGTCGCTGGGCGGGCTGCCCGTCACGGGCGTCATTGTCCGCAGTGCCGCCAACGTGGAGGCCGGCGCCAGGACGCGCGCATCCACTATCCTCCACGGCTGGATTCTCGCCTTCTCGGCACTGTTCGCTGGCCGTCCTCGCCGGGCTGCTGACGGTGATTGGGGCCCGGCTTATCAAGATCGCGGATATCCGCACCAGCCTGCGCACAGGCGCCCTGCCCATCAATGCGGTCACCCTGGTCTGCGTGGTTTTCCCCAACCTGCTGGAAGGCATCATGATCGGCCTGGCTCTCGCCCCCTGGTCAGGACACCACGGGGGCCGACGGTCAGGCCCAGGGGCCCCGAGGTCCATCCTGACAGGCATCAACAAATACCACCGGCGTTTCGCCGATCACGTCCGTCCGTTGGTGCAGGACCTGGCCGACACGCAGAATCCCGACACCCTCTTTGTAGCTTGTGTGGATTCCCGCGTTAATCCGGACCTGATTACCAGCCGCGGCCCCGGCGACCTGCTGACCCTGCGCAACATCGGCAACGTGGTGCGCCACGACGGAGAAGACGCCTCGATCGATTCGGCGTTGTCCTTTGCGGTGAATGCCCAGCTGGAGATGGTCAACGTGGCTGTGCAGTTGGCCAAACTTGACCACCACCCTCTGGCGGGTTCCGCCATTACCAGCAGAAGGCTCCAGGCAACCGGCCTGTTCTACGACATTGCCACGGCACGCGTGGTGCTGGTCAAGCGCGAGGGTATTGAGCTCCTGGATCCGGCACACGCCGCGGGCAGGATTCCTGCGGCAGCCCCAGCGGGATAGCGGAGGTACCGCAGATACAGCAGGGCGCCCGGGGTCAGAACAACCCGGGGGGCCCTGTGGCATGGTGGGGAGGATCGTTGACCGGGATAGGGCCGGTGCGGTGCCGTCCGGCTTACTTGGCCGGGCTGGTCCGTGCCAGATCCCAGGCGTTGGTTGCGGCACTCATCAGCAGTGCCGCGGCAAGCATGTGGGCGCCCACCAGCAGGGCGGGAATCCCGTTGTAGTACTGGGTGAAGCCGATGACCGCCTGCAGCAGGGTCACGCCCAGCACCAGGAGCGTGGCTGTCCGGTAGGGGCCCTGGATCCGGCGGGTGAACACCATGACCAGCGCGAAGACGGTGCCTGCCGTGACGAGGTAGGCGGGTACGGCATGAATGTGGGCGAACAGGTCCCAGTCGAGGCCGTTGCGTGGCGCGTCGGCGTCACCGGCATGCGGACCCGCGCCGGTCACGACGACGCCGAGGACGACTGCCAGGGCGGAGAAAAGTGCGACGGCGGCGGACACCGTCCGCAGCACTCCCGGCAGGGGAGGCAGGGTGGCCGCCGCAAAACGCCCTGTCCGGCCATACGCCCGGTTGACCAGCAGGGTGGCGATGACCACCAGGGCCATGGACACCAGGAAGTGCATTCCCACCACCCACGGATTGAGGTTGGTCAGGACGGTGATGCCGCCGATTACTGCCTGAGCCGGGATGCTGGCGAGCAGTCCGAGCGCCAACAGGAACAGGTCCCGGCGTTCCCGGCGAAGGTTCCACAAGTACACGAGCATCATCAGGGCCACCGCTGCGAGGGCGAACGTCAGGAGCCTGTTGCCGAACTCGATGAACCCGTGGATCCCCATTTCCGGGGTGTTCACCAGGGAGGTGTCCGTGCAGCGCGGCCAGGTGGGGCAGCCCAGTCCGGAGGCGGTCAGCCGGACTGCTCCGCCGGTGACGATCAGCAGGGTCTGGCCAACGAGTGACGCCACGGCGAGCCGCCGCACGCGCGCGTCGACCGTACGGGGCAGCCGCGATGCCAGGCGGCCGACAAACTGGGGGAGGCGTGAAGCCGTGCTCACGAATATCTCAATTCCACTTGAACCAACGGATGGCTGCTGCTCCGGCAAGGACCGTCCAGATCAGCAGGATAAAGGCGGCACCGACATTAACGGTGCCGACGAGGAAGGCCTCGCGCAAGGCCTCGCCCAGCGCCCCGGAGGGCAGGTAATGCACCACCGACTGGGCCAGCGCAGGCAGCCGGTCGGCGGGAATCACAATCCCACCGAGTGCACCAAGCAGGATCCACAGCAGGTTGGTGATGGCCAGCGTGGCCTCGGGCCGGACTGTGCCGGCAACCAGCAGGCCCAGTGCGGTGAAGGCAGCGGCACCCAGAACCAGCAGGGCCAGGCCCGGCAGCCAGCCTGCGGCCGGCGGGGTCCAGCCCAGGAATAGGGCCACCACGGTGATCACCACCACCTGCAGGGCCAGCACCGTCAGGACTGCCAGCACCTTTCCGGCGATGAGTCCTGAGCGGCCCAGCGGGGTGGTGGAGAGGAACCGCAGGACACCATACCGGCGGTCGAAGCCGGTGGCGATGCCCTGGCCGGTGAATGCGGTGGACAGGGCACAGAGCGCCAGGATGCCGGGTACCGCGGCATTAACCCGGCTGGAGCCGAGTCCGTCCAGGAGCGGAGTAACGGTCAGGCCCACCAGGGCGAGCAGGGGCAGGACCACCGCAAGGATCAGCTGTTCCCCGTTCCGCAGCATGGTGCCCGCTTCGTACTTGCCCTGCAGCAGGATGCGGCGGAGGAGGGTGGCGGGCGCCTGGCGCTCGGCGGCACCGGGGGTGGCTGTCATCGGATGTCCTTTCCCGAAATATCCAGGAAGACGTCTTCGAGGCTGCGGGCCTCGAGGCTCAGCGACGTGGGCATGACCCCGTGGGCGGCCCACCATGAGGCCAGCGACGCCAGGTCCTGGGGTGTGAGCGGCCCGGTGGCAACGTAGCTTCCGGCGCGGGTTTCGCTGACGGAGACCGCGTCGGCGAGGACGCCGTCGAGGTGCAGGCCGGCGGGGGCCTCGAAAAGGAGTGTCCGGATGTGCTCGCCGGATTCGACGGCGGGGTCACGCTGGAGCAGCTGCGCCACCGTTCCTTCGGCGACGTTGCGTCCCGCGTCGATGATGTAGACATAGTCGGCCAGCCGCTGGGCGTCATCCATGAGGTGCGTGGTGAGGATAATTCCCATGCCGGCATCCCGCAGTTCGCCGATCAGCTCAAAGACGAGCTGCCGCGACTGCGGGTCCAGGCCGGCGCTGGGCTCATCCAGGAACAGCACCTCCGGATTGCCGATGAGCGCCGCGGCGAGGGCCAGCCGCTGCTTCTGACCGCCGGAGAGCCGGCGCACGGACGTCCTGGCAAAAGTGTCAATGCCGAGCCGCTCGACAAGGGCGTCAACGGAACGGGGCCGCGCATACATTCCGGCGATATGGCGGAGCAGGGGAAGGGGCCTGGCCGACGGCGGGAGCCCACCGTCCTGAAGCATGACTCCTACCCGAGCGCGCAGGTCAGCCCCGGCCCGGGCGGGATCCTGCCCCAGGAGGGAAATGGTTCCGCCGCTGCGCCGCTGCAGTCCCTGTGCACATTCGATGGTGGTTGTCTTGCCGGCGCCGTTTGCCCCCAGCAGGGCCGTCACCTGGCCGCGTTCGGCAACGAGGGAAACCCCGCTCACCACCTGGAGCATCTTTCCGTCCAGGCTGGCCAGCGGACCAACATCCTTTATTAACCCGCTGATGGACAGAACCGGGGATTCGGGGGATCGCACCCCAGCATTCTACGCGACGTAGTACTTTGCACGGTTCCGCACCAGCCGCCGCAGGCCAGCCTCACCTTACTGGAACGCGGGAGTAAATTACGACATGATTGTGTTGTGTATTCCATGACCAACGCTACTGCTGTGCCCCTCGCCGGGCACGGAACGCCGCGAGCCACCACTGAACGTGCGCATGTCGCCGCTGCACAGGTGGCGGACTCCGACGAGCGTACCCGGGACCGTGTCCTGAGCGCCGTTCTGGAACATGGCCCCATCAGCGCAGCGGAGCTTGGCGACATGCTGGGCTTTACCCCCGCCGCAGTCCGCAGGCATTTGGATCACCTGGCCCGCAACGGTGTCATCGAAGTCAAGCGCGTGGCCAAGGCCGGCGGGGGCGCGGGCCGCCCGGCCCGCCGGTATGTCTTGAGTTCCCAGGGCCAGTCCACGCTCGGCAACGACTACCTCGATATCGCCACCCTCGCGCTTAAGCAGCTCCAGGCGATGGCGGGAGACGACGCCGTCCGTGCGTTCGCCGTCGAACGTTTCGCCGATATGGAACGCCGTTATACCCCCGAAATTGACCAGGCGGGCACGGACATTGCGGCCCGGGCCCGTGCACTGTCCGCAGCCCTGAGCCGGGATGGCTTCGTGGCCTCGGCGGCATCCATCGAGGCCAAGGCCCCGCTGCCGGCGGCACTGTCCAGCGTCCAACTGTGCCAGGGCCACTGCCCCATCCAGCAGCTCGCTGCCCAGTTTCCTGTTTTTTGCGATGTGGAGACTGAAGTATTCTCCCGGCTGGTCGGCGTCGATGTACGCCGCCTGTCCACCCTGGCGCGTGGCGGTCACGTCTGCACCACCCACATACCCACAGGCCGGCTGGCTTCCGCGGAACCCCACGTCCCGCAGGCAGCCCCCGCCGGCCTGGATGAAGTAACCAACCATCAGCAAGAAAGGCCGTGATGACGGACCAACTATCAGAGAAAGCGGTAGCCGAAGACACTGTGATCTCCGAGATTCTGGAAAAGAATCCCGAGCTCCACGGCATCGGCAACTACGAGTACGGCTGGGCTGACAAGAACGATGTCGGCGCCAACGCCCGCCGCGGCATCAATGACGAGGTGGTCCGTGACATTTCGGACAAAAAGAGCGAACCCGAGTGGATGCTCGATCTTCGCCTCAAAGGCCTGAAGTACTTCGACCGCAAGCCGATGCCCACCTGGGGTGCAGACCTCTCCGGCATCGACTTCGACAACATCAAGTACTTCGTCCGGTCCACCGAGAAGCAGGCTGCCACGTGGGAAGACCTCCCCGAGGACATCCGGAACACGTACGAGAAGCTGGGCATCCCGGAAGCTGAGCGCAGCCGGTTGGTTTCCGGCGTGGCCGCACAGTACGAGTCCGAGGTGGTCTACCACCAGATCCGCGAGGACCTCGAAGCCCAGGGCGTCATCTTCCTGGACACCGACACCGCGCTGCGCGAACACCCTGAGATCTTCCAGGAATATTTCGGTACGGTCATTCCCGTGGGCGACAACAAGTTCGCCTCGCTGAACACGGCTGTCTGGTCCGGCGGCTCCTTTGTCTACGTCCCTAAGGGCGTCCATGTGGACATTCCCCTGCAGGCATACTTCCGCATCAACACGGAAAACATGGGCCAGTTCGAGCGGACCCTGATCATCGCCGACGAGGACTCCTACGTCCACTACATCGAAGGCTGCACCGCACCGATCTACACCTCGGACTCGCTGCACTCTGCCGTGGTGGAGATCATCGTGAAGAAGGGCGCACGCGTCCGCTACACCACCATCCAGAACTGGTCGAACAACGTTTACAACCTGGTGACCAAGCGTGCCATCTGCGAAGAGGGCGCCACCATGGAGTGGGTCGATGGCAACATTGGCTCCAAGGTCACCATGAAGTACCCGGCCGTCTACCTCGTGGGGGAGCACGCCAAGGGTGAAACGCTGTCCATCGCCTTCGCCGGCGAAGGCCAGCACCAGGACACCGGCTCAAAGATGGTCCACATCGCGCCGAACACCAAGAGCTCCATCATCTCCAAGTCCGTGGCCCGCGGCGGCGGCCGTGCAGCCTACCGCGGCCTGGTCCAGGTCCGTGAAGGCGCCAAGCACTCGGCCAACACCGTGCGTTGCGACGCTCTCCTGGTGGACACCATCAGCCGGTCGGACACCTACCCGTACATCGACATCCGCGAGGATGACGTGGTGATGGGCCATGAAGCAACTGTTTCCCGGGTCAGCGAAGAGCAGCTCTTCTACCTGATGTCCCGCGGCATGCGCGAAGACGAGGCCATGGCGATGATCGTCCGTGGCTTCATTGAGCCCATTGCCCGCGAACTCCCGATGGAGTACGCACTCGAGCTGAACCGCCTGATTGAACTGCAGATGGAAGGGTCCGTCGGATAACGATGACTGAAATCACTACTGAAAAGGCCCGCATCGGCGCGCCCTCGGCCCAGCCGTTTATTGACGGCTTTACGGAAGAGGGCGAAAGCCTGTCTCCGATTAACGCGGCCAACTCCAAGGCCCCGCTGGCCGGCGAAGCGGTCAAGAGCCACTCGCACGGCGGCGGCGTCGGCATCCCGGACAGCTCTCGCGCCGGACGCCTGACCTCCTACACGCTGGCAGACTTCAAGCCGCTCTCCGGGCTTGAAGAGGACTGGCGGTTCACGCCGCTCAAGCGCCTCCGCGGCCTGCACAGCGACGTCCTCGCCGGTGCTGCACCCAGTGTCGCCGTCAGCGGTCCGGACCGCGTCACCGTGGAAACGGTGGCCCGCGACGACAAGCGCATCGGTTCGGCAGGCATCCCGGAGGACCGCGTGTCCGCCAACGCCTGGGAGAACTTCAGCGAAGCAACCGTCCTCACCATCCCGGCCGAGTATGAAGCAGACTCCGAGATTACCGTCCTGATCACCGGCCAGGGCGCTGAGGCGGCAGCCCAGCACCTGGTGATCGTGGCGGAGAAGTTCTCCAAGGCCGTTGTGGTCCTGGACCACCAGGGTTCCGCCGTGGTGTCGGAGAACGTGGAAATCGTGGTCGAAGACGGCGCCAGCCTGACGGTCATCACGCTCCAGGAATGGAACGACGACGCTGTGCATGCGTCCTCCCAGCAGGCGAAAATTGGCCGTGACGCCAAGTTCAAGCACGTGATGGTCAGCCTGGGCGGGGACCTGGTCCGCGTCACGCCGTCAGCCCGCTTCACCGCGCCTGGCGGAGAAGCCGAAATGTTTGGCCTGTACTTCGCCGACGCCGGCCAGCACCTCGAACAGCGCCTCTTTGTTGACCACGCCGTGGCCAACTGCAAGTCCAACGTGCTGTACAAGGGCGCGCTCCAGGGCCGCAACGCCCACGCAGTCTGGGTTGGTGACGTTCTCATCCGCAAGGAAGCTGAAGGCACCGACACCTACGAGGCCAACCGCAACCTGCTCTTGACGGACGGTGCACGGGCGGACTCCGTCCCGAACCTGGAAATCGAAACCGGGCTCATCGAAGGTGCCGGACACGCCAGCGCCACCGGCCGCCTGGATGACGAGCACCTGTTCTACCTGATGGCCCGCGGCATCCCCGAGGACGTCGCCCGCCGCCTGGTGGTCCGTGGCTTCCTGCACGAAATCATCCAGCAGATCAAGGTGCCCTCCATCGAAGAGCGCCTCACCGAAGCTGTTGAGCGCGAACTGGCGCTCACGGACAACTAAGACAGCGCGGATTCATACAGATGACTGACCAGCCCAAAGGCGAACTTGTCTGCAAGGCGGATGAAATCCAGCCCAAGCAGGCGCTGCGGATCCTGATCGATGACTACCCGGTGGCCATCGTCAAGGATTCAATGGGAGAAATCCACGCCATCGGAGACACCTGCTCGCACGCGGACATCTCGCTGTCCGAAGGCGAAGTGGAGGGATGCAGGATCGAATGCTGGGGCCACGGCTCCCAGTTCGACCTGCGCAGCGGCGAGCCGCTCCAACTGCCCGCCTACGATCCTGTCCCCGTGTTCGCCGTCGAGATCCACGGTGATGAGGTCTACGTGGACTTCACCAACGTCCTCAACGGGGCAGAAGCCCCCACCTTCAGCTAGCAGCTTCACCCGGCGCCAGCCGGAGAACACGGCCAGCCGGCAACAGCACCAGAACTAAACTTCCAGCCAAACACCGCACCGCCGCCGAAAGGCCGGTGCAGAGGAGAACACGACGAATGTCTACTCTTGAGATCAAGGACCTGCACGTCAGCATTGACACGGAGCAGGGCACCAAGGAGATCCTGAAGGGCGTCAGCCTGACCATCAAGACCGGCCAGACCCACGCCATCATGGGCCCCAACG
>JAHFUZ010000031.1 GCA_023264815.1 Arthrobacter sp. | reverse complement strand
CGCCCGCGCCCAACCGCCACGGTCAGCGGCGTCTCTGTCACACCCTCATGCCAGAATCGACCACGTCAGGCAGCCAGTAAGCCCTGACCCCGCCGAAATCCCGGATCATGAAAGATCGAGGTTAGGTGCCGGCAAAAGCCAGGAAACCGGACGGAGGCTGAATTCAGCGATCCCCAACGTCCATTTACCGGACACTATTCAATAACGGGGTGACCGTTGATGACCGCAGCTATTGCACGCCCACCGTACACCCCCTAGGTTTGAGAGTGCGGACCACAGTCTCCGCGTCTGCCTGCCGTCCGCGCAGGACCAGAAAAGGGTTACAAAGGAAGTTAGCAATGGCAACAGGCACAGTTAAATGGTTCAACGCTGAAAAGGGCTTTGGCTTCATCGCTCCGGATGACGGATCCGCCGATGTTTTCGCGCACTACTCCGCAATCGCCACCAGCGGCTACCGCTCGCTGGACGAGAACCAGAAAGTCGAATTCGATGTGACCCAAGGTCCCAAGGGCCCGCAGGCAGAGAACATCCGCCCGCTGTAAGGTTCTGATTAACTGCCCTGACCGTGCTGCCATGCATGGCCAGGGCAGTTTTTTGTTAATTTATTGATCGATGACAAAAGTGATGACCTCGGACGAGCCCCGGCCGATTAGCGGAACTTCCTAAACGAATGCCGACTTGCCGGTGACCGCCCGTCCCACAATCAGCGAATTGATTTCATAACTGCCTTCATAGGTATAAAGGATTTCAGCGTCGCCAAAAAGTTTGCCCATTTCATAGTCCGCGCTGATCCCGTTCCCTCCCAGCAGCGACCTTCCCATCGCCACTGACGCGCGCGCCAGCCGGGTGCACGTGGATTTCGCCATGGCAGCCTGGGCCATGTCCAGTTTCCCGTCCGCCTGGATCCGGGCGAGCTGCGCCATCAGCGCCAGTGACGCGGACGCATTGCCCAGGATTTCCGCCAGCTGCTGCTGGACCAGCTGGAAGCGTGCCAGTTCCTTGCCGAATTGCCGCCGCTCCAGCGAGTAGGCGCGTGCGACGTCGAACGCGGCCAACTGGATTCCCGCACCTTGCCAGCCAACCCAGGCGCGTGAATCCCGCAGGAGGCTATTGGCTTTGGTGAAGTCCGTGGCGCCCGGCAACAGGTTGGACTCCGGGATCCTGACGCCGTCCAGCACGATGTCCGCATTCTGCATGATCCGCAGGCCAATCTTGTTCGCGATCTTGCTGGCCCGGTAGCCGGGACGGTCAGTCTCCACTATGAAGCCCTTGATCTGCCCGTCAGCCTGGTCCCGGGCCCACACCAGCGCAAAGTCCGCGATGGTACCGGCGCCGATCCACCGCTTGGCGCCATTGATCACCCATTCGCCGTCCACCAGCCGTGCGGTCGTTTCCAGCCCGCCGGCGATGTCCGAGCCGTGGTCCGGCTCCGTCAGGGCGAAGGCGCCCAGCTGCGTGAAGGTTGCCAGGCCGGGCAGCCAGCGTTGCTTCTGCTCCTCGGAACCAAGGGAGTCGATCATGCCCACAATCAGTTCGTTGTGGATCCCCACGAGGGCGGACAAGGAAACGTCCGCGCGGGCCACCTCGACGTACATCAGGCCCTTGAAGAGAGTGGACGTGCCGTCCGTCTGCAGGATCCCGAGCCCGCGCTTGCCCATCTCCGCCACCAGCCCGAAAGGGAATTCCTCGCGGTTCCAGTAGTCGATGGACGCCGGCCGCACCGTCGATTGCAGGAACGCCCGGATGTCCAGGTACCGCTCGCGCTCCGCGGCGGGCAGGAGGTCCGCGATGTACATCAGGTCGGCATCGGCAAACGGCGGGGTCCCTGCCGCATCATGCTCACGTCCTTGTGGCTGCACTGTCTGCGTCCCTTCAGTCTTCCAAACTCTTGGATGTCCTAGTATATTGCACATGGTTGGATATCAGTGATGCGCATCACGCGGCGAAAGGTCTCACCTTGTCAGTGACCGACGATTTCCGGGAAGCACGGGACCACCTGCTGGCCCTCCGATCCGACTACCACCGGGCCAGGCGTGAGTTCGCGTGGCCGCAGTTTTCCGAGTTCAACTTTGCCCTCGACTGGTTCGACCAGATCGCCGCCGATCCGGCCAAGGCCGGCAACCCGGCCCTGGTGATCGTCGAACAGGAAGGCTCGGCCACCCGCAAGACCTTCGCCGACCTCGCCCGGCGGTCCAACCAGGTGGCCAACTGGCTGCAGGACCAGGGTGTGCGCCGCGGCGACAGGATGATCGTCATGCTGGGCAACCAGGTGGAGCTCTGGGAGCTGATGCTCGCCGGCATCAAGCTCGGCATTGTCCTGATCCCCACCACCACGCTGATGGGTCCCGCGGACCTGTCCGAACGGGTGGAGCGCGGCGAGGCGGGCTGGGCCGCCGTCGGACGTTCCAACCTCGGCAAGTTCGCCGGTTTGCCCGGCACCTGCCGCCTGATTGGAATCGGTGAAGACGGCCCAGCCGCAGCCGGCGCCCCGCCGGCCCTCCGCTACGCGGACTCGGCTACCGCACCGGAGGCCTTCAGCCCCGGCGCCCCCACCCGGGCCGACGAGACGCTGCTGCTCTACTTCACCTCCGGGACCACGTCCAGGGCCAAACTCGTGGAACACACGCACACCTCGTATCCGGTGGGGCACCTGTCCACGATGTACTGGATCGGCCTGGAACCGGGCGACGTGCACCTGAATGTCGCCTCACCGGGCTGGGGCAAACACGCCTGGTCCAACTTCTTTGCCCCCTGGATCGCCGAGGCATGCGTCTTTGTCTACAACTATGAACGGTTCGATGCCCGGGCCCTGATGGAGCAGATGGACCGCGAGGGCGTCACCAGTTTCTGCGCCCCGCCCACGGTCTGGCGGATGCTGATCCAGGCGGACCTGAGGCTGCTGAAGACCCCGCCCACCAAGGTGGTGTCGGCCGGTGAACCGCTCAATGCCGAGGTGATCGACCAGGTGAAGCGCGTGTGGGGCCAGACCATCCGTGACGGTTTCGGGCAGACGGAAAGCACAGTCCAGGTAGCCAATACTCCCGGCCAGCCGGTCACGGTGGGCGCCATGGGGCAGCCGCTCCCCGGCTACGACGTGGTGCTGGTGGACCCGAACACCGGCGAGGAAGCCGACGACGGCGAGCTGTGCCTTCGCCTGGACCCCCGCCCGGTGGGGCTGATGAAGTCCTACTACGGTGACGCCGCGAAGACCGCCGAGGCGTTCCGCGGCGGCTACTACCACACTGGGGACATGGCCAGCAGGGACAAGCAGGGCACCATCACCTACGTAGGCCGGGACGATGACGTCTTCAAGTCCTCCGACTACCGGCTCTCACCGTTTGAACTGGAGAGTGTGCTGTTGGAGCACCCGGCGGTGGCCGAGGCGGCGGTAGTGCCGTCACCGGACGCGCTGAAGCTGTCCCTTCCCAAGGCCTATGTGGTCCTGGTGGCGGGCCTGGAGCCGGGGCCGGAACTGGCCGAGGACATCCTGCGGTATTGCCGCAAGCACCTGGCGCCGTTCAAGCGCATCCGCCGGCTGGAATTCGCATCCTTGCCCAAGACCATCTCGGGCAAAATCCGCCGCGTGGAGCTGCGGCAACGGGAGGAATCCAGGCATGGCAGCGGCATAAAGAGTGCCGGTCAACAGGCGGCGGACGGGTTCGGAATCGAGTACTCCGAGGCTGATTTCCCCGGTCTGAAGGGCTGAAAGCGCGGCATCCGAGGACGCGCGCGGGCTTTCCCCGCACCGGCACAGCCAAGGTAAGTTAGGGACTGTGAAGATTGCTACCTGGAATGTGAACTCCCTCCGTGCCCGCGCCGACCGTGTGGAGGCCTGGCTGCAGCGCAGCGACTGCGACGTCCTGGCCATCCAGGAGACCAAGTGCAAGGACGAGAACTTCCCATGGGAGCTGTTTGAGCGCATGGGCTACGAGGTAGCCCACTTCGGCGTCAGCCAGTGGAACGGTGTGGCCATCGCCTCCCGCATTGGCCTCCAGGACGTGGAGCGCACGTTCCTGGACCAGCCCGCGTTTGGCAAAGAGGGCAAGGACCCCGTCCAGGAAGCCCGCGCCATGGCCGCTACCTGCGGCGGCGTCCGTATCTGGAGCCTTTACGTCCCCAACGGCCGGTCCCTCGACGACGAACACATGCCCTACAAGCTCAAGTGGCTCGAAAGCCTCAAGACGCACGCCCAGGAGCTCGTTACCGCCGACCCCGCCGCCCAGGTGGCCCTGATGGGCGACTG
Source organism: Arthrobacter sp. (assembly GCA_023264815.1). Lineage (GTDB taxonomy): Bacteria > Actinomycetota > Actinomycetes > Actinomycetales > Micrococcaceae > Arthrobacter. Next base: position 47,544 of record JAHFUZ010000031.1, on the reverse strand, counting down.
GAACATCGCACCCTTCGACGACGACGTCTGGGACATCGACCTGTTCGTCAACAACGGGTACACCCACGTCAGCCCGCCCGAACGGGCCGCCTTCCACGCGTTTGAAGAGGCTGGTTTCACCGACGTGGCGCGCCAGTACACCCCCGGGCCCGGCGTCTACACCTACTGGGACTATACGCAGCTGCGTTTCCCCAAAAAAGAGGGCATGCGCATCGACTTCGTCCTGGGCTCCCCCGCCCTGGCGGCCCGCGTTACCGGCGCGTCCATCGACCGCGAGGAACGCAAGGGCAAGGGCGCCTCGGACCATGCCCCGGTGCTGGTGGAGCTGGCTGACTGATGGCCGCCGCGGGGGCCCCGGAAGGAAGACGGCCATGACGGGAAACCTCTACCGGGGCCAGGCCGGCCTGCCGTTTTCCTCCACGCTCCGCGTGTACGAACCGCTGGAAGCCTTTCCGGAGGGGCAGCGGGAAGCGCTCCGGGCCGCCGGCTCACGCGCCGTGTCCCGGGCCGCCGTCGAAAACGCCGAACTCCTCGCCTCGCTGGGCCGGATCACGCGTGCCGGCGGGGACCCCTTCCCCACGGGCCGGACGGATCTGGTCCGGGTCACCAGCGTTCCCGGCGTCGCTCCGCGCCGCACACCGCAGGACGGAACGTCCGACGCCGGTGCTGCCGCCGGCCCTGGTGCCCAGGACAGTGAGGGAGCTGCGGCCGAGCGCGTTATGCTCTATTGCCCCAGCCAGCTGGTCCTGCGCGCCGGCCTCGCCGCCAACGCCCTGATGGAGGGGATCCACGGCCCGCTGGCTGAAATGCTGATCCCGGAGGAGCAGCGGGACAAGCACCAGGAACGGATCGACCAGGTCAAGGCCCGTGACGGCAGCATCCGCGTGCATACCCGGGCATCCACCTGGGGCATCCCGTTCAGCTGGTTTTCCCTGTTTGCCGAAGGCGACCACAAGGACGTCGTGGAGTCCGGCGGGCGTATCCTCACTGTCAGGGTGTGGACCCCCATCACCGAAGCCATGGAACGGGCCCGGTACGCCGTGGCCAACCTGGCCCTGGCCGCCCCGGACCTGGACATGCTCGATGACCTCGCCCAGTTGACCGAGTGGCTGGAGATGTTCCACGTCAATTCCATGGTGGAACTCGATTACGGCGCCGTGGCGGACAAGGTGTACCCGGACGAGTCACCCATGGACATCAGGCTGGGCATTGAATGCCTCGCGGAGGGCGACATGACCGGCGCTGCGGCCGCCTACCGGCGGCTGGCGTCCCGGTGGATTCCCATCCGGCAGCTCGCCCGCGCTTCCTGACCCGCACTTTCTCGCCAACCACTCGCCCGGCCGCGGCTTCCCGGCCCGTCACGAACAATGGAACAGGATCCGGCGCTAACGGCTCTGGCTCGTTGACCTAGGCAAACGCAGCGGCGGTGAACCTTGCCGAGCGATGGCTGGAACGCCTGTAACAGTTCTTCCGTCCTGTGACGTCTGTGGGGTCTTGGCTCTATGTTGGGGTTTATGCCGGTTGAGTTCCTCACTGATGTCCAGGCCGCGGCCTATTCTCGTTTCACACAGCCGCCGTCGTTGGCGGAGTTGGAACGGTTCTTTTTCCTCGACGACACGGACATGGCGCTGGTGAACAAGCGGCGCGGAGACTACAACCGGTTGGGCTTCAGCCTTCAGCTGGGCACAGCGCGTCTGCTCGGTTCGTTCCTGGCGGATCCGTTGGACGTGCCGACTGAGGCGGTCGATTTCCTCGCCGAGCAGTTGGGGGTGGCTGACCCGTCATGTCTGAAGGCGTACGGGGAGCGGGAGAAGACCCGGCTGGAGCACCAGTGGGAGATCGCCCGCGAGTTCGGGTACCGCGACTTCCCGGCCGTCGAGGCTGAGCTGGTGCGGTGGGTGGATGACCGGGCGTGGAACACCGGGGATGGTCCGAAGGCGCTGTTCGAGGGGGCGGTGGTGTGGCTTCGGGAACGGCGGGTTCTACTGCCCGGGGTGACTATTCTCGCGCGGTTGATCGCACGGGTCCGTGACGAGGCGATGCAGCGGTTGTGGGACGTGATGGCCTCGATGCTGACGGCGGAGCAAGCCCGGCTGGTGGAGCGCCTGCTGGAGGTTTCCGAGGGTGCGCGGGTTTCGGATCTGGAGCGGTTGCGGAAGGCGCCGCGGCCGCCGTCCGGGCGGAACATGGTCAAGTCCTTGGATCGGGTGGCTGAGGTGGCTGGGTTGGGGGTGGGGGCGTTGGGCCTGGACGCGGTGCCGCATCGGCGGGTGGTGGAGCTGGCCCGGTGGGGTATGTCGGGGACGGCCACGGCGCTGCGCCGTCATCGGCGGTCCCGCAAACTCGCCACCATGCTCGCCACTGTGGTGTATCTGGAGGCCAAAGCGACTGATGACACCCTGGAAATGTTCGATGTCCTGATGACCACCGATCTGCTCGCCCGGGCGGAGCGGGAGTCCAAGACGGAGAAGCTGCGACGCTACCCGCGGTTGTCCAAGGACGCCGCGAAGTGCGCCGCCGCGGTGGAGGTGATGCTGGCTTCCACCGAATGGGGCGAGGAGATCACCATCGAGTTGCTGTGGGACGCGATCGAAAGCGTGGTCTCGCGCGCCGAGCTCCGCACCGCGGTGAGCAACCTGACTGACGTCATCCCCCCGCCGGACGCCGACCCGAACGGGGACTGGCGGGCCACACTGGTGACCCGGTTTGCCGCGGTGCGGGGATTCCTGCCGCTGCTCACCGAGGTAGTCGCATTCGGGGCTACGGCCGAGTCCACACCGGTGCTCGACGCGATGCGTGCCTTGCCTGGGTTACTCGCGGCCAAGGCGAGCAAGCGTGTACCGGCAGGGTTCCTCGATGCACGGCTGGTTGCGGTGGACCTGGTACCGGCAGGGTGGTGGCGGCCGCTGGTGTTCCAGCCCGGACGTCCCGAAGGCACCGTCAACCGGGCAGGGTACGTGTTCTGTGTGCTGGAGCAGTTCCACCGGCACCTCAAGCGCCGCGACATCTACGCCGCCGCCTCGACCCGGTGGGCTGACCCTCGGGCACAACTGCTGACCGGGGCAGCGTGGGACGCCTCCCGTGGCCCCGTCCTCAACGACCTTCAGCTTCCCGATGACCCCGCCGAGCTATTGGCCCGCCGGGCGGGCGACCTCGACGCGGTCTGGCGCCACGTGGCCGCGGGCTTGGACGGTGACGCCGGGGTCCGCATCGATGACGAGGGGCGCCTGCACGTGCAGAAGGACCCTGCGATCACGGACCCGCCGAGCTTGACCGACTTGCGCAACGCTGCGAGGCGATGATGCCCCAGGTTGACGTCGGTGAGCAGATCCTGGAGGTAATGACCTGGGAGCCAGATTTCTTCAAGGCGTTCACCGCCGCATCCGGCGGGCAGACCAGGCTGGATGACCTGCACGTTACGATCGCGGCAGCGTTGACCGCGCAAGCGCTCAACGTCGGCTTCACCCCGGTCATCTCCGGGGCCCAGGCCCTGACCCGCAGCCGGATCAGTCATGTGGACCAGAACTACCTGCGGGCGGAGAGCTACGCCGCAGCCAACGCCTCTCTGATCACTGGTCAAGCTGAGGTGGCGCTGGCTCAGGCATGGGGCGGCGGGCTGGTCGCCGCGGTCGACGGGATCCGGTTCGTCGTCCCGGTACGCAGCGTCGACGCCCGCCCGAACCCGAAATACTTCGGCCGGGGCCGCGGCGTGACCTGGCTCAACATGATCAATGACCAGTCAGTGGGCCTGGCCGGGCGGGTCGTGTCCGGAACCCCGAAGGATACCCTGCACTTGGTCGACCTGATCTACAGCCAGGACGGCGGCCGCCGACCGGATGTGATCATCACCGACACCGGATCTTACAGTGACATTATCTTCGGGCTACTCCAGCTCCTGGGCTTTGACTACCGGCCGCAGCTGGCCGACCTGCCTGACGCGAAGCTATGGCGGACTGATCCGGACGCCGATTACGGACCGCTCAACACCGCCGCCCGCGGCAGGATTGACCTGACGCGAATTGACCGGCACTGGCCAGAGATCCTGCGGGTGGTCGCTTCCATCCACACCGGTGCGGTCAGCGCCTACGACGTCATCCGGATGCTGCAACGCGATGGCCACCCCACGCCGCTCGGGGACGCCTTCGCGCACTACGGGCGGATCTTCAAGACACTGCACGTTCTTCGTGTCGTCCAGGACGAGCCATACCGGCGCGAGATCAAAGGCATGCGCAACCTCCAGGAAGGCCGCCATGACCTGGGCCGGCACCTCTTCCACGGACGCAAGGGCGAACTGCGCCACGGCTACCGAGAGGGCATGGAAGACCAGCTCGGCGCGCTCGGACTGGTTCTGAACTGCATCACCCTTTGGAACACCGTCTACCTCGACCGTGTCCTGGACGCCTTGCGAGCGACCGGCTATCCCGTGCTCGACGCCGACGCCGCCCGGCTTTCGCCCTACATGCGCAAACACATCAACGTCCACGGCCACTACTCATTTTTACTACCCGAGCTCCTCGACGGCAGACGACCACTGCGCGATCCAGACGCCGCCACTGCCGAGGAAGACTAACCCCAGCCGAGGATGGTGGGAGCCGTTAGCCCTGGGCCCTGATCCAGTGCTGAGCTTCGATGGTGGCGCCAAGTTGTCCCGCAAGATAGTCAACCACGCACCACGGCACGTCCAGCGGGTCGGTTAGGAACAAACCCAGAAAACGAACCGTTCCGAGCTGCACTGCGCGAAGCCCAACCGATTGTGATCCCCACGGTGAGCGGAGGTCCTCTTAAGATCAGCGTCATCGAGGAAGCAGAATCGCTCAAGCTCAATCTGGGAAGGTTCACCGTCGAACCGTCCGAAAGCCCCTGCCTGCTCCGGCAGTCGCGGGCCCCCGGTTGCGTGGGCAGAACGGCTGACCGGATTCCCGGGTGAGGCAGGGCAGAAATTCAGCACCCCGCCTCACCCGACCAGTCGGTTAGGAAACCTTGCGGAAGTGATCGACTTCCACATCGTTCTCCCCGACACCAAAGCCGGAGAACATCCGCAAGTGATGCTTGCCGAGGTAAATGTCCTTCTTCTCTTCGAAGAAGTCCATGTCGTACCAGACGACGCCGAAATCTACCTTTCCACCTTCGACGCCCTGCTTCGTTTCCATCTCAACAAACGTCCAGTCGTATGCTGCCGGCGTCTCGGCCAAGCGGTCATCGGAAGCAGCCAACTCTGCCAGGCACTTTTCCATGGCGGCCTCGGACGGAAGAGTGATCGAGATCTTCGAGTGCGCCACAGCCTTGCGTCCGCGGATCCGGCTAGGTACCGAACCTCCCATGGCAACGATTTCGCGCTTCACGCCGGTGTAGTCCATCACATCTGTCATTGCGGTCCTTTTTCCCTTGGATGAAGAGTGAGCCAGCCGGCCCCCAGATCGAGGCTATGAGCGCATTTCGGGTTTAGTCAATGAAATGGACGAACATTTGATATGACACTTTCGTTTGCGAGAAAGCATGTAGAGTTCGGCTCGACGGCGGCCTATTTAGAAAGTTGAGAGTGCGTGGAAACCCTGAAGTTCCGGACCGGCAGCGGTGCCAAGTTGAACCTGCTGGCATTCAGCCAGGGTCTGTCCAGTCTCGGGGGGGCGATGACGACAGTAGCCTTAATGCTGGCCTTCCAGGCAGCTGGCGCTTCGACCTGGACCGTGACCTTGCTTCTGGTGCTCGGGCTGCTCCCCAGCGTACTGCTCGGTCCCTTGGTGGCCCCTTGGCTGGACCGCATTGAAACCACGAGAATCCTGACGACAACTCTGACGCTGAGGGGGTGCATCGGCATTGCCATCGCTTTCACCACCGACGTCACCGCTCTGCTCGTGCTGCTCGGTATCGCCTCGGTCGTCTCCGTCATTGATGGCCCAGCTATGACGCTGCTGGTGCCCCAGGTTCAAAAACCGGGTCTGGAACCAGTCACTGCCTATGCACGGATGGAAACGTTCCGCAGCATGGGCATCGTCCTCGGCCCTTTGCTGGCGGGCCTGTTGGTAGACCAGCTGGGGAGCCGTGTAGTGCTGCTGATCGACGCCGGATCGTTCCTCCTTGTCGCCGCAGTCATCGTCATGCTTGGCGTGCGCCGCTACCCGCCGGAGAATCAACGACCGACCCAGCCATCCTGGTTCACGCAGGTCGCCGCCGGGCCGCAATCAGTTGGCAGGGATCCTCTCGTGCGGACCGCGACACTCTCCCTGGCCGGAGCAATCATCTTCACCGCATTGTTGACCGTCGCACAGATCTACTTCATCCGCACAGACCTTCAGGCGTCCGCAACCGTGTACGGCGGGATCGTGGCCGTGCACGCCCTGGGACGCTTCCTTGCCGCTACGTTCATAGCCCCCAATATCCCGGTCGTCCGCCAGCCCAAGATGCTCTTCTACTCGGGAATGCTGATGGGCGCCGCACTGCTCACCGTAGCTCTTGGCCACAGCATCATCCTGGCCTTCGTCGGGTTCCTTCTCACCGGCGCAGCCAACTCCCTTCAGGCCCTGGCTATTCGAAGCATCGTCCACGACCGGCTCGATCAGTCAGCCTTGGGCCGGGCCTTCTCCTCGATCGGAGCGCTGAACAACGGTGCGACACTTCTCGGAGCAACCGCCGGTGCCCCACTGGTCGCTCTCCTTGGCGGCGCAGGAACCCTCGCGATCGCAGGAATAGGAACCATGGCGGCAACCCTTGCGGCCGCCCCACGCCTCACTCGCAAATCAGACCCGAAACCGACAAACACCGACGACAGAAGCCCTCAGCCAGCCAACTAAGTCCAAAGCTAGCGACGCCGCGCCGAACCCCAGGCGTAGAGTCGACCTTCTTCCAATCGGGACAGGACTGAACTCCTTATCGTGTAATTCCGTTCCATTACTACCAAGACCCCTGGACCTGCGATTTCTGCCACGGGCTGGACGTTGGCAGCTCTACACGCCTGCCTTGGTGGGCTGCCGCTTGTGCTGAAGTTCGTGACTCCTGTCGCGCGCATCGCAGTGAGCAGGTCCAGTTGGGCTTCGACGTGTTCTTCGTGGTCGACGCAATTCGACGGTGAGCACGGGCTTGCAGAGAAACGCGTTGAGGGACCAGCATAAGCTGGCCCCTCAACTGACGGGGTGCTCCGCGAATGGCGGCCGTGTCAACCCTTGTTGGCTACCCCATTCTTGGGCCAGGGGATGCGTTGTCGGCCTCGCAGGACGAGATAGATGATGGCGCCGAGCAAAGGTACGGCGACTATTAGAATCCCCCATGCCAAACGCGGCAAGATAGTCAGCCCCGGGTCCGTTAGGGCAAGTACCAGCGTAACGAGCACAACGACGGCCAGAATAATGGTCGGTATTGTGGTTACGGCCAACAGCCAATAGTTCGGCTGCGTGCTGGCTTCTAGGACTTGCAAAGCAACTATGAGTTCGTGGCCCATCCTGAGTTCCCTCCAACGTTCAGTTGCACCCATACATCCCATGATCCCCATTGCGCAGATACCCACGAGTGTGCCCTAGCGGTAGCGGCGCCCCAGCCGTCCTCGCTTGTTTTGATCGGATCAAAATTTGCGGCGGTGCAGCTCCAACCGATCCCCCAACATGTTGCGGTCTGGTTGTAAACACGGTCGATAGTGTCGTTGGCTCCATTGATGACCGAGTAGTCGGCGTTGAATCCAACGTACACGTTTCCCCACTGATTCGATACGCCGCAGCCTCGGTAAACGGCATATCCACTTCCGGTGTACGCCGTGCAGCCACCGAGGCTCGCCATTGGCGTAATCGCGTTATCTCCAGCCAATGCCGGAGCGATACTGCTGACGACTTGAGTGGGACGTTCGAGCGTGCTTACCATCACCGACCCATCAGAAAATCGGCTGATCCGGACGCTTGATGTGGGCGTATCCCTGTCCTCGACAATAGTCGGCGCGACTCCCGTAAGGGAATCCCACGGCCTTCCCTGTTTCAAATCCTTCATGAGAGGTCCCCACTGTTGCTGCGGAACGTCGTACTGACGGAAGAAATCGAGGATGTGCTGCTGATCGGAGGAGGACTGGCCTGTTGGTGAAGAAGCCTGGGCAGGCGCTGACATGCCGAGAAGAACGAAGGCGGCGGCAATCAGGACCGCCAAAGAGACGCGCAGATGTTTCAAAATACTCCCCCTATTGTTTTCTTGGGGAGCTGGCACTGGGCGGCTTGACCAAGGTTCCGGGCGACTCCCCCTACGCCTGAACCTGTGAACACTCTAGCGAATATGACAAATGTGTCAACAATTATGTGTGCTGAGTTGATCTAGTGACGAATTCGTGGAATGCATTCTGGTCTGCCTGGGGTACCGAAGCCAGGTATGCTGCTGGTCCGGTTACTGGTGGAACGTGAAACTAGCACCACTGACTAGCACGCGCGGACGACCACTCTGCCTGTAGCCAAGTGACCGCCAGAAAGCCGGCCCTCCACCTTTTAGCCGTGGGCGTCTCAGCAAACAGCAGTTTTTCGAGACACGGAAGTCGTGTCCTGGAGGATCGAAGGAATCGGCGTCGTGCCGGGCCGCCCCGCGTCTTGGAAAGGTGTCTCACCGTGAATCGTCTCATGCCGATGCCGACCGGGGGTTTATGAGGCACAATGGCGGGGTGAGACATCTCGGGTATACGCGTGTGAGTACGTCGGGCCAGGACGCGAAGTTGCAGCTCGATGCGCTTGTCGACGTCGGGGTGCAGAAGCGGGACGTATTCGCCGATGTCACCTCCGGAAGCAAGACCGCCATTGAGCGGCCCGGGATGAAGAAGCTCCTCGCGTATGTGGAGCCGGGCGACACCGTCGTCGTGTGGCGGGTGGATAGGCTCGGCCGGTCCTTGATCGATGTCTTGAACACGGTGAACCTGCTGCGGGAGCGTGGTGTGCACCTGCGGTCCATCTCGGACGGCATCGACCCGGCAACCTCGACGGGCCGACTGATGCTGAACATGCTCGCCACCCTCGCCGAGTATGAGCGCGAGCTGATTGCCGAGCGGGTCAACGCCGGCATCGCCGCCGCCAGGCAGAACGGAACACGCTTCGGCCGGCCCCTGTCCGACCCAGCCATCATCGCGGACAAGCTAGTGATCGCGCAGGACGCACGGGCGAAAGGACGCACCGCGGAAGACGCGGCCCACCTCGTCGGCTGGAGCCGCGCAACGCTCTACCGCCACCAGCAAGCCCTCGCCGCCCGCGAGAGCACCACGATGTAGGTGTTGGCATAGACGTCTGTGGTTCGGCCGGAAGGTCTCACCGTCACCACCGGGGCATCCTCAGAGGACAGCACTTCCGTTTGAAACTAGCACCACACTCCCTCCGGCAGGCTCTGATCGGACTAGTGACTGGCGGCTGACACTGCCCGTGGCCGGGGCATCTCAAGGATCAATGCAGCTTTCGAAAACCGGGACCCATTTCAGGCGGCAATCAACGGCGCCATACGCCCCGAACATGAGCGGGGGCCGTTAGCGCCGGATCCTGTTCCATTGTTGGTGACGGGCCTTCCCCCACCCGGCACGGTGCCGTCCTGCCTCAGGAAGGGGGCGGCGCCGTCGTACGCCTGACGATGAGCTGGTGGGGCGCGACGGCGGAGTGAACGGCTCCCGCTGTGCCGTTGAGTTCGTCCAGGAGCATCCGGGTGCCCAGCTCCGCCTGCTCGTCCGGCCGCTGGGCCACGGTGGTCAGGCCCATGGCGTCGGCGAAGTCGTGGTCGTCAATCCCCACCACGGACAGGTCCTCCGGGACCCGGACACCCGCCCGGTTGGCTTCGAAGACGACACCCATGGCCATCTCGTCGGAGGCGCAGAAAATGGCCGTGGGCTTGGGGCCCGGCCTGGCCCACAGCCGCCTGAACGCTTCCTGCCCGCTGCGGAGCGTGAAATCTCCCCACTCGTCCCATTCGGGGCGGGTGGGCAGGCCGGCCGCTTCCATGACTTCCTTGAAAGCCCTGATCCGCACGCGGGGAACATCGAAATTGAGGTCCGTCTCGTCGTCGCCGTGCAGGAGCGCAATATCACGGTGGCCGAGGTCGATCAGGTGCCGGACAGCGGTGGCTGAGGCAGCGTAGTCGTCGATGCCGATGTAGGCGCACCCCTCCACGTGGCCGCCCACCACCACCAGCGGGATATCAATCTTCTGCAGGTGGTCCAGTTCGTCTGGGGTCAGCGCCATACACAGCACCAGAAGGGCGTCGATCTGTTTGTAGACCATGGTCTTGCTGAAGAGGCGTTCCCGGTTGCTGCCGTGCCCGCCCAGGTTGAACAGCGACAAATTGTACTGGCGGGCGTGGAGTTCGCGGTCCGCCCCCTCAATGGCCTTGGAGAAGAACCACCGGCTCACGAACGGGGCCAGGACACCCATGGTCCTGGTGCGCCCGGTGGCCAGCCCGGACGCCGACGAGGACGCCACGTAGCCCAGGGCTTCCGCCACCTCCAGGATCTTTGCCCGGGTGAGGGGTGAAACCCTGGGCAGGCCGCGCACTGCCCGGGAAACCGTGGCCGTGGACACCCCGGCGGCTGCTGCGACATCCTCGATGCTGACGCCGCTGTGGCCGCCGCGTTGCGACCTCTCCGTAATGCGTGCCACCGTTTCCCCTCATGGGCTTCATGCAGAATGTGCAGTTCCCTGCGCTAAACCCCCACGACATGGTATTGGGCGTATTCCTCTGCTTCCTAGTGTTACCGGCGCGGTACGCCGCGTGCGTGCCGGCTCAGCCCTTGAGGCCGCCGGCGAGCAGGCCGCGGACAAAGTAGCGCTGCAGGCCAAAGAAAACAGCCAGCGGGGCAATGATCGAGACAAAGGCTGCCGCGGGGTTGAGGTAGTCCCTGCTGCCGCGCGTACCGGAGATCTCTGCGAGCCGCTGCGTGATCGGAGCAACGTCCGCCGTTCCGCCGGAGAACACCAGCGCCACGAGCAGGTCGTTCCACACCCACAGGAACTGGAAGATGGCCAGCGATGCCAGTGCGGGCACGGACAGCGGCAGGATGATCCGCCAGAAGATCGTGGTGTGGCCGGCCCCGTCCACCTTGGCCGCCTCAATCACTTCGCCAGGGATCTCCGAAATGAAGTTGTGGAGGAGGAAGATGCCCAAGGGAAGCCCGAACATGGTGTGGGCAATCCAGAGCTGGGCATAGGATCCCGGCGGAATCTGCAGCACCTGGGTGAACAGCGAGAGCAGCGGGATCAGCGCCATCTGCAGCGGAATGATCTGCAGGGCGAAGACGAAGATGAACGCGGCTTCGCGGCCCTTGAAGTTGCCCCAGGCGAAGATGTAGGCCGCCATGGATGCCAGCACCAGGACAAAGACCGTGACCGGGATGACGATTGCCACGGAGTTTGCGAAGTACTGGGAGAGGTTGGCGGACTGCGATCCGGCCGCCGCCGTGACGTCCACGTAGTTCTTGAACGTGAAGTCCCAGTCGGTAAAGAAGTTCCACCAGCCGTCCGAGCGCGGGCCCACCTGCTTGGCCGCCGGACGGAAGGAGGACACCAGCAGCCCGAACGTGGGTACAGTCCAGATCGTGGCAATGATCACGGCTGCAGCGGTGGCCCACCGCGAGGTCAGTTTGGTTTTGACGCGCCGCATGATGGGTGCGGAGTCCTCCGGCGAAACGGGGCGGCCTTTGGCGGGGCGCGTCCCTGTCCCGGACTGGTTGGCGGCCTCATCCGGCGCTGGCATGACGGTCATCGGATTTCCCTTTGCTGACGGAGTACGCGGGCGTTGTAGACCACGATGGGCAGGACGAGGAGGAAGAGCACCAAAGCGAGCGCTGCGCCCCTGCCCGGCTCACCGGCGCGGAATGCCTGGGTATACATCTCATTGGCGACGACGGAGGTCTCGTAGTTGCCTGCCGTCATGGTGCGGACAATGTCGAAGACTTTCAGGGTGGCGATGGTGATGGTTGTCAGGACCACCACCAATGCGCCGCGGATCCCGGGAATGGTCACGTTCCGGAACTGCTGCCAGGGGTTGGCGCCATCGAGGCGGGCCGCCTCCACCAGTTCCATCGGGACGCCCTTGATGGCCGCCGACAGGATCACCATGGCGAACCCGGTCTGAATCCAGACCATCACGATGATGAGGAAGATAGTGTTTTCGGGAGCGTCCAGGAGGAACTGCTTCGGATCCATGCCGAGGGCAACCCGGACTGCGTTAATGACGCCGGTCTGTTCGATGCTGGGGCCGCGGTAGTCGTACACCAGCTTCCAGATGATGCCGGCGCCCACGAACGAGATGGCCATGGGCATGAACACCAGGGCTTTGAGGGCCCGTTCGCCGCGGGCCTTGTCGATAAAGACCGCATAGGCCAAGCCAAAACCGGTGGAAAGCAGCGGCACCAGAATTGTCCAGATGACAGTGTTCCTGAGAGTCACCAGCGCTTCGGGCTGGGTGAACATCCAGACGAAGTTGTCCAGGCCGTTCGGCTGGCCCGAGGCATTCGTGAAGGCAAGGAACGACGTCTGCACTGCCGGGTAGACCAGGCCCACCAGCATCAGGATTGCTGCCGGCGCCAGGAAGCCAACGATCGTGACTTTGTCCTTGACTGATTTGGGGGCCCTGTCCACGATCAGCATGATGAGCCCAATAAGCGCGGCAAAAACCGCCAAAGCTATAAAGACTTGAAGAAACTTTCCTCCAAGGAATTCCATTGCCCAACCTCCGTGGTGTGCGTGGATCAGAAAGTGCGGAATCGACACCGCGCCCTTGGGACTTGGAGTCCCAAGGGCGCGGTATCAGGGAGGTCAGCCCTTCGGCCAGCTGCTTTCGACGCTGTCCGCAACCTGCTGTGCAGGCGTGCCGTTGATCCAGGCAACGATGCCCTTCCAGAAGGAGTTGGAGCCGACGGCGCCCGGCATCAGGTCAGAGCCATCGAAGCGGAAGACCGTCTTGGGATCCTGGAGGAGAGCAATGGACTGTTTGTCGAGTTCGGTCTGGGCATTCGCCGGGTCCAGGCCCTTGTTTGCACTGATGACGCCGCCGAGCTTGACCCGGTTGTTGGCAAAGTCGGCGCTGGCCAGGTAAGCCTGGAAAGCCTGCACCTCGGGGGTGTCCTTGTAGGCGCCCACCATTTCGCCACCACCGGTGATGGCCTGGCCCTTGCCGGCATCAATCGGAGGGGTCATAAAGGCCCAGACATCGCCGTCGGGAGCCACTACGGTACCTTCGGGCCAGTTGGCGGCCTGGAAGTTGGCCTGGTGGTGCATGGCGCACTGGCCGTCGAGGACAGGCTGCCCTGCCTGCGCGAAGCCGGTGCTCAGGATTGACCGGACGTCGCCGAAGCCGCCGTTGACGAACTTGTCGTTGAGGAGGATCTCCCCCGTCTTGTTCATGGCGTCCACGATCTTGGGATCGTTGAAGGGGATCTGGTGGCTCACCCACTGGTCATAAACCTCGGGCCCCTGGGCACGAAGGACCACGTCCTCCACCCAGTCAGTGCCCGGCCAGCCGGTTGCTTCACCGGACTCGAATCCGGCACACCACGGCTTCATGGTGCCTTCGCCTGCGATCTTGGTGGACAGGGTCAGCATTTCGTCCCAGGTCTTGGGCACTGCCCAGCCCTTGTCCTTGAACGTCTTGGGCGCGTACCAGACGTAGCCCTTGACGTTGGCCAGCATCGGAGCCGTGTAGAAGACGCCGTCCACGGTGCCGTACTTCTTCCAGTCCGCGGACCAGTTCTTGTCCACCAGGTCCGAGACTGCCTTCGGTGCCGGCTTCAGGTTTCCTGCCTTGGCCTGGTCAGCCATGAGTCCGGGCTGCGGGAAGATGGCGATATCCGGGGCGTTTCCTGCTTTGGCCCGCACACCGATCTGGGTCTCGAATTCCTTGCTGCCCTCGTACTTGATGGTGGCCCCGGTGCACTGTTCGAAGGGGGCAAACGCTTTTTCGAGGTTGGTGGCTTCAATGTCCACGATGGTGGAGTAGACGGAGACGGTCTTTCCTTCGTGCTTGCCGTAGCTCTCGAAGGGAGCGCAATCGACGTTGGTGGCCTCGCCACCTCCCCCGCCGGAGCTGCAGCCCGTCAGTGCTAATGCCAGGGCTCCGGTTGCGGCAATCGGCAGCAGGTATTTGCGGTTTTTCATGTGCGGATGACTCCTCAGTGAGATCCAGAACGGGTGCGTGTGCGGTGGATGGGGGAAATGACGTGGTGTGAATCACACACTAATTAAGTTCCGCCAAGAAATGCAAGCGTTTACACCGGTCGTGTCCGAAAGGAGATCTTAGGCTGTGGAAGCGCCGGCAGATCCGGCCCGCGAAGGCGCCGGAGCACGGCAAAACCCCTCAGGAATTCCTGCCTGAGGGGTTTCTGTACGTTCATTCCGGGGCCGCTGCTCCGGTCCGGAGGGACGCGGCGATCCGCGTATTAGCGGACGCGTTCGGCGCGGCTGAACCGGGTGCGGGCCCCGGCGCCGATGTGGATCAGGACGGGCATGCTCTTGCCGACCACAGCATTCAGCGCTTCCACCAGTTCGGCGACTTCTGCGGCCAGGAGGTGCGGCGCGACGCCCTGGCGCGGCTGGAGCCTGATCTTCAGCGCAGGGCTGCCCTGAACGTCGTACGTTGCCACGGTGGCACCGGCGAGGTCCGGCCGCTCTGCCAGGGCATGCTTGAGGGCCTGCTCGGCAACACCCCCGCTGATCCGCACGTCTCCGGGCACTTCGCCGGGATCGAAGCCGGCCGCGAGCAGGTTGCTTCGGCCTTTGCCCTGCTGGGCGATCCAGGCGACCATCAGCCCGATCAGCAGCACCGTGGCAAGCGCCATCACGATCCACAGCCAGCTTTCGGCGCGGCCGGGGAACCGTGTGCTGTTAAACGCCTGGTTCAGCCCGCTCCAGGCGGCCCCGGACCAGGCATGCCACCACGGTCCGACCGCCGGGACCGTGGCCAGCAGAACCAGGAGAATACCGATGGCAAACAGTTTGAGGCCGAGAACCCCGATCAGGATCCGGTTGAGCAGTGACGGTGTGCTGGTCATGCGCCAATCACCCCGGCGGTGGAGATATTCACACGGACTTCCGGCAGCGGCTCCAGCGACATCTCACGGAGTTCATCCCGGACGGCGGCAAGGACTGCGCCCTCCGTGACGGGTACCCCTGAGGTGGGCCGGACATTGACCAGTACCTGGCGTTGGGAAACCACCACCATCACCTGTTCCGGGGTGACATTGGCGGCCAGCCTGGCGCTGCGGGCCAGTGCCGAGGCAATGACTTCGTCGTCCACCACCACTGCGGCGGCTGGGCCGGCGCCCGTCAGCACGTGCCGTGCACGCCTGCCGGGCAGGACGGCGTTCAGCAGGAAAAACAGGCCTATCATGGCCACCACGGCACCACCAGCACCGAGCAGCAGGGGCGGCAGCCCGGCCGGCAAGGCAACGATCCGCTCCGCTGCGAGCTGGGGTTCGATCAGCCAGGCCGGTTGGCCGATGGCGTGGACTGCTGATTCGAGCAGCCCGTAGCCCGCAATCCCCATCACCAGCACAGCCGCCACGACGGCCACACCGGCACGCGACGAATGCGTCTCCCGATGCACTACCCTGCGCATGTCCGGCCGGCCTGCAGGGGACGCCGTACCGTCTTCCGCCGGCCCGGGCAGGTGCTCGTCCACTAATTTGTGGCTCATGTGACCCTGCCTCCTTCGCTCGGCTTGACGCCGCTGATCCGGATATCCACCCGGCTCAGGCGTGCGCCGCTCAGAACCGTGACGGTGGACAGGATCCGGCCCTTGGCCTCCACCGTCCGGTCCCAGATGGATCCGCCGAACGCCGCCACCCTGCCAGGGTCGCGGAGGACGGCTGCCAAAGGCGGAATCCTGATCGGCGCCACAAGCGCCAGGGCGAGCAGGCCGTCGTCGTCCGTCCAGTCAGCCCGGACATCGTGCGCTTCCACCCCGAGGGCCTCTGCGGCCGCGGCCTTGGCAAGGCTGGTCAGGGCCTGTGTGCTGATGCGGTTATGCCCGTTCAGCCCCTGCGCCGGGACAAGGGGTGCGGCTGCCGTCATGACGAGGAGCGCCGGCCGATGATGGCGTCCAGGACACCGCGCAGGTCCAGTTTCCCTTCTGCAGCGCGGCCCAGAAGGGCGCCGATGGCCATAAAGAGGAGCGAAATCAGAAAGCCCCACAGCCCGAACTGGAACGACATAAATGCCACGAACGCGCCCATGGCGATGCCCACAACGGTCAGGTTCACAGCAGTGCCTCCCTCTCGGTGCCGGCCGGGGCCGCCGCCTTAGGGGGCGGGGCAACGTAGACATCGGTAATTTCGACGTTCACTTCAATGACCTGCAGGCCGACGAGTTCCTCGACGGCGCGGTAAACGGAGGCCCGGACCTGGTCAGCGAGAGAGTGCAGGGGCGTGCCGTAGGAGGCCACCAGGCTGATATCGACGGCCACCTGGGTTTCACCGACCTCCGCCCGGACGCCGGCAGCGTGGTCCGAGCTGCCCACAGCATCCCGGATGGCGCCCAGCGCGCGGGACGGGACGGAGCCCAGGGAATAGACCCCTGGAACGGCGCGGGCAGCGATGCCGGCAACCTTGGCCACGGCTGTTTCGGATATCACGGTCCGCCCGTGGCCCGGCACCGGAGCCTGGCCGGCCACAATTGGTCCGGCAGCATGCTGGCTGGCCGCAAACTGGGCGGCGGCGGGCTGGCTTGCGGCAGCCTGGCGCTCGAGCCCCGAATCGGTGGGTGGGTTCTGGTATTCCATCTGACACTTCCCCCTTCTGTTGTTCACAACCCTATCCCCTGGCCAGGGGAACGTGCTGGAATGCGGGCGGGATGCAGGAACCAGTGTTAAAGAAGAAAAGCACCAGTTCCGAAGAACTGATGCTTCCCAGTGGTGGCTCCGACCGGCGTCGATCCGGTGACCTTTCGATTTTCAGTCGAACGCTCTACCAACTGAGCTACAGAGCCTAGGTGACATGTCACCATGACCGCCGAAATCTCTTCCGACAACCAGAGCGACCCTGACGGGACTTGAACCCGCGACCTCCGCCGTGACAGGGCGGCGCGCTAACCAACTGCGCTACAGGGCCTTGCTTTTCTTGCTTCACAGTATCTCTACCGCCTTTTTTCAAGGCTTCCAGCCTACCAGACATTTTCCGCCTGTTTGACCAGTTCCTTGCGTACCCCCAACGGGATTCGAACCCGTGCCGCCGCCGTGAAAGGGCGGTGTCCTAGGCCGCTAGACGATGGGGGCCAGAACCCGTTCGGCGCAAAACAAAAGGCGTAAAGCGGGGCTTTGCGTCTTTGTCCTTTGCGTTCTCCGAACCGGACTCAACAACTATAGGGCCTAGTCAGGAATAATCCAAAATCGGCCAAAACCCCGCGCCTGAACGGGAAGGACAGGCGAAGATGGACCGATGGATGCCGTCGCCGCACTCAACGAGATTGCCTTTTGGCTGGAGCGCGGACGCGCCGCCACGTTCAAAGTCCAGGCCTTCCGAAAGGCCGCCGGGGTGATTGCCGGGCTGGACCCGGCAGAAGTGGAAGCGCGTGCCCGGGACGGCAGGCTCAAGAGCATGAAGGGAATCGGCGACAGGACCTACCAGGTGGTCCGGCAGGCCGTGGACGGCGAGGTCCCTGGCTACCTTGCGGACCTGCGCGAGCGCGGCGCAGAGCCTCTGGTGGACGGCGGCGCCGAACTCCACGCCGAATTGCGCGGCGACCTCCACAGCCACAGCGACTGGTCCGACGGCGGCTCCCCCATCCCCCTGATGGCCGAAGCTGCGCGCCTCCTGGGACGCGAATACCTCGCCCTCACGGACCACTCACCCAACCTGACCATCGCCAACGGGCTCAGCGTGGAGCGGCTCACCGAGCAGTTGGACGTCGTGGCCGAACTCAACCGGACCAGCGCCAACGGCTTCCGGTTGCTGGCCGGCATCGAGGTGGACATCCTCGAATCCGGCGAACTGGACCAGACACCGGAAGTGCTGGACAAGCTGGACATCGTGGTGGCCAGCGTCCATTCCAAACTGCGGGCCGACCGGAACACCATGACCCAGCGGATGCTGGGCGGTATCAGGGACCCCCACACCAACGTCCTGGGACACTGCACCGGGCGGCTGGTGGAGGGTTCGCGCGGCACCCGGCCACAGTCCGAGTTCGACGCCAACGAAGTGTTCGCCGCCTGCGCGGACAACAACGTGGCCGTGGAGATCAACTCGAGGCCCGAGCGGCAGGACCCTCCGGACAACCTGATCCAACTGGCCCTGGATGCCGGATGCCTGTTTTCGATCGACAGCGACGCCCACGCTCCCGGGCAACTGGATTTCCTGCAGTACGGAGCGGCCCGAGCGGCACTGAACGGGGTGCCGGCGGAGCGCATCGTCACCACGTGGCCGCTGGACCGGCTCCTGGCGTGGGCCCAAAAGAGCTGACGCGGGGCGCTACTTCACGGCGTCAGTGAGCTTCTGCCTGAACTCCTGCTTGGTGGTCAGGGTCAGCTTCTCCCCGTTGAGGAAGAACGTCGGCGTGCCCGTGACGCCCAGTGCGGTGCCGTCCGCCATGTCCGTGCGGATGCGTTCCTTCGTTGCCTCGTCTGCCACTGCGGCGTCGAACGCGGCAAGGTCCAGCCCAAGCTCCTCGGCAAAGGTGCGGAACAGCGGCCCCTGCGGCTCGCGTTTTCCATGCCACTGGTCCTGGGTTTCAAACAACTTCGCGGCCATGGCCTCAAACTTGCCCTGCTGCGCGGCGGCTTCTACAGCGAGCGCCGCCGGGCCGGAATTCGGGTGCGAGGGCAGCGGGAAGTAGCGGCTAACGAATGTGACCCGGTCGCCGAATTCCTGCTTCAGCTCCTCCACGAACGGATGGACGGCACGGCAGGCTTCGCATTCGAAGTCCAGGAATTCCACCAGCTGCGCCTTCTCGATGGCAGGTTGGGTGAGCCGGTGGCTGTCGGACCGGACCAGCTGCTCCGAACCGGCAGCCGGGGCCGGTGCGGGCTTGCTCGTCGCCAGCACCGCGTACCAGGCACCGCCTGCCACCACGATGACGCCGAGCAGGATCCAGATGACCAGGCGAATCCGTTTGGCCGGGCCCTTGGGTGCCGGGCCGGGCGCGGACCCATGGGAGGAAGTGGAAGCTGTGACCATGGAACGCATCCTAACGGAGGCCATGGAACCGGCCTGCTATTCCAGGCAAACAGGCTGTGGCAGGAAGTCGATGAGAGGTGACCGATTTCCGCCAGCCACCGAAACGGGTACGGGGCTAGATTGGCAGCATGGCTTCACCATCCCCCACCGAATCTGCGCCGTCGGCGGCGCTTCCCACACCGCCGGCCGGCATCAGCGCCCGGGGCATCGCCGCAGTCCTGGTTACCGTGGTTCTGTGGGCGTCGGCGTTCGTGGGCATCCGGGCTATCGGACCCACCTTTTCCCCCGGCTCCCTGACGCTGGGGCGGCTGGCGATTGCCGCCGTCGTACTCGGTGCGCTGGTCCTGCCGCAACTGCGCAGGAGCCGGGTCCTGCCGCACGGCCGTGAATGGCTGCCCATCCTCGGCTACGGCGTCATGTGGTTCGGCGGCTACAACGTGGCGCTGAATGCCGCCGAGCACCTGCTGGACGCCGGCACGGCCGCCCTGCTGATCAATGTGAACCCCATTCTCGTGGCCATCATGGCCGGCCTGTTCCTGAAGGAAGGCTTCCCGCGGTGGCTGATCATCGGGAGCCTGGTGGCGTTCGGCGGGGTGGCGCTGATCGCCTTTGGCTCCAGCCCGGCATCCGGTGAGCGGTCGACGGCGGATGTTGCGGGCGTGCTGCTCTGCCTCCTTGCCGCCGTGCTCGCCGCCGTCAGCGTGATCATCCAGAAGCCGGTGCTGCGGAATATCCCGGCCGGCCAGGCCACATGGTTCGGCATCATGGTGGGGACGCTCTGCTGCCTGCCGTTCGCCGGCCAGCTGGTCTCCGAGGTACAGGCCGCTCCGCTGTCAGCCACACTGGGGCTGGTGTACCTCGGCGTCTTTCCCACGGCCATCGCCTTCACCACGTGGGCATATGCGTTGTCGCTGATCGACGCCGGCAGGCTGGCGGCCACCACGTACCTGGTTCCCGGCACCACCATCCTGATCTCCTGGTTGCTGCTGAGCGAGGTCCCGTCGGCCTGGGGACTCGTGGGCGGAGTGGTCTGCCTGGTGGGCGTTGGCCTGACCCGGCGCCGTTCACGGACTGTCCCCCGTCCCTGAGCGGCGGGCGTGCAGTGCCTGGTTTCGCGCTACAGTCGTGGACATGCCCGCCAATTTGCCGCCCGGACTACCCATCATCCCGGACGGCCCGCACGAGCCCCTTCCCTTCGAGATGTCGGCCGACGACTTTGAAGCTGCCGTCACCGATGCGCTGGGCCTGATCCCGCCAAAGCTTGCGGACGCCATGGACAACGTGGCGGTGTTCGTTGAAGACGACTACGTCCCGGGTCCCGGCGAGGACCCGGGCACCGTCCTGCTGGGCCTCTACGAGGGCGTGCCGCTGACCGAACGTGATTCCTGGTGGGACGCGGGCTCCCTGCCGGACCGGATCACCATCTACCGCCGGCCCATCCTGGACATCTGCTCGTCCCGCGACGAGGTCATCCAGGAGGTGGCCGTGACGGTGGTGCACGAAATCGCCCACCATTTCGGCATCGACGACCACCGGCTGCACGAACTCGGCTGGGACTAGCCTTGTAGGCATGGGACACGACCACAGCCACACGCATGGCATCACCGCAACGGGCCGGCACCGCAAGCGGCTCATCGCCGTCCTGGCCATCACGCTGACTGTGGTCCTCGTCCAGGTGGCGGGCGCGGCACTCTCCGGCTCGCTGGCACTGCTGGCCGACGCCGGTCACATGCTCTCCGACGCGGCAGGGGTCACCATCGCGCTCCTGGCCGCCTGGATTGCCGGCCGGCCGGCGAGCGACCAGCGGACCTACGGCTACCAGCGCGCGGAGGTGCTGGCCGCCCTGGCCAATGCCCTGATCCTGGTTGTCATCTCCGTGGTGATCTTCACCGAGGCCATCCGCAGGATCGGTTCCGCGCCCGAAGTCCACACGGACATCATGCTTTTCGCTGCCATCCTTGGCGCGGTGGCCAACCTGGTGTCCCTGCTGATCCTGCACGGTGCGCACCAGGACAGCCTGAATGTCCGCGGCGCGTACCTCGAAGTCCTGGGCGACCTGCTGGGGTCCTTCGCCGTGATCATCGCGGCGGTGGTCATCATGGCCACCGGCTACCAGGCCGCGGACACCATCGCGTCGGTTCTGATCGCCCTGATGATCCTGCCGCGGGCATGGAACCTGCTCCGGGACGTGGTGGACGTGCTCCTGGAGGCCACCCCCAAGGGCGTGGAGGTCCAGATGATCCGCGAACACATCCTCAGCGTGGACGGCGTGGTGGACGTCCACGACATCCACATCTGGACCATCACGTCCGGCGTGCCGGTGTTCTCCGCCCATGTGGTGGTGGAGGACGGCGTCCTGAACGCGCGCGGCGCGGACCAGGTCCTGGACAAGCTCACCGCCTGCCTCGGCTCGCATTTCGACACCGAGCACTGCACCTTCCAGCTCGAACCCGCCAGCCACTCCGAGCACGAGTCCGCCCAGCACGCCTGAGTGACGTTGTGTCGGCATCCAGATTTCCGACACGCCGGTGCCGATGTGCCGGAATCACGCTCTTGTTGTTTATGTTATTGATGTGACCAGTGTTGCTAAAGTGCATCTGCTCACGTAGCCTCGGACTGTTGGGAGATCAGCAGAGGGGCTCCTTGTGCCACCACCAGACCTCGCTCCCCCAGCCTTACTGTGTGCGAGGTTCTGCGAATGGGTTTGACCGGATCCGGCCTGAAGGCCGCCGTGCTGTGTACCGCCGTCGTCCTTCTCGGAACTCTGGCCCTGCCGGCCCATGCGGCCCCCGTACCCTTGGCCCATACCGTCCAGTTTCCCGCCGCGCCGGAGGTTCCCTCCGCTGAGGACATCGCCGCCGCAAAGTCCAATGAACGGGCGACGGCGGATCAGGTCACCGCCATCGAACGCCTCCTGGCCGACGCCGCCAGCGCCCAGCAGGCCACGTTTGCCCTGGCACTGCAGGCAAACAACACCTACAGCGAAGCGCTCGTGGAACTCCAGGACCGCCGCAGTGCCGCGGACGTGGCCACCGCGCGGGCCGAGGCTGCGCTGCAGATGCAGGACAAGGCACGGAAGCAGGTGGGCCAGCTTGCCGGCGACCTGTACCGCAACGGCGGCCTCAACCCGACCTTGGGCACTTTCGTCAGCGGCAACGGCGAGGCGCTCCAGCAGGCCGCAACGCTGCAGGCCATTTCGGCCAGCCGCAGCCGGGCCTTCGAATCCGCAGAAACAGCCGCCGCTGCGGCGCAATCGCTGACTGCCGCCGCCCAGGACGCCAACCGCGCGGCAGACGACGCCGCCAAAACGGCCGAGGCGCGCAAAGCAGAAGCTGAAGAAGCCAACGCGGTACAGGTGCAGGCCGTCACGGAAGCGAAGGCACAGCGGACCGTCCTGGTTGACCAGCTGGCACAGCTGAGGAACACCACCGTCGCTTTGGAATCGGCGCGGGTGGACGAACTCGACCGGCAGCGCGAGGAGGCCAGGCTCGCCGCGGTGACGGCGGCCGCGGAACGGGCCGCCGCGGCAGCCCCGGCTCCCCCTCCCGGGCCCGCGCCCCAGGCCCCGGTTGCCCCTGCTCCGGTTGTCCCTGCTCCGGCGCCCGCTCCGGCACCAGCACCTGCTCCCGGACCCGTGCCCGCTCCGGCACCGGCCCCCGCTCCGGCTCCGGCCCCCGCTCCAGCACCGGCACCGGCACCGTCTCCTGATCCGACGCCTCCGCCCGCGCCGTCACCGGGCGGCTCCAACGAGACCGCAATCTCCGTGGCGCTGTCCAAGACGGGATCACCGTATTTCTACCAGTACGGCGGCACTGGACCCACCGGTTTCGACTGCTCCGGCCTCGTCCAGACCGCTTTCGCAGCGGCCGGGAAATACCTCCCGCGCACGGCGGCCCAGCAGTTCGCGGCCGCACCGGTGCATGTGCCGATCTCCCAGGCACGGCGCGGAGACCTCCTGGTGTGGGGTTCGGCGCCGGGTTTCTACCACGTGGCCATCTACCTCGGCAACGGCCAGGTGGTGCAGGCGCTGAACCCTGATGAAGGCATCGGCGTGACCCAGCTGAGCCGGATGGCCGGCATGCAGCTGCACCCTTACGCCGCCCGCTACTGACGTGGCGAATCACCAAAGCGGCGAATTTCAGGACAAGATGTCCCGGGTGACAAACCGCGCGTAGGCGAGCGCCCCGAATACGGCAATGTACCCGGCCTGCAGGAGGGCATTGCTGGCGAAGGAATCCCACAGCACCGGCTGCCTCAGGACGTCCGCGAAGCCGAACCAGAAATGCGTGAACAGCCAGGGGTGGAGCCATTCCAGCTGCGGCAGCTGGTCCGCTATCTGGGACGCCACAGACACCACCACCGTGGCGGCCATCGCCCCGACGGGCACCACCGTCATGGTGGACAGGAACAATCCGATCGCCGACAACCCGGCGAGGGAGACCGCCAGGTACGCCGCAATCAGGAGCAGCCGCAGCGCTGCCTCCGGCGGCTGGACCACATCGCCGGACAGCAGCGTGACCGGTCCGATCGGGAACAGGGACGCACCAATTGCCGCCCCGGCCAGCGCCACCGTGATGGGTGCGGCCAGGCAGAAGGCCAGCGCCCCGGCGTACTTCACCAGCAGCAGCCTGACCCTCCCGGCCGGCGCCACCAGCAGATACCGCAGGGTGCCCAGGCTTGCCTCGCCGGCGATGGTATCGCCCGCCACCACGCCGATGGTCAGGGGCAGGAAGAGCGGCACGGACACCAACATCGCCGTGACCGCCACGAACAGCCCGTTCTGGCTGATCCGGTCCAGGAAGGCAGGCCCCCGCCCGGGAGGAACGGCTGAGGAGAGCCGGACCGCGACGGCGATCAGCACCGGTATCGCGGCCAGCGCCACCAGCATCGCCATGGTCCGGCGTCGGCGGAACAGGGTGGCCAGTTCGGAGGCCAGCAGGGACAGGCTGGATGCGCCCGCCGGGACAGCGCGGACACTTCCGCCGCGGCGGCCCGGGACGCTGACGGCGGGTGAACCGCGGCCGGGCTGTTCCGAATCACTGGGCTTTTCCGCATCATTGGGCTGTTCCAACTCACTGGGAGTGGCGCTACTGGGCAACGTCGAACCCCTCCCCCGTCAACGCGACAAAACGGTCTTCAAGGCTCTCCCGCTCCACGGAAAAGCCGCGCACCCGGACCCCTGCCGCCACAAGTCCGGCCACGATGTCCTCGGGGGGCGCCACACTGGACGCAGCGGCGACAGCGGTCAGCACCTCCCCGTCCGGTTCGTGCGTCCCCTTCCCCGGGGTCATGCCCAACCGCAGCAGGACCTCACAGGCTGTGCCGGCGTCGGGCGTTAACAGGCGGATCCGCGTGTCACCGGCCTGCCGGAGCTCTGCGAGCGGCCCCTGCGCCACCAGCTTTCCGGCGCTCATGATGGCCGCGTGCGTGCAGATCTGCTCCACCTCGGCCAGCAGGTGGCTGGAGACGAAGACCGTGGCGCCGTCGGCCGCGAGGGAACGGACCAGGCTGCGCACCTCGCGGGTACCCTGCGGATCCAGGCCGTTGGTGGGCTCATCCAGCACCAGCAGGTCGCGCGGGGACAGGAGTGCGTTGGCGATCCCCAGCCGCTGCTTCATGCCCAGCGAATAGGCGTGCACGCGTTTGCCGGCGGCGTGCGAGAGGCCCACCCGTTCGAGGGCCGCTGCCACCCGGGCTTTCCGGGTAGCGGGCGGTCCGTGCCTGCTGGCGGCATCGAACCGGTGCAGGTTGGCGGTCCCGGAGAGGAAGGGGTAGAACGCCGGCCCCTCCACCAGCGCGCCGACCCGCGGCAGCACCTCATGCAGCCCCTGCGGCATCGGCTGGCCCAGCACACTGACCGTTCCGGCGGACGCCGCCGCGAGTCCCAGCAGCATCCGGATGGTGGTGGTCTTGCCGGAACCGTTCGGCCCCAGGAAGCCGAACACGGCGCCGTGGGGTACGGCCAGGTCCACGTTGTCCACGGCCACCTGGTGGCCGAACCGCTTGGTCAGGCCCTGGGTCTCGATGGTGAGCCCGGCAGCCGTGCTGCCGGGAGCAGTCACGCTGCGCCGGCGGCGGCCTGCAGCCGGTCCGCCGGAACCATCCCCACAAAGATCCTGCCGTCGTCTGTCAGCAGGACGTTGACCAGGGACGTGGACAGGAGCCGCCCGCCGGGAACCACGACGGCGGCCTGGGACAGGAACGGATCCTTCAGTATCGTGTCGGTCAGCTGAGCCCCCTGGCCGTCGGGCGGCGCGGGGAACCCGATCACCGTTTCCCAGCCCGTGCCGGTCACCGAAGGCCCGGGCTTGTCGGCATGCCGCAGTTCGTTCACATCACCGGGCATGTGGTCTGGCATGACCATTCCGGGCCCACCGGGCAGGGTAGGCATGCCCGGGCGGTAAGGCATTGGAGGCACCTGCAGTTCCTTGACCGTGGCGCCGGGTGGGGGCACAAACGTGAACAGGCCATCGTCGGGCGCGTCCAGGGACAGGCTCGTGAAGCCGGCTTCGAAAGCAGGTTGCGCCTGGCCCCGCGCCCGCACTGTCACGCGCAGCGGCATTCCGGTCTGGCCGTCGACGGCGATGGCCACCTTCTCCAGCAGCGTCCCGTCGGTGCGCGGCGCCAGTTCGAGGCTGTACGCCGGGCGTCCGGCCACCTGGACCTCCGGGCCGACCGTCACGGCCGTGGAGTCCTCTGCCATGGCGAGGAATGTCTCGGCCAGGTCCGCGGGCGTGGGGGGAACGGGCATGCGCATGTCCGGGGCGGGCGGGTTGGGTGCGTCCGGGGCGGGAAGCCCGGCGGGATCCGGCGGCACGGGCAGCGGCAGGTCGCTGGCGAAGCCGGGCAACGTCAGGTGGGCTGCCGAATTGTCCTTGGAGTTGTAGAACCAGACGTCCTGATCCCGACGGATGACGTCGCGTTCAGCCAGCCGGTCCAGCACCTGGACACGCAGCCTGGCAGGTCCGTCCACATAGATCCTAGCAGTGTGCGCACCGGTCAGGACGTCGAGGAGTGAGGCCGTCCCGCCGGCCGACGCGGGCCCGGACGTGGGTCCGACGGCTGGCAGTTCCGGAAGCCCCAGGTCAGAAACCTGTTCAACGGTTCCGGAGAAGCCCGTGGTCCTGTGCCCGCCCAGGAGCGTGAGAATTTGCGCCGGAGACTTGTCCGGCAAAGGGTCGCCGGCCCGTGCCGGAATGGATCCAGCCAGGACACCGGCGGCGATCACTGCGGGTACAGCTGCGGCGGGCACCCAGCGCGTCCATGCGCGGTTCATGCCAGCCCCGCTTCATCATTGGAGCCCATAGCATCAGGTTACGCCTGGGGGCGGCCGTGCACACCCCTCCGGAGAGGGGCCCGCGCGGCTACGACGGCACCACGGTTCCGGCCCCGCCGTCGACCGTTATCCTCTGGCCGGTGGCAAGCCGCAGGGTGGCGTCCGGGACGCCCACCACGGCGGGAATTCCGTATTCCCGGGCAACGACGGCGCCGTGGGAATTAGGGCCGCCCATCTCCATCACCAGGCCGCCCGCCGTGAGGAACAGCGGGGTCCAGCCGGGGTCGGTGGACGGCGCCACCAGGATTTCGCCCGGCTCCAGGTGGGCCCCTACCGGGTCAAGGATGACCCGGGCGGCGGCCGTGACCGTCCCGGCCGATGCCGGGCTGCCGGTCAACGTGCCGGGCACCGCCGGCCGGCCTGAACCGCCGGCGGGCTGCACAGCCTCCGGTTCAGTGCCGTCCGACAGCAGCAGGCGCGGCACATGGCGGCGTTCCAGCTCCCGGGCATATGCCTCGCGCCGGCCTGCCACCAGGCCTCGCAGGCCGCCACGTCCGGGTTCCGCCGCGCTGCCGGGTCCCGCCCCTGCGACCGTCAGGAGGCCGGCCCTGGCCTCGTCCAGGTTCAGGAAGAAGATGTCATCAGGGGCGTCCACGGCACCGGCAGCTGCCAGCGCTTCACCCACCAGGGCCAGTTGCTTCCGCACTTCCGCGAGGCCCACCACCAGCCGGTACTTGGGAAGCTCACGCAGGCCGGCAAAGAGCCGCGCCCGCCGCAGTGCCGCCCGGACCACAGCACCCCGGACCCGGCCGCGGGAACGCGCCTCCGCCACGAGCCGCTGCACCTGGGCCTCCGCTTCATCCGCGGCGTTGCTGAACTGGACGTCCGGTGCCAGCGCATCATTGTCCAGCCGCAGGTAGTTGGCCAGCACACCCAGGATGTGGGTGGGATCATCTGACCAGCGAGGCATCCCGACGTCGATCTCCGCCACTGCGCGATGCCCGTACTGGTCCATGAACCGCACCAGCCCGGACTGCAGCACGAACGGCAGCCGGCCGGCCTGGAAGTCCCCGGCCAGCTCGGCGGGGCTCCGGTCCGCCACGGTGGCGCGGGAGCCGCCGTCGTTCTTAATCACCTGGGCAAGGCGCCACAGCTCCAGGTCCATTTCGGTGGTCACGTTGTTGGGCAGCCCGCGCAGCACCACCTGAAGGTCATCCCAGCGGCCGCCGCCCAGCAGTTTCCCGGCCAAAGCCAGTGAGGCGAATCCCAGCGCGGGGAGCGGCAGGATGGATGGCACTGCCGTGAAGAGTCGGGTACCGAGGATGTGTTCGGCGTGGTCCAGCCGCTGCAGCGCGGTGGCGCCGGCAGGCAACGGGAGGGAGCCGCCAAACTCGCGCGTCTTGCGGTTCGCCCAGCGGAGGGCCGCATCCGGCCGGACGGCCGCCCGGAACAGCGTCTCCGGCACCTGGGCATGCACTGCGGCGGGCAGCACGTGGCGCAACATGCCCAGCGGGGTCCGCCGCGTCACCGAAAACCGGGGGTCCTCGAACACCCTCCGCAGCACCGTGGCCGAGCGCGCTTCCATCACATCAAAAACCCTGGGCGCAATCCGCCGGCCCGTGGTGCTGCGGGCAAGAGCCGTCAGGTCGATGTACATCCGCTGCCCCGCCTCGGCGTACGGCGACGGGCCGTTGCGCGGCTGGGGCACGTCGAACTGCGCCGCCCGTGCCACGGATGAGGCGATGAGCCGGAAAGCTGCCAGGCCCATGGGCGTGATGGGGCGGGTCAGGCCCTGCGCGAGGCTGAAGCAGAGGTAGACGCGGGCTCCGGCCGCATCAGCCCGGGAGTTTCCCCCCGTCCTGGGCGCAGTCGGCTGCGGGACCGGGAACAGGGTGGTGATGGGCCGCGACTGCGTCAGCCACAGGCGGCCGCCGCCGTCGATGGCCCACTCAATGTCCTGGGGGGCTCCGGAATGCTCCTCCACACGCAGGCCGAGGGCTGCCAGCTCGGCTGCCTGCCGGTCCGTCAGGCACGCCGTGGCGCCGCCGTTGCTGACCGCCACAGTCCTGGTCCCGCCGCCGGAGATGGGCCGGATGGCGATGCGTTTGTCACCGAGGCGCCGCTCCAGGACCGTCCCCTTCACGGGGTCCACCACAAAGTGGTCCGGATTCACGGCGCCGGAAACCACGGCCTCCCCCAGCCCCGGGCTGGCATCGATCACCGCCTGCTGCCGGCGGCCTGTCAGCGGGTTCGCCGTAAAGAGCACACCGGCGGCCGTGGCATCCACCATGCGCTGGACCACCACGGCAAGTGCCACGTCACCGGGATCGATCCCGAGGGATGCGCGGTAGCTGACGGCACGGTCGGTCCACAGCGACGCCCAGCAGTCGCGCACC
The DNA here is from genome assembly GCA_023264815.1 of Arthrobacter sp. GTDB lineage: Bacteria > Actinomycetota > Actinomycetes > Actinomycetales > Micrococcaceae > Arthrobacter. Next base: position 18,779 of record JAHFUZ010000031.1, on the reverse strand, counting down.
GCCTCCACAACGGCAGCGGCCCCCACTACGTTGAGGTACGTGTCCTGCTGCCCGGCGAAGCTCGCCGAAGGAAGATCCTCCGCGGTGGCCGAGGACCTCACGGCCACCGGGACGTCAGGTCCAAGTGCCGCATACGCTGCCGCGACGGCGTCTTCAATCCCGGGCGGGACGGGCGCATTCCGGATGATCCCCCGCGCCTGGCCGGCCAGCGCGGCCAAGGCGGCAAGGTCGCCGTCGGCCGTGGTTCTTAGCGCCTGGTGCACCGCCGCGAGCGGGCTGTTTCCGCCGTCGGAGTCCGCGGCGCCGGAGCCTGCGGCGGCAGTGGCGGCGGCAGCAGTGGCCTGGCGGTAGGCCGCCGTCGTCAGGCAAAAACCGTCCGGCACCGGCAGCCCGGCCGCCAGCAGCTCTCCGAGGTTTGCGGCCTTGCCTCCCACCAGGGGCAGCCCGGCCGCCCTGACGTCGGCCAATCCCAGGACGGGCGACCCTTCGCCGGCCACTGTGTTGCCCTTTCCTGTGGCGGGGGCCGAAGGTCAGGCCGCGCCGAGGATCGGCCCGAACTTGGCCCGGTCCGCCAGCCTCGGATCGTCGCGGTCCGGCACCACCAGGACGGGTCCCTTGGTGTGGTGCAGCACCCCGGCGGAAGTGGATCCCAGCAGCATGCCGGTGAAACCGCCACGGCCACGGGTACCCACCACCACGAGTTCAGCGTGCCGGCTGGCTTCAACCAGCACATCCACGGCCGAGCCGTCCTTCACTTCCGATTCCACCGGCAGGTTCGGGTAGTGGCTCCTCAGCCATGCCTTCCCGGCTTCAAGCTGCTGTTCAATGTCGTCAAAGAGCGCCCGCCGGTCCATCGGCGCGGGCACCCACGCCAGGGATCCGCTGAACTGCGGCACCGCGCAAATCACCCGCAGGGTTGCGCCCAGCCGTTCGGCCTGGTCAGCAGCTTCCAGCACGGCCACGCGGGCCTGTTCGGACCCGTCGACGCCCACTACCACCACATTCTCAACCTGCTTGTGTCCCTCCTTGGCCTGCTCGGCCCGGACACGCTTGTCGTCAGTGGTTTCGCCCAGCCGGTCGGAGCAGACCAGCGGCACCGTGACCGTAGGGCATTTGGCGTGGGCGGGGAGCGCGCTGCTCACCGAGCCCAGCAGGCGGCCCACAAATCCGCCGCGGCCGCGGGTGCCGAACACCAGCAGCTCCGCGGTTTCGGACATCTCCAGCAGCACGCCCGAGGCGTCGCCGTTTTCCACGGAGGCATCAACGTCGATGTTGTAGCCGGAAACCTTGTCCATGGCCTGCTGGACGATCGCCTCGGCCCCTTCGCGGATCACCGAATCATCCACGGTGGCGTACCCGCCGTCGAGCCCGGACGCGGCAAAAATGGGCACCGAATACGCGGTGACAATGTGCAGCGGCCGATGGCGGCGTTCGGCTTCGCGGGCGGCCCACACCAGGGCGCACTGGCCATGGTCCGAGCCGTCAACCCCCACAACGATTCCCTGGGGAGCGGCGGAATTGTCTCCGCTGGTCCGCTCCGGGTCCGGATGCATCTCATGTGCGCCCATGGGGCCGCCTCCTAGCGGTACTGCCTTATGTTCCGGCTGATGTTCGGCCATTCTGCCAGAAGCGGAGTGCTCCGTATGCACCCGCCGCCAGGACATCGCGGCTGGTCAGGAACACTCTGCTTCCGTTTATCACTATTCTCGGTCCGCGGACACTTCGCAAGACCACGGGCCGCAAGTTATCCACAGCCTTGGCAAGCGGGATGGCAACCGTATTCATCGTTAACGTGAATGTTTCATTTTGGGCTATCCACCGTCACCAAACTTCTGTAGTCTTCGAGGCACTGCCGGTCCGTTGATGCCCTCTGGGGGGTGAATCGCGGGCCGGTGTTGCGGCCGGACTTTGGGGGTACGGGACGCGTGCGGGTAAGGATGCCTGCATCAGCCGAATGCCTTCAAAGGAGGAGAACTGTAGTGTCAACCATGCCTGTGACTGGCGGGACCGAGCGGACCACCACGGTGATTATCGGCACCGGGCTCTCCGGACTCGCAGTCGGCGCAGAACTGCGCCGGCGCGGCGTGGACGCCATTGTGGTGGACGGGCTGGATATCCTGGGCGCCGGGCAACCGGCCAATACCACTTCCCTGCAGCGGTGCGACGCCGCAGACTCGGACTCCCTCCGGGAACGCAACGAGATCCTCCGCCATCTGCGGAACTATGCAGCCAGCCATCAAATGGATGTCCGCAACACCACGCGGGCCGTGCAGCTCACCATGGTGGGCGGTGCGGGCGCAGCAGCCGCCGCGGACTCCACCGACCCCGCAGGCTCCCCTGCCTGCCAATGGGAAGTCCACACCCCCAACGGCATCCTGCTTGCGGACCACATCGTGCTGACCCGGTGCGCGCACAGCCAGCTGCGCCGGATGCTCAGCGATTTCGGCATCGCCGTGGGCCGCAACCTGGTGGCGGCCATGCGGACCATCGGCATCTACCTGGTGGGCGTGGGCGACCTGATTACGCCCTCACCCAAGGAGGTGCTGCGCCAGGCGAAAACGGTGGGGCAGGCTATCTCGTCCAAGGTGAATCCGGAGGGCAGCCCTGCCATGCTGACCGGGAGTTTCGCCGTCTAGGACTCGTCGGTGTCCTCGTCGTCGGTGCCGGCGCTGAGGCGCCGCTTCGCGAGGATGCCGATGGCCACGAGCAGGCCCAGGGCCACGGCAGCGAAGATCACCAGGCTCCACGGGAACGGCTCGGACGCATCAGCCGACGGTTCCGGCGTCACGGTGGTTCCCGGCTGGGGGGTCCCCATCCCGGGAACCCCAGCGGACGTCGTCGGGCCGGCGCCGGTGGGTGGAACGGCCGACGGCGATGCGCCCTCAGCGGCACTTGTCGCCGTGAAGCCGAACGTCCCCTCGATGGGGTGGGAGTCAGAGCTGACTACCCGCCAGGCCACCGTATGGGCACCCGCCGGGCCACCGGCTTTCAGCTTCTGGGTGGCCACGTTGTCCACGATCTCCACCGGTCCGTCGGCCCACTCGGCGCCGGCGGCATCCTTCACGGAAAACTGTGTGCCGATCCCCAACGGGTTCTTATTGAACGTGACCGAGACCTTCTCCGGCGGTGCTGCCAGGGTGGCGCCCGGTGCCGGGCTGCTGGACTCGGCGGCATCGTGCGCCGAGGCCGGGGCGGCGAGCCCCAGCAGCGCGGCGGCGAATACGAAGGTCCCGAGCATGACGCTCAGCACCTGGCGGCGGATGGATCGCATGGGTGGACTGCTCCCTGTGAGTTGGTGTCCTTCCAGCCTAGCCGCCCGCGCCGGCCCGAGCCCCGCCGCCTTGCTAGGCGCCCACGTAGGTGGCCAGGTGCTTGCCCGTCAGCGTGGGCTTCGCGGCCACAAGCTCTGCCGGCGTCCCCTCGAAAACCACTGTGCCGCCGTCGTGCCCGGCGCCCGGACCGAGGTCGATGATCCAGTCAGCGTGGGCCATGACTGCCTGGTGGTGTTCAATGACAATCACTGATTTGCCCGAATCCACGAGGCGGTCCAGGAGGCCCAGCAGGTTCTGGACGTCCGCCAGGTGGAGGCCGGTGGTGGGCTCGTCCAGGACGTAGACATCGCCCTTTTCGGCCATCTGGGTGGCAAGCTTCACGCGCTGGCGCTCACCGCCGGACAGCGTGGTGAGCGGCTGTCCGAGGGTGAGGTATCCGAGGCCGACGTCCACCAGCCGGTCCAGGATCTTGTGCGCGGCCGGGGTCCGGGCTTCGCCGTCGCTGAAGAACGCTTCGGCCTCCGTCATGGACATGGCCAGGACCTCGGCGATGTTGCGTCCGCCGAGCTGGTATTCCAGGACCGAGGCCTGGAACCGGCGGCCCTCGCAATCCTCACAGGTGGACTCGACAGTGGCCATCACGCCCAGTTCGGTGAAAATGACACCGGCTCCGTTGCACGTGGGGCAGGCGCCCTCCGAGTTGGAGCTGAACAGTGCAGGCTTCACGCCGTTGGCTTTCGCGAACGCCTTGCGGATGGGCTCAAGCAGGCCGGTGTACGTGGCGGGGTTGCTGCGGCGTGAGCCCTTGATGGCACCCTGGTCGATGACCACCACTCCCTCGCGTCCGGCCACCGAGCCGTGGATCAGCGAACTCTTGCCCGACCCCGCCACACCGGTGACCACGCAGAGCACACCGAGCGGAACGTCGACGTCGACGTTCTTGAGGTTGTGTGTGGACGCCCCGCGGACCTCCATGGCACCCGTGGCCTGACGCGTTGCCGGCTTGACCGCGGCCCGGTCATCGAGGTGCCGTCCGGTGATGGTGTCGCTGGCACGCAGGCCCTCCACGCTGCCCTCGAAGCAGACACTGCCGCCCTTGGTGCCGGCGCCCGGACCGAGGTCAACAATGTGGTCGGCGATGGCGATGGTTTCGGGTTTATGCTCCACCACCAGCACGGTGTTGCCCTTGTCCCGAAGCTGCAGCAGGAGCTGGTTCATCCGCTCGATGTCGTGCGGGTGCAGGCCGATGGTGGGCTCGTCGAACACGTAGGTGACGTCCGTGAGGGACGAGCCCAGGTGCCTGATCATCTTGGTGCGCTGGGCCTCGCCGCCGGAGAGTGTGCCTGCTGGCCGGTCCAGGGAGAGGTAGCCCAGCCCGATTTCGCCGAAGGAGTCCAGCAGGTGCTGCAGGCCCTTCAGGAGCGGCGCGACGGACGGCTCATTGAGGTCGCGGACCCAGCCGGCGAGGTCGGTGATCTGCATCTTGCAAAGGTCCGCGATGTTCTTGCCCCCGATCTTGGAGGACCGGGCCTCCGCGCTGAGCCGGGTGCCCTCGCACTCAGGGCAGGCCTGGAAGGTGATGGCGCGCTCCACGAAAGCCCGGATATGGGGCTGCATGGCGTCGACGTCCTTGGACAGCATGGACTTTTGGATCTTCGGGATCAGGCCCTCATACGTGAGGTTGATGCCCTCCACCTTGATCTTGGTGGGCTCCTTATACAGGAGGTCGTGCATTTCCTTCTTGGTGTACTTCGCGATGGGCTTGTCCATGATGAAGCCGGCGCCGCTGAAGATGCGGCCGTACCAGCCGTCCATGCTGTAGCCGGGAACGGTCAGGGCGCCTTCGGCCAACGACTTGCTGTCGTCAAAGAGCGCGGTCAGATCGAAGTCGGACACCGAGCCCATCCCTTCGCAGCGCGGGCACATGCCGCCAAGGTAGACAGCGTTCTGCACCACGCTCTTGTCCACCCTGCCGCCGGCCTTCACGGTGCTCATGACGCCACTGGCCTTGCGGGTGGGGACGTTGAAGGAGAATGCCGTGGGCGGGCCCACCTGCGGGTTGCCCAAACGGCTGAACAGGATCCGGAGCATGGCATTGGCGTCCGTGGCGGTGCCCACGGTGGAACGGGGGTTGGCGCCCATCCGCTCCTGGTCAACGATGATGGCCGTGGTCAGGCCCTCGAGCCGGTCCACGTCCGGCCGGGCCAGGTTGGGCATGAACCCCTGCACGAAGGCGCTGTAGGTCTCGTTGATCATCCGCTGCGACTCCGCGGCGATGGTGGCAAAGACGAGGGAGCTCTTGCCCGAGCCGGACACCCCGGTGAACACCGTCAGCCGGCGCTTGGGGATCTGGATGCTGATGTCCTTGAGGTTGTTCTCCCGGGCACCCTGCACACTGATCAGGTCGTGGCTGTCTGCCACGTGGCCCGCATGGAGTTGCTCGTCGGTGGTGGTGGCAGCAGTCATCGTGTCTCCATCGGTGCGGGGCTTGTGAGCTTCCTGACAGTCATTCTAGGCACGGCCCTGTGCGGCGTGCCTTTAGGATTCAAGTACCCCCTCAACACTTTCCCCGGAGGACTAATGCTTAAGCAAGGCTCTGCCCTGGACCGGTATTTCAAGATCACCGAGCGGGGGTCCAACCTTTCCCGCGAGATCCGCGGCGGTTTTGCCACGTTCTTCGCCATGAGCTACATCGTGGTGCTGAACCCGCTGATCCTCTCCGGCCCCGACTCCAGCGGCAACAGCCTCGGCTTCGCTGCCGTGGCGGCCGTGACGGCATTCGTGGCGGGCATCCTCACCATCCTGATGGGGGCCTGGGGCCGGCACCCCTTCGCCCTGGCCACGGGCCTTGGCGTCAATGCGTTTGTGGCCGTCACCGTGGCCACCAACCCCGGCCTGACCTGGCCGGACATGATGGGCCTGGTGGTCCTCTCCGGCGTAACCATGCTGATCCTGGTCCTCACCGGCTTCCGGACCGCTGTTTTCAAGGCCGTCCCGGACGGGCTGAAGACCGCCATTGTGGTGGGCATCGGTATGTTCATCGCTCTGATCGGGCTGGTCAACGCAGGCTTTGTCCGCCGCATCCCGGACGTTGCCGGCACCACGGTTCCGGTTGGCCTGGGCTTCGACGGCAAACTCCTCGGCTGGCCCACCGCCGTCTTTGTATTCGGCCTGATCCTCACCATCGCCCTGGTGGTCCGCAAGGTCAAGGGCGCCATCCTGATCGGCATCATCACCTCCACCATCATTTCCGTGATCCTGGAACTGACCCTGCACATCGGCCCCAGCGTCGCCCCGGACAAGCCGTTCAACCCGCAGGGCTGGTCCCTGGTGACGCCATCCTTCTCCGGCTGGGCCGCCCCGGACCTGTCGCTGATCGGCAAGGCAAACCCCTTCGGCGCGTTTGAGCACCTGGGTGTTGTGGCCGCCACCCTGCTGGCCTTTGTGATCCTGCTGAGCATCTTCTTTGACGCGATGGGCACCATGGTGGGCCTGGCCAACGAAGCCGGCACCGTGGACAAGGACGGCAACATCCCGGACGTGGACCGCGTGCTGCAGGTGGACGCCCTGGGTGCCATCGTGGGTGGCGGCGCGTCCGTCTCCTCGAACCAGATCTATGTCGAAGCCGGCGCCGGCATCGGCGAGGGCGCCCGGACCGGCGTGGCCTCGATCGTGACCGGGCTGCTGTTCCTGGTGGCCATGTTCTTCACTCCCCTGATCAACCTGGTTCCATTCGAGGCCGTGGCTCCGGCCCTGGTGGTGGTGGGGTTCATGATGGTCTCGCAGGTGGGCAAGATTGACTGGCAGGACTGGGGCATCGCCATCCCCGCCTTCCTGACCTTCACGCTGATGCCGTTCACCTACTCGATCGCCAACGGCCTGGGCGCCGGCTTCATCGCGTTCGTCATCATCCGCACGGTCCAGGGCCGGGTCAAGGACATCCACCCGCTCATGTGGGCCGTGGCCGCCGCTTTCCTGCTGTTCTTCGCCGTGGGGCCCATCGAGGCAGCGCTCGGCATGATCTAGGACGCCCGTCCTTCTCCGCCGAGAGGGCACTTCGCGGCAGTGTTTGCACAAAACACTGCCGCGAAGTGCCCTCTCGCGTTAAGGGAATGTCCGGGATTCCGGACAGGACGACGGCGGTCCTGCTCGCTTTCGCGGCGGGCATGGGGTGAGCTTGAAGCATGGCCCTCCCCGCACCCTCAGTCGATGTCCCGCCGCAGCCCTGGACCGGGCGGTTTGATGGCGACGGCGGCGGACACCGGCGCTGGTGGCAGGCGGTTGCGCCATACGCCCCGGGCGCAGCGGAACCGGCCGGCGCCGGCCCGTCCCCCGCCGTCATCCTGGGCTTCGCCAGCGACGAAGGCGTCCGCCGCAACAAGGGCCGGACGGGAGCCTCGGCAGCGCCCGCCGCCATCCGCGCCGCCCTCGCACCGCTGGCTTTCCACCTGGACCGCACGGTATCCGATGCCGGTGACGTAGTGGTGGCGGACGGCGCCCTGGAGGCCGGCCAGGCCCGGGCCGGCCAGGCTGTTGCCGCAATGCTCGACGGCGGGAGCCTCACCGTGGTGCTCGGCGGCGGGCACGAAACCGCGTACGCAAGCTACTTGGGCGTGGCCGGGTCCACAACAGTCCGCGACGGCCGGCGGCTGGGCATCCTGAACCTGGACGCGCACTTCGACCTCCGTGACGAACCCCTGCCCAGTTCGGGGACGCCGTTCCTCCAGATGGCCCACGCCGAAGCCGCCGCCGGCCGCGAATTCCGGTACGCCGTCGTCGGAATCTCCGAGCCGAACAACACCCGCACCCTCTTCAGCACGGCAGACCGGCTGGGCGTGCAGTACCTGCTGGACGAGGACTGCACAGCGGAGCGGGTCGACGCTTTTGTGGCGGACTTCCTGGCCGGCGTGGACGTGCTGTACCTGACCATCGACCTGGACGTGCTGCCGGCGTGGGCGGCTCCCGGGGTCAGCGCGCCGGCCACGTACGGTGTGCCCCTGCCGGTGATCAGCGCGGTGTGCCGCCAGGTGGCGGGCAGCGGCAAGCTCCTGCACCTGGACGTCGCCGAACTCAACCCGGAGTTCGACGTCGACAACCGGACCGCCAAGGTTGCGGCGCGGCTGGTCAACACGCTGCTCCGGTAGGTCCCCCTGGTGTGGGGGAAGTCCTACACCTTCAGCACGTAGCGCCGCTCCGGCCGGCCCACACCGTACTTGAGCCGGACCTCCAGCACGCCCTCAGCGTGGAGGTATTCCAGGTACCGGCGCGCACTGACCCGGGACGTGCCCAGCTGCACGGCAACCTCGTTGGCGGACAGGTCGCCGTCGGCCGCTGTGAGCGCACCTTTCACCAACTTCAGCGTCTCCACGCTGCAGCCTTTGGGCAGCGGCCGCCCGCCCTGGGCTCCGGCGCTGTCCAGCCCGAATACCCGGTTTACGTCAGCCTGCTCGGCCACATCCTTGGACGAATCCAGGCCCTGGTAGGCGCTGCGGTAATGCTCCAGGCGTTCGTGCAGGTCCTTCTGCGAAAAGGGTTTGATGAGGTAGTGCACGATGCCGCCGCGGAGGGCCTTGCGGACCGTCTCCACCTCGCGGGCGGCGCTGATCACCAGCACGTCCAGTTCCGGGGCCACATCCCGCAGCCGCTGCATCAGGTCAAGCCCGTTGATGTCCGGCAGGTGGATGTCCAGCAGCACCAGGTCCGGCTGGAGGCGTTCGGTTTCAACCACGGCCTGCGCGCCGGTGTGGGCCACTCCCACCACGGTGAACCCCGGGGTCCGCTGGATGAAGCCGGCATGGACCTTGGCCACCATAAAGTCGTCGTCAACAATGAGGACCTTGATCATGACCTCGGCCTCCTCTCCCGTTTCAATCTCGCCGTGAAAACCGCCCCCTGGTCATTGGCCACTGTCAGGTCGCCTCCGCTGCGCCGGCAGACCACCCGGGACAGCGCCAGGCCAAAGCCCCGGCTGCCCGCAGGGCCGGGGTCCTTGGTGGTGAAGCCTTGCCGAAATATCTCGGTGGGGTCCCCGGTGACGCCCGGTCCGGTATCGCGGACTGTAACCGTCACGGCGTCGTCCCCGTCCTTCACCAGCACCCGCACCGCCGGCTCCGGATGGCCGGCGACGGCGTCGAACGCGTTGTCCACGAGGTTCCCGACGACGGTGGTCAAGTCGCGGGACAAGTCGTCGTCCACGAGCCGCAGCACGGAGTCCGGGTCCAGTTGCAGAGCCACCCCGCGTTCGGTGGCGAGGCTGGATTTGGCGATCAGCAGGGCCGCGAGCGCCGGGTCCTGGATGCGGCTGGTGACGTCATCGTTGAGCCGGGTACGGTCCAGGGTGGCACCGTTAACGAACTGGACCACGGAATCGTATTCGCCGATCTGGATAAGGCCGGAGATCACGTGCAACTGGTTGGCGAATTCGTGCGCCTGGGCGCGGAGGGTGTCCGTGGCAGTGCGGGTGGTGCCCAGTTCACGTTCCAGTGCGGAGAGTTCGGTACGGTCACGCAGTGTGGTGACCGAGCCGATGTCCCGGCCCCGCGACCGGATGGGGACACGGTTCAGCACCACCAGCCGGTCGCCAACAAGCACCAGCTGGTCCGGCTCCGGCTGCTCACGGGTGAGGACATCTTTCAGGGCAGGTTCCACCGTGAGGGCATGCAGCCGCTTGCCCACACAGTCCGCCGGGAGGCCCAGCAGCGCACGGGCACTGTCATTCGCAACCGTGATGCGCTCGTGCGGGTCCAGCGCCACCACGCCCTCCTTCAGGCCACGGATCAGGGCCTCGCGGTCCTCCACCAGCCCGGTGATTTCGCTCGGTTCCATACCCAGCGTCTGCCGTTTGACGCGGCGGGACAGCAGCAGTGAGCCGGCAACGCCCAGCACGCTTGCCACGCCCAGGTAGGTGAGGAGGTTGGGCACGGCGTCGCCCAGCCGCTCCAGCGTGGAGGGGTAGTTCCGGCTGACGGCCGCGATGCCGATCATCTTCCCGGCATCGTCCAGGACCGGGACGTGGGCGGACAGCTCCTCAGTGCCGGAGCCCTCCAGCACGCCCGTCCAGGCCCTGCCTTCCATGACCCGGCTGCCACCGAGTTCAAGCGGCTGGCCCAGAAGGCCGGGATCAGAGGAGGCAACCACGGTACGGTCAAGCGTGGCCAGCGCAACATGCGAGGACCCGGAGACGGTGCGCACCGACTCGGCCACGGCGGGAAGCGCTGAGCCGACGCGCGGCTGCGCATCGGGAAGGAGTTCACGCACCGTGGGATTGGCGCCCAGAGCTTCGGCGGCAGCCAGTGCCCGGCGGCCCTCGTTCCGCTCAAACGCGGCGGCAGACTGGGCCAGGGAGATGGCAACCACTGCTATCAGGACTGCGAGGACAATGAGCAACTGCAGGACCAGGTACTGCCCTGCAAGGGACATTCCTCTTCGTCGAGTCACTGTGGTTCTTTCCTCTGATGTGCGCCGGCACCTGATGATCGGGGCCCTGCAGGTCAGGCTACCTCACCCAAAGGCAGCAAAAATTGTGTACTCAATGAACTTAACTTTCTCTGCGTACACAAGAGTGATGGCTGTCACCTGGCGGCCTAGCATCGGATCACCAGTCAGTTCTGATTGATCGTTCTCAGAGAAGAGGAACCCCATGCGCCAGATCCGCGCATTGCGAATTGCCGCCGTCGCCGCCGGCATCGCCCTGATGGCCACCGGCTGCGGTGCCACTGGAAAGAGCTCCACCGACGGCGCCAGCTCAGGCGCCCCCGCGGGCCCGTTGACCGGACTCCAAATTATGGTCCCCAACACCGCAGGTGGCGGCTACGACACCACCGCCCGGGTGGCCGCGAAAGTCCTCGAAGACGAGAAGATCGCCGCGAACCCCGAAGTCTTCAACCTCGCCGGTGCGGGCGGCACCGTGGGCTTGGCCCGCATCGTCAACGAAAAGGGCAACAGCGACCTCACCATGCTGATGGGCCTGGGCGTGGTGGGCGCAAGCTACACCAACAAGTCCGAGTCCAAGCTGACGGCCACTACTCCCCTGGCCCGGCTCATTGAAGAGCCCGGCGCCATCATGGTCAGCAAGGATTCGCCCTACAAGACCATCGACGACCTGGTTGCCGCCTGGAAGGCCGACCCCGCGTCAATCAGTGTTGGCGGCGGCTCCTCACCGGGCGGCCCTGACCACCTCCTGCCCATGCAGCTTGCCGGCGCCCTGGGCATCGACGCCACCAAGGTGAACTTTGTATCCTACGACGGCGGCGGAGACCTCCTCCCCGCCATCCTGGGCAACAAGGTGGGCTTCGCAGCCTCCGGTGCAGGTGAATACCTCAAGCAGATCGAATCCGGTGCGGTCCGCGTCCTGGCCACCAGCGGCGAGAAGCGGCTGGACGGCGTGGACGCCCCCACGCTGAAGGAATCCAACATCGACCTGGTGTTCACCAACTGGCGCGGCATCGTGGCCCCTCCGGGCATCACCGATGCCAACAAGGCCAAGCTGATCGCCGCACTCGAAAAGATGCACGGCACAGCCGCCTGGAAGGAAGCCCTGAAGACCAACAGCTGGACCGACGCCTTCATCACCGGGGCTGCGTTCGAAAGTTTCCTGACCGAGCAGGACAAGCGGGTGGCTGACGTCCTCACGAAACTTGGCCTGGCGTGAGCTCCTCACCAACCTTGGCCTCACGGCTCAAGGGCCGCGCCGAGCTGGGGGTTGTCCTCCTGCTCGGCGCGGCCGGCGTCCTGGTCATCCTGGACGCAGCCCGCATCGTCACCCCCTACTCGCGGTCTGATCCGGTAGGACCGAAGACCCTGCCGTTCATCGTAGGAGGCACGCTCCTGGTTTGCGCCGTCCTACTGGCCATCAACGTCCTCCGCGGCGGCCAGGGCGAGGCTGAAGGTGGCGAGGACGTTGACCTCACCCACCCGGCCGACTGGAAGACCATCCTGCCGCTGGTAGGTGCGTTCGTTGCCAACATCATGCTCATCGACTGGGCAGGCTGGGTGATCTCCGGAACGGTCCTGTTCTGGGGCAGCGTCTGGGCACTGGGCGGCCGTAACTACATCCGCGACGGCCTCATTTCCGTGGCCCTGTCCCTCCTGACCTTTTACGGCTTCTACCTTGGCCTCGGCATCGCACTGCCGGCCGGCCTCCTGGAAGGGATTCTATAATGGATGTCTTTTCCTCCCTGATGGACGGCTTTGCCACCGCCCTGACCCCCATGAATTTCCTCTACGCCGTCATCGGCGTGGTCCTGGGCACCGCCGTCGGCGTCCTCCCGGGCCTGGGCCCGGCCATGACGGTTGCCCTGCTGCTTCCCGTCACCTACGCCCTGGAACCCACCAGCGCCTTCATCATGTTCGCCGGCATCTACTACGGCGGCATGTACGGCGGCTCCACCACCTCCATCCTGCTTAACACGCCAGGCGAATCGTCGTCTGTAGTCACGGCCATCGAAGGCAACAAGATGGCCAAGGCCGGGCGGGCCGCGCAGGCACTTGCGACGGCGGCCATTGGCTCATTCGTGGCCGGCACCATCGGCACCACCCTCCTGGCTGTCTGCGCACCGATCGTGGTGGACTTCGCCGTCAGCCTCGGCGCTCCAAGCTACTTCGCCATCATGGTCCTGGCCCTGCTGGCAGTCACCGCCGTGCTGGGCTCCTCCCGGCTCCGCGGCTTCGCGTCCCTGGGCCTGGGCCTCGCCATCGGCCTGGTGGGCCTGGATGTTGTCACCGGCCAGGCCCGGCTCACGTTCGGCGTACCGCTCCTTGCGGACGGGCTGGACATCGTGGTGGTGGCGGTAGCCATTTTCGCTGTGGGCGAGGCACTGTGGGTGGCTGCGCACCTGCGCCGCAACCCGCTGCAGGTCATTCCCGTGGGCCGCCCGTGGATGGGCAAGCAGGACTGGAAGCGGTCCTGGAAGCCCTGGCTCCGCGGCACCGCGTTCGGTTTCCCGTTTGGTGCGCTCCCGGCCGGCGGCGCCGAAATCCCTACATTCCTCTCCTACGTCACGGAAAAGCGCCTCAGCAAGCACCCCGAAGAGTTCGGCAAGGGCGCCATCGAGGGCGTGGCCGGCCCGGAAGCTGCCAACAACGCCGCGGCGGCAGGCACGCTGACGCCCATGCTGGCCCTGGGCCTGCCCACCAACGCCACGGCAGCGGTGATGCTGGCGGCCTTCACGCAGTACGGCATCCAGCCCGGGCCGCAGCTTTTCGAAAGCGAAGGGCCGCTGGTGTGGGCCCTCATCGCCAGCCTGTTCATCGGCAACCTGCTGCTGCTGATCATCAACCTGCCGCTGGCTCCGATGTGGGCCAAGCTCCTGCAGATTCCGCGGCCCTACCTGTATGCCGGCATCCTGTTCTTCGCCACGCTGGGTGCCTACTCGGTGAACCTGCAGTCGTTCGACCTGGTGCTCCTGCTGGCCCTCGGCGCACTGGGCTTCATGATGCGGCGCTTCGGGCTTCCCGTCCTGCCACTCATCCTCGGCGTGATCCTCGGACCACGCATCGAAAAGCAACTCCGGCAGACGCTCCAGCTCAGCGCCGGCGACCCCGCCGGCCTCCTGAGCGAGCCAATCGCCGTCGTTATTTACATCATCGTGGCGATCATCCTGGTGTGGCCGCTGATCCTCAGACTGATCCGCCGCAACCGGCCCGTGGCAGTGGCCGGCCTGCCGGTGCCGTCCGGGAGCGCGGCCTCCGAGGCCCCGGCTCCCCTGCAGGATCCGCACCGCACCGGCAGCACCGAACGCACCCATGGCCTCGAGAGCACCCACAAGAAGGAGACATCATGACCATCGTGGTGGGATACGTCCCGACCCCCGAAGGCGAAGCGGCACTGACCCAGGCCATCGAGGAGGCCCGGAAATCCGGTTCCACACTGCTGGTCATCAACTCCTCCAAAGGTGATGCGCTGGTGGACAACCGGTATGCGCAGGAGGACGAGGTGCAAAGCATCGATGCCCGACTGGCCTCGCACGGGATCGACCATCTCATCAAGCAGCCGGTCCGCGGCCACGACGCAGCGGCGGAAGTGCTGGATGCCGCTGAGGAGCACAACGCCGAGCTGATCGTGATCGGCCTGCGCCGGCGCACCCCGGTGGGCAAGCTGATCATGGGCAGCACGTCGCAGCGGATCCTCCTCGAAGCTGACTGCCCCGTGCTGGCGGTCAAAGCCGGCAGCTGAGGCTGCGGGCACTCCACCAGAAACCGAAGTTTGTTCGCTGATTCCCGCCGGTTGGCCGGGGTTCGGTGAACAAGCTTCGGTTTTTTGGCATCAGGGCCGCCTGGAGGGCAGACATCTGACATTTGAGGGTCGTCCCGGTATACTTGAAGGTATGACTACAGCTACATTGGAACGCCCCCTGGCCGCCGCTGCGGCCAGCGAGGCCTCAGATGCCCGGTCCCTCGACCTGCAGTTTTCGACGGCCCAGGAGATGCACGAAGGACTGGACAACGCTGTTGCCACCCTGATCGAAACTGCCAAGGACGCAGCCTGCGGAATCCTGGTGACACGGCTGCACCCGGGACGCTTCACGGTAGCCCTGGACGAGTCGGTTCCTTTCGGCGAGACCTACGAAGCCATCGCCGCCTGATTCAGGCTCGGTGCCTTGAGGCCCTGCGGCCGGATCCGGCCCGCCGACGAAAAAGTCCCTGCCCACCGGTCACCCCGGATGGCAGGGACTTTTTGCGTTCAGGGTCAGCTCCGCCGAACCTGTACACCGTCGGATTTCAGGAAGAGCTGCTTCTCCGCCGGCCCGGCCGGCACAAGCCACAACACATTCCCGCTTTGCGATACTTCCTCAACCTCGCCCGCCGCAACCACATGGGCGTGCTTGATAATTTCCACCTGGACCCCCGGCTTGAGTGTTCCCCAGTCCGAGATGGTGGCGGAATGAGCGTTGCGCCTCGACAGGACAGCCCCACGTGCTTTCATTTGAACTTCTACCCCTTTGTATACGTCCTGCGCCACAGCCTCGTTGATGTGACTTTTACTACACCTTCAGTTCTACTACACTTCCCGGGCCGGAAATGTGCGTGTTGCACCATATTTCCGAATTGGCGGGAAATGCTTATATGAACGAAGGATATTCCCGCTTAGGCAAGAATTCCGACGGCGGATTCGGCGACCGAAATCACCTCACCGGAGGCAACCAGCCGGTCAGCCGCTTCCAGCTCGGGCGAGAGGAACCGGTCGGCGCCGGGGCCGTCAACGGTTTTCCGGAGCGCGCTGATAACGGCGGTCCCGGCAGGCCCCGGCAGCAGCTTCCCGCCGGACAGCTGGGTGCGGATATCGATGGCCCGGGCGCCGGTCACCAGTTCTATGGCCAGGACACGGCGAAGATTCTCCACGGCCTTCCGCAGCTTGCGGGCCGCGTGCCAGCCCATCGAGACGTGGTCTTCCTGCATGGCGGAGCTCGGGATCGAGTCCACCGAGGCAGGGACGGCCAGCCGCTTGTTGTCAGAAACGAGCCCGGCCTGGGTGTACTGGGCGATCATCAGGCCGGAGTCCACGCCCGGATCCGCTGCCAGGAAGGCAGGCAGGCCATGGGACCGTGCCGGGTCCAGCATCCGGTCTGTCCGGCGTTCGGCAATGGAGGACAGGTCCGCAACGGCGATGGCCAGGAAGTCGAGCACGTAGGCTACCGGGGCGCCGTGGAAGTTGCCGTTCGAGGACACCCGTCCGTCCGGCAGGACCACGGGGTTGTCGATTGCCGCGGCGAGCTCGCGGGACGCCACCAGCTCGGCGTGGTCCACGGTATCGCGGACAGCCCCGGCCACCTGGGGTGCGCACCGCAGCGAGTACGCGTCCTGGACCTTGGAGTCCCCCACCCGGTGGGACGCGACGATCGGGGAGTTGGAAAGGACCCGCAGCATGTTGTCCGCGCTGGCGGCCTGGCCCGGGTGCGGCCGCAGGGCTGCGTGCAGTTCGGGCAGGAACACCTGGTCGGTGCCCAGCAGTGCCTCGACGCTGAGCGCGGCGGTGATGTCCGCCGTCGTCAGCAGTTTGCGGAGGTCCGCGATGGCCATCAGCAGCATCCCCAGCATGCCCTCGGTACCGTTCACCAGCGCCAGGCCTTCTTTCTCGGCGAGGGTGACCGGTTCGATGCCGTGCTGCGACAGTAGCCCGGCAACAGGTGCCTCACCGCGCCCGCCGTAGCGGACGCCGTCGGGCCCTTCCGCCTCCCCCTCGCCCATGAGCACCAGGGCGCAGTGCGAGAGCGGGGCGAGGTCGCCCGAGCAGCCGAGCGAACCGAATTCGCGGACCACGGGTGTGATGCCGGCGTTGAGGACGTCCACCATGGTCTGCAGGACCACTGGGCGGACACCGGTGCGGCCGGAGGCGAGGGTCTTGGCGCGCAGGAACATAATGCCGCGCACCACCTCACGCTCGACGGCAGGACCCATACCGGCGGCATGGCTGCGGATCAGGCTTTTTTGGAGCTGGGTTCGCAGGTCGTTGGGGATGTGGCGGTTGGCGAGTGCGCCGAAGCCGGTGGAGATGCCGTAGGCGGGGGTCTCGCTGTGCGCCAGGCTGTTGATGTGGGCGCGCACCTTGGCGACGGTTTCCAGGGCCTCCGGGGCGATGGTCACGGTGGCGTTGTGGCGGGCGACGGCGATCACGTCTTCGGGCGTGACACCGCTGGAGCCGAGGGTGACGGTGAGCGGTTCATGGGTTGGGGCATTGGCTGTAATGGTCACTGGGTGTTCCTTGCTTGGGATCGATTGCTCCGTAACTGCCGTTTTCGGACCGCTAAACGACACCTACGGAGCAGTCGATGGGGTGTGGGCCTGGTTAGCGGGTTTCTGGGGCAGTCTCTTGCATGGGGATGCGGACGCCGCGCTCCTTGGCGACCTCGACGGCGCGGGGGTAGCCGGCGTCGGCGTGGCGGATAACGCCCATGCCGGGGTCGTTGGTGAGGAGGCGTTCGAGTTTCTGGGCTGCGAGGTCGGTGCCGTCCGCGACGGAGACCTGACCGGCGTGGAGGGAACGGCCGATGCCCACGCCGCCGCCGTGGTGCAGGGAGACCCAGGTGGCGCCGGAGGCGGTGTTGAGCAGGGCGTTCAGCAGGGGCCAGTCGGCGATCGCGTCGGAGCCGTCGGCCATGGCCTCGGTTTCGCGGTACGGGGAAGCAACGGAGCCGGAGTCGAGGTGGTCGCGGCCGATCACGATGGGGGCCTTGACCTTGCCTTCCTTCACCAGCTGGTTGAAGAGCAGGCCGGCCTTGGCGCGTTCGCCGTAGCCCAGCCAGCAGATGCGGGCCGGCAGGCCCTCGAATTCCACCCGCTCCTGGGCGGCGTCGATCCAGCGGTGCAGGTGCTTGTTCTCCGGGAAGAGTTCCTTGATGGCTTCGTCGGTGACGCGGATATCCTCCGGGTCGCCGGAGAGCGCCACCCAGCGGAACGGGCCGAGGCCCTCGCAGAACAGCGGACGGATGTAGGCCGGGACGAAGCCGGGGAATTCGAAAGCCCGGCTGTAGCCGCCCTTGCGGGCCTCGTCGCGGATGGAGTTGCCGTAGTCGAACACCTCGGCGCCGGCGTCCTGGAATTCGACCATGGCCTGCACGTGCCTGGCCATGGAGGCCTGGGCCTTCTTGGTGAAGCCCTCCGGGTCGGCTTCGGCTTCGCGGTGCCATTCGTCCACCGAGATGCCTTCCGGGAGGTAGCTCAGCGGATCGTGGGCGGAGGTCTGGTCCGTGACGATGTCCACGGTGAGTTCGCCGGCGTTGTGGCGGCGCAGGATTTCGGGGAAGACCTCGGCGGCGTTGCCGACGTAGCCGACGGACCAGCCGCGGCGCTCCTCTTTGGCCGCCAGAACCTTGGCGATGGCGGCGTCGAGATCGGTTTCCACCTCGTCGAGGTAGCGCTTCCCAGCGCGGCGGCGGAGGCGCGTTTCGTCGACGTCGACAATCAGGCAGGCGCCGTCGTTGAGGGTGACGGCGAGCGGCTGGGCGCCGCCCATTCCGCCGCAGCCGCCGGTGAGGGTGAGGGTACCGGCGAGTGTGCCGTTCTCGTCGCCGGTCAGCTTGCGGGCGATCGCGGCGAACGTTTCGAACGTGCCCTGCAGGATGCCCTGCGTGCCGATGTAGATCCATGACCCGGCGGTCATCTGGCCGTACATCATCAGGCCCTCGGCCTCGAGCCGGCGGAATTCGGGCCAGTTGGCCCAGTCGCCCACGAGGTTGGAATTGGCCAGCAGGACCCGCGGGGCCCATTCGTTGGTGCGGAAGACGCCCACCGGCTTGCCGGACTGCACCAGGAGCGTCTCGTCCTTTTCCATGGTTTCCAGGGTGCGTGTGATCGCGTCGAACGCCGCCCAGCTGCGGACGGCGCGGCCGGTGCCGCCGTAGACCACCAGATCATCCGGGCGTTCGGCGACCTCGGGATCCAGGTTGTTCATGAGCATGCGCAGCGGGGCTTCGGTCTGCCATGACTTGGCGGTGAGCGTGGTGCCGCGGGCTGCTTTGACCGGGCGGGCACCGGTGGTGAAATCGGCGGGTGCCATGATGGCTCCTTCGT
>JAHFUZ010000058.1 GCA_023264815.1 Arthrobacter sp. | reverse complement strand
GAATCGTGGCGGTAGCCGTCCCAGCCCGCTTGGTGGGCGGACGGTCCAACGTCGCCCCAGTCCAGGTCCACAGGTGTGCCCTGGTAGTGGGCTTCGTCAATGAGCCGTGCCGCTGCAGGGTCGTATGCGACGCGAACGACCTCACACAGTTCCTGGGCATTCAACGGTGCGCAGGCTCCGGCGCCGGTGGATTCCAGCCGCTCGGTCAGGCTGGGAAGCCGCGAAGCGAGATCCCGAGCGATCTCTTCTGCCGTGCGCCGCTTGCCGCCGGCCCGGGCAGCGGCACTGAACGTCAGCGCGACCCAAGCACGGATCGTGGCCGAACCCTGCGGGTAAGTCGCCAGGGCCTCCCGGAGCATGGCCTTGGCAATGTCAGGGGCATCGTCATGGATGTTCGATTCAACTTCCCGGCGCAGCCGCGCCCCGGAATCGGGTGCGGTTTCGACCGTGACGGATGCAGCCACGACGGCAGGTTCATTCGACAACGAAGCCAGCCAGCCGCCCCAGTTAGCCACCCAGGCATCAATCTGCTCGGGATCAACCAAGGATGCCCCGTCGGGCTGGGTGCCGAAGACAACGGTGTAGTGCGCAGTTGAGGGAAGGTGGATCAGCGCGAAGGGGCGGCCATAGGAGTCGGTGAACTCATACAGCTTGGAACCGGCAGAGATCCCAGGCAGCTGGAACTCGCCCCAAGGCGTCAGTCCCAGCGGACCGGAGCGGTAGATGTTGGCCTTCTTGCGCCGCGCGGAGCGGAACGCCAGCCGGGCGAAGACCCGCTCCCCCACGGACTTGTTGTGCTTGTCGGTCACCGAGACGACCGCCAGCGCCACCCCAAGAATGAACAGAGCAACGAGCCCGGCGAACCAGCCGCCCACAAAGAGACAGATCACCGTGATAATGAGGCCAACAAACAAACCGGCTGTTGCCAGCCCGCCAAGGGTGCCGATGCCCGCTTTGCGCGGACGCCGCCAGTTGCCGTAGGTCGGTTCCCTGTATGTGTTCTCGATAGCTGCCATCTCAGGCACCCCCCGTGGATTCTTCGCTCATGTCTTTGATGGCCCCGGAAGCGGCCTGGCCTGCTTCAACGCCCTTCTGTGCGGCCAGTACGGCGACACCGCCCGCGCCCGCGGCCACAGCGCCACCGCTGACGGCCGCTCCGCCGCCTGCAGCAGCACTACCGGCACCGGTAGATGCTGCCGCGCCAGTGACTCCGGCGCTCCGGGTACCCGTCTTCCCTGCTGTGCCGGACGTTCCTGCCGTTCCTTGGCTGCCAGTGCCTGAGGGGCCCTGTGATCCGGGGCTTTGACTCGAGGTGCTGCTGGTTGTCGTCGAGCTGGTGGATGACCCTCCGCCGCGTCCGGCGCTGCCCATGCTGATGGCGCCGGAAGCCAGTGCGCCGACCGTCCCTGCTGCCAGAGCGCCATTGCCGCCAGCGACAGCGCCAACCATGGGGGTGACGAACCGCATGAGGGCTGGCATGGCGAACAAGGCAATGATCATCAGAGCAAGTCCGGTGACTGTGGTCAGGAGCGCGGAGCCGAAGTCCTTGCCGTCACCAACGTTTCCGAAGATCTTGCTGCCGCTGAGCTGGAAGGCCGTCGCGTAGATAATGGCGGCCGCGGGTTTGTAGAGAATGAAGGCGATCAGCCATGCCGTGCACTTCTGGAACCACCCCTTGCCAGCTTCGGTGTTGGTGAAAGCTGCAGCCGTAGGGAAGATCCCCGTCAGGATGACGAGCAGGCCACCGCGGATGATCATGAGCACGATCTGCATGACGGAGGCCAGAATCGCGACCAGCCCTAGGAGAATGATCATGATCGACCCGAGCGGGCTGGTGGCCGAAAGCGCCAACAAGGCTGTGATGTTCTCGTTGAACGAGGTGCCGTTCGTGGAGTTAGTGATGATCCAAGCCGAGAACTGATCAGCGGCAACCGTCAGCAGTCCCACTGCTGCGACACCAGCGCCGGAGACGACGATCAGGGTCGCCAGCGAACGCACCAGATCCCGCAACGGTGCACCCCTGCGCTCAATCGTCATCTTGGCGGCACCCACGAGGACGGACAGCACAGCCAAGGAAGCCGTCCAGAAATAGAGACTGTTCTGCAGAAACAACACCGGATCACTCGCAGTCGACCCACCCGGGGCTGCGGTTAGAGCGGGAGTTCCCACATTCACCCAAAACGTCCCAAGCGTCTTGACGACGTTTCCCACAGCGTCTGCGACTGCCTGAGCCATGTTCTTGACCGCGTCATTGGCACGATCATTCGCCCAGTCTGAAACGACGCATCCAACTTCCCACGGTTTGCAGGGCTGCCCGTTCTCGTTGGCCGGAAACAAAGTTAGACCCCCGCCCAACTAATGAAGCTGTTCAAATCAGAGAGCTGTCGTGCTTCTGCCATGCCAGTGGCGGGCAGAACCCATTTCCAATCGCCGCCTTGCCACTGCATTGCCACGGGCACTGACCCGACGCTGCCGTTTGCTGCTGTGAGGCCGTATTCAATGACGGCGCGGTCGCCGGTGTAGTCCACGACCTTGTAGCCCGCGATCTGAAACGGTGCCGTCGTCGGGGCGCTGGTCGGTGGCTCCGACAGCATCTTGTCTCGTTCCGGTCCCTCGACCACGAGATGCTGGGCCAACAGGTCGGGACGTCCAGAACTCCCGAGAACAATCATGTTTGCCCCGGCGTAGAGCGCCCCGGTGGGTGAGTGTGCAAAGCAGGAGCGGAGTCCATTGGTTTCGGTCTTGCCGGGGCCGAATTGCGTCGGCGATGTTGGTGCGGCGATCTTGCCGACCAATTCCCATTTGGTATCGGCGGGTGCGGCGGCCGGCTTGGCCTGGTCACCGGATGGCAGGCCGCACACGCTGGACGCCGACGCCGCGGTCGGTTGACCGCTGCTGGTGCTTGTGTTGATGGTGCTCGGTTCAGGGGACGCCGTTTCCCCACCTCTGGGAACCAGGGCGAGGATGATCCCGAGCGCGACAATGATCGCCACGACAACGGCCGAGATGATGAACTTAGGTTTGGTCAGCGGATTCTGGTCTTCGTTCACTGTCGGTTCAGTCATGGCAAAGCTCCTTAGACCAGGGCGCCAACGACGCCGCCAGCGGAGGCTGCGAGGATGCAGCCGCCGAGGACCCATGCCAGCCGGCCGGCGTGCTCGCCGCCCTCGCCGCGTCGGTTGTTGATCATCATCGTTCCGGCTGTGATCAGGATGCCGGCCACGGCCAGGCCGAAGACGATCCAGGCGACCCACTTGAGGATCGTCAGCAACCCTTCAGCGCCGGGAGGGGCCTCGCCGGTGCCCGGGTTCGGTATCTCGGTGATGGCAAAGCTTGACCATTCGAGGGCCTTGGAGAACAACATTGGGTTTTCTTCTTTCTACTTGGCCGGGAGACCGGCAGTGGCAGCGACGGCGAGGCGTATCTGCTCGAGGACGGTGCGGGCTTCTTTGGGAAGTTCCTCGGTGGCGACGTCATGGCCGTAACGCCATCCGTCGACCCACGGGAAATGCCACAGGTGGGGCACTCCCCCACCGACGACGCGGGCGAAGTCGCGGATCTCTTTGGGGAGCCGTCCGGGAGCGTCAGCCATGACCATGAGGCCGGCGACGTGGATCCCGGGAAGTGAGCCCGAAGCCCATTCCGTTGCCGCCAGCCGTGCTGCGCGAAGGCCTGGGATATTGGACCGTGCAACGAGGACGATCACGGATCCGGCTGCCGTCAAGGGCCAGTGATGCTCGGCGGCTTTGGTGCTCTTGTCCAGGCGTGCAAGGGACGTTTCGCCCGCGCCGCCGTGGACGCCAAGCCACCAAAAATCCGGTTCCTTCCCCGCAGCGTTCCTTCGGGGAAGCCGGTCCGCGTGGTCCGGTTGCGGAACGCTCAGTTGCGGCCTCGTCGCCCCCGTTGGGATGAAAGGCGGCTCTTCCGGGAAGGCAAGAACGGGTTCGTCGATAGTTTCTGCGCCGAGCGTCACCCAGCGGTTCTTTGAGACCGGCATTTCACTTCCCCTACTAATGTCCGCAAAGATCGTATCGGTACCATCCGACACGAAAGGCCAAAAGTGACCCCCAACAACAGGTTTAGTACCTTTCAGTCACTTCCAGTACATCACAGTACCAATTTGTGGTCTATGCTGGCTCTATGCGGTGGGACGGACTGAGCGTGGACCCCAAGTACCTGGAAGCACTCTTCGCCAAGTACCCGGAGCGTCTTACGCCCCAGGACCTCGAGGAGATCTTCGGGTTGTCTCGAAACACCGTCTACCGCTGGCTCCAAACCGGAGTGATTCCTGCTTACCAAGTCGAGAAGACATGGTTGATCGCCAGAGATCAAGTCAAGGACTGGGTCTGGGAGAACCGGAACACGCTCAGGAAGGGCCAGACACCAGAAGTGAACGACGAGGACCAGCCCTAGGGCGAAGCAGCTGACGAGCAGATGTGAGGGGGACACATGCAATCACGAACGAGCGCGCCTGCGCTGGTCGCCGGCGCCGTCCTTGTACCCGCCGGCTTGGTGCTGTCCATCATCCTGTTCGGTGGGGGCTCTCAGGCCGTGGCCGACGTCTGCTCACCGACCGGGTTCAGCGTCAGCGTTGACGCAAGCCAGCTGCCCAAGGTCGCTGTCGCCGGTTACGAGGGCGAGCAGCTGAAGAACGCCGCCCTGGTCATCAACGCAGGAAAAGCCCTTGGCCTGTCGGCCCGGGGGCAGACGATCGGTGTCATGACGGCCATGGGCGAATCTGGGCTACGTGTCCTGGACTACGGCGATGGTCCGGGCCCTGACTCCCGGGGACTGTTCCAGCAGCGCGACAACGGTGCGTGGGGAACCTACCTGGAACGTATGGACCCTACGACTTCAGCCATGAGCTTCTTTACCGCCCTGCAGAAGATCAGCGGGTGGGAACAGCTCGAACCCACCACGGCCGCGCACCGGGTCCAGCGCAACGCCGACCCGTTCCACTACCAGTCCTACTGGGCGGCGGCCGTCGAGGTCGTCGCCGTCCTGGGCGACGCAAAGATCACCGATGCCGGCGGGGAAAGCTCCTGCGGCATCCCTGGGCAATCCGGCAAGGACGATGACCTGCCGTGGCGCACGGCCAAGATCTACGAGCCCTCCCCGCTGGGCATGTACAACCGCGAATGCGTCGACTTCGCCCTCTGGCGCGTCAACCAGCAACTCGGCAGCACCACCACCCCCTACAAGGTCCTGAACGGCACCTTCCGGCCTGACGGTGCCGTGCTCGGCTCTGCCCTTACCTGGAAAGACGGCTGGGACGCCAAGGGCTGGCCCACCGGTGGAACACCACGTGTTGGCGCTGTCGTCTGGTACTCCCCCGGCACCGGCGGCGCAGACGGCACCTACGGCCACGTCGCCGTCGTCAAAGCCGTAAACGGTGACGGCAGCTTCCTGGAAGAGGGCTACAACGGCAATCCCGCCCCGAACGATCACACCTACTACACCCGCACCGTAGAGAACGGCACTCCCAGCGCCTTTCTCTACCTGCCCGGCAGCAACTCACCGGAGGAACCATGAAACGCGCCCTGACAGCCCTAGCGGCCCTGCTCGTGTGCACGGCCTGCGCGCCGGTATCCACCTCAACACCCGCGGAACCATCGCCCAGTGCTTCCGCCGCCACCTCCGCCACGCTCAGCGCGGGCGGCAAGCCCCAAGCTCCCGGTGGCACAGCACCGGCTACCCTGGGCATCGCCTGGGACGAGGCAAGCAAAACAGCCGCGCTGGACACCGCGACCAAGGCCATGACGCTCTATGCCCGACCAGCAGTCACCGACAAGGTCTGGATCCAGGAACTCGGCCAGCTCCTGACCCCCCAAGCAACCGCCGATTACCAATACGTTGACCCGGCCAACATCCCGGTCACCAGGATCACCGGAGCGGGCCAGCTCAGGATCGAAGAGAGCAACGGTTTTGGCTGCCATGTCGTCTTTCCCACCGATGCCGGCGACTACGACGTGCAGCTGCTCCGCAGCGCAGCCGACAAACCCTGGCAGGTCAACCGTTTCACACCCCCGAACGGCACAAAGTAAGGACAGATGATGGAAACACAAGCACTCGACTTCCCCAAGATCAACGCCGTTCTACGCACCAACGGAACCGGCGAAGTCACCATCAACGGAACCTCCCACGCTATCGAGGCCGCCGACGAAGCCGCCGTCCTTAGCGATGCATTACGAATCATCACCGAAACCGCGGCTCAGCTCGGCCGACCCGTCCGCGTCAGCACCACCGACCCGGACGGGCAGGGCCTCATCATCGTCTCCCCCGAAGGCGTCGTCAGCGAGGCCGCACCGATCAAGCCCACCCCGCGGCGGGAGCAGGACCCTCTGCCGGACACAGCAGCCCCTTCGCCCGAGACGGCCAAGGCCACGACCAAGGCCGCGCCGGCTCCCACGCCAGCTTCGGTCCCCGATGCCTCTCCGGCCGAAGAAGTACCGGCACAAGCTGTCGACGCTGCGCCGGTGACCTTCGGTGCAGCCGTCACGCCCGCGGCCGCCCAGGGGCCCGCACCGGCCGCCAAAGCAGCCGCTGCGGAGCCTGCCACCCGGCGCAGCCTCAAAGACACCTCATTCCTCATCAGCGCGCCCGTGCTCCAGCCGGCCACGCGCGGCTGGCGCGGCGTTCTCAGCCGCCTGGGCTTCCGGATGGACCCCTCACCCGAAGAGTTGGCCGAACGCGAAGACATCCGCACAGTGAGCCAGCACTGGCCCGGCCCCCGCACCGTCGCTGTCGTCAACCGCAAAGGCGGAGCGAACAAAACCCCCACCGTCGTCATGCTCAGTGCGATCCTGGCCCGCTACAGCGGCGCAGCGACCGTGGCCTGGGACAACAACGAATCCCAAGGCACTCTCGGCTGGCGCACCGAACAGGGCGGCCATAACAACAGCGTCCTGGATCTCATCGACTCATCAAAGGCGCTGCTCTCCCCCAGCGCCCAAGCCGCCGAAATCGCCCAGTTCGTCCACCACCAGACGTCCGACAAGTTCGACGTCCTGCGCTCAGACGAGAACGAGGAGGGCGACCATGAAGTGACCGCAGAGGAGGTGGATATCGCCCACCAGGTACTCACCCGCTACTACCGGCTCATCGTCATGGACTCCGGAAACACGGCCCGCGCGGCCAACTGGCGGCGAATGATCCACCACACCAACCAGCTCGTGGTCCCCGTGACAGCCATCGAAGACCGCGCCGAGGCCGCGCGCCTGACCCTCCAAACGCTGGAATCCCGCGGCGGACACGATGCCGAGCTGGCCCGCAACGCCGTCGTCATCGTGTCCGAGTCCACCGACGCCAAACGCAGCATGAGCGGCGATGCGCTCAAGCGCGCCAAGGATGAAGCCCGGCGGATCGCAGACGGCTTCGCCCCCCATGTACGAGCCGTAGTCCGAATCCCCTACGACCCCGCCCTGGTCAACGGCCCCATCCGCTACGACGCCCTCCAACCCGCCACCCAACGCGCGTGGCTCGCCGCAGCCGCCGCGGTGGCCAAAGGCTTCTGACCTCGTCTAATGGAAACGACACGCCGAACGGGCCGCGCAGTTAACGGTACCGGTACCTATAGGCTGGGGTTTATGAGTACAGCCATCCACAGACGCGTACGGGGTACAGGGGCCGGCAACGTCGTCCTCAAAGTTGACGTTGCTGCCGATGCTAAAGCTCTGGTGGAACGTCTTGCCACCCACATGGGGCTCTCCAAAGGACAGGCAGCCGAACGCCTCCTGATGAGCATCCGGCTGGATGCTCGCGGGTTGCCTATTTGGCCTGACATAGACGACCACCAGGAACAAGGAGCCCTGCCTATCGATAAGGCTTCCTAACGGAAGAAGGCCCCTCCTAAAAGGAGGGACCTTCCTAATCCTTCGCTCAGATCCCTCATCCGCCAAGATCCGGATCCGAGCTGTTACAACACCCACGCTGTGGGTGCCATTTGTGTTACCTCGAAAGGAACTACTGTCCCTATGGTACCGGAACCGGTATTGACGTCAACGCATGCCCTTGTGAGTGTCGCTCCACGTCCCAAGCCGGAAGATGCATGGGGTCTTGCTCCGCTGATTGCTGGCGCGCCTTCGTACCGGTTGGGGCGGTGGATTGGGCAGAGGTTTCAATATCCTCGGCCGAAAAATGCGCCGAAGATCACTCCGTCTTTGCCGGGACATCCTGCTGCTGTAATGGTGCACGGCACGGATGGCCGAGTCTCCACGCTGTGCTTGGACTTTGATACCTCGAAGGCGCTGAAGGGCGTGGTGGACTCGGACGCGGTCCGGGTGGGCCAATTGTTGTCGGCGTGCGGCATGAGGTTCGTGGAGGATTTCTCCCCCAGCGGTGGACGACACCTGTACGTGCCGCTGCACGACCGGATGGACGCAGCCGAGGCCCGGGAGCTGGTCGAAGCGCTAGCCCTTATGGCCACCAGTCTTGACCCGAGCCCCCACCAGAACATCACAGACGGGTGCATCCGTGTCCCAGGAACGATCCACAAGTCCGGTGGCCACCAAACCCTCATCACTCCCCTGTCCCAGGCGTACGACATCCTGCGCCGCCGCAACCCAGCACGGGGCTTAGTGCAGCTGCGTACGGCGTTGGCGCCGGAACTGGCCCGCAAACGCGCACTCAAGGCCCGCGAAGCGAAGACCGTAGCCGCTCAACGGACCGGCGGGCTGCCGGCGCTCTCACTGAGATCCAGTAGTGAGACCCCGCTGCGACGGGTCGCACGAACCGGTTTGTACGACACGGCTAAGTACAAGGGCCCGTCCGAGGCCCGAATGGCCGTGCTGAACCACTTCAGTGCCTGTGGCTGGTCCCTGCAGCACGTAGAAAACGAACTCGTCGGCCAGTTCCCGGGCCTAGCTGCCCTCTACGGATCTGCAGAACGCCAGGCAAGGCTCCTTCCGTACGAGTGGGCCAAAGCCCAGGCCTTCACCGGTGCAGCTTCGAGCGCCCGAAAACCGCTCCCCCGTAATCGCGGGGAAAGGAGTGCACTTATTAACAACACAAGCGCCACTTTAACCACCGGGGGGGCAAGCAAACCCAGCAGTGCTGCCGTACACCAACTCGTGAACGACTTGGAAAATGTTCTGTACGCAGTCCTTGACCACAGACTCCAAAAACGCGGTCGAGAAGGCCTCAGCCTCCGTCTACTGATCCGCGGATTGTTGGGATACATGCGGGCTAGAGAAACAGACATCCTGGATGTCGGTTGCCGCACTCTTGCTGTCGCGATGGGGAAACACCACGTCACCATCGCCAGGCTGCTGCCCGTCTTGGTTCAAGCTTCTGATGGGATCCTCACTAAGATCGCCGACGCACGTCAGAAGGCGGCCGATGTTTACCTCATTCAACTCCCTGAGCACTACCAACAACTTGCACGGGAACTAACGTGGCGGAAAGGAAAAATTCATGCCGTCCGCCCCGTGTTTCGGGCCCTGGGAGACGTGGCTGCCCTTGCCTATGAGGCAATTGAACGTGGGCGCCACTCCCCCACCACCGCGGAAGTGGCCCGCAACAGTGGTGTCAGCCGCAACGCCTGCTCGGCCGCATTGGCTGAGATGGAGACACTCGGCATGATCCAGCGCCACGGTAGAACGTGGAAAACCACTTCAGTGAACCTCCGCATGCTCGCCGCCAGGCTCGGAGTGCTCGACGACTACCTTGACCACATCCGGCGGAATCGTCACGAACGCGCGATCTGGCATGCCTACCTCGATAGGTTCAAGACACTCCAGCTTGCGATCGATGAGGTCGATTTGTTTGATTCTGAAAGGGATGAGTATTGGCTACCCCCGGATGATGCGGCAGTGTGGCGAATAGATCAGCCCGCATAGGTCTCTGGTGCAGTTGATTTCGCTGGCAGCTACCAAAATGCTAGTGAATCGGTAGTGCCTTAGTAGTGTTTCGCTAGCACAGCGTTTCGAGTTGGTCCCACATCCCTGCTGAGCGTGGGTGACGATTGCGTGGAGCTTATGCTCGCGTCCAGCAGTTTGAGGTTGATCCTCAGCCACGGTCGTGTAGTAGTTCGATAGCACTTTGAAACTGCTCCGATAATTTGGGCTGTGCATTGGTACGCCGCCCACGTACTGATACTACTTTCATAGTGCTATCGAATAAGTAGTGTTTCGCTAGCAAACTTGCTCCTTTGGCAGTCATCAGCTGCCCCTCAGTTTCACAATCACTATCAAATCAATAGTGATTCAATAGCAATTTAGTAGCGAGCAGTATTCCATATGACGCGCATGACTCCAGTCAGGGAGGTGAGTACTTGGGCTTGCTGGCGGCCTGGTCCCTCAGCGCCCATCGCTATCAATCGGATAGTGATGTGATAGCAGTTGAAACTGCTATCACCCTATCCGAGGATCTTCTCTCGATCCGGCCCATTTGCTACTGCTTTCATAGTGCTATCAAACAGGTAGCGTGTCGCTAGCCTTTTGCTATCAACCTCGGCATTAGGTTGGAGGCATGATCATTGTTGTGGGTAGCGAAAAGGGCGGCGTCGGCAAGTCCACGGTTGTAACCAACCTTGCTGTTGAGCTGGCGAAGCGGGGGATGCGCATAGCGGTCGTGGACGGCGACCGGCAGCGGTCCACTGCTCGTTGGGCAGTAGACCGCGAAGAGGCCGGGCATGAACCTCGCATCTTTGTAGTGGAGAAACTTGGGAGCCTGCACGAGACGCTGCGTGAACTGGATACGAGCTATGACGTTGTCCTTGTCGATGTGGCAGGGAAGGACAGCAAGGAGATGCGCACAGCCATGACTGCGGCCCACCAGTTGTTGATCCTGACGCAATCGAGTCAATTTGATCTCGATACACTCGCGACTGTCGATAGGTTGATTGAAACTGCCCGTGACTTCAATCCCTCCCTTCGAGTCAGAGGGGCTCTTACACGGGTATCAACCAACGCGTTCGAATCTGAAAGTGGCGACGCCAGGGATTACCTTTCCGACTATCCGAGTATCGAACCACTGCGAACCGTTCTGTATGAGCGCAAGGCTTATCGAGACGTGGTGGGGGAGGGGCTCGGAGTTGTTGAGTGGAAGAACCCTAAGGCGGCGAGGGAAATCCGTGGGCTGGTAGAGGAGTTGATGGGGTAGTGGCAATCAAGAAGCGGTCCGCGTCCGAGAAAGCTAGGGACGAGGCTATCGAGGCGTTTGGCAATGCCGCTGAACCACTACTGACCTCGCCGGCTGTCAGCGCTGAGCGCGGAATTCCAGCCAGGCCCAGTGTCACGCCCACACTTAGTGATTCGAGGGACAAGGGGACTGCCAGAACGATGTTGCTTCGTTTTGACGAGGACCGTGAACTCATGGACTTACTTGCGGACGTGGCGAAGCTCGAAGGCCGAAAGAAGCATCCGATGGCATTGCGCGCTCTTAGGATCGGTCTCGAGCAGGTCCGCGACAGTTACGAGTAAGTAAGCCACCTGGATCTATGAAGTTGCTATCAAGTTGATAGCAACTTCATAGCAGTCACAGGATAGTTGGCCTGCGGTATCAAGCGCGTATTGGAGCGCATCCAGAAGGCGCGTCAAAAACGACCGTTTCTGACCTGCGGTCGGCGAGCCTTCAAATGTCATTTTCCGTACTCGCGTGCACGGCGAGCAGCGCGTTTCCAGGGTTGTGCAGGCGGGTGTTGAGCACTGGTTTTTCCGTACTCCTCTGCACTAGGGTCGTTTTTGCTTACTACTCCTCTGCACGCCGAGGGAGGTGTCGGAGTGGATGCGGAATCGGCGCCCATTCGTGAGCCGGGCACACTAACGATGCCGGATGACCTGTGGGATCGGACGAAGTCGGTTTCGGCCGTGATCGGTCCCTTGGCTGCGCGGACGGTCGTTGGCAGGGCCGCGGTTGATGCTGCCGCCGCGGCCTTGGGCGTATCGCGACGCCAGGTGTACGTGTTGATCAAACGCAGTCGCGATGGTTCTGGTTTGCTGACAGATTTGGCTCCGGGCCGTTCCTCCGGAGGGAAAGGAACCGCAAGGCTGTCAGAGGAGGTCGAGGACCTTGTCCGGATGATGGTGCGGAAGCAGTTCCTGACTCGGCAGAAACGGACGTTGGCGGCGGTGTATCGGGATATTGCTGCGGCCTGCCGCGCAAGGCAGCTTCCTGTCCCGGCCCGAAACACGGTGGAGCGGCGCATCCGGGCGTTGAATCCAGTTGAGGTAGGCCGGCGTAGGGGAGGGCCCGATGCGGTGCGGTCGCTGCAGTCCGCCGGGGACGAGGTGCCTGCAGTCGGCACGATTCTGGAGCGGGTGCAGATTGACCACACAGTCATCGATGTGATCGTCGTGGACGAGCGGGAGCGGCGACCGATTGGTCGGGACTGCTGAAGGTTTGATTGACACTTTGCCTGTGAGGATTTGATCCTTGCGGGTGGAAGGATGTTCATCATGCCCAAAGCCTTTCCCGAAGAATTCCGCCGCGATGTCGTCGCGGTTGCCCGCAAGGGCGAAGCGCCCATCATCCAGATCGCCAAGGACTTCGGTGTCTCGCCCGCTGCCCTGCACCGCTGGATGAAGATCGCCGACAGAGAAGACGGCGTGAAGTCCGGTGCGGTGTCCGATGACGCCGCGAAGCTGCGGGAGGCCAACAAGCGCATCCGGCTCCTGGAA
>JAHFUZ010000005.1 GCA_023264815.1 Arthrobacter sp. | reverse complement strand
ACGCCGTCAACGCGCCCTCGGACGGCTGACACCCATCGAGTTTGAGACAATAAAAAACGCGGCCTCAGCCGCGTAAGAAAATATCAACCCCAGCTGTCAACTAAACCTTCAGCAGTCCCATGCTTGAGATCTCTGCCACCCAGCTTGCGGGAACCGTGGCCGGGAACGGCATGCCGATTGCATCCTCGAGGTCGCTTTCCTCCTGGATTTGATACATGGCTATTGCCTCATCCAGCAGGTCCACGACACCGCCCAGCCGTGCGGCCGTCGTGTTGTGGAAAATTGGAGAAAAGGTTTCTGTGCTGCTTGACCGCCCAACGTTAGCCTGTCGGATGAGTGCATCCACAAAGGCCTCCCGCTGTGCGTCTGTCTCAATGACTAGCTGCTCTTTTATTGACCACGACGTGGACTGCGCCAGTGAGCCAAGCCGGAGGTCTGGAACGCTTGTGCTACCAGTGGGGCGCCTCAACGTCTCACTAGATGCATGCACCGTCCGCATCATACAGAAACCTCCTGTTGGATCGCTTGGCTTAGGGTATCAACTATTCTCTGGGCCTGTTCGTGGGAGGCGCTGAGATAAGCCAAAGCGTCTCCCGGAGACACCTGGGGCGCCTCAAAGTTGAAATTGAAATCGACGGTCGGCACGTCAACACCGTCAGTCACTATGGCAACCCGCACGCGAGAGCCATGATGGCCGTCGAAGACGAACTGCAGATCTGCACTGAAGTCGGGCGTTCCCAGCGCGCCAGCTACCGCTGCCCGCTGGACAAAGTGCGCCGCGATCTTCTCTTTGGGAGAGTCGATACCGTCCAGGGCAAACTGCAGGTTATGCCCCGTCGCTTTGATAGTGCGCTTGCCAACATACTCGAGGAAAGTCCGGGCAAGGTCCTGAAGCCCCGGGATCTGAACGTCGACCTTGTCGGGAGCTGTGACGCTAGCCACGAATCGGTCGTTGAGGACGTCGATGTTCGCACCGCCAGCGGCTGCCTGCAAAAGGACGGGAAGCCTTACTGTCTCTACAAGTGTTCGATGGCGAAACACAAAATCGGTTGTCTTGATAGAACTGATGGGAAAGTTCTCACCAGCAAAGACAATGCTGAAACTGTTTAGAGACATATGAATCCTCTAGTACTTGGCGTAAGGCAATCGGCGCTTTTCCACTAGCCGAGTTCTCCGATGCTACCGCAG
This sequence comes from Arthrobacter sp., assembly GCA_023264815.1. Taxonomy (GTDB): domain Bacteria; phylum Actinomycetota; class Actinomycetes; order Actinomycetales; family Micrococcaceae; genus Arthrobacter. The sequence goes on along the minus strand of JAHFUZ010000005.1, from coordinate 185,410 downwards.
CAGATGTGCGCCCCATAGATGTCTATCAATTGTGTGACCACTTCGGAATGACGTGGCCTGCCTTCGGTGAAACGCTTGCGCCCTGCGCCGCCGGGCAGGCCGGTGTTGTACGCCGCCTGCACCGTCGCCCTGGGCACGCCCCGCTGTTCGAACTTAGCTCTGCTGGTAACCGCCACGGCTGGCTGCAAGTTGATGGGATGATGGGCGGCGTGTTCGCCATTGCCTCCGTGGCCGGCGCGCTGCTGGGCGGCTGGTTCACCGAACGGCCCGGTTGGCGCTTGGTCTTCTGGATCAACACCCCCTGTGCTTCCTAGCCCTCGCCGGTGCCGTGTTATTCCTGAAGCTGCCCCAGCATTCCTGTAAGCCAAGGCTGGACCTCGGCGGCATGTTCCTGATGGCCATCGCCACCACTGCCCTGGTGGTCTTTGCCACTTGGGGCGGCAGCAGGGGCGACTGGAACGACCCCATCATCCTGTCCATGATCGCCGCTACCGTCGTCAGCACCGTCGCGTTCGTCATGGTGGAGCGCCGCACCGCGGAATCCATCATGCCGCTGCACCTGTTCAAGGACCGAACTTCAACCGCTCCACCTTCGCGGGCCTGCTGATCGGTGTGGCCATGTTCGGCGCCATCGGCTACCTCCCCACCTATCTGCAGATGGCCTTCAGCGTAAACGCCACCGAATCCGGCCTGTTGATGATCCCCATGCTGGGCGCCCTCCTGGTGGCATCCGTCCTGTCCGGCCAGCCGGTCAGCAAGACCGGCCAGTATAAGTGGATGCCCATCGCCGGCTCCATCCTGGTGGCCCTGGTGCTGCTCTCCACCCTCAAGCCCGGATGCCCGCTGTGGGAAATCTGCGTCTACCTGGCCGTGATGGGCCTGGGGCTGGGCCGGAGCATGCAGATCCTGGTCCTCATCGTCCAGAATTCTCTCGCGCTGCGGGAGGTGGGCACCGCCACGGCATCGAACAACTTGTTCCGTCAGATCGGCGCCGCCCTGGGCTCAGCCTCGGTGGGGAGCCTGTTCGCGAGCCGGCTGGCCGACCTCCTCGGCGAGCGCCTGCCCGCTGCCGCAACCGGCGGCGGCACTCCCGGCGGTTCGAACTCCCTCACCCCGGCGGTAGTCAACCACCTGCCCGCGGAGATCAAAGACCTGATCGTCTCCTCCTACAACGACGCCCTGACCCCCATCTTCATCTGGATTGTCCCGCTGGCGGGTGAGCCGCCGTTGTCCTCTTCTTCATCAAGGAGAAGCCGCTGGCCGCCACCGTGTAAGACGACATCCAGTCCGAAGCGATCTCTGAAGGCAACATCCTCATCACCGCCGACGACGAGCCCGCCACCGCATCACGATAGGGCCGGGCGACGCTCTGTTTGGTGCATGTTGATGCCACGGCGCTGATGGAGCGGCGGGCAGGGCTGACGAAGTCCTTCCCGAAAGCAGCGTCGGGTCTGCTGGGCTTCATTGCACGTCGTGTCACAGCTGGGCAAGCCGACCCCGGAGGAATTGGGCAGCGGCACCTTTAAGATGAACAACTATGGGTCTTCGGCGTGGACGGCTCCGCGGCCATCATCAACCACCCCCGAGGTGGCCATTGGCCGGTCAGGCGGCTATGGACGGGAGAGGCGGAGCTTCGCGGCCCGTTCCACCAGGAGGGGGACGAAGTCCCGGATGGGCCCGTCGTCGAATGAACCGTGTTCCTCCGCCACGATGTCCTCGATGGCCGAGCGTTCCTGATGGGGGAAACGCTTGGCCAGCCGGTCAACTACAGCCATCAGGGCTTCGGGTTCCTGGGTCATTGCACGAGTTTCGACCCAACAATTTGTCGAGTCAATGGCGCAAACTCTGGCCGGGAGAACTTCTTCGCAGCTCAGCTCCCCGTGCTGGTCGGGACAGGCGACGGGGCAACCGGCGAGACGGTCGCCCCGGTTGGTTCGGTCGTGGCCGCCGGGGCTTCGTCTGCCGGGGCGGTCGCGGGTGGACTGCCGCCAGCGGTGGGCTCCGCCGTCGCTGTTCCGGCCGGCATGGGTGCAGGCGCGGTGGTGCCCGGCGTGGGCGCTTCGGCAGGTACGGATGCGTACGGCGCCGGCGTGGCTGTTGATGGCGCTGTTGCCGGCGCTGTGGACGTGCCGACGCCCCGTGTGGCGCTGGGGTCGCTTTGGATGATCGCCGTGATCTGTTCCTTGAACCCGTTGAGGCGGGCTTGAATTTCCGTCAGCGGGACGTTCTGCAGGTTTCGCCCGAACTCGGCGATTTCGGCCCACAGGGCGTTGAGCCTTTCCGTACCGCTCTCGCTCAGCGGCCCGTCCAATGTCAGGACAAGTTGGGAGGCCAGCGCGTAGGTAAGGCAGCGAAGGCAGTTGTAGTTGGCTGCGGCGGACAGGTTCTCCGGCACCACCACATCCGCCTGGCCCACAATCAGCACCACCTGGAACCCCACGGCCACGGCCGCGCAATCGGCACAGCTGGCGAAGGCATAGGCCTCGTTGGTGGTGTCCACCGGCTCGCCGTCTTCAGCCCACACGAGTGCGAAGGCCACGTCATAGGCCACCGAACCGTTGGTGGTGTTCACCGCGAGGGCCTGGTTGCCGTCCCCGGCCGGGGGAGCGGGGCGGTTATACGGGAAGACCCACGACGGAGCCGGGGCTGAACCGGCCGTGGTGCCCGCCGGTGTGCCGGCGCCGGCAGGACCGCTATGGGGCACGAGGACCATGCTGAGCTGCGGGTTGTCCCGGGTGGGCGTTGCCGCTCCCGCGGGCCACAGTGCCACGGTTGTTCCGGTGCCCCCCTCCTGAAGTGAGCGGGCCGCCGTCGGAAATATGGCGGTGGTGACGTCTGCCAGGTTGCCGCGTTCATACGGCTGCACCGGCCGGTACGTGTCCGGGCCGGGCCACCAGGCCCAGGCCAGGGCCGCGGTCACTGCGGCGACGGCTGCCATGGCCGCGGCCCGCTGAAGTGTCTTGCCGCGGGTCCGCTGCCACAGTCCGGCGGTCAGCTGCCGGACCAGCCGGAGGAGGATGTAGGCAATGCCCAGGATCGGGAGTCCGACGGCGGCGATCGCCAGGATGCGCACGGCGGCTCCGGCGATGTCCCCCGCCGCCAGGGCCTGGGAGAACCCGGTTTGCTGCTTCAGGACGCTGGCCCCCGCCGTGCCCAGGAGCCGCGGCAGCGAGAGCACCATCATGACCAGGCTGAGCACCAGCAGCGGCACGGTGACCAGCACCCACACGGTGACCACTGTCCGGGCCCATGGCTTGAGGGCCTGGGCTGCGGGCTCGGTCCGGCGCCAGGGCAGCAGTCCCAGCAGGGTGGGTTTGATGCGCTGGAAGAGGTCCGGAACGCCGGTGGCATCGGCCAGGATGTGGTACCCGTCAAACCGCACCAACGGAAGCAGTTGCCGGACCATCTGGAGGATTTGGGTGACCACTACCAGCAAGAGGGCGTCAAAGCCGGTGGCCCACCAGACGCCCATGATGGCCACGGCCACGATCGCGTTGAAATACAGCCCGCCCAGGTCGGTGCGGAGCCGGCCGCCGCGGCCCAACCGGTAGGAATCGGTGACGTCGGTGAAGAAGGCAGGCCAGATCAGATACAGCCCGGCGCCCATGGCTCCCGGTGTTGCGCCGCCGCGGCGCGCGCCCGCGGCATGGCCAAACTCGTGAAAGCCGGCAGACAGGACGGTCACGGCCAGCACCAGCAGCACGAGCCCCGGATTGGCGAAGGCATCATGTGTTGCGGAGGCAAGCCCCTTGACCATGAGCACCCACCAGCACGCCGCCAGGAACGCCACACATACTGCCGCGACGATCAGCGGGTTGAAAAGCACCGCGAACGGGGCCGTCAGCCTGCGGGTACGCTCCGGATCGGTCACCGTATAGCGGAAGCGCATGCCGAGCAGCGGGTCGGCTTTCCTCACCTCGGGCTGCGAGCCGTCGGCCAGCCGGAGGAGGCCAAGCGGCAGCAGTTGAGAGGCGATCAGCGTCCGGACGTTGTCCCTGCTGACCAGCTTTCCGAAGCCGGTACTCACGTGGTCCGCGATCTCGCCGGTGCTCCGCTGGCCATCCACTGCTTCCAGCACCAGGTACAACAGGCGTGTCAGCGCAATCGCCTGGCCGTCTGCCCGGCGGACCAGTGACGGTGGCTCACGGTAGCCCGAACCCTTCGTTTCACCGATCAGCTCCACGCCCTCGGCGAGGACCGGAACGTCCGGGTTAAACCCATCGGGCAGGGCGTCAGCCCCGCCGGACGCGCCGGAAGCCGGCGGGCCGTCCAGCCGGGACGGCCCGCCGTGGACTGTGCTCATTGAAGGGTGCTCATGTGGGGGAGTGGAGTCCGGATTCTACTGCCGCAGATCGGACTGCTGGTTGGCCGACGCGGTTGCTTCGCCGTCGATGTGCTGGCTGATGATGGCGTCCTGCTGGGCGACCGCGAACGCGTTGCTGTCGATCGACCCGATGTTTGCTGCGACGGCGGCGTCGATCGGGGCGGCCACGTTGGCGTTGGCAGCAACGGCACCGTTGATCGGGGCCGCGATGTCGGCGTCGGCGGCGAGGTCCACATTGACGTTCAGCAGGTCCCCATCCAGTGCCGCAGCCGGATCCACCGGCAGGGCACCGACGTCGGGAAGCGCGCCATCCGCAGTCCCGCCGTCAAGCAGTCCATCCCCGGTAGTTCCCGCAGTCCCGCCGTCAACAGATCCACCGTCCGCCGTGTCCTGCCCCTGGTCAAGGATGCTGTCCTGCGTGGAGTCCGCAGTGGCATCCGCGGTGATGCCCTGGTTGATAATCACTCCCTGGTCAGCGAGGGCCTGGGCCTCGGAGCCGAAGGAAAGGATGTTCGCCGAGGCGGCCGCATCGATCGGGGCTGCCACGTTGGCGTTGGCCGCGACGGCGAGGTCGATGGGTGCGGCGGCGTTGATGCCAAGGTCCAGATCGGCGTTCAGGTCCAGCACCGAGGCCACCTCCTTGTCGGGGAGCGGAGTTCCGCCCTGTGCCAGCAGTTCCTCGTCGGTCAGCGGGGTCAAACCCTGTTCAGTGCTCATGCGAAACTCCAGTTCCGGCACGGTCGCCGCTGCCCCCAGTGAGCAGCTCCTACACCGATGTGCCTAACGCCAGACAATAGTAAGCATGATTATCAATCTTCGCTAGGCGCCAGAGCCGCGGGGCCGGCGGGTAGTTTTGTTCCCCTGGAACAGGTCATGGCTACCGGTGTGGACCGCCGTTCACGTTCCTGACCTTGGGCCAGGGCGCCACCATTTGGCCTGCGTCGGCGTTAAGAAACCGTCAAGGTTCCAGCCGAACTGCCAACAGCCGTGAAAACCGGGCGGCAGCCACGGTATCTTATTGAGTGCCGTCGCTTCAGCGCCCCCAAGCTGAGGCGGCGGCCTTCACTCCGCTGGGGCCCGGCCATGCGCCTGCCTTCCGTGGAGCCCAGGTCAGGCCGGTGATTCCGGATGTTCCGTGCACTGGACGGTGGCGCGCAACTGCCCGCCGCCGTCGTCCTTTTGGTACCGCGTCACGTGATTAGTGGCCTTGCCGCAGGCCGGGCAGAAAGTGGTGTGTTGTTTTGTCCCCATGCCACGATTGTATGCGGAGCCAGGTTTCGTGAAGGTAAACGTTTGCGGCGGTACGCAGGCCGCCAAAATACTGAGGGTTAATTGCGCGAATCTTGAAACGGCCCGGCACCTTCAAACTTATGATGGGGGTACCACATACTCTCTGGGGGTACCGTGAACTTGCGCACTGGCACAGTCCTCGCCGTAGTGGGCGCTGTCCTGGTGGCCAGCGGTGTGGCTGCCGCTGAAGCTGTCCGGAGCAATATGGCCACACAGCAGCTGTGCCAGGAACTCGAAGCGCAGATCAAGGCCTCCGGCGAGATCGTGCGGATGAGGTCCGATGCCCCCACCGCGGTGATCCTGGGTGATTCCTACAGTTCCGGAGACCTGCTGGAAAAACGCACCGATGGCTGGGCCTACGTGCTGGGCGAAGCTGAGGGCTGGGATATCCGCGTGGCCGGCGTCGGATACACCGGCTACGTCAACCCCGGGCCGTGTGGCAGCCACGTCTTCGCCAGCCGGATCAGCCGGGCCACCATGGATGAGCCCGCCATGCTGATCGTCCAGGGTGGCCTGAACGACTGGCAGGCCAAGCCCCAGGACGTGGAAGCCGCCGCAGGCCGGCTGCTGAAATCCGTCAAGGACCTGCCCACGGTGGTGGTGGTCGGCCCGCCCAACGCCCCGGCCCGTGCCGAGCCGATGCCGGAGATCGACGCTGCCCTTGCCCGGGCGGCCTCTGCGGCCGGCCGCCAGTACATCTCGACGATCGGCTGGGACCTTGAGTTCCTGCCCGACGGGCTTCACCTCACGAAAGCCGGGCATGCCAAATTCGCGTCCCTGGTGGCTGCGGCGTTGCCTCGTCAGCAACCGGCCCCTGCGAACGGATAGGTTCCCTCCTGGCCCGTAGTGGCTTCCAGAAAAACGGGTACTGCCTACTGGTGCACGGCCGCGGCGAATTCGGTTTACTGGTCGGCGTGGACACGAGCGGGAGGGATTACATGCGAGTCAGAGTCTCCACCGGAAGCTCATGGGATCCCATGGATTGCCCGCACCAGTTTGTGGGCCGTTGCGAGGAATGCGCGGCCGCGGCTGCGGCCGGACAGGCACAGTTCCCCGAACAGCAGCCCGTAAGCCCTTGGGATCCCGGTTCCCCCACCACATCCCGTGACCCCTACCGGGAACCGCCACAGTGAGGACTCGGGCGCTGTCTCCGGCACCGCAGGGGTTTGCGTGACCGGCCGCGCACGCAGGCGGACCTTCGCCCTGCCCGGCCTGCTCGCTGTGGTCCTGGCAGCCGGCGCCTGTACCAGCCAGCCCACGCCTGCACCGGACCAGACCTTGGGCACGGAGGTGTACATCACCGCCTACACCTGGCAGGACAACACCCCCGAGGGCTCGCCCATCATCAGCCACCCCGTGCTGCACCGGACCGCCGGCGGAACCGGAACCTACCAGGATCCGGTGACCATCGCCGTCGGGCATTCGCTTGAGACGGGGAAGGACGTCCTTGACTACCAGCCCGGGACCCGCATTTACCTGCCGGACGTGCGGCGGTACTTCATCGTGGAAGACACCTGCGGGGACGGGGACGCGCCCCAGGACGGGCCCTGCCACACCGGAGCGGAAGAACACGGCTCCGCGTCAATTTGGCTGGACATGTGGATTGGCGGAGAAGGCGTCAGCGCACGCTTTGCCCGCCGCTGCACCATGCAGGTCACGGGCGTGCTCCGGGCCGTGTTCGACCCCGCAGACAACTACGTGGTGGCCCCCGGCTACGGGGTCATCCACGACGGCAAGTGCGACGCCGGCTACGGAAACGAGCTGGTCACGAAGTGACGGCCAGGTACGTCAGTGCCGCCACCACGTGCGCCCGGACTCCGACTTCCAGCGTCGGGTCCAGCACCGGGGCGAAGTAGGGGGAGTGGTTGGCCGGGATGTCCCGGGACACTGATCCGCGCTCGACGGCGTCGCCGTAGGTTTCCGGGTCCACCCCGCCGAGGAGCCAAAAGGTGTAGGGCACCCCGAACGCATCCGGGATGCGGCTGAAGTCTTCGGACGCGGTCTGCCGGGTGGCCGCCACGATGGCGTCGGAGCCGAAATGCGCGGCGAACGCGGCAGTCACCTGGTCCGTCACGGCAGAGTGGTTGCTGGTCAGGGGAAACTGGTCGTAATACTCGAACTCGGGTTCGCGCGGCGATTCAGCGGTGATGCACTCGCCCCGGACGATCCGTTCAATGGCGGCGAGGACCGTGGACCTGACGTGGGCGTCGTAGGTGCGGATGTTCAGCAGCAGGGTGGCCCGGTCCGCAATGATGTTGGACTTCGTGCCGGCGTTCAGCGCCCCCACCGTCACCACGGCGAAGTCCCCGGGCCTGATGTCGCGCGAGACCACCGTCTGCAGCCTGAGCACAATCGAGGCCGCCAGCACCACCGGGTCCACGGCCATGTGCGGCATGGACCCGTGGGCTCCCTTGCCGTACACAGTGATCTTCAGCGAATCCCCGGCGGACAGGACCGGCCCGGCGCTCACGGCCACGGTCCCTGCTTCGATGGGCATCACGTGCTGGGCAAACGCAACGTCCGGGCGTGGCACGTTGGTGACCAGGCCGTCGTCGACCATTGCCCGTGCCCCGGCCCCCACCTCCTCCGCCGGCTGGAACAGGGCGATGTACGTCCCGGACCAGGCGTCGCGGCCGTCCGCCATCAGCTTGGCCGCCCCGAGCAGCGTACTCACGTGGACGTCATGACCGCAGGCGTGCATGACGCCGGCCACCTCCGAGGCATACGGCAGGTCGGTCTCCTCCGTGACGGGCAGCGCGTCCATGTCCGCGCGCGCCAGGACGGTGGAGCCCTCACCGTTGGCAAGGACGCCGACGACGCCGGTGCCGCCCAGGTGCGTGACCTCAAACCCGAACGTGGTGAGTTTCTCCGCCACCAGTTGGGAGGTCCGGTGTTCTTCGAGGCTGAGCTCGGGGTGCCGGTGCAGGTCCCTGTAGGTGTCCCGGATCCAGCCGAGTTCCGTCCCGAGGCCCGCCAGGATTGTCTGCCCGCTGTTCATGCCATCCAGCCTAGACCCCCGGCCGAACCGCCTGACGGCGGTAACATATGCCGGGTGAGGCGAAACGGTGGGGGATTTAACATAACCAAGCGGGAATGGATCCAGTACGGCGCGCTGTTTGTGCTGGCGGTGGTGGCGTTCGGGGTGGCAGCGCTTGCCCTCATGAATCCGCGCGCAGGCGAAACCGCCGGAACGGTAGTGCCGGTCAGCCGGCCCGCCGTGACCCCAACGCCCACTCCCACCGCGTCGCCGGCCCCAACGCCCACCCCCACGGCGGCGGCCCGGCGGCTGGGCCTTGAGCTGCCGGCCCGGCCGGTCCTGCTTATCATGGGCGATTCCTACACCGCCGGCGTGGGCGCAGCCCCGGCAGACCAAGGGTGGGCCTACCTGGTGGCCGGGTCGCTGGGCTACCCCACCAACATCGACGGCGTGCCCGGAACCGGATTCGTATGGGGCGGGGGAGCACAGGATAACCGCGGGCTGGAATACGAAGTCCGGCTGAAGGCCATTGCGGAGGATCCACGCTTCGTCCCCAACCTGCTCATTCTCCAGGGCGGACAGAACGACGCCCTGCTGGACAACCCGGACGAGATCAGGGCCGCCACCGCGCAGACCATCGAATCGGCCCGCAGGTTCTGGCCGGGCGTCCAGGTGGTGGTGCTGGGCCCCTCCGCCCCGCAGCCCATCGCTGAGGAAATGCGTGCGTCCAACAGCGCGGTCCGCGCCGGGGCGGCCGCCGCCAACGCCCCCTTCATCGACGCCTACGAGGCCGGCTGGTTCACGGCTGCCAACAGCCCGGGATTCAATGCCGACGGCGTGCACCCGAACACTGCCGGGCACGCGTACCTCGCCGAGAAGTTCCTGGCGGCCTGGGCTGCCCTGACTGAATGATGAGCCAGGGCTGGCACTCGTCGGTCATGCTGCCGGGGCAGGCCGGTGCCAGCTCCAAAACCGGACAGCCGCACCCGGTGGAGTGCCGCCGTCGTACGCCCTCAGACTTTCCCGCGTCCCGGAAAATCCGTGGCCCCGTGGGTAGAATCGAGGCCAGAAGAACGCACAGTGCTTTCCGGAGGTACGGAGAAACAATGTCAGAATGGCTCGAAGTCGGCGCGGACACCTACGTGCTGGTCACCGAAGGTTCGCTGCTGAATACCGGCCTGATTGTTGGTTCGGAGCGGGCCATGGTGGTGGATACCGGCTGCGGGCCGCGGCAGGGCCGGGAGATCCTGGACGCCGTGCGGGAGAAGACGGACCTGCCCCTGGTGGTGGTCAACACCCACGCGCACTACGACCATTTCTTCGGCAACGCCGTGTTCGCCTCCGACGGCGTCACCGAGTTCTGGGCACACGAAAACTGCGCCCGGGAGATCGACAGCCACGGGGACCTGCAGCGCCGGTTCGTGGGAACGCTGGAACCGGAGATGTCCACCGCCGAGGGCGAAAACGTGGACCTGGTGGTGCCCAACGCCATCGTCCGGGACCAGCCGGTGCTGGTGGACCTCGGCGGGCTCCACGTCACCCTGTTCCACCTGGGCCGCGGCCACACCGACGGCGACCTCCTGGTGGGCACCCCCAGTACCCTTTTCGTGGGCGATCTCGTGGAGCAGGGCGCGCACCCGTCCTTCGAGGACTCCTACCCGGAGGAATGGGCGGACAGCCTGCGCCACATCTCCGCCCTGCGCCACCGCTACGAATTCCTCATCCCGGGCCACGGCCGGCCCTGCAGCGACCAGTTCGTCAAGACCATGGCCAACACCATGACCACGGCGGTCCGCCAGGCGCAGCAGTCCATCCGGGACGCACCGTCGGACGCCACCAAGGCCATCCCCGTGCTGCCCTACGGGCCCGAACAGTCACGCTGGTTCATCAAGCGCCTGCAGGAAACGCGCCCGCTGCACTGACACGCCTTGGGCGGGTCAGCCGCGCAAGGCTTCCGCCCTTTCCTCGGGTGCCCGCCGGGACCGGGTCATCAGTGCGTGGACGAGCAGGGCCGCAAACACGGCCACGCAAACCAGTGCGCCGATTTCCAGGGTGGCGCTGATGCCGGCCCTGCCCGGGTGCAAGTCCGGGGCCATAGTGGCTGCCAGTACGGCGCCGGCCACGGCTGTGCCGAAGGAGCTTCCCACCGTGCCAAGCACCTGGTTGAAGCTGACCGAACTGCCCAGCTCCTCGCGGGCGACGCTGCGGGCAATGAGGGCAGGGTTCTGGTCATCTCCCTCGCTGGCCCGTCCGCCGCCGCGGCGGCGGGGTGCCTGCTTTTTGCCGCCGCCCCCCGGGCTGTGGCTGCACTGGTGGTTCTGGCTGCACCTGGCTTTCCTGACGCCCCTCTTCGGCGATGGACGGAGCCTCATCATTGGGGTCCGCCACTGGTCCACCAGCCTTCGCCTGCACGGAGAAGCGTTGTCACATTCGGCCTGACTTGAGCAAACCTTGAGGCGGCATTTCCTAGGATTTCAGCATGGGGAAATACGGGGGAACACGGAACCGGCGCGAGTCTCAGCGGGAGCTCCGCCGCCGCAGGACGCAGCAGGCTTCGTATGCGCTGCTGGCTGTCCTGGCGGTGGCCACGGCGGCCGTGGTCATGATGGCGCTCAACCGGTAGCTGCCCGCAGAAGTCTGCCCTCCCGCGAGCTGACCCGGAGCCAGGCCAGCCTGCGGCAGATGTGCGGCCCTGCGGTCGCCAGCCATTTGGCCGCGCCCTTTGCCGAATACAGCGACGCCAACGCCTGGCTGATCCTGGCCTACCACGAGGCACCCAAACCGGGACGCCACAGCGGCCGTCAGCCGCCATAACCTTGACATGACTTGTCAGCGGCTGTGACTTCCGGCTAGCGTGACCCTGATCGTATGGGGGATCACTGCTAACCGACGGAGGCCGCTGTGGCTCTCATTGACTATGCCCTGGCTTTGTGTGCGCTCCTGGGCACACTGCTGATTCCTTTTTGTGTGATGTACCAGGTGCTCCGTTCCAAACGGCGCGCCATCAGGGTGGCCGCCTCGAGGAGCGAGAGTAACTAGCCATGCCCTACGTAGACATCAACCCGCATAAAGGCCGGCCCAAGTGGCAGGCCTACGCCGTACTCGCCGTCCTTCTGGTGCTCACCGCCATAGTTGTGGTGGCCGCCCTGACCCGCCACTGACCCCGCATTTTTGCCCCAGCGCCTAGACTGGTTGACTGAACCAGTCCATAGAATGCCGCAGAACCTTGTGCCGAAAGTCCTGGGGGACAGACATGCCCGATCCGGCGGATCAGAACGCACGCGCCATTGCAGAGGATGCAGCGCAGCCGCAACCGCCCCGACGACGCCGCGATCTCCGCCGCGCCGACGGTGCGCTTTCGGATGCCCAGACAGGAACCATGCCAGCAATAACTCCCGAGCCGTCCACCACGCCCGACTCCGGCACCCCGGTCCCGCGCCGCAGCTCCTGGGCTGAGGCCGCGGCCGCCGCCGACCAGGCCAAGCCCGCCGCCCACGTTCCCGCGCCGACGCGGCGGCCCGCCAGGCCGCCGGTCACGCCGCAGCCGACGCCGGCGCAGCCGGAGGTACAGGAACCGCAGCCGGCTGAGCACGGCTCCCGCACCCCCGCAGCGGCGGACGACGGCGACACGGCCGCGGCGCCGGCGTCGTACGTTCCTGAACACAACAGTCCCGACGAAACGCCCGCGTTCCGCCGTATCCGCCCCACGGCGGCGGATGTGATCGCCGACAGCCCCATGCCTGACTTCATCAGCTCCCCGGGGCTGTTCGTGAAGGAGCAGAAGCCGCGGCCCGTGGGCGGCTTCCGCGGCGCCATCTACGCCATGACCGGCGGGGCCTGGAACCTGGGGCCCAGCGCCAAACAGCGCGACGAGGACGAGCTGGCCCGGCGCATCTCGCGGCAGCTGCAGGGCAGCTACAACACCGCCGTGCTGAGCCTCAAGGGCGGCATCGGAAAGACGTCCACTACGGTGGGTGTGGGCCTGACGCTCGCCGAATTCCGCGGCGACGCGCCCTGCGCCATCGACGCCAACCCGGACTCAGGCGACCTTGTGGAGCGCGCCCTGGGCGAGGGGATCTACCAGCAGGCCACCCCGCGGACCATCACGGACCTGCTCAAGAACATCGAGTCCGTGGACTCGCTCACGGCGCTGGCCCGGTACATGCACCACGCCGGCCGGCTGCACCTGATTGCGGGGGAGCAGGACCCGGAAGTCTCCGACTCGCTCACGGCCGCCGAGTACCTGCGGATCCGCAGGCTGATCTCCAACTACTACTCCGTGGCCCTGACCGACTGCGGCACCGGCGTGACGCACAATGCGATGAGCGGGATCCTGCAGTCGGCGGACAACCTGGTGATCGCCGCGGGTTACGCGGTTTCCGGCGCCAAGCGGGCCCGCAGCACGCTGCACTGGCTGGCCAGCCACGGCTATGAGGACCTGGCCCGGAACGCCGTGGTGGTGATCACGGACAAGGACGAGGTCTCCTCCCGGGTGGACAAGGACGCCATCGAGGAACACCTTGCCGGAATCTGCCGCCAGCTGATCGCCGTCCCGCACGACCGCGGCGTGGCCGACGGCGACCTGGTCACCCTGGACGTGCTCAAGCCGGAAACCCGGCGGGCGTACAAGGAGATCGCGGCGGCGATCGTGGACGGCTACCGGTAAGGCTCTGCCTAGGCGGCGATTGGCGTGCGCCGTGCGGGCGCTGCCTCCCGTCGTGGCGCCAGGACGCTGATGGTGCAGGGTGCCTGCTGCGGATCGATCCTGGGAGGCAGGTGGTGGGTCTCAGACGCGGTGTGAAGCATGTCCAGGGCTTCCTGGTCCACCCGTGCCCCGGTGACGTCCAGCTTCAGGTCCAGGCCTTCCTTCAGGGAATTGGCCCGCTTGACCACCACATACAGGGCGTTGATGCTGTGGACGGTGACATGGCCCTTGGCGATCACCACGGCTGTGGCATGGTCCAGGTCTATGCGAACAACAAGATGGATTTTGGAGTTCATGAGGTAAGGCCTTCCCGGCATTGGCTGCGACGCTGCAGCTTTTGCGATGGCCTGCTTCATAAGCCTTTTCCAGAGTAAGGGGAGGGTGTGATGCACGCAACAGTTACGTTTTTATTACACCCGGCTGGATGCTGAATCTGTGACGTGACTGCCGCGGTGCGTGTCCGAATCTTGACCGGACACACCGGCCGTCTTGCGCCGATCCTGAGTATTCGGGAATAGCGTCAGCGCATCAGCTATGAAAGGTGCGTCAACGATGACCATTCTTGAATACGTCTCAGGCCTCGGCATCATCCTCGGATCCCTGGTGGGCACCATGGGGCTCGTTGCGGGGATCACGCATTTCAGGCGGAGCCACTAGGAAGTTTTTACCCGGGGATCCTGCGACGCTGCAGTGCGACCCCTGGGTGACTGCGACGCTGCAGCCTCGTACAGGGTAGGCAATGCATGTGACCCACGCAACACCTGTCCGTAATGTTGCGTCCGAGCTTCGGCAGGCACAACGCCGGCTCCGACATAAACGAGGCAGGGTGTTGCGTACGTCACATGCACGTGCCTAGGGTGATGGAGGCTGCAGAGGAGCGGCCACTGGCCGCAGCGTCGCGGCCCACCCGGCTGCAGCGTCGCAGCCACGCAAGGAAGGCATGAACATCGTGAACTCAAAGCTCAGCATTCTTGTCCGTGTAGACCTCGACCACGCCAAAGCCCAGGTTCTCGCCAAGGGCCACGTCACCGTTCACAGCATCCAGGCCCTTTACGTTGTGGTGAAGCGCGCCAATGCCCTCAAGCACAACCTCGACCTGGAACTGGACATGCGCAATGCACGCGTCGATCCCGAAGCCCTGCGCCAGCTGGAGACCTGCTCCGAAACGCACCACCTGCCCGCCAGGATCGACCCGCAGCAGATCCCCTGCACGCTGAGCATCCTCCCGCCCCGGCATGCTGCGCACACGCCTGGCAACACCGCCCCGCACCACGCGCCAAGCCCGCTGGCCGCCTGAGTCGGAGTCCCGCCGTCGTAGTTGGCGTGTCGGACGCTAACCGACGGCGGGAATCCTCCCCGCCAGCTCCGCGGCCGGAGCCAGAGCCCAGCGCTCCGTCTCCGGTTCAAAGCACACCACCACAGAGGCTTCGGACTCGTGTGCCTCATCGAGGGCGAACAGCAGGGCATCCTCAAGATGCCGCGCGTAGTCCTGCCGTTCGGTGAACGAGCCCGGCAGCCCGCCGTCGTCAATGATGACGTGCGCCTTGCCGTCCACGATGACCTTCAGCGCGTAGCCCTGATCGTCGTGGAGTGACCCCCTGGTGGACGCTATTTCCGTGACTTTGTCGGCCCGGACCAGGCTGTTGTTGATGGTGCGGATCCACACCTCACCCATGAGACCTCCTTGGCTGTGTGGGGCGCGTGGAAGTGCCCCACAAGGCAAAGATTAGTCCTCACACGGCGGCTTGTGACCCCCTGAAAGCTGGCGAATTTCCGGCGGGCATAGGATAAATCTGATGACTTCGCCAGGAACGCCGCAACCCTTCAATTTCCGAAGCATCGCCCTACCCGCATTCGGGCCCGCGCTGCTGTTTTGCATCGGTGAAGGCGCGGTCCTTCCGGTGGTGGTCCTCTCCGCCCGTGACCTCGGCGCCTCGGTGGCTGTCTCGGCGCTGATCGTGACGCTGATTGGGCTCGGCTCGTGGTTTTTCAACCTGCCCGCGTCCCTGATCACCCTCAAGTTCGGCGAACGCTGGTCCATTGTTGGCGCGGCCGCGGTGGGCGCCCTGGCGCTCGCGGCGGCCGCGGTGTCTTCCCTGGTTCCCCACGGACTGTGGCTGCTCGCGTTGGCGATGGCCGTCGTCGGGATGTCCGCGAGTGTGTTCAGCCTGGCGCGGCAGAAATATCTCACCGAGGCCGTGCCCATCCAGTTCCGGGCGCGGGCGCTGTCCACACTGGGCGGGGTCAGCCGGATCGGCGTGTTCATGGGGCCGTTCATTGGTGCCTTCGTGATGCAGTTCGCCGGGATTGCCGGCGCGTACTGGGTGGGCGTGGCAGGAATGGCCGCCGCTGCCGTTATGGCCGTCACCATCCCTGACCTGGTGGTCCCGCCAGCGCCCGACGGCGGCCACAAGACTCCGGAGCCGACGCTGCGGACTGTGGCGGTCTCGCACCGCGGGGTGTTCCTGACGCTGGGGCTGGGAATCCTGCTGCTCAGTGCCCTGCGTGCGTCGCGCCAGGTGGTGATCCCGCTGTGGGCTGACCATCTGGGGATGGATCCGGCGCAGGCGTCGGTGATCTACGGGCTGTCCGGGGCGATTGACATGCTGGTGTTCTACCCGGCCGGGAAGGTGATGGACCGGCGCGGGAGGCTGTTCGTGGCCATCCCGTCCACCGTGATCATGGGCATCGCGATGGTGCTGATTCCGCTCACTGCCTCGTTTGTGGGGCTCCTGCTGGCGGCGCTGCTGATCGGCTTCGGCAACGGCATCAGCTCCGGGCTGATCATGACGCTTGGCGCCGACTTCTCACCGGACCGCGGCCGCGGCCAGTTCCTGGGACTGTGGCGGTTCATCGCCGACGCCGGCGCTACGGGTGGTCCGGTGCTGCTGTCCGGGGTCACCGCCGTGGCGAGCCTCGGTGCCGGGGTCTCGGCCACCGGGCTCCTGGGGTTCGCGGCCGCCGGCGTGTTTGCCGTGGTGCTCCCGAGGCTGAAGCACCGGCGGAATTACTGAAGGTTCAAAGCACCATAACTTAGACGCTGAACGGGCTGCTGCTGATCTGGAAGCCTGTGCTCGTGGCTGTGAGTATGCAGCCGGTCCTGTTGCCGTTGATCCTGAGCCCGGTGAAGAGGGCCGAACCTCCTACGGCATCGTGAGCGGGAGTCGGGATGTCGATCGGGCATGTCGAACCGCCAGTGGACGTCAGGATGACGTTCGCCGTACTCGCGGTTTGGTTGCCGAACTCGTCAAGGATCAGGACCGTGGCATTGAACGCGGTACTCCTGGGCACCGGGTCCGGAAGGGTGAGCTGGAGTTTGCTTGCCGGTGCCGCACTGACCACTACGGAAATCGCTTGGGAAACCGTGACTCCCTGCGCGCCAAACTGGAGTGCCGTGGAGCCCGCGGTCCGGTTGCCGTAGTAGAACGAAACTGATGCGGATCCTGCAGGGATGCTCAGGGAGATGGGCCCGGAACCTCCCGCCGCGGCGGCGAAGTAGCCCGTGCCGATGGCGGTGGGTTGAAGGGTCAGCGCAGGTTGGCCGATAGATGCGGGGTTTCCAAAGGCATCGCGGCGTTCCACCGTGATGGGCCCGATGTTGGCCGTGGCCGAGGCAATGCCACTTACCGAGGATGAGGACGTGACCACGAGTTGGGAAGCCGAAGCTGCGGTCACGGTGAAGGTTGCGCTGACGGTGCCCTCATAGCCCGGGCTGGAAGCCACCAGCGTGTAGCCTGCCCCTGCCGTCCTGATGTTCAGATCGTTGAAGGTGGCGGTACCAGTGCCGTCTGTATTAACCGTCTGTGTTCCGCTGAGGGTGCCTCCGTTGGGGTTGGCGCCAATGCTGATGGTCACGGGGACGCCTGCGGTGGCAAGTCCCAGCGCGTTGGTCTGCAGCTGGACGCCGAGCCCCGTCATCGGCGCTCCGGCCGTTACATTGGCAGCTGGTCCGGAAGTGAACGCGACCTTATTGCTGGCGTCGACGACGACAGTCACGGCGGCGCTGACTGCGGTCCACGAGCGAAAGACGGCCGTCACTACGTACGTGTGTGAGCCTGCCGCCACGCCGGTGTCCGAGCAGGAAGACGCCGTGACCAGGGCTGCAGGCCCGGAGCCGCAGGCCGGCATGGGTGTGCCGTCCGTTGTGCGTGTGACGTAGTAGCCCGTGGGCGCCAATCCGGCAGGAGCCGTCCAGCTGACCGAAACGGTGGACGCGACGGCGGAAGCGGAGACGTTGGTGGGCGGGGCCAGCGTGCCGACGGCCGCCGTCGTACTTGCCGTGCCTGCGGCGCCCCAATATCCAAAGGCGGGCACCGAGCCGAAAACCGTGCCCAGCACCAGGACGGTGCCTACCATGACGGCCAGAAGACTGCGACGAAACACCACCAGCTCCCGTTGAGGCCCGGGGGGACCTTCCAGGGAGCTGGTGGTGCTGAACATGGTGACCTTCCAGGCATCTGCCTCAAAGCGGGTGAACTGGCGTCAGGTCACCATCGGGCGATGAAACTGACCGCTTAGGTGGGGATTTCCGGGCCTGGCCTACTTCAGCTGGCCGCGACGTGCAGGGGCACAACGGCGCCTTTGCAACCGTTCTGATCCACTCCGACGCGGTTCTTCATCTCGAGCGTCACTGTGCCGGTGAGCGTGGCACCGGAGGCGATTTCGGTGGCCGTGAACGGGTTTCCACCCACGAGCACGGGTCCGACAGTGAAGTCTGCGGCGGAGCAGCCCGTGCCCGTCCAGGAAACGCCGGCGGTGTCCGCAACAGTTACCGCGACGTTGCCCAGCTTCTGGCCGCCGCTGCTCTCGTTCTTGACCGTGAAGGTGACGGTCTGAGCTGCGCTGCCGGGCGACAGTGCCGCTCCCGCAACCGAGCTGGTCACCGTGTAGTTCGCGGATTCGGCAGCAGCCGTGGTGGTGGTGTTGCTGGTTCCTGCGGCTGACCAGTATGCGAATGCGGCGCCGCCGCCGATTGCCAGCATTGCGGCGGTGGTGATGATGATGCGCTTTCTGCGTCCTGTTGTCTTGACCATGTGAGACCCCTAATAAATTGTGCGATATTGGCAGAACTTTCGAGCCCCAGCGGCTCCTTTGGGAATACTCTCTTGGACCAGGCTCAAATTACTGCCGCGTAATTCGTCAAGTTTTTCTCAAGGTTTGATTGACGTTTTCGCAGGTCAGGCGCATATGACCGTCCACTTGATGGACTAAAGGGCCGTTTTGAATTCAGCGGGGCCAGGAGGCGGGCGAACCGGTGGGGACGCAGGATGTGGGCCGGGACGACCCCTAGGTGCCGTGGCCATTCTCGATTGCAAGCGCTTGCGTTCGTGGATGATCCTGCCTAACATGAACCGCATGGCAACTACTGTTGAGTCTGTAGCGGAACGTGCCGGGGTTTCGATCTCCACGGTATCGCGCGCTTTGCGGTCCGTACCCGGCGTCTCCGCTGCAACCCGCAAGCGCGTGCAAGAAGCTGCGGACGCGCTGGGCTATTCGGCCTCACCGGCTGCGTCACGGCTTGCGACCGGCCGCACCATGACCGTGGGGATCGTGGTGCCGGTCCTGGCTAAGTGGTTCTTCGGGAAGGTCATGGGCGAAGCCACACAAACGCTCAGGGAAGCCGGATTCGACGTGCTCCTTTTTGAACTGGCCACCCGCGGGCAGCGGGAGCGGTTCTTTAGCGGTTCACATCTGCATGGCCGAACTGACGGTGTCATCATCATGGCCCTTCAGCCCTCCGCTGAGGAGCTGGAATCGCTCTCCGCCCAAGGGCAGGCGGTGGCCTTGCTTGGTGCCGAGGCGCAAGGCATCGGGTCGGTGTCCGTGGATAACATCGGCGCAGGGCGGGCTGCGGCCAGGCACCTGCTGAACCTCGGCCACGATCGGATCGCGTTCATCGGCATCCGCGAAGAGGAAGGCAGCAACCTGGGCGGTGTCCCTCCCTTGCAGCGGCTCCTGGGCTACCGGGAGGCGTTGGCCGAAGCGGGCGTGCCTGGGGACGGCATGCTTGAGCAGTTCGATGAGAACAGTGTGGCCGGGGGCGCTGCTGCGATGTCCCGGCTGCTTGTGGCCGAACGGATCCCGACCGCAATTTTTGTCGCCTCCGACGAGATGGCCTTTGGTGTGCTGAAAGTCCTCCGCAAGGCAGGGCTGGACGTTCCCCGGGACGTCTCTGTGCTTGGTTTCGACAACCATGAGCTCTGCGACGTCGTGGGCCTGACCACCATGGACCACGAGGTGGCAGAACAAGGGCAGGACGTGGCCCGGATCCTCCTGGACATCCTGCAGGGTGGCCCCCCTGCCTCCCTTGCCCGTCAGGTACGCCTGGTGGTCCGGGAGACAACGGCACCCCCTCATGCCCTCCGCTCACCATCCACCCACCCGGGGCCGCCGGACTCAGCCGGGCACGCCGGCAACCTCTAAAAAGGAAAACTTTATGGAATATCGCAAACTTGGTAACAGCGGCATGTACGTCAGCGCGATTGCACTGGGGAATTGGGCCACACACGGCGAAACCGTGGACCAGGATCTGGCCACAGCATGCGTGAGCAGGGCGCTGGACCTTGGCATCACCACGTTCGACACGGCTGATGCGTACGCAGGCACCAAAGCCGAGACCATCCTCGGCCAGGCTCTCAAAGGAGTGCGGCGCGAGGGCAT
The DNA here is from genome assembly GCA_023264815.1 of Arthrobacter sp. Classification (GTDB taxonomy): domain Bacteria; phylum Actinomycetota; class Actinomycetes; order Actinomycetales; family Micrococcaceae; genus Arthrobacter. Next base: position 165,454 of record JAHFUZ010000005.1, on the reverse strand, counting down.
CGAGGTGATGACCAAGGCATACTTCCCCACCGGCACGGGAAAGAATGACCGTGGTCTGTCCCGCAAGCACATCATGGAGTCGATCAACGGTTCGCTGCGCCGACTGCAGATGGACTATGTGGATGTCTACCAGGCGCACCGCTACGACTACGAGACCCCGCTCGAGGAGACCATGGGCGCTTTCGCGGACATCGTCCGCGCCGGCAAGGCCCATTACATCGGCGTCTCGGAATGGACCGTGGCGGAGATTCGCGCCGGCGCCGCTTTGGCGGCGGGCCTGGGCATCCGGTTGGTCTCCAGCCAGCCGCAGTACAACATGCTGTGGCGGGTCATCGAGTCCGAAGTGGTGCCGGCCTGCGAAGAGCTCGGAATCACCCAGGTGTGCTGGTCGCCGCTCGCCCAGGGTGTCCTGACCGGCAAATACGGAGCCTCGTCGGTCCCGGCCGGAAGCCGTTTCAGCGCCGATGGCGGTGGATTGAAGACCGAGCACAAGTTCATGCAGCCTGAGGTACTGGAGCGGGTGGAGAAGCTCAAGCCGATCGCCGCAGATCTTGGCGTGCCGTTGGCAACCCTTGCCGTCGCCTGGGTCCTTGCAAACGGCAACGTCTCCGCCGCGATTGTCGGCGCCAGCCGGCCGGAACAGCTCGACGATACGGTCAAAGCCACCGATCTGGTCCTCGACCACGAAACGCTCGAACTGATCGACGGCGCCCTGGGCGATGTGGTGGAACGCGATCCCGCCAAAGTCGAGTCATTTCTCCAGCGTGTTTAAGGGTGCGGTCAGCGCTCCGGTGAGTCCCGTCGTCGTGCGGCATAGGCGAACAGCGACGTGGTGGCCACGGTGGCCAGGTACCCGGCGATCACAATGAGCGCGATGCCCGCCCAGAAATAGTGGGTGGTGCTTTCCTCCTGGAACGGGCCGGGGGCGATCCTGGCCAGCGAATACACTGCCACCGCGGCCGAAGCCAGCCCGATCACCACCGGCAGCTTGAGCCAGATGGGCGCGGACCCCACGTGCCTGCCGAAGCCGTCCCACTCGTTCCACGCTGCGCCCTGCCGCATGATCAGCCAGCCGGCGGGGATCATGAACGCGCCCACCAGGAGGAAGGCTGCCACGACGTCGGCAGGGCGGTGCCACTGGTTGATCAGCGTGGAAACACCGGAAGCGATGGCGAACGTGCCGCCCACAAAACCGGCCAGCGGACGCCACCGCGGCGAGGCCATCAGGAAGACTGCCGCCGCAGCAGACGCCGCCAGTGTGGTGTGCCCGGAGGGCAGCGAGTTCAGTTCCAGCGTCACCACGCCCTTGTCCGGGCGCGCGGGCAGGATGTCTTTGAGGACCTGGGTGGCAATGTTGGCCGCGACGCACGCCGTCAGCGCGATTCCGGCGGCCGACCAGCGCCGCCGGATCACCGTCACAAACAGGACCACGACGGCGGCCATCACCAGGGAAATGGTGGGCAGCAAGTCCAAGAACCCGGTGGCCGCCTTGCCTGCGGGACCGTGAATGTCCACGGCCTCAACCAGGGCGGACTCATCGATGAACTGACCAGTGGTGGTCTGGACGAAGTAGTAGTACGTGGCAATCAGGCCCACGATGCAGGCGAGCGTGGCGAAAAAGAACATAAAACCGGAGCCCGGGGCGGGACGTGCCGCAGTTCTGATGCGCGCTGGCTTCGACATGGTCATCAGTTAAGGGTGTCACAGAATTCTGTGAAGAACTGATCAGCTGGTCACCCGCCTGACTTGAACACGATCGAATCGAAGACGGCGCGTGCCTCCTTTGTCAGCTCCGGATTGATCGTTTCGTGGAATTGGACCACCCAGATCACCCCGCGCTGGCCGTTCAAGTCGACCACCCGGTAGGTTTCGCGCTCAGCGGCGCTCGAGTACCAGCGTGTGCATTCGTTTGAGAGGTCTGAGTGGATGCAGAACTTGCCGCGGTCGCAGGCTGCGAAGTCCACGTTGCCTTCGACGGAATGGTCGAACTCGAAGCCGGAGTAATCGCCCAACCTGACCTCGACGGGACGACTGCTCGCCGTTGACTTCTGCGCCGTCATCGCGTCAACGAAGACCTGAGGCGACGGTCCAACCTCGACGAGCGCGTCCAGCCACGCGCAGGCGTCCGTCGGCACATACTTGGCCGGCCACCAACCCACGAAGACCCCCCATTCATCCGGGTGAACCGGGTCGTCCTTGGCCAGACCGTCGCCGTCAGGGCTCGACCAGCCGTCTGGGGCGGTGATCTCGAAAAGCGCCGTAAAGCCGGCGGCGGGGACGAGGTATGTGCCGGCGTTTATGGCGCCGTTCTCCGGCAGTAGTGGGACCCTGCCGGTGTGGCCGCTCTCAGGCAGCGGTGGGACCGTACCAGCCTCCGTAGCCGCAGAACTGACGGACGGGAGGGGGACTTCGGCGGACTCATACTGGCACCCGCCGAGACATCCAATCAGCGCGATAGCCATCAGGGGCAAGAGGTGGCGCGACCGCTGCGCGCCCGGTTTGAAGGGTGTCACGGAACTCATCGATCCACCAGGCCGCTGCCGGGTACTGTGAGGCCCCGCAGCCAGGTGGCCCCGCGGGCGGCCCGGGATGGGGTGCCGTCGCCTCAAGTCTCCTCCGGCACAGAGCCCGTGACAATGAACAGTTCCCCCGAAGCGGCAGGGGCGCAAACGCCTCGCAGCCGGGCAGCTGCCGCAACCGGGGCAGGGGAGATGTGATGCTTGACACGTGTTAGGTCCACCCTCTAAGCTTCCTAACACGTGTTAGGAAGGAAAAAAACATGACCGGTGCCACAACTGGCCGCCTGCGGGAGATCTCCCGCAGGACCGCCCTGGGTGCCTTGGGAGCAGGAATTTTGGGAGCAACCGTGGCGTCGTGGCCGCGGCTCTCCGGATCCGACATTCCCGGGCGGGGCGACAACAGCCTCAGCATTGCCATCATGGGGACAGCCGCCGATGCCGCCGCGCGCCAGCGCGCCATCGACGCGTTCACCCGCCTGCACCCGGACATCCGGGTCAAGGTCCAGGCCATCCAGGCCGTGGACTGGAAAGACTTCTTCACCAAGATCCTCACCATGGTTGCCGCCGGCACCCCGCCGGATGTGGTCTACGTTGCCACCGAAGGCGCGCAGCTCTTCGCGGACAAGCTGGCCCACCCGCTGGACGAGTACCTGCGCCGCGACGCCGCGGACATGGCCGAGTTCTTCGACGACGTCCACCCCAGCCTGGTGGAAGCCTTTATGTACAAGGGCAGCCTGTTCCAGCTCCCCATGGACTGGAACGCCGCCAATATGTACTACAACACCACGGCCTTCGCGCAGGCCGGGCTGGAGCGCCCGGCAGACGACTGGACCCACGTGGACTTCCGCAACAGCCTCGCCGCGATGCGCAAGGCCCGGCCCTCCGACTTCACCCCGTACTACTGGACCAACCGGCTCTTCGGCGGTGTGGTGCCCTGGCTCTATGCCAACGACACCAGCTTCCTCAAGGAAACCAGGTCCACCGGCGGGGACTGGCTCTGGGACTCCTTCTACGCCCAGGACCCCTCCCGGCGCCTGCGCTCCGGCGGCTACCAGTGGCTGGAACCCAATGCCGACGACCCTCGGGTGTTCGAGAGCTTCGACTACCTCCGCGGCCTGGTCAAGGACGGCCTCGGCGTCCGCCCCGAAGAAGGCGGCGGCAGTTCCCTGGTGGGACTCTTCGCCTCCAACCGGATCGGCACCACCCCGGCAGGCGGCTACTGGGTCCAGGGCCTCCACGAGGCAGGCATGAAGGAAAACGACTACGACGTGGCGTTCTTCCCCAAGTGGCGGACCCAGCGGCACCAGTTCGGCACCGCGGGCTACGCCATCATGAAAACCGCCAAGGACAAGGATGCCGCCTGGGAATGGATCAAGTTCAGCGCCAGCCGTGAGGCCATGGAACTGATCTTCCCCAACCCGGTCACCACCCCCGCCCGCCGCTCCATGGTCAACGAGGCCCTCTACAAAGGGAAGGGTCCGGCGCACTGGAAGGTCTTCTACGACACGCTGGACAAGTACCCCACCACCGGCCCCATCCCCGCGCCGCCGCAGCAGGCCGCCGTCGAAACGGCCCTGATGAAGAACGTCTCGCTGGCCGTCAGCGGCGACGAGCGCCAGCTGAAACAGGCCCTCGAATCCATGCAGCGCGACCTTGAACTGGCCCTGAGGAGGCAGTCATGAGCACCACCACCCCTCGCCGGGAGCAGGCCAAGCAGGCCAAGCAGGCCATCAAGCCGGCGCAGCCCGGGGCGGCCCACACCCCGTCCGGCCGGCACAGCCAGCGCTGGCTCGCCTGGATCTTCCTGGCCCCCACCGTCCTGGGCATGGGCCTGTTCACCCTGGTGCCCATCGTGGCCTCGGTGGTGCTGGCGTTCTTCCGCTGGGACATCATCTCCGCCCCCACGTTCGTGGGCTTCGACAACTTCGCCGAAGTGGTCCAGGACCCCACGGTCCGGGTGTCCTTCCTGAACACCATCGTGTTCGTGATTGTGGCGGTGGCCCTCCAGCTGGGCCTGGCATTGGCGCTCGCCGTGATGGTGCAGGAGAAGATGCCGGCCTGGCTGCGCGGCTTCTTCCGCTCGGCGTTCTTCTTCCCGCTGATCCTCTCCGCCGCCTCGGTCTCCATCTTTATGCGCTACCTCTTCAACGAGCAGTTCGGCGTGGTCAACTGGTTCCTGTCCCTGGCAGGCATCCCCGCGGTGCCGTGGCTGACCACCCCCGGCGGGTCCGCCGCCGTCGTGATCCTGGTTTATGTGTGGCAGAACTTCGGGTTCTCATTCCTGCTGTTCATCGGCGGGCTGGCGTCCATCCCCGCCGAAACCTATGAGGCGGCGTCGCTGGATGGCGCCACCGGCTGGCGCAAGCATGTCCATGTCACGCTGCCGCTGCTCAGCCCCACCACCCTGCTGGCCTCCGTGATGGCCATCATCAGTGCGCTCCAGGTGTTCGACCAGCCGTACGTCCTGACCCGCGGCGGGCCCGGCGACTCCACCCGCACCGCCGTGATGGTGATCTTCGAATCCGCGTTCCAGCGGCTGGAATTCGGCCAGGCCTCGGCCATCGGCGTGCTCCTCACGCTCATCATCATGGCCATCACCGCCGCGCAGTTCCGGCTCAGCAAACGATTCGTCTTCTACCAGTAAGGCCAGCCATGTCTATCACTACAGAGCGCGTCTCCACCGGCACGGCCCCCGCCGTGCCAGCCCGCCCGCGGCCGAAGCTGAACTGGAACCTGATCCTCCGCATCGTCCTGCTCATGATCGCCGCCGTCCTGACCCTGGGACCGGTGATGTGGACCCTGTCCACGTCGCTGCGGTCACCGTCCGAATCGTTCAAGCTGCCGCCGTCGTTCTTCCCCTGGAACCCGGACTTTACCTCCTACGCCCAGGTGTTCCAGCAGCTGGATATCGTCCTGCTGGTGCTGAACAGCGCCCTGGTTACCGGGCTCATCGCCGTCGGCCAAATGATCACCGCGGCGATGGCCGGCTACGCCTTCGCCAACCTGAAGTTCCGCGGCCGCGGCGCCCTGTTCTCGATCGTGCTGGCCACCATGATGGTGCCGGTGCAGGTGACAATCGTGCCCGTGTTTATGCTGATCCGCGGCATGGGGCTCTCGGACACGCTGCTGGCGCTGATCCTGCCGGCCATCCCGACGGCGTTCGGCACCTTCCTGATGCGGCAGTACTTCCTGGGGCTGCCGGCGGACCTCGCTGAAGCGGCCTCGATCGACGGCGCCTCACCCTGGCGGACCTTCCGCTCGGTGTACGCTCCGCTGGCCGTGCCGGGCATGGCGATCGTGGGCATCCTCGCCTTCAACTTCCACTGGAACGAGTTTTTCCGGCCGCTCATCATGACCATCTCCGAACAGAACTTCACCCTCCCGCTGGGCCTCGTCTCGCTCCAGGGCAACCTGGGCACAGGCAGCATCTCCGTGGTGCTGGCCGGCGTGGTCCTGTCCATGATCCCGGCGCTGGTGGTCTTCATCTTCGGCCAGCGCGCGCTGCAGGACGGCCTCACCGCCGGCAGCGGCAAATAACCAACCATTTCTGAGAGGCTTACTTCAATGTCATCCCCGGACCTTGCCGCCGACCTTGCCGTCACGGACTTCGCCCGCGTTGCCGCGGCCCACCCGGACCCCGCGTTCCCGCACTTCCACCCCCGCCCCGCCCAGGGCTGGATCAACGACCCCAACGGCATCAGCTACATCAACGGCCGGTACCACGTGTTCTTCCAGTACAACCCCGAGTCCGCCCGGCACCACAAGATCGCGTGGGGCCACGTCAGCTCGGCCGACCTGGTGCGCTGGGAGGAACACCCGGTGGCGCTGCGGCCGCAGGACGGCGGGCCGGACGAGTACGGCTGCTGGACCGGTGTGGTGACGGACGACGGCGGTGTCCCCACCGCCGCGTACTCCGGCGTCCGCGGCGACGGGGGCCACTCCCAGGTGGTCATCTCACGCGGTTCGCCGGACCTTGTCTCGTGGCACCAGGACGGGCACGTCGCCGCGTCCATGCCGGCCGATCCCCAGGTCACGGCAGTCCGGGACCCCTTCATCTTCCGCCTCAACGGCAAGCGCTATGCCATGCAGGGCGCCGGCCTGGCGTCCGGCCACGCGGCCCTGCTCCTCTACACGGTGGAGGACCTGGCCGACTGGAAATACCAGGGCGTCTGGCTCACGTCCGGGAACCCCGTGGCTGCAGCCCACACACCGGCCGAGATCTGGGAATGCCCGCAGCTGGTTCGCGTCCCGTCCGATACCGACGACGACGCCTGGGTGATGATGTTCTCCCTGTGGCTGTCCGGCGACCACCACGAGCACGCCAACGGCGTGGGCCACCTGATCGGTTCCCTGGCCGAGGACCCCACCACCGGCCTGCCTGTCTTCACCCCGCAGGCCGGTGGAAAGTCGGACCTGGGCCGGGACTTCTACGCCCCGCAGATCGTACAGCTCCAGGATGGTGCCGGCGCAGGTGCGCCACATCCTCCGGCATCGTCCTCGGCCCTCGCGGCCCTGGCGGAGCCCAAGGCGCTGCTGTGGGGCTGGGCCAACGAAGGGCCGGGCCGCGACGGCCGCCGGGGCCGCACCCAGGACGGGATCGACGCCGCAGGCTGGGCCGGCGTGCTCACCCACCCTCGCCTGCTGTCCGTGGTGGACGGCTCCCTGGCCGTATCACCTGCGCCGGAAGTGGACGCCTACCGCGGAACCCTGCTGGCTTCGGGCGCCGCCGGTGACGTGGAGCTGCCGCCCTATGCCGAGGCTGTGGTGACCGCTCCCTCCGGCGGGCCGGACGCTCTGGCCGGGGACGCCGTCGTCGAACTTTCCCTGGTGGGGGACGATTCTCCGGCCGGGCAGCCTGTTTTCAGCGGTGCGCTCGCGGCGGGGGAGGAACTGCGGGTCTTTGTGGACGCGTCGCTCGTGGAGGTGTACCGGAGCGGGTCGGTGGCCACCACCCTGCGGGCGTATCCGGCGCCCGGCGAGCGGTGGGTGCTGCGGCTTCCTGAAGGTGCGGCCGCTGATGCCTGGCAGCTGGAGCAGCCGAAATAACGAAAGGCCCGCCGGCCGGTTCAGGCCCGGCCGGCGGGCGCCGGGCCCGTTGACTCGCGCACCACCAGCCGGCACGGGACCAGCGTCTCGGCCCGGCCGCCGTCGTCCTCCTGTTCCCGTTCCGGTTCGTGTTCCTCCGGCTCATCCGAGAGTTCCCGCAGGAGCCCGGACATGGCGGCGGCACCCATCTCGCGCAGCGGAAGTGCCATGGTGGTAAGGGCCGGGACCATGGTGGCGGCGATGCGGAATTCGTCGTCGTAGCCCATGATGGAGACATCTCCGGGCACTGCCAGGCCGAGCCTGTTGGCCGCGAGCACCACGCCGATGGCCAGGCGGTCGTTCGCGCAGACAATCGCGGTGGGCCGCTCCGGCTCGGCGACGCCGTCCAGAAGCTTCATGGCCCCGTGGAATCCGGCGTCGATGTCCCAGCCCACCTGGATGATCCGGTCCGGGCGGACCGGAAGTCCGGCCGCCGCCAACGCGTCCCGGTGGCCCTGGATGCGGCGGGGGGCTGCCGGCGTGAGGTTGTCACCGGCGAGGAACGCGATGTCCCGGTGGCCAAGCTCCAGCAAATGCTCAGCCGCCTCCCGGCCGCCGCGGACCTCATCCGGAATGACCGCGGGAACGCCTGCCTCCGGACGGTCATCGAAACAGTTGGCCAGCACGGAGGGCACGCGCAGCATGTTGAGCGGGACATGGAGGGGGCGCAGGCCCACGGTGACGTACATCAGCCCGTCCACCTGGCGGTCCAGCAGCGTGGCCACGGCACTCTCGTCCCGCGCCTCGTCAAGCTCCGTATCCATCACCACGGTGACAAAACCCTGGGACCTGGCCACGGCGTCCGCGCCGGCGATGATGTTGCCGTCGAACGGGCTGGTGACCACCTGATCCGAGACGATTCCGATGATCCTGGAGCGCCTGTTCCGCAGGCTGACGGCGATGGCATTGGGCGTGTAGTTCAGTGTGGCGGCCGCTTCACGGATCCGGACCTGGCTCTCCTTGGCCACATTCCCGTCGCCGCGGCCGTTCAACACCAGCGACACCGCGCTGCGGGACACCCCGGCGAGCTTGGCGACGTCCAGTGCTGTGGCTTTGCGGTTCATGCTGGGTTTCCTCACGGCGTGTGGTGTTTCCTGCAGTCTACCTAACGCGTGTGAGGTGTTGCGGACCCAAGCCGGGGGAGGCTGGCCGCCGCGATCAGCAAGGCCAGGGCCCCGAGGCCAAGGGGGAGGGCGGTCAGGGTGGCGACGCCGCCTACCAGCAGCGGCCCGCCAGCATCGCCCAACTCCCGGCCAAGCTCGGCGGAGCCCATGGTCCTGCCCATCCGCTCCGGCGGGGTGGTGTCGGCCAGGTGCGCGAAAGCCAGCGGTGTGGCCGCGCCGACGCCGATGCCCAGAACCGCAGCGGCGACGAAGATGGTGACCGGTCCGGGGACCACTGCCAGCAGGCCGACGCCGGACGCGATGAGGAGGAGTCCCGCCGTCGTGCCCTTATTGTCCGTGATGCGGTTCCGGTCCCGCAGCCTGCCGATCCGTGGTTGAACGAGCACCGATCCGAGGGCGAGGAGGCTGACCGCGGCCGTTCCGGCGACGGCGTCAAGGCCGTGCCGTGTGGCCAGTGCCGGAAGGAAACCGACCGCCGCGCCGAGGGCCGCTGTTGATGCCGCGAGCACTAGGGTGGGGACGAGGAAGCGCCGTTCTCCCACCTGGCGGGCGAGGTCCAGCACGGTGTAGCGCTGCCGCGGGAGGGGCTCGAGGTGGGGGACCGCCAGCACAACCCACAGGGCCGTGGCCGCCGCGAGAACTGACAGTGTGCCGAACAGGAGGGCAAAGCCACCTGCCCAGATCAGGCCTGCCCCCAGCAGCGGGCCGATGATGTAGCCGAGGCTCTTCCAAGACCCGTACCTGCCGAAGTACGTGCCCGCCTTGCCGCCGCGCGCCAGACGGGCCACCATGGCCGAGGATGCGGGGGAGAACGCTGACGCGGCGGCGCCCTGGCCCAGCCGTGCCAGCGCCAGCATCAGCGGATCCGCTGCCCACAGGCCAATCAGAGACAGGGCGGCAAACGCCAGGAGCCCGCCGACGATGACGGGTTTGGGGCCGATCCGGTCGCTAAGGGCGCCGAAGACCGGCTTGAGGAAGACCTCGGAGACGTCGTACAGGGCCAGCAGGATGCCGAGGTTGAGCAGGGTCAGGCCGATGTTGCCGCTCTGCGCCCCGAGGCCCGCGGCGATGCTGTGCGCGCCGAAAGCTGTCACGAATCCGGCAGCGTAGAGGGGCGCGGACGTGCTGCGCGTGGCGCGTTCTCGGGTGGTGCCGGCGGAAGTCACACCGTGGAGTGTATGCCACCGCCGCGGTGTGTGCCCGAATGCGTCAGGCCCAGGAGGCCAACCATTGGAAGGTCCCATTGGCGGCAGGCCCTGGAAGGTCTAACGTCACAGCCATGACCATCATCGACAACGCGGTGTACGTGGATGGCATCCGGACCGCTGACCCCGAAGACCTGGACGAGACGTACTTCGTGCTGAGGCAGCGCGAGGGTATGGCGTGGATCGGCCTCTACCGGCCGGACCCCGCGGAACTCCGCTCCGTGGCCGAGGAATTCGACCTCAACCAGCTGGCCGTGGAGGACGCCCTGGCCGGGCACCAGAGGGCCAAACTGGAGCACTACGGCGAATGCGTGTTCCTGGTGCTGCGCCCCGCCCGCTACCTGGACGATGAGGAGAGGGTGGACTTCGGCGAGATCCACGTCTTTGTCGGTGCCGACTACGTGATCACCGTCCGCCGTGCCGAATCCCCGGACCTGGCCAGGGTGCGGCGCCGGATGGAGGCCATGCCGGAATTCCTTGCCCTCGGCCCGGATGCGGTGCTCTACGCCATCCTGGACCAGGTGGTGGATGAGTACGAACCCGTGGCCGCCGGCCTGGAAAACGATGTGGACGAGATTGAAGACGACCTCTTCGGCGCCGATCCGGATGTGTCCCGGCGGATTTACGAGCTGTCCCGGCAGGTCATCACGTTCCAGCGGGCCACCAGTCCGCTGGTGGGAATCCTGCAGGCACTCATGGCCGGGGCGCCGGAGCGGGTGCCCGGGACGGAACTGCAGGAACACTACCGCGATGTGCTGGACCACATCATCCGGCTCAACGAACGCGTGGCGTCCTTCCGCGCGCTGCTGCAGAACGCCCTGGCCGTCAACGCCGCCCTCGTGGCCCAGCGCCAGAACGACGAGATGCGCAAGCTCACAGAATCCAGCTTCGCCCAGAACGAGCAGGTCAAACGGATCTCGTCCTGGGCGGCCATCCTGTTCGCACCCACGCTGGTGGCCTCGATCTACGGAATGAACTTCCGGGACATGCCCGAGCTGAACTGGCTGTTCGGCTACCCCTTTGCCCTGAGCCTGATGGTGGTGATGGGCCTGGGCCTGTATCTGGCCTTCAAGCACAACAAGTGGATCTAGCTCCGGCCGGACAATTCCTAGTGTTGGCCGCCTGAAAGTCGAGTACAAACTACTCGTGCCTTCCCCTGCCACCGCCCCCTAGCGTCAGAAGTGAATCCTGCTGGACATCCATGGGCACATCGACTTTTTGGGGATCAGGTCATGAAGTTACGCGCGCGCGAAACAGGCCACCATACGGGGGCCGGTGATGGAGGCGGTAGTACAGTGCAGTTCCGCGGCCAGTCGCCGGCCCTGCACACCGTGGCTGCAGATGTGCCCGCGATGGTGCCGCGGCACCACCACGAGGTTTCCGCGATCGAAGCCTGGGCCCTGTGTCCCGGCGGCGCCCTGCTGGACTTCCGCGCCGACAAAGAGGAGGACTCCCTCAGCCTCATGGCGGCTGCCGCCGCTGCGGTCCTCTCGGAACGGGCCGGCTGCACGCTGCAGTGCGCCGTAGCCATCTCCCGCGCGGGGCAAACGCCGCTGACGGCCGGAACCAGCGACGCTGCCGTGGACCTTGCCCGCTGGGACCGCAGCAGTGCGAACGGGCCCGTCTCGCAGGCCCTCGGCGGAAAGCTCGCCGTCATTGTCAACGACTTTTCCTGGGATTCGCGGTGGCCCGGATTCAGGGCTCCGCTCCGGGACGCCGGCTACCGTTCGCTGGTCTCCGTGCCCCTCGATCTGGAGCCGGAGTGCCCCGCGGCGCTAACCCTGATGGCGGAAGAACCTGACGCTTTCGCCCCGGCGGTGCTTGCCGACGTCGTACTCTTCTGCAAGGTTGCGGCCAGCAGTTTTGTGCTGGCATCCGATGTCAGGGTGGCCCTGGCCGCCGCCGGTCACCTGCGGACCGCCATGGAGGGCCGGACCTCGATCGATGTGGCGTGCGGGGTCATCATGGGCCAGAACCGGTGCTCGTACCAGGAAGCCTTTAACATCATCGCCAAGGCCGCCAGCAACAGGAACGTCAAGGTCCGCGTGGTTGCCGAATCCCTCCTTGAGGATCTGCCAGGCGGAGCGCCCGCCACCCACTTCGCGACATGACGGCGGACGACGGCCATCCCCTTCCCCTCCTCAACCAGGGCGCGTTGGACCGGCTGCGTGAGGAAGTGGACGATGACGAAGAGGTGTGGCAGGTCTTTGTCCGGAACTTCATTGACCAGCTTCCCGTCCGGACCGAAAAACTGCGCGCCGCCCTGACCACCGGGGACAAGAACGGCACGCTGGATGCCCTCCTCAGCCTCAAAACGGCAAGCCAGATGGTGGGCGCCGAACGCCTCTCCGATCTGGCCCTGGACCTCGAACGGTCCGTCCGGATCGACACCCGCCACGCCGACCCCGGAAACGTGCTGCCACGCCTGGCCGCCACCAACCTCAAGCCGATCATCAAATGCAGCCAGCAGACCGCGGACCTGCTCCACAAATACCTGCACCGGTAGGACCGGAGAAGGCGCTGTCAGCGGGCGCTTGTACAGTAAACGCATGACTTCCCCGGACCCGGCCCCCGTGCCGGACGACGTGCCGTCCGTTGTGCCGTTCTTCCTGCCGGCGCTGGATGAGCTGCTGGCCTCCGCGCACGTGGTGAGCCTGCCCATGCGGGTGAAGTTCCGGGGCATCATGGAACGCGAAACCCTGCTGCTGCGCGGCCCCCTCGGCTGGGGCGAGTTCTGCCCGTTCCCCGAATACGGGGATGCCGAGGCCTCCCGGTGGCTCGCCGCGGCGATCGAGGCCGGCTGGCAGGGATTCCCCGCCGCGTTGCGCTCCGAGATCCCGGTCAACGCCACGGTTCCTGCCGTCCCTGCCGGCCGGGTTCCGGAGGTCCTGGCCCGGTTCGGCCGCGTGGACGCCGTCAAGATCAAGGTGGCGGAGCGCGGCCAGACGCTCGACGACGACGCCTCCCGGGTTGCCGCCGTCCGGTCGTTGCTGCCGGACGCAGCCCTCCGGGTGGACGCGAACGGCGGCTGGGACGTGCCCACGGCGGTGTCCGCACTCACCCGGCTCGCCGCCGTCGGGCTCGAATACGCCGAACAGCCGGTGCCCAGCATCGAAGGGCTCGCCGAGGTGCGCTCGCGTCTGCGGGCTGCCGGGACTCCGGTGCTGATCGCGGCCGACGAGAGCGTCCGCAAGGAATCGGACCCCCTGCGGGTGGCCCGGGCCGGCGCAGCCGACCTGCTGGTGGTCAAGGTGGCGCCGCTCGGAGGAGTGCGGCGCGCGCTGGACATCGTGGCACAGGCCGGGCTGCCCGCCGTCGTCAGCTCCGCGCTGGACACCTCGGTGGGGATCCGCGCCGGGCTGGCCCTGGCTGCTTCCTTGCCGGAGTTGCCCTACGCGTGCGGGCTGGGGACGGTGTCCCTGTTCGCCGCGGACATCACCCTGGATCCGCTGGTGGCCGACGACGGCGCCATCCGCCTGCGCGAAGTGTCCGCCGACGCCGGGCTGCTTTCGCGGTATGCGGCGTCCGCTGAACGCCGCGACTGGTGGCTGGACCGCCTCCGCCGCGTGCACGCCACCCTCGCCCCCTGACCCCACCGCCGCCCCCCAGGAACCCACCGCCACCCCCAGGAACCCTCTCTCACTCGATGTGGGTTTTTGGTCAACGCTCTCTCACTTAATGCGGTTTCTGACCCCGGGACGGCGGATGCCTGGGGATCAACGGGCGGCAGCCTCATCGGTCTTGCGCCGGACGGCGTCCAACAGCACGGCCAGCGAACCTTCCTTGGGCAGCAGCGCGCTGATGCCTGCGGCTGTTGCCTGCCGCTGTGCCTCCGGCGTCGGTGCCCCCGCCAGCATGACAATTCGGGTGCGGGGGGCAACAGCAAGTATGCGCGACGCCGCAGCAATTCCGTCGCCGTCGCGGAGACGGTCGTCAAGAATGACAACGTCGGGCGCAAGCTCGGGGACCAGGTCAACGCCCGATTGACCCGAGTCGGCGGCACCTACATAGTGCAGTTCCGGTTCGCGGTCCAAAACACAAGCCATCAGTTCCGTGATGGTCCGGTGCCGGTTGATGATCATGACGCGGATCTCCGGCGAGTCCGCAGGGGGCTGGGCCATGTGCGGGGGGAGGTCGGCCGTGGTCTCCAGCAGCCGGGCGTAGATAGTCCGTAGGGCAGGACCCGGAGCGCAGCCCATCTCGCGGTCCATGATCCGCCTGCATTGCTCAAAGGCCCTCAGTGCTTCTGTGGGCTTGCCAATCTTTTCCAGCCCCCGAACCAGTGCCGTCCAGGCCTGCTCGCTGAGGGGATCATCCGTCACGGCCTGCCGTGCCCAGATAGTGGCACGTTGGGACATGTCCAAAGCCAGGGCTGTCTCCGCCGCCAGGATCCGGGCATGGAAAACGCGGGCGGCGTGCCGGGTCCGCTCGGCTTCGGCCCAGGATGGCACCAGCTCATCACCCAGCAGCGGAGCAGAAGCCAGATCCAGCGCTTCCTGAAGCAGTTCGAGTGCGTGCTGCGGCACCGCAGTCTCGGCCCGGCGAACCAGGGTCTCGAAGCGGTCCAGGTCCAGATCAACCAGAGACCTGTCCAGCATGTAGCCGCCGGTGACCGTCCGCACAGGGCCGTCCTTGCCCCTTCCGGGCTGCAGATGGCGCCGGAGCACGCTGACGTAGCTTTCCAGGGTGGGGAGAGCCTCGGGCGGGGCCTGCCCGGCCCAAAGGATGTCGATCAGGCGGTTCTTGGAAATGGGGAGGCCCAGATTGAGCAAAAGGAGTTCGAGAATTTGGCGGGGCTTCGGGCCACCCAGTTCCCCGTATCCGAGGACTGTTTCTCCGTGCCGGATCAGAAGCGGACCGATAATCTTCGCATCGATCCGGCCGGGGCCGGGCCCGGTGTAGTCCGTTGGCATCGTATGTTCGGAGAGTGCCAGATCCAATGCATTCATGGTAGCCCCGTAAATCAAGTACGAATTTTGATCCAGTGTTGCTTTTCGGACGAACCTGCGCACGAGTAGGCGCTACCTGTTTGACCCCATTAGGGGCTACCTGCCACCACCTAATGGGGGTTAGGGGGACTACCTGCCTTCCTCGTGCACCTTGACAGTGTGGTGTCACATCCGTGACCCGCAGGCACGCACGATGCCGCCGGCAGACCAAGGATCATCAAGGTTTTTCCGAGGTATCCGGTTCACCATGACCTCATTCCATTCCTCCTAACGGCAGGCATGTCATGAGACCTTTTAGCTGGGTGCCCGCGGGCGCGGCCGACGACAAAACGCCCCCAACCCCACGCCGTGAACGCAGACCCTTCGCAGCCGGACATGCCAGGCACGCCGTGGCCCGTCCGGCCCGGATCCGGTGGGTGGCAGCCATCGCGGCTATCATCATGCCCCTTGGCATGGGGCTTCCTTTCGTCGCAGCCAACGCGGTGACGGCTCCCGTTGGCCAGGGGTTCACGGTGAGCCCTGCCGACCTGGCGTTCATCCTGCAGCAGATCAAGATCGCTGAGGCCCACGCTGCAACCCGCTCGCCGGAACATCCGTGTGACACCATGGTCGGCACCGGCCCCAACCAGATCCCAAGCCCCCTCGTCTCCAAGGGGCTGCGCACGGTGGACGGTTCCTGCAACAACCTCGTGCCCGGCCAGGAAACCTTCGGCGCAGCCGACCAGATCTTCCCGCGGCTGGGCTCCAAGTCATTCCGCCCCGCGGAGTCCGGATCGCTCGGAGGACCGCCAGCGCCTACGAGCTACGAGCAGAAGTCCGGCGTCGTTTTCGATTCCCAGCCCCGTGTGATCAGCAACCTGGTGGTTGACCAGACTTCCACCAACCCCGCCGCCGTGGCCGCGGCAGGGAACCCGGTCAGGACCCAGGGTGCCGAGGGCGTGGTGCCGTGCACCGTGGATCCCACCCCGGACGCTGCCGGCATCCCGGCTGGCTGCGTTCCCTCCCACCAGACCTTGTTCATACCGAACGTGACCACCGACGTGGGCCTTTCGCCACCGTACAACTCGATGTTCACGCTGTTCGGACAGTTCTTCGACCACGGCGTGGATCAGACCGTCAAGGGCGGAGGCACGGTGTTCATGCCGCTGAAGGCCGACGATCCGCTGATTGCAGGTCCCGACCACATCCTGGGCAATGGCGACGACCTGAGCCCGAACCTGCGCTTCATGGTGCTGACCCGCGGCCAGAACCAGCCGGGCGCGGACGGCATCCTGGGCACCGAGGACGACATTCAGGACGCCCTGAACACGGACTCGCCCTGGGTTGACCAAAGCCAGACCTACACCTCCCACCCCTCACACCAGGTATTCCTCCGCGAATACGTCAACAACAACGCCGGCAAACCGGTATCAACCGGCAAGCTGCTGGGCGGTCCGGCAGGTCCCACCGCCGGCGGTATGGCCACCTGGGCCACCACTAAGGCGCAGGCGGCAACGCTGCTGGGCCTCCGGCTGGAGGACGCCGACGCAACCAACGTCCCCATGCTCGCGGTGGACCCCTACGGAAAGTTCATCCCCGGCCCCAACGGACTGCCGCAGTACGTGACCACCACCGGGATGGTGGAAGGCAATATCGCCAGCCCCGTCCCGGTCCCGGACAACGTGCTGTACTTCAACACACCGTTCCTGACGGACATCGCCCACAACGCGGATCCCACTCCGGTGGACACCGACCGGAACCCCGGCACACCCCCGGTGGCCCCGGTCCCTGACAGCGATAACGTTGCGTCCTCCGACTTCGCCAACCAGCCGGCGGGAACGTACGACGATGAAATGCTCAACGCGCACTTCATCGCCGGCGACGGCCGCGTCAACGAAAACATCGGGCTGACCGCCATCCACCAGATCTTCCACTCCGAGCACGACCGCCTGGTGGGCGACATCAAGAATGTGCTGACCGGCGACACGACGGCGAGCGGCACTGCTGCGCTCCAGGAGTGGCAGCTGGCCGCAGGTGCTGACGGGTGGAACGGTGAACGACTCTTCCAGGCGGCACGGTTCATCACGGAAATGGAGTATCAGCACCTGGTCTTTGAGGAGTTTGCCCGCAAGGTGCAGCCCGCGATCAATCCGTTCCAGCCGTTCGCCTTCACCCAGACCGAGCTCAACCCGGCGGTCAAGGCGGAGTTCGCCCATGCCGTGTACCGCTTCGGCCACTCGATGCTGACGGAGACCATCTCCCGCCGCAACGAGGACCAGCCCGGCCCGGACGCTGTGTTCGGCACCTCCGATGACGTCCGCGGAAGCGAGAACGACATCTCGCTGCTCGAGGGGTTCCTCAACCCGCCGGCTTACACGGACGGCGGACCCGCTGGCCCGCTGACTTCCGAGGAAGCAGCCGGCAGCATCATCATGGGTATGTCCGACCAAGTGGGCAACGAACTCGACGAGTTCGTCACGGACACGCTCCGGAACAACCTGTTGGGCCTGCCGCTTGACCTGGCCACGATCAACATGACCAGGGCCCGGTCCGAAGGCATCCCGACACTGAACAACCTCCGCCGGGAGCTCCACGCCGCCACCAACGACGGCCAGCTGCAGCCCTACACCAACTGGATCGATTTCGGCGAGAACCTCAAGCACCCGGAGTCGCTGATCAACTTCGTGGCAGCCTACGGGCAGCACCCCACCATTCTCACGGATGCGGGCCCCGATGCCGCCCTGGGGACGGCCGACGACGGACCGGCCACCCTCGATTCACGCCGTACGGCTGCCCGCAAGATCATCAGCCCCGACATCCTCGCCGGCGAAGTCGGCCCGAGTGACGCCGCGGCGTTCATGAACAGCACCGGCGCCTGGGCGAACGACGGAACGAGGTCCATCACCGGCCTCGACACCGTTGACCTCTGGGTTGGCGGCCTGGCTGAGCGCACCAACCTGTTCGGCGGCCTGCTGGGCAGCACGTTCAACTTCGTGTTTGAAAACCAGCTCACCGACCTCCAAAACGGCGACCGCCTGTACTACCTCGCGCGCACCCCGGGCATGAACCTGAGGGCGCAACTGGAAGGCAACTCCTTCGCTGAAATGATGATGCGCAACACCAACGTGCACACCCTCAAGGCCGATTCCTTCGCCACCGCCGACTGCAAGTTCGAGCTCAAGAACCTGGCAGGCACCCCCGAGGGCTTCACGGCCTCCGGCAACACGGTGGCAGATGACCCGGCGTCGGAATGCAACGAACAGGCGCTCCTGATCAGGATGCCCGACGGCACCATCAAGTACCGTGCCAGCAACACCGTGGACCCGGCCGGGATCAACGGCCAGAGCGTCTACAACGGCACCGCCGGCGTGGACCGGATGTACGGCGGCAACGACAACGACACCTTCTGGGGCGGCCTCGGGAACGACATCATCCAGGGCGGTGACGGCGCCGACGTCGCACTCGGCGGTGAAGGCGATGACATCATCACCGACCTCGCCGGCGACGACGTACCCAAGGGCGGTCCCGGAAACGACGCGATTGACGCCGGTCCGGGCCTGGACATCATCATGGGCGGCGACGGCAAGGACTTCTCGAACGGCGGAGCCAACATCAACGAAACCTTCGCCGGTGCCGGTGACGACTTCATCATCGCCGGGCAGGGAGAAGACGCAGTTTTCGGTGACAGCGGCGACGACTGGGAAGAAGGCGGCGACCAGCCGGACCTCCTCCAAGGAGACAGCGGGAACCTGTTCTTCCTGGACGATTCCCAGAAGCCGGGCCATGACATCCTCATCGGCCAGGGCGGCGACGACGACTACGACATGGAAGGCGGCGACGACGTGGGCCTCGCAGGACCCGGCATCGAGAAGGTCGCCGGAGCCTCGGGATACGACTGGGAAATCGGCCTCCAGGATCCGCAGGCGCAGGACGCTGACCTGAACCTCCCGATTCCGCCGCTGGGCATCCTGCAGGTGGGTGTCCGCGACAAGTTCAACGAAGTTGAGGCGCTCTCCGGCGCGAACCTCGACGACATCCTCCGCGGCGACGACGTGGTTCCCAGCGCCGTCGGCGGTGCCGGATTCATCGGATGCGACGTGCTGGACCAGGCAGGCCTTGACCGCATCGCGGGCCTCGACCCGCTGGTACCCGCGCTCAGCACTCCTGCTGACACGGTCATCGCGGCATCGGCATCCAAGAGCTGCCCGCTGCTGGTCCCCGGCAGCAACGTCTGGGGCGACGGCAACATCCTCCTCGGCGGCGGCGGCAGCGACCTGATCGAAGGACGTGGCGCCGATGACATCATCGACGGCGACAGGTACTTCAGCGTCCGGCTCAGCGTCCGCACGGACGCCAACAACCCGGCCTCCGAGATTGGCAGCGCGGCCGGAATGACCACGCAGTACCTGCGGGACGGCGCCGGCAACCTCACCGGTCCCACCCTCCAGGAGGCGGTGTTCGCAGGAACCGTGAACCCGGGCAACATCGTGGCAGTGCGCGAGATCCTGACGGGTACCGGCGGCATCGACACGGCAGTGTTCTCCGGGCCGCTGTCCAACTACACGATCGTCGCCACCCCGGCAACGGACACCGAGCTGGCCAAGGTGACGGTCACCCAGACCGGCGCCGACGTGGCCGGCCAGCGGGCCAGCGACGGGATCGACACGCTGCGGAACATCGAGCGTCTGCAGTTCACCGATCAGGTGGTCACGCTGGCGGTGCCTGACGCGCCGGTCATCGGCCCGGCGACCGCTGGCAACAGCTCCGCCACGGTGACGTTCACGGCCCCGGCCGCCAACGGGTCCTCGCCGATAACGGGCTTCGAAGTCGTTGTGAACACCGGCGGCGCGGCAGTCCCGACTGTCACCGGCATTGCGGCCACGGCCACCAGCGCCACGGTCACCGGACTGACCAACGGCACCTCGTACA
Source organism: Arthrobacter sp. (assembly GCA_023264815.1). Lineage (GTDB taxonomy): Bacteria > Actinomycetota > Actinomycetes > Actinomycetales > Micrococcaceae > Arthrobacter. The sequence continues at coordinate 145,664 of JAHFUZ010000005.1, read as the reverse complement.
CCTTCCAGGTGCGCGCAGTGAACCAGTTCGGCGCAGGCCCGCTGTCCGCGGAATCCAACGCGGTCACACCCGCGCCGACGGTGCCTGATGCGCCGACCGGAGTCACAGCCACCGCAGGTGTCGCCTCGGCAACCGTGGCCTGGACGGCGCCGGTCAACGATGGAGGCTCCCCGATCACCGGGTCCCAGATCGACGTCCGCATGGGAACCGCGGTGGTCAGGACAGTAACCTTCGCGGACCCGGCCACCAGCCAGGTGGTCACCGGCCTGGAAAGCGGCATCCAGTACACCTTCGTGGTCAGGGCGGTCAACGCCGTCGGAGCCAGCGCGGACTCTGCACCGTCGAATGCGGTCAACACGCCAACCGTGCCTGGCGCTCCGGTGATCGGAACCGCCAGGCAAGGGGCCAACCGGGGAGCAGTGACGGCCATCGCCAACTGGACGCCGCCAGCAGCCGACGGCGGTTCCCCGATCACCGGCTACAAGGTAACGGCACTGCGGATGAGCTCGGCCGCAGCCAACGCCACCGTGGTCTCACGGACAGAATCCGCAGTCCTGCCGGCGACGGCCAGGTCCCTGGAGATGACCCTGACCAACAACAACTACCGCTTCATAGTGGTAGCGATCAACGCGGTGGGCACCAGCCCGGAGTCCGCCCGTTCGAACAGCGTGGTGGCGCGGTAAGTCGGGCACAGCGCAGCTAGCCGCGACTGGCAAGTGAAGGGGGTGGCCCGCTGGCCACCCCCTTCGCTGTGCGAGGGGAACCCGTCGCTGGCAGGCACAACGAAAGGCCAGGCCGGCTGAGATGCCCTCTCAGCCGGCCTGGCCCGTCGTCGTGATTTGCTGTTAGTGGCCGTGTACCGGTTCCCCGGCGACTGCGGCTTCCGCCGGCTCCAAGGCCATGTCCACGCCCATTCCGGTTTCCGACCGCGGAGCCACCGTGACGGCGTCGGCGGAGCTCCCTGCGGCGCGGGAAACGCCGCGGCGTACCGCCTCCACCGTCTTGTCGCTCAGGAGGGGACCGGTGTAGGCCAGCTCCAGCTCGCCGTCGCCCATCCGGGTTTCATAGTTGCCCAGCGCATCGGCGAGGATGCCTTCCAGCGCAATTGCCTCGGCCACCCCACCTGGGTTGGCCGAGTTGATGGTAAACCGGACGTCGTGCACCAGCACCTGGGCAACGTGGACGTGGTCCAGCCCCGGAAATGACTGGTCTTGCCCGAAGGCAAGGTCAATCAGTTCGCCGCCATCAGCGATGGTGGCGTCACCGGGCAAGGCGACGATGAGTTCCGGAACCGTGTGCTCCAGCACGCTGGCGCCCAGGACGTCCGGTGATATCGGCGACACAGCCAGGCCAAGGCTTCCCGCGGCAGAAACGAGCGTCGTGCGGAGCTTGTCCATGTCCGCGTCCGGGGCCGGGTGGATAGCCACCGCGATGCGCCGGCGGACCATCAGCCCGTCATAGCTCACCTGCGGCCTCCCGTTCCCCAAGTCTGAGCCTGAGGCCAGGACAGCGCCGGAGGAGGCGGAGGGGGACGAACCGGGCGGCGCTCCGGCCGTGCAGCCGGTCAGCAGGGACGAGGCAAGCACCACCGAGACGGCAGCAGCAGCTGCCTTCATCTCAGGTGCCCGCCGGGAAGCCCGGCTGGTATCTCGGAACGAAGAAGTCGGCCGGCAAGGTGTCCGGGATGGAGGGGTCCGACGTGATCGGATCGTTGTTCCGGAGGTCACCCACGGAGAACTGCACCATCATGTCGTGGTCCTCATGCACCAGATTGTGGCAGTGCACCATGTAGCGCCCGCCAGCGTGGGCTCCGGTGTCGAACTGGGTGAGCAACGTGATGGTCTCGTTCTCCCCGGTGTAAAAGACGTCCTTGGGCCCCGTCTCCCACGCGAACGGCTGGCCGCCGTTGGTGTTGCGGCCGATGATCTTGGCGTCAATCAGATGAATGTGTACCGGATGGAACCAGCCGCCGGACGAGTTGGTGATGGTCCACTGCTCCACGTCGAAGGGTTGCGGGTTGGCCAGCAGCTTGGTGAAACCGGACGCTTCCACGTCGGCCCAGGTGACGCCGCTGACCGTCCATTCTCCGTTCTCCCTCTCTACCCTCAGCTCCCGCTTGGCCACCGCCAGGTCCGGTGTCAGGCTCATGGTGGGCAGTCCGCCGCGTGCAGCATTCGGCGCGCCGCCGTCGTCCAGCGTCTTGGGAATCGCGGAGATGGTCCCCTTGCTCGAACCGGCGTTGCGCACCACTTCGAACTGCATGATCTTGTCCGTATTGGCAAAATCTTCGTTGTTTTTGTTGCTCAGGTTCTTCAGCTGGATCTTCTGCCCGGGCCGGTACTTCCGGAAGTCAATGAGGATCTCGTAGCGCTCGGCAGTTCCCTGCCGCCAGGACTGGACGGCCTGGACCTTGGGCACCATGCCGCCGTCGGTCCCCACGATATAGACCGGTTCTCCCGTGGAGAGCGTGGGGCGGTAGGAACGGGTAATCGAGGCCACCAGGACCCGGAAACGGTAGATGCGCGGCTTGACCTTCATAGTGGGCCAGGGCACGCCGTTGACCATGATGATGTCGCCCCACAGGCCGTCGTGGCCGTTGTCGTTGTAGCCGAAGGAGCCGTCGGCGTTGAACAGGGCATCCGAGATCATCAGCGGCACATCGAACTCGCCCTGCGGCAGCTGGTCACGTTCGAACGCGTCGGAGAGGGGGTAGAAACCGGCCAGGCCCGAGTACACGTTCTGGGCCGTCACATGGTGCTTGTGGTCGTGGTACCAGAGCGTGCGGCCGGTTTGCCAGTTGGGGTAGCGGTAGTTCTTGACGTAGCCAGGCGGTGTGGTGTCATTGGCGTAGCCGTCGTATTGAGGCATCGACGCGGAACCGTGCAGATGGGTGACCGTATGGAAGGCCATCGGATGCAGGAGGCCCAGGGCCGGGAAGTCATTGCGTATCCGCACCTCGGTCCGGGTTCCTTGGACGGCGCGGATGGTAGGACCGGGGAAAATGCCGTTATAGCCGGCGAGCGTGGTAGTGAGCCCGGGCAAGAACTGCGTTTGGCCAAGCTTCTGCGTCAGCGCGTACTTGGCATACGGGCGGCTGCGGTCGCCGTCGTCGAAGCCTGTTTCGTAAGGCTCCAGCACGGGCGGCCGTCGGAAGACGCCAGCGTACGGAACCGGTGTGTTTTGAGGCGCCAGCTGGCTGGTGGTGATGGGCGGCGTGGTGGGTGAAGGAATGGTGAGCGGGGCCTGTTTCAGGCCCATGAGGCTGAATGCCCCCAGCGTGCCGCCCAGTTTCAGAATATCCCTGCGAGATGTCATGACTTCCCCTCAACGGTTGGTGGCGCTCAACCCTGCCAAGATCATGCGCCGCCCAACTTGTAAAAAGGCTGGGGCGGCAGGCCTCAGCAACGCCGCCGCGTTTCGACGCCGGCCTCGTCCACAACCGCCCGTCGCTTCCGCGAGGGGCCCTCTCGCAGTTTCCGCAGGTCACCAGCGGTTAACCGGAATTTCACTTGGGCGATGGCTTGGCGTCGGAAGCGGTTGAAAGGCTTGGCGGGACCCGATCGTCTTACTGGAGGCACCCCTTGTCTGAAACGACATCCCGCAAGTTCAACCTGCTGCCCATGCTCGGCCATACGAAGGGTAAGCGCAGTGCCGTCACCTGCGCCCTGAAATGCGACAACGCCTGCGCCGGCGATGTCTGCAACACCAGCTCGAACAGCTACTTCCGCGACATTGCGTCCGCCACCATGTCCCGCCGCGCCGCCCTGGGGTTTGGCGCCGCTGGTGCGCTCGCCGTCGTCCTCGGTTCTGCCGTGACGTCTGCCGAACCGGCAGTCGCCGGCGGTCCGGGGCTGGCACCCGCAGCGAAGGAAGGCTTCGCCAAGTCGAAGCTGGTCTTCCAGCCGATCGCCCCGGTTGATGCCGCCGTCGACGCCGTGACCGTGCCCAAGGGCTTTACCTGGCAGCCGGTGATCCGGTGGGGTGACCCCATCTTCAAGGGCGCGCCGGACTTCGACCTGAACAACCAGACTGCCAAGGCGCAGGAACAGCAGTTCGGTTACAACAACGACTACACGGACATCCTGGAGATCCCCGGCTCCAAGGGCCGCCGCGCGGTGCTGTTCGCCAACCACGAATACACCAACGAAGGCATCATGTTCCCGAAGGGCATGCCTGACGCCCAGAAGCGTGCGGTGGGCCAGGCTGCGCACGGCCTCTCCGTCGTCGAGCTCGAGCGCAAGAACTCCGCCCAGCCGTGGAGCTACGTCCAGGGCGCGCCGCTGAACCGCCGCTTCCTGAACAACACCGTTTACGAACTGACGGGTCCGGTTGCGGGCTCTGCGTTGGTTCAGACTGGCGAAGACCCCAAGGGCCGTTTCATCAAGGGCACCCTCGGCAACTGCGCCGGCGGCACCACCCCGTGGGGCACCATCCTCTCGGGTGAGGAGAACTTCAACGGCTACTTCCGCGCCCCCGGCAAGTCCGCCTACGACAAGCGCTACGGCCTGAGCGACAAGCAGACGGCCCGCAACTGGGAGCTGGACGACCCCCGCTTCGACACCCGCAACGCCGGCTTCGAGAACGAGGCAAACCGCTTCGGCTACATCGTGGAAGTTGACCCCTTCGATCCCACGTCCACCCCGAAGAAGCACTCCTCGCTGGGCCGCTTCAAGCACGAGGGCGCCAACGTGATCATCGCCGAGAATGGCAAAGTGGTGGCCTACTCCGGCGACGACGAGCGCTTCGACTACCTCTACAAGTTCGTCTCCAAGGGCACGTACAAGGAAGGCGACCGCAAGCACAACATGACGCTGCTGTCCGAGGGCAACCTCTACGTGGCCCGGTTCACCGGCAACTCGCCCGTCGCTGAAATTGACGGCAAGGGCACGGTTCCCGCCGATGGTTCGTTCGACGGCACCGGCGAATGGCTGCCGCTGGTGGTCGACGGCGAGTCCGCTATCGATGGCATGACTGTCGAGGAGGTTCTGGTCTACACCCGCGTTGCTGCGGACAAGGCAGGCGTCGTGGTTAACAACGTTCGGCAGGGGCCCACCAAGATGGACCGTGCTGAGGACGTGGAGCCCAGCCTGCACACCGGCAAGGTCTACGTGGCCTGCACCAACAACTCGGACCGCGGCAAGGCAGGCAAGGCAGGCGCCGACGAAGCCAATCCGCGCAACCAGAACCGCGACGGCCACATCGTGGAAATCACCGAAACCGGCGACCAGACCTCCACGAAGTTCACCTGGAACCTGCTCATGGTCTGCGGTGACCCGGCCCAGGGTGACGTGACCTACTTCTCCGGCTACCCGGTGGACAAGGTCTCGCCCATCTCCTGCCCGGACAACCTCGCGTTCGACTCCGTAGGCAACCTGTGGATCTCCACCGACGGCGCCCCCTCCGGCATCGGCAAGGCTGACGGCCTCTTCAAGGTCACCCTCGACGGTGCCGAGCGCGGAAAGGTGGAGCAGTTCCTGGCCGTGCCCAACGAAGGCGAAACCTGCGGACCGATCATCCACGACGACGAGCGCACCGTGTTCGTTGCTGTGCAGCACCCGGGTGAGGACGGTTCGTTCGAGGACCAGCACTCGTTCTTCCCGGACTACGTTGCAGAAGGTGCGACGCCGGCCCGCGGCCAGGCGCGCGCCCCGCGTCCGTCCGTGATCCAGGTGTTCCACGGCGGCTAAGCCCGCTTCCCTCCTCCCCGCAGCCGCCCCCGCCCGGTTACCCCGGTTACCCCGGTTACCCCGGTTACCCGGCAGGACGCTCTCTCACTTAATGCGGGTTTTTGGCCAACGCTCTATCACTTCCCGGTGCCCCGGCGGCGGGAAGTGATAGAGCGTTTGGCTTTTAGGCGCATTAAGTGAGAGAGCGTCATGGGGGGGTGGCAGACTGGGTGGGTGACTTCGCTGAATGACCCGGACCCTGCCACCTCCACGCCTGCCCCTGGTGCCTCCACGTTCCACCACGCAGATTCTTCGGAGGGCGCACCTGCGCTGACGTCGCTTGCGGCGGCTCGGATCGCTGTTGAGGCATTGGTCGACGGCGGCGTGGAGTACGTGGTGGTCTCACCGGGGTCCCGCTCGGCTCCGATGGCCTACGCGCTGGCCGAGGCGTCGGCGGCGGGACGCGTGGAGCTGCTGGTCCGGATCGATGAGCGGTCCGCCGGCTTCACGGCCTTGGGCCTGGCCCTGTCCACCGGCTCCCCGGCGGCCGTGCTCACCACGTCCGGCACCGCCGTCGGGAATCTTATGCCGGCGGTGATGGAGGCCAACCACGCCGCCGTCCCGCTGGTGGTGCTGTCCGCCGACCGGCCGGAGGAGCTGCTGGGGACCGGTGCCAACCAGACAACCATTCAGCTGGACCTGTTCGGTGAGCACGTCCGTTTCGCTGCCGACGTGCCAGCCGGCGCCAGCCCCCTCCGCGCGGTGGAAACGGCGCTGTCCGCAGCCACCGGAGCGTTCTCCGACGTTGCGCCCGGGCCCGTCCAACTAAACCTTGCCTTTCGCGATCCGCTGGTGCCGGCTCCGGGGGAGGGGCTTCCGCCGGTGGCCGGCCGGCAGAAGTTCCGGATCGGCACCGAGCCGCTCACCATGGAACTGGCACCGGCTGCTGCGTCGCTGGAGGAGCGGCGCACCGTGGTGCTGGCAGGGCACGACGCCGGTCCGGTCGCCGAAGCGTTCGCCCGCGCGCACGGCCTGCCGCTGCTCGCGGAACCGTCGTCCAATGCCCGCTTCGGTCCGAACGCGGTGGGCCCGTACCGGCTGCTGCTCCCGCACTTCGGTGCCGACGCGGCGCAGCCCATCGAGCGTGTGGTCCTCTTTGGCCGGCCCACGCTGTCCCGTCCGGTGGCCTCGCTGCTGGCCCGCGCCGACGTACCCTCCGCCCTGTACCAGCCGGTTCCCGTGGCCTGGTACGAGCCCGGCCGGCGCACCGAACTGCCGCTGGAAAGCCTGGCAGACCTCGCGGAGTTTGCCGGCCGCGGCCCGTCCGACTGGCTGGACACCTGGCTGCTCGCGGGGTCCGCCGCCCAACATGCCGTGGACGGCATACTCGCCGCAGGGCCCGGTGCCACCGGTCCGTCCGTGGGTGCCCTGGTGTGGGGCAACGCCCGCGGCCAGCTGGTGCTGGGTTCCTCCAACGGCATCCGCGACGTGGATCTCGCAGGCCTCCCCGGGGCCGGACCCGCCGCCACTGTTTACGCCAACCGTGGCCTCGCCGGGATCGATGGCACTATTTCCACGGCAACCGGCATCGCGCTCGGCGGCCGGCAGGAAACCACGCTGCTGTTGGGCGACGTCACGTTCCTGCACGACGTCGGCGGCCTGCTCCTGGGTGCCGGCGAGGCGATGCCTGACCTTCGGATCGTGGTGCTCAACGACGCCGGCGGGGCCATCTTCGACCTGCTCGAACACGGTGCGGTCCGCGAAGCAGGAAGCTACGCGGACGCCGTCGAACGCCTCTTCGGCACCCCCCACTCCGTGGACATCGCCGCACTCGCCGCAGCGTACGGCGTCGGGCATTGCTCGGTGAGTACGACGGCGGGACTCGCCGAGGCGCTGGCCGCGCCGGTCGCGGGCCGCAGCATCGTGGAAGTCCGTACCGACCGGGCAGGCCTCCGGGACCTGCATGCCCGCATCAAGGCCGCCGTTTCCGTGGCGGTCTCCGGCGTCCTGGGCGCGTAGCCGGGACGCGGATTCCGCCGCGACGCCGCAATTCCCTGGCGACGCGCACATTCCCTGGCGCGACCGGGATTTCGGCCGCACCAGGGAATATGCGCCTCGGAATCGAACGTGTGCGTCGCCAGCTGTTGTCCACATAGCGGAGGTTTGGCCTGCCGGCGCAGGTTCACGGGTGGCATTGTCGGTACATGAGTGACCTCCCGCCCCTGCTCCTCTCACGCGACCGGCTGTTTCACGGGCTGACGCCGAATGCGCTCGCCAAGCATGTCAGGGCGGGAACGCTCGTCCGGGTCCGGCACGGCGTGTACACGGATGGGCCTGCCTGGCGAGGGCTGAAGCCGTGGGAACAATACCGGCTCCGCATCGAGGCCTCCGCGGAAGCATTCGAGAAACCCACAGTCTTCGCCCGACACTCGGCAGCCAGTGTGTGGGGAATTCCCACCATCGGCCTGAACCATCCTGTCCAGGCGCTGACCATGAAGAACGACGGCGGCCGGTCACGTTGCGGGGTACGCCGCCACTTTGCTGCGTCGTCGGGTCTGGCCGTGGTCCGCCGGGAGGGCCTGCTGGTCACAAGCCGCGTCCGCACTGTCCTTGATCTGGCGGCGTTCACGCCCTTCACGGAAGCCGTCGCCCCGCTGGACCACGTGCTGCGGCCGGACCGGACACTGAGGCTGGCGGCCCTGAACAAGGAGGACCTGGAGGCCGGCATCGGATCGAATTTTTCGGCAGCAGCAGAGCGCAGGATCAAGGCAGTCCTGGGCTTTGCAGACCCGCTGTCCGGGTCAGCCGGTGAATCCTACAGCCGCTCCCGAATACACGTTGCCGGGTTCGTTGCGCCGGTCCTCCAGCAAGCCATCCATGATGCTGCCGGGCTCGTTGGCTACACGGATTTCTACTGGAAACAGGCCAAGGTGGTGGGTGAATTCGATGGCGTCGAGAAGTACATCAAACCGGAGTTCCTCAACGGGCGGACGCCGTCGCAGGCCGTCGTGGAGGAGAAGAAACGTGAAAACCGAATCCGTGCCACCGGGATGAACGTGGTGAGGTGGGACTGGGCTGATCTTATGGAGCCTGGAAAGCTGGAAGGCATGCTGGCTGCAGCCGGCGTGCCCCGCCGTGGTACGCGTTCGGCCGATTTCGACGCGCAAAAATGGCCATGACGCAGAAATTCCCTGGCGCGACCGGTATGTCGGCCGCGCCAGGGAATTTGCGAGTCGCCAGGTAATTCGCAGCGCGAAGACCCCGGCCTACTCCTCGATCTCGATGTGCGTGGGATCCAGCACGCGGCGCAGGAACTCCTTGGTGCGGGCCTGCGTGGGGGCGCCGATGACCTGCTCGGCCACGCCCTCCTCCACCACCACGCCGCCGTCCATAAAGACCACGCGGTCGGCCACTTCGCGGGCGAAGCCCATCTCGTGGGTGACCACCAGCATGGTCATGCCCTCCTTGGCCAGGTTCCGCATGACCGAGAGGACATCGCCCACGGTCTCGGGGTCCAGCGCAGAGGTGGGCTCGTCAAAGAGCATCAGTTCGGGGTTCATGCTCAGTGCCCGGGCGATCGCCACGCGCTGCTGCTGGCCGCCGGAAAGCTGGTCCGGGAAGCGGTCGGACAGGTGGCCCAGCCCCACGCGTTCCAGGTTGTGCTGGGCCACCTTGTTGGCCTCTTCCTGGGAACGCTTGAGGACCTTGGTCTGGGCGATGGTGCAGTTCCGCTTGGCGTCCAGGTGCGGGAACAGGTTGAACTGCTGGAACACCATGCCCACCTTGCGGCGCATCTTGTCGATGTCCACGTCGGGGTCGGTGGCTTCGAATCCGCCCACGTTGATGGCACCCTGGTTGGGCTGCTCCAGGAGGTTGACGCAGCGCAGCAGCGTGGACTTGCCGGAGCCGGAGGGGCCGATCAGGCACACCACTTCGCCGGGCGCCACGTCCAGGCTGATGCCCTTGAGGACTTCGTTGGACCCGTACGATTTGCGCAGGTCCTTGATGGAAACCCCGGCCGCGTTGATGGTGCCGGTGCTCCCGGTGCTGCCGGAGGAGGAATTTACGACGTCGTTCATGGCTTGCCTGCCTATCGCTTGGTCCGCGCGGAGCGGCTTTCGAACTTCCGGGCCAGGAGGCTCAGCGGGATGGTGATGACCAGGTAGAAGGCGCCCGCCACCAGGAGCGGCGTGAGGCCCGCGCCCAGGCTGGAGATGCCGTCGCGGCCGAACTTGGTCAGTTCGTACTGCGAGGCGGTGAGGCCCAGGACGTAGATCAGCGAGGAATCCTTGGTCAGCAGGATGACCTCGTTGGTCAGCGGCGGCAGCACGATCTTGAACGCCTGTGGGATCACGATTGACACCATGGCCCGCCACTGCGGCATGCCGAGTGACCGGGCGGCTTCGAGCTGTCCCTTGGGCACGGCCTGCAGGCCGGCGCGGAGGGTCTCGGCGATATATGCCGATGCCACCATACCCAGCGAGATCATCACGATCAGGGTGACGTTCCACTGCACGCCAAACGCGAGCGGAACACCGTAGCCGAAGGCGATGAACACCAGCAGGGCCGGGACGCCGCGGAAGAATTCGATGTAGCCGGTGGCGATCCAGCGGTACAGCGGGAAGCTGGAGAGCTTCATCAGCGCCAGCAGGAGGCCGCCGGAAAGGCCCACCACGAAGCCGAGGAAGGTGTAGATCAGGGTGTTTTTGAGGCCCACCAGGAAGATGTCCGGAAACATCGGGCCAATCTTGGCGAAGTTGAAGACGCTGTTGCCGACGGTCTTCCAGTCGATGGCCAGGGCCAGCGCGGCCAACGCCACAACGAAGATGCCGACCTGGATATATAGGCTCACTCTGGCCCGTTGACGTGCGGTCATTGCCATGGGGTGCTCACATTCATTTGCGTGGCTGGGGCCCCGGACGGAACTGCGGTGCAGCTCGTCAGGGGCCCCAGCGGCGTCTTTCTCAGGGCTGAGTCTCAGTCCGAAAAGCGGTTACTTGGCGGTCTCGCCGAACCAGATGGTCTCGAACTTCTTCAGGCTGCCGTCGTCGGTGATGCGCTTGAGGGTTGCGTTGACCTTCTCGGCCATGGCGGTGTTGCCCTTCTTGATGGAGATGCCCAGCTTTTCACCGGACGTGTAGTCCTCCACGCGCTTGAACTTGGGGTCGTCCTTGATGGCGTAGGCCAGGATGGACTGGTTACCCAGGGCGGCGTCGATGGTGCCGGCCTGGATGGCCTGGACCAGGAGCCCGCTGTCCTCGAACTGCTGGGCGTCGATTCCCTTCTCCGCCGCGTACTTGGCGCCCGTGGTGGCCTGCTGGACACCGACCTTCTTGCCCTTGGCGCTGTTGATGTCCGTGATCCCGGACGCGGTGGAGGCCACGAGCGTGAGGTCGTCGTCCATGTACGGGTTGGAGAAGTCCATGACCGACTTGCGGACATCCGTGATGGATACCGAGGAAATGGAGAGGTCACACCCGGTCAGTGCGGTGCCCGTCTCGATGGCTTCAAACGAGCTGTCCACCACGCTGAGTTCGGCTTTGAGGTCCTTGGCGATCTCGTTGGCGATGTCCATGTCGAAGCCGACGATCTTGCCGTCCTTCTGGAATTCGAAAGGCTCGTACGGGATGTCCGAGCAGACGGTGAGCTTGCCGGCGTTGATGAGCTGGACGCCACCTTCGGACGCTGCGGGGGTGGTGGTGCTGCCGCCGCAGGCAGTGAGGGTGAGTGCGCCAGCGGCCAGGATTGCTGCTGCCTTGGCGGCGATCTTGGCCTGGGCCAGGGACGTGAGCTGCATGTTTTTTACCTTTTGTTGCAGGGGTATGCGGTACTAAATCGGTTCATAGTGTATCGCCGAATGAGAGATGTGCATCACATGAAACTTAGTTTCACTATTGGATAACTAAATCACAGCCTTTTCAAGAGTTTAGTGGCCGCTCTTGTCTGCAATCCCGGACGCCCCGTCCAACCCGCTAGCGCAAACAGTCGTTTTGAGCGTCCAAAACGCCAGGTGGCGCTGACTAACTGGAAATGCCGAGGGATTCGAGCATCGGCCGGAACTTGGCCCACGTCTCTGCCAGCTCGGCCTCGGGTTGGGAGCCGTCAACGATGCCGCAGCCGGCGTAGAGCCTGACGCGGTCGGTGGCTTCGATCACGGCACCGCGCAGGGCGATGCCCCACTCGCCGTTGCCTGCGGCGTCCAGCCAGCCCACCGGCCCGGCATACGGTCCCCGGTCCAGGTGTTCCAGCTTGCGGATCAGCGCCCCGGCCACCAGCGTGGGTGTCCCGCAGACCGCAGCAGTGGGGTGCAGCGCGTTAATCAGCGCGAGGCAGGTTGGCACGTGGCCCTCCACCTCGGTGAGCTCCGCCTTTACGTCCGAGGCCAGGTGCCAAACGTTGGGCAGCTCCAGAATGAAAGGCTCGTCGTGGGCGTTCATGGCCTCGGAAAACGGCGCCAGCTGTGAGGTCAGCGACTGGATGGCGATCTCGTGCTCGTGCCGCTGCTTCTCCGAGCCGCCCAGCACCCGCTCGGCATAGTCCATGGGGATGCCGTCCTCGCCATGGGCGTCGCGGCGGTCCAGGGTGCCGGCCAGCACGCGTGCCTGCGCGGTCCGGCCCTCCACCTGGATCAGCATTTCCGGCGTCGCGCCCACCAGGCCATCCACGCCATACGTCCAGCATTCGCGGTAACGCCCGGCCAGTTCGCGCAGCACCGTCGCGGCGTTCACGCCCGACGGCACGGTAGCCACAATGTCCCGGGCCAGCACCAGCTTCTCCAGCGCCCCGGTACGGATCTCCTCCACGCCGGCAGCCACGGCCGCCATCCAGGCTTCCTCACTGAGCGACCCGGTATGCAGCGTGGCACCGGGCGCTGCGGGCAGAGAACGCACGACGGCGGAATCCGCCCCGGCGGCGACCTCACCCTGGGTGCTGCCGCCACTGAGCCAGCGGTCCAGGGCGGCGCGCGCGCCCGCCTCGGTGAGTTCGCCGTCGTCGAACGTCAGCTGGGTGAGCCAGTACTGGCCGTCCCTGACGCCCACCACAATCTCCGGGACAATAAGGCGCGATTCGTGGGTGGACTTCTTGGAGAAGGCGAACGATCCGAAGGCAACAGGCCCGGTGCCGGGCAGCTCCACCGAATCAGTGATGTCCGCTTCGAGGACCAGGTGGCGCCACCAGATGTCTGCCTCGAGGAAGCGCTCGGGGCCGGTTGCCGTGAAACGCGTGATCTCGCCAAAGCCCACCAGGCCGGCTTCGCGGCGGGTCCAGCAAAGGACGTCGTCCCGGACCAGGAACTGCGGCAGTCCGCCGTCAGAAGCGTTGCCATCCAGGGGGACCGTGAGGGTGCGGAACGTGCTCGTCATGATGAGACAACAGTACTCTGCACGCTACTGCGCGGTACTTTCAGCCCAGAGCCCAAGATTTGCCCACGGTTAGGGGGCCTGCAGAACATTTGAGACAATGAGCGGGTGAACCGAGCATCCTTGGATAAGCGTCCGGACGAAGTAGCCACGATGTTTGACGACGTCGCACCCAAATACGACGTCGTCAACGATGTCCTCTCCATGGGACAGACCCGCCGCTGGCGGAAGATCGTGGTTGAAGCGGTGGATGTGCGGCCCGGCCAGCGCGTGCTGGACCTCGCCGCCGGAACCGGGACTTCCAGCGAGCCATATGCCGATGCAGGCATAGATGTGGTGGCCTGTGATTTCTCCCTTGGCATGCTCAAGGTCGGCAAGCGCCGCCGCCCGGATATCAACTTTGTTGCCGGTGATGCCACCAACCTGCCTTTCGCGGACAACAGCTTCGACGCCAGCACCATCTCGTTTGGGCTGCGCAACGTCAACGAGCCCAAGAAGGCCCTGGCCGAGATGCTCCGCGTCACCAAGCCCGGCGGCAAGCTGGTTATCGCCGAGTTCTCCGCACCGGTGGTTCCGCTGTGGCGCACCATGTATACCGAATACCTCATGCGTGCCCTGCCCGCCATCGCCGTGAAGGTTGCCTCCAACCCGGATGCCTATGTCTACCTTGCCGAGTCCATCCGCGCCTGGCCGGACCAGGACCACCTGGCCGCGTGGCTGCACGAATCTGGCTGGGAAAAGGTCACCTACCGCAATCTGACAGGCGGCATCGTGGCCGTGCACCGCGCCACCAAACCGCTCGCGACAAAGCCGGACGGTGCGGCAGAGGCCATTGCCGCGCACAAGGGCCCCGTGGCCAAGCTCCGCCGCAACATCACCCGCTGATACCTGTGAATGTACTCATCGTCGGCGCCGGGCCGGCCGGATCCACCGCTGCCTACTACCTTGCCAAGGCGGGCATTAGCGTCACCGTCCTGGAGAAAACCAGCTTCCCGCGCGAGAAAGTGTGCGGCGACGGCCTGACCCCGCGGGCCGTCCGTGAAATCCAGAAGCTCGGCCTGCCGCACCCCGAAACCAAGGGCTGGCGCCGCAATAAGGGCCTGCGCCTGATCGCCGGCGGCCGCACCATCGAGCTGCCCTGGCCTGAGGTTTCAGACTTCCCGCAGTACGGCCTCATCCGCACGCGCCTGGGTTTCGATGAGGAACTGGCCCGGCACGCACAGTCCGCCGGCGCTGACATCCTCGAGCGGCACAGCGTCACCGAAGCCCTGCGTTCGGAGGACGGCCGCGTGACCGGTGTCCGCGCAGCGCTCCTGGACGAGTCCGGCCGCAAGACGGGGCAGACGCGCGACTTCAGCGCCGACGTCGTTCTCGCCGCGGACGGAAACTCCACGCGAACCGCCGTGTCCGCAGGGCTCCAGAAGCGCGACGACCGCCCCCTGGGTGTGGCCGTCCGTACGTACTTCACCTCGCCCCGGACCGACGACGACTGGATGGAAGGCTGGCTGGAACTCCCCGGCCGCGACGGCAAGCTCCTCCCCGGCTACGGCTGGGTGTTCGGCGTGGGCGACGGCACGTCCAATGTGGGCCTGGGCATCCTGAATTCGTCCAAGGAATTCGGCAAGCTCGACTACAAGCAGGTCCTGCGCGAATGGACCGCCGGCATGCCCGCCGAGTGGGGCTTCACGCCGGAGAACCAGGTGGGCGAAATCCGCGGCGCCGCCCTGCCCATGGGCTTCAACCGCACCCCGCACTACTCGCCCGGCCTCCTGCTGCTGGGCGACGCCGGCGGCATGGTGTCCCCGTTCAACGGCGAGGGCATCTCCTATGCCATGGAGTCGGCGCGGTTCGCCGCGGAGTTCATCATTGACGCGTCCGCACGGTCTTTTGCCGCGGGGTCAACGTACGACGCCGACGCGCACCTGGCGGGTTACGCGGACTATGTGCGCGGCCAGTGGGGATCGCACTTCACGCTGGGGCGGGCGTTTGCCGCGCTGATCGGAAAGCCTGCCGTGATGAAACTCGCACTGCGGACCGGGATGCCCATCCCGGTCCTGATGCGGTTCGTAGTGCGACTCCTTGCCAACCTCACGGACCCGTCCGCAAAGGGCTTTGAAGACCGGGTGATCCGCGTCCTGGAATCGCTGGTTCCGGCCACATCAAATACGCCTTCGGCTACGAACCAGCGGTATCCGCAACAAAAAGTTAGGGTTAACCAGTGACTAACTCCGCAGACCACAGCTGGACGCACGCCGGGCACGGCCTGCCGGACTCCGAACCCAGCCTCAACACCACCGCGATTGCCACCGGACTCCAGCTTCCGGCAGGCTTCGCGGCGATCGCGGAGGACGCCGAGCTGGGCCCCGCCATCACCACCAACCTGGCGCGGGTGGAGAAGAAACTCCGCGAGGCCATTGCCAACTCCGATCCGCTGGCTGACGCGACGTCGCGGCACCTCGTGGAAGCCGGCGGCAAGCGCATCCGCCCGCTGCTGACCCTGCTGTGCGCCCACCTGGGCGACGCCTCCCTGCCCGCCGTGGTGCAGGCTGCCGTGGTGGTGGAGCTGACCCACCTGGCCACGCTGTATCACGACGACGTGATGGACTCCGCCCCATTCCGCCGCGGCGCCCCCACGGCCCACGAGGTCTGGGGCAACTCCGTAGCGGTCCTCACCGGCGACCTGATCTTTGCCCGCGCTTCCATCCTGGTGTCCGAGCTCGGCTCCCGGGCCCTGGGCATCCAGGCCCGCACGTTCGAGCGCCTGTGCCTGGGCCAGCTGCACGAAACCGTAGGCCCGCGCCCGGACGAGGATCCGGTGGAGCACTACCTCTCGGTCATCGCGGACAAGACCGGGTCCTTGGTTGCGGCGTCCGGCCAGCTCGGTGCGATCTTTGCCGGTGCCGACGAAGCCTATGAAGAAGTCCTCGTGGAATACGGCGAGAAAGTGGGCGTGGCCTTCCAGCTCGCCGATGACGTTATCGATGTCACCGGCGTCAAGGTCAAGTCGGGCAAGTCCCCGGGGACCGACCTCCGCGAAGGCGTCCCCACGCTGCCGGTCCTGTTCCTTCGGCGCGATGCCGCCGCCGGTGACCAGTCCGCCGTCGAACTTTTGAAACTCATTGACGGGGACCTTTCCTCAGATTCTGCATTGGCTGCCGCCGTGGCCGGGCTACGCGAGCACCCTGTTACCGCCGAGTCCTGGGTGGTTGCCCGCCGCTGGGCCGACGAAGCGATTGCTGCTTTGAAGCCGCTGCCGGAGGGCGTGGTCAAGTCCTCGCTGTCCAACTTCGCGCTGGCCGTGGTGGACCGCGCCAGCTGATTCCCTTCCTTCATCGGTTGCTCCGTAACCGCCCTTTTGAGCCGTCAAAACGGCGGTTACGGAGCAATCGATGCCTATTTAAAGGCAATAGCCCCGGTTCTCAGCAACGATACGAGTCATACGTTGCGTCGAACCGGGGCTATATCTCCGTTCGCATCAGACCCGCCGGAGGCGTTTAGCGGATCCGTGAACAGTCTATGACAGATCTGTCACATACTACAAGTGCTTTGTTACTTGGCGTGTCACAAGCTTTCTTGGGCTTCGTTCGGCAAGTGAGTGTCGAGGTGCCCCAGTTCCGGCGGAGAAGACCGGAGGAGGGCTAGTCTTCCTCGTCGTTGAAGGCCCACTCGAACATGTCGAAGACGAATTCCGAGAAGGTGCCTTCCTCAGATTTCCACTGCGCGCGGGCGTTGTTGCGGCGGTACACGATGGGGTCCGGGACGCCGAGGTCGCCCACCCGGAAGCCCCAGGTGAACTGTTCCTCTTCGTCCTCGAGGAACATGAGGAAGCCTTCGTCGTCCACTTCGAGTTCTTCAGGGTCCCAGAAGTAGTGGTAGGCCTCCATGAGGTCCTCGCAGCCGCCCACAGCCTGGTAGAACTCGCGCAGCACCAGGGGAATCTGGAACTGGTGTTCGGCGAGGGCGGCGTCCAGCTCTTCCGTGGACAGGCCGTCTTCTTCCTGCCATTCGTCCTCGAGATATTTCGGAACAAGCGCGCGGAACTTCTCGAGGAACATGTCAGTCATGACCACAATCCTAGCTAATCGCGGCGGCCCTCAATGCCGCTCCCGCCATCCCCGGAACCGCCCTTGCGCAAGGACCGCCGGTGCCAGCCGTGGACGGCCAGCGGGGCCTGCCACGAACGCCGCCAAGCCACCACGCGGAAGGTGAACACAATGGTGGCCACGGCCGCAGCGGTGAGGACGTTGAAGGCGCCGGCAACCCACAGGAGGGACGTCAGCGCTGCGCCCGCAAAGGCCGGCAGGGCGTAAATGTCCTTGGGGTTGAACAGCTGCGGCACCTCGTTGGCCGTGACGTCGCGGAGCAGGCCGCCGCCCACGGCCGTCATCACGCCGAGGAGGACGGCTGCCACCGGGTGCATGCCCACCTCCAGGGCCTTGACGGTGCCGGTCATGCAGAACAGGGCCAGCCCGCCGGCGTCGAACAGGATCAGCAGCGAGGTGTACCGCTGCACGCTGGTGAACAGGAAGTAGACCAGGACAGTGGCCAGCAGCGGCGGGAACAGGTAGGCCGGGTTGCTGAAGGCGGCGGGCGGGCCGCTGTCGAGGATGAGGTCGCGGATGACGCCGCCGCCCAGGCCCACCAGGGAGGCCAGGAGCAGGGAGCCCACAATGTCGATGTTCTTCCGGGCTGCCAGGAGTGAGCCGGATACCGCGAAGAAGAAAACGCCCAGCAGGTCAAGCCATACCGGAGCGTTGTCAAAGGCGAAGGTCATGGGCGTCCTGGCTGGTCAATAGTGGGCGGACAGTGCGGCTCCAACGTTACGCTAGCCCCTATGAACAACCCCATCATGATCGCCTGCGCCCACGGGACCTCCAGCAGCCAGGGGGCCGCGGAGGTCAATGCCCTGCGCGCCGCAATCGCCGAGCTGCGCCCGGGACTGGACGTCCGGGAAGCCTACGTGGACGTCCAGCAGCCGGACCTGGTGGATGTGGTGGCCGGCCTGCCCGAGGGGGAGGCCGCCGTCGTGGTTCCCCTGCTGCTCAGCGTGGGCTACCACGTCAAGGTGGATATCGCGCGGGCCGTCAAAAGCCGGCCGGGCACCTTCGCTGCCGCGCCGCTCGGGCCGGATCCGCGCCTCGCGGCCCTGCTGGACCAGCGCCTCCGCGAGGCCGGCGTAACCGACCGCGACGCCGTGGTGCTCGCCGCTGCGGGGTCCTCCAACGCCAATGCCGCCCTGAGCGTCGAGGAGCTCGCGGACCAGCTCCGGAAGCTTCGGCGCAACCGGATTGAGCCCGCCTATGGAGCTTCTGCCAAGCCGTCCGTGCCCGACGCCGTCGCCATGCTCCGCGAGGAACAGGCCGGAGGTGCCGGTGCGGGAGAGTCCGCGGGGGCCGTGGACGACGGCGGCCGCGTGGTGATTGCCTCCTACCTCCTCGCGCCGGGCTTCTTCCACGACCAGCTGGCGAAGGCAGGGGCCGACCTCGTCACGGAACCGCTGCTGCCGTCCGCCGTGCTCGCCGAGATTGCGCTGGAACGGTTCGACGCCGCCGTCGCGAACGGGCAGTAAAGGCGCCACCGGTGCGCCTGCAGGGCGCCTGCAGCGCCCCAAAACCCAGGGCGCGGCGAATCACAGGAAGCGGTGTTCTTCAAGGCTCACCGGCGGTTCGTGACGAAATGTTTCCCTAGGTGACTTAGCGTTTCCCGACCCTTTGTGACGCCATTATGGGACACCTACAGTCGATGCATGACTGATACAGCTCTAGCCGGAGCGTCCGCGGACTCCGCCGCTTCCACGCGGCCCGCACGCACCTCCACCCGCCCCGCCGCGAAGCCGCACGGGCAGTGGAAAGTGGACGGCAAAACCCCGCTGAACGCCAATGAAACCTGGAAACAGGAAGACGACGGCCTCAACGTGCGCGAGCGTATCGAGACCATTTACTCCAAGGACGGCTTCGACGCCATCCCCAGCCAGGACCTGCACGGCCGGTTCCGCTGGTGGGGCCTCTACACCCAGCGCAAGCCCGGGATCGACGGCGGCAAGACCGCAACCCTTGAGCCGCACGAGCTCGAGGACAAGTACTTTATGCTCCGCGTGAGGATCGACGGCGGCGCGCTCACCACCGAGCAGCTGCGCGTGATCGGCCAGATCTCCGTGGACTTCGCCCGGGACTCCGCGGACCTCACCGACCGCCAGAACATCCAGCTGCACTGGATCCGCGTGGAGGATATCCCCGAGATCTGGACCCGCCTGGAAGGTGTTGGCCTGTCCACCACCGAGGCCTGCGGCGACGTTCCGCGCGTCATCCTGGGCTCGCCCGTGGCCGGCATCGCCAAGGACGAGATCATCGACCCCACCCCGCTGATCGCGGAACTGGGGGAGCGGTTCATCGGCAACCCGCTGCTCTCCAACCTGCCGCGCAAGTACAAGACCGCCATCACCGGCCACCCCAGCCAGGATGTGGTCCACGAGATCAACGACTTCGCCCTGGTGGGTGTCCGCCACCCGGAACTCGGCATTGGCTACGACCTCTGGGCCGGCGGCGCGCTGTCCACCAACCCGATGCTCGGCAAGCGCCTGGGCGCCTTCGTGAAGCCGGAACAGGCCGCTGACGTGTGGCTCGGCGTCACCAGCATCTTCCGCGACTACGGCTACCGGCGCATGCGCACCAAGGCCCGCCTGAAGTTCCTCATGGCCGACTGGGGTCCGGAGAAGTTCCGCCAGATCCTCGAGGACGAATACCTGGGCTACAAGCTTGCCGACGGTCCTGCCGCGCCCAAGCCCACCACCCCCGGTGACCACATCGGCGTGCACGAGCAGAAGGACGGGAAGTTCTTCATCGGCGCCACCCCGCTGGCCGGCCGCCTGTCCGGCGCCGCGCTGGTCAAGCTGGCGGACACCCTCGAGGCCCGCGGCTCCTACCGGCTGCGCACCACGCCGCACCAGAAGCTCGTGGTGCTGGACGTCGAGAAGGACCAGGTTGAGCCGCTCGTGGCCGAACTGGATGCGCTGGGCCTGTCCGCCCGCCCGTCCGTGTTCCGCCGCGGCACCATCGCCTGCACCGGCATCGAATACTGCAAGCTCGCCATCGTGGAAACGAAGGTCACCGCCGCCACCGCCGTGGCCGAGCTGGAACGCCGCCTCGCGGACCTGGCGGAGTCCGGCGACCTGCCGCACGCACTGTCCCTCCACATCAACGGCTGCCCCAACTCGTGCGCCCGCATCCAGACCGCGGACATCGGACTGAAGGGCATGATGCTGCCAACGCCCGACGGCGATCCCTCCCCGGGATTCCAGGTCCACCTCGGTGGCGGGCTGGCTTCCTCCACCCGTGACGAAGCAGGGCTGGGACGCACCGTGCGCGGCCTCAAGGTCTACGTCGAGGACCTGCCGGACTACGTTGAGCGCGTTGTGCGCACCTTCGTGGCCCAGCGCGCCGAAGGCCAGACCTTCGCAGAGTGGGCCCACGCAGCAGACGAGGAGGCACTCCAGTGAGCAAGCACGCCCTGGGGGTAGATCCCGTACTCCGCTCTCACGACGAGCTTAGGGCCCTGGCCGAGTCCGGCGCCGCCGAACTCGGCTGGGACGCCCCGGCCCGCGACGTGATCGCCTGGGTGGAGCGCAACTTCGACCTGCCCGCCGTCGCCGTCGCCTGCTCCATGGCCGACGCCGTCCTGCCGGCGCTGGTCGCTGACCAGATGCCCGGCGTCGACGTCCTGTTCCTGGAGACCGGCTACCACTTCCCGGAAACCTACGCCACGCGCGATGAGGTGGCCGCGAACCTCCGGGTCAACGTGGTGGACGTGCTCCCCGAGAACACCGTGGAGCAGCAGGACCGGCTCCTGGGCAAGGACCTGTTCGCCCGCGACGCAGCCCAGTGCTGCGCCCTCCGCAAGGTGGCCCCGCTGCGCCGCACCCTGTCCGGCTACGAACTGTGGTTCACCGGCGTGCGCCGCGACGAGGCCCCCACCCGCACCAACACCCCGCTGGTGACCTGGGACGAGGCCAACGGCCTGGTCAAGGTCAATCCGGTGGCTGCGTGGACGTTCGACCAGCTGGTCCAGTACTCGGACGACAACCTCCTGCCCGTGAACCCGCTGCTTTCCCAGGGCTACCCCTCCATTGGCTGCCAGCCCTGCACCCGCAAGGTGGCGCCGGGCGACGACCCGCGCGCCGGCCGCTGGGCAGGTACCGACAAGACAGAATGCGGACTACACGTATGAGCACTTTCCTAACCGAGGAGACCCAGGTGACCGACGCCGCCGTATCAACGCGCCTCTCCAGCCTGGACACCCTCGAATCCGAGGCCATCCACATCATCCGCGAAGTCGTGGCCGAGTTCGAGAAGCCTGCGCTGCTGTTCTCCGGCGGCAAGGACTCCGTGGTGATGCTGCACCTGGCCACCAAGGCGTTCTGGCCGGGCAAGGTGCCCTTCCCCGTGCTGCACGTGGATACCGGCCACAACTTCCCCGAGGTCATCGACTTCCGCGACCGCACCGTGGAGCGCCTGGGCCTGAAGCTGGTTGTCGGCTCCGTGCAGGAGTTCATCGACTCCGGCGAACTGGCCGAGCGTGCCGACGGCACCCGCAACCCGCTGCAGACCGTCCCGCTGCTGGACGCGATCCAGCGCAACAAGTTCGACGCCGTCTTCGGCGGCGGCCGCCGTGACGAGGACAAGGCCCGCGCCAAGGAACGCATCCTGAGCCTGCGCGACGAATTCGGCCAGTGGGATCCGCGCAACCAGCGCCCCGAGCTGTGGAACCTGTACAACGGCCGCCACACCGTGGGCCAGCACGTGCGCGCATTCCCCATCAGCAACTGGACCGAGCTGGACATCTGGCGCTACATCGAGCGCGAGAACATCGAACTGCCGGGCCTGTACTACGCCCACGAGCGCGAGGTGTTTGCCCGCGACGGCATGTGGCGGGCGGTGGGCGAGGTGTCCCAGCCGCTGCCGCACGAGGAAGTCATCACCAAGACCGTCCGCTACCGCACCGTGGGGGACATGTCCTGCACCGGCGCCGTGGAGTCGGACGCGTACACCGTGTCCGACGTCGTCGTCGAAGTTGCTGCCTCCACCCTGACCGAACGTGGCGCCACCCGTGCAGATGACCGCATCTCCGAGGCCGCCATGGAAGACCGCAAGAAGGACGGGTACTTCTAATGAGCACGGACACTTTGGCTGCAGACCTCGAGACTGCCCTGCCCACCACCTTGTTCCGGTTCGCCACCGCAGGATCGGTCGACGACGGCAAGTCCACTTTGGTGGGCCGCCTCCTCCACGATTCCAAGGCCATCCTGGCTGACACGCTCGACGCCGTTGCCCGCACGTCCGCAGACCGCGGCTTCGGCGGCGAGAAGGGCGGGATCGACCTCGCCCTGCTGACCGACGGCCTGCGCGCCGAGCGCGAACAGGGCATCACCATCGACGTGGCCTACCGCTACTTCGCCACGGACCGGCGCAGCTTCATCCTGGCGGACTGCCCCGGGCACGTCCAGTACACCAAGAACACGGTGACCGGCGCGTCCACTGCGGATGCCGTCGTCGTACTTATCGACGCCCGCAAGGGCGTGCTGGAGCAGACCCGCCGGCACCTGTCCGTGCTGCAGCTGCTGCGGGTGGCGCACGTGATTGTGGCGGTCAACAAGATCGACCTGGTGGAGTTCAGCGAGTCCGTATTCCGCGAGATTGAGGCGGACGTACAGCAAGTGGGCCGCGAACTTGGCCTTGGCTCCGATGGCATCAGCGACCTCCTGGTGATCCCTGTGTCCGCGCTCGACGGCGACAACGTGGTGGATCGCTCGGAGCGCACCCCCTGGTACACCGGGCCGGCGCTGCTGGAGGTCCTGGAAACCCTCCCCGCCGCCGACGAACTGGAAAGCCACCTGGAGAGCTTCCGCTTCCCGGTGCAGCTGGTCATCCGGCCGCAGGGCGCCCTGGCACCCGACGCCGTGGCGGCCGGCCTGGACGTGGAGGCCTACCGCGACTACCGCGCATATGCCGGGCAGATCACCGAAGGCTCCGTGAAGGTGGGGGACCAGGTCTCCGTGCTGACCCCCGGCCAGGACCCGCGCACCACCACCGTGGCGGGCATCGACTTCGCCGGATCCTCGCTGGAGGAAGCCGCCGCCCCGCAGTCCGTGGCCCTGCGCCTGGCCGACGAGTTCGACGTGGCCCGCGGTGACACGATCGCCGCCGCCGGCACCGTCCGCGAAGCCTCCGCCGACCTGTACGCAGCCCTCTGCTGGCTCTCGCCCAAGCCGCTCCGGGAAGGTGCAAAGGTCCTGGTCAAGCACGGCACCCGCACCGTCCAGGCAGTGGTCCGCAACGTCAGCGGCAAGCTGGACCTGTCCACCTTCAAGCTTGAGGGCGCATCCAGCCTGGAGCTGAACGACATCGGGCACGCGCAGCTCCGCCTCGCCGCCGCGCTGCCACTGGAGAACTACCTGCACCACCGCCGGACCGGCGCGTTCCTGGTGATCGACCCGCTGGACGGCAATACGCTGGCCGCCGGACTGGTCAAGGACCACCCGGGCGATCACGAGGATGAGCGCTACTCGATCTAAGCCTCTAGCCGATCTAAGCCTCTGCTGGAGCTGCCCTGCCCCGCATGACCGTTGCTGCCCCGCATCGGTTGTGCGGGGCAGAGCCGTTATTAGGCCTTGCGGGTCCGTGCCCCTCCCACCATCATCGGGAGTGGGAGGGCAGACCGTTGGAAACCATCTCAGCCAAGCTCATCAGCTGGGCCTCGATCCTGGACGAGAAGACCCGCGCCCAGGCGCTGGCCACGTCCACGCTCCCGTTTATCTACCCGCACCTGGCCCTGATGCCGGACGCCCACCTGGGCAAGGGCGCCACCGTTGGCTCGGTCATTCCCACCCTGCACGCCATCATTCCGGCAGCCGTGGGGGTGGACATCGGTTGCGGCATGATCGCGGTCCGGACCCAGTACGCCGTGCAGGACCTGCCCAGGGACCGGAAACGGCTGCGTGAGGACATCGAAAAGGCCATTCCGCTCTCGGCGGGCCACAACAACCGGACCATCAAGGCCACCGCCGAGCCTCGGATCGCCGAACTCAGGAAACTCGCGGCCAAGGCAGGCTTCAACCCGGCCCAATACGTGGAGAAATGGGAGCTGCAGCTGGGCTCGCTCGGCTCCGGCAACCACTTCATCGAGGTTTCGGCCGACGAAACCGGCGCGGTCTGGCTGTTCCTGCACTCCGGCTCACGCGGCATCGGCAACAAAATCGCCCAGCACCACATCGGCGTCGCCCGGCACGTGACCCAGAAGCGCGGAACACGGCTGCCGGACCCGGACCTCGCCTACCTGGAGGAAGGCACGTCCGAATTCAACCGGTACCTGGCGGAGCTCCGGTGGGCCCAGCATTTCGCCCTGCTCAACCGCGAGGAAATGATGGACCGCGTCATCGAACAGTTCAGCCGCTGGTTGGGCGGCCATGTTACGGAACGCGAACGGATCAACTGCCACCACAACTTCACCCGGCAGGAGACGCACTACGGAAAGTCCGTCTGGGTCTCCCGGAAGGGGGCCATCAAAGCCGAGCACGGCGATCCCGGGCTGATCCCCGGATCCATGGGAACGGCGTCGTACGTTGTGGAAGGCCTCGGCAACCCCGCCTCCCTCAATTCCTCCCCGCACGGCGCCGGGCGGGAATACTCGCGCAACGCCGCCCGCAAGGCGTTCACCCTCGCAGAGCTGAAGACCGCCATGCGCGGAATCGAATTCCGCGCCAGCGATGCGTTCATCGACGAGATTCCGGCGGCGTACAAACCTATTGACCAAGTGATGCATGACGCCGCGGACCTGGTCAAGGTGCGCCATAAACTGCATCAGCTGATCAACGTCAAGGGGGACTGACCCGGACGATCTCGGCACCGGGCCGCGCCGGAAATGTGACGCTGCATGAACCCGCGTGACCCCCCGTTTCTGCTTCATTGAATGGGTTTATGCCACTCCCTATGGTGAAACAATGACAAGTTCCAAGCCCGGGATGATCCGCATCGTGGCAGGCGAAAACGCTGTTCCCCAGCGCAAGCGTGCCATCGAGGCTGCCCTGGCCATCGGGCTCGTCCTGCTGATTGCCGTTGGCGCCATCGTGGCCTCCAACATTTCCCGTAACACTTCGGCCGAAGCCGCCGCCCCGTTGCCCGCTCCGGCCGACGAGCTGAAGCTGGGCTACTTCGGCAACCTGACCCACGCCCCCGCGCTGGTGGGTGTGAAGCAGGGCATTCTGGCCCGCAGCCTGGGTACCACCAAGCTCAGCACGGAGACCTTCAACGCCGGACCCGCCGCCATCGAGGCCCTGAACGCCGGCGCCATTGACGCCGCCTACATCGGCCCGAATCCGGCCATCAACTCGTTCGTCAAGAGCCGCGGCGAATCGGTGACCGTGATTGCCGGCGCCGCAGCAGGCGGTGCGCAGCTGGTGGTCAAGCCGGAAATCACCTCCGCCGCGGATCTCAAGGGCAAGACCCTCGCTTCGCCGCAGCTGGGCGGCACCCAGGACGTCGCATTGCGCGCATGGCTGGCATCCCAGGGCTACAAGACCAACGTGGACGGCAGCGGCGACGTGGCCATCAACCCCACCGAGAACGCCCAGACCCTGAAGCTGTTCCAGGACGGAAAGCTCGACGGCGCGTGGTTGCCTGAACCGTGGGCGTCCCGCCTGGTGCTGACCGCCGGCGCCAAGGTCCTGGTGGACGAGAAGGACCTCTGGGACGGTTCGCTCGCCGGCAAGGCCGGCGAATTCCCCACCACCATCCTGATCGTGAACAAGACGTTCGCCGCAGAACACCCGGACACCGTCAAGGCCCTCCTGCGCGGCCACGCCGAGTCCGTGGCCTGGCTGAACAGTGCGCCGGCGGCCGAAAAAGCGGACGTCATCAACTCCGCCCTGCAGGAATCGGCCGGAGCGGCGCTTCCGGCTGACGTCCTGGACCGGGCCCTGCAGAGTGTCATCTTCACCGTGGATCCGCTTGCCGGAACCTACCCCAAACTGCTCAAGGACGGGGCGGACGCCGGCACCACCAAGCAGGCCGACATCAAGGGCCTGTTTGACCTCCGCGCCCTCAACGAAGTCACCGGGAACGATGGCCAGCGCATCTCCGCCGCTGGCCTCGGCCAGGACTGACCGCACCACCACCAACCTAAGGACGGGACCATGCCAGTCGTACTGGAACAGCTGGGCAAGCGCTTCGGCGACGGCGCCCCGGTGCTGGAGGATGTGAACGCCACCATCGGCTCGGGCGAGTTCGTCGCCCTCCTCGGTGCCTCCGGCTGCGGCAAATCCACCCTGCTGAACATCATGGCGGGACTGGAGGCCCCGACGTCGGGCGCCCTGGAAGTACCCAGCGACGGCGCCGCGTTTATGTTCCAGGACGCCGCCCTGTTCCCCTGGCTGACTGCGCGGGAAAACATCGAGCTGGCCCTCAAGCTGCGCGGCGTGGGCAAGGCCGAGCGCCGGGCCAAGGCCCACGAACTCCTGGAGCTGGTCCACCTTGGCGAGGCCGGGGACAAGCGCCCGCACGAGCTCTCCGGCGGCATGCGCCAGCGGGTGGCACTGGCCCGGGCGCTGTCCCAGGACCGGCAGCTGCTGCTGATGGACGAGCCGTTCGCCGCCCTCGACGCCATCACCCGCGACCTGCTGCACGACGAACTGGAACGCATCTGGAAGGAAACCGGGCGCACCATCGTCTTCGTCACCCACAACGTCCGCGAGGCCGTGCGGCTGGGCCAGCGCGTGCTGCTGCTGTCATCCCGGCCCGGCCGGGTGGTCCAGGAATGGGCCGTCACCGAGGAACACCGCACCGACGCCGGCCTGGCCGGACAGCTGACCGGGGTCATCACCGCCCGGCTCCGTGAGGAGATTCGCCGCCATGCCAAGTAACACCACGCCTCTTGCCGAAGCTTCAGCCGAACCGGCCGAACCGCGGCACATCCACGCCGCATTGACGAGGACGTCCACCGGGCACGAGGACCTGCGGGAGCTCGAGGCCGGGCTCGATTCGCTTCAGTCCGACTCCGCGCGCAAGCACCGGATCGACTGGAGCCGTGTGCTCCTGCCCGTGGCCGCGCTGGTGGTCCTGGTCCTGGTCTGGCAGTTCTACGTCACCCTCGGTGTGAAGCGCCGCGACCTGGTCCCCGGCCCGCTCGACGTGCTGGGGCAGCTGGGGGTCCTCTGGGGCGATGCGAAACTGCAGGAAGCCCTATGGACGTCGTTGCAGCGCGGCATTGTCGGCTTCCTGATATCGGTGGCCATCGCCACGCCGGTGGGTCTGCTGCTGGCCCAGGTTGCCCCGCTGCGCCGAGCCTTCGGGCCGCTGATCTCGGGCCTGCAGGTCCTGCCGTCCGTCGCCTGGGTTCCTGCCGCGATCATCTGGTTCGGACTGACCGACGCCACCGTGTATTTCGTGGTGTTCATGGGGGCCATCCCGTCCATCATCAACGGCCTGATTTCGGGTGTGGACCAGATCCCGCCGCAGTACCGCCGCGTGGGCACGGTCCTGGGCGCGAACAGGCTGCAGATGGCCATCCAGATCATCCTCCCCGCAGCCCTTCCCGGCTACCTCGGCGGCCTCAAACAGGGCTGGGCCTTCTCGTGGCGGTCCCTCATGGCTGCGGAAATCATCGCAGTGGGCGGCACCATCGGGTTCGGCCTGGGCTCGCTGCTGGACCAGGGCCGCGTCCTGTCCGACATGACCATCGTGATGGCTGCGATCCTGCTGATCCTGGGCGTCGGTATCCTGATCGAGCTGCTGGTGTTCGCCCCGATCGAAAAGCGCCTCCTCCGCAGCCGCGGACTCCTCGCGGGAAGCACCCGCTAAGCACCCCCGCCTTCCCCAGCAAAGCCCGACGGCGCCTCCCGCCGTCGGGCTTTGCCGTCGCGGGAGACCACTGGCGCCGTTGTCCCACCGGGTATACCTTGAGTCGTATCCGGCAACTCTCGCGAGACCGGGCGGACGCTGAGTTAGAGGCGGACAGATGGGACGTGCGGCGGGGGCAGAGGAAGGCGTCCTGGCGGGGATCGGTTCCACGCCGTTGATCGAACTGCGGAAACTGGTGCCGCCGGGCTCGGCCCGTTTGCTCGCCAAGCTGGAGTTCGCAAACCCCACCGGAAGCATGAAAGACCGGATGGCCGCGGCCGCGATCAGCGCTGCTGAGGCCCGCGGGGACATCAAACCGGGCGACACCGTCGTCGAATACACGGCTGGAACAACGGGCATCTCACTCGCCCTGGTCTGCGCAGCCAAGGGCTACCGGCTCCATGTGGTCTTCTCGGACGCCTTCAGCGAGGAAAAGCGCCGCACCATGGAAGCGCTCGGCGCCACCGTGGAGGATATTCCCAGCGACCAAGGCAAAATCACGGAACAGCTGATCAAGGCCATGATTGCCCGGGCCGGTGAGCTCAGCGCGCAGCCGGGCCACTGGGCCTGCGATCAGCTCAACAACCGTGACGCCATCACGGGCTATCTGGCCCTGGGCGAGGAAATCTGGCAGCAGTCGTACGGCCGAGTGGACGCTTTTGTCCAGTTCGTGGGAACCGCCCACTCCATCCACGGCACGGCGCGCGGCCTGCGGGCCCACCTTCCCACGGTCCGCATCATCGCCGCGGAACCCGCCGAGTCCGCCGTGCTCTCCGGGGAGCCAACGGGATCCCACCGGATTGAGGGCACCGGCATCGGGTTCATTCCGCCGCTTTGGGAGCCCGACGAAGTCGACCGCATTGAGCGGGTCTCTTCGGACGAAGCGATGGCGATGAGCCGGCGGCTGGCCCGTGAAGAGGGAATCTTTGCGGGGACTTCGTCGGGAGGCAATGTTGTGGCGGCACTGCGCGTCGCCAAGGAGTTGGGGCCGGAAGCCACTGTGGTCACGGTCATGGTCGACTCCGGTTTCCGGTATCTCAGCACGGGGCTGTATGCATAGGGGCGCCTTATTTGGCCTCCGGACTGAAAGACTGGCGCCATGACCGTCAGCATCGTGACGGACCGCGTGGAGTTCACCGCACCGTTTGGGATTCTGGGCCGCCTGGCCGAAAAGCTGGTCCTGCACCGGTACCTGGAACGCCTCATCGTTGACCGGGGGCGATTCCTCGCTCAACTCGAGTAGCAATCAGCCTGCTGGCCGGACCAATGTGACGCAGGATTACCTAGCGTTACCGGGTGTTTCCGTACCGTTGTTGGCCAGTGTGACGCGGCCCTACCGTTGATTCATGGCAATTCAGGATATTTACCCCACAGCACTGCGCCTCCTCGGCCGCCCCGTGCTGGTGGTGGGCGGCGGCGCGGTGGCTGCCCGCCGCGCCAAGGGCCTGCTCGACGCCGGTGCCCAGGTCACCGTCGTTGCTCCCGTTGCCTGCCCGGCACTAAAAGAACTGGCCGACGCCGGGCTCCTCACCTGGGAGCCGCGCCCGTACCGCAGGGAAGACGTCGACGCCGTCTGGTTCGTCCAGACGGCCACCGGCGATTCCGCCGTAGACACTAAAGTTTCGCAGGACGCCGAAGCGCAGCGTATCTGGTGCGTCAACGCCTCCGACCACGAAGCCTCGGCTGCGTGGACCCCCGCCGTCGCCGTGGTTGATGACGTCCAGATCGCCGTGAACGCCGGGGGAGACCCGCGCCGCGCAATGGCCCTCCGGAACGCCGTTGCCACCGCGCTCGAAACCGGCGACCTCCCGCTGCGCCGCCAACGCGCCCACCGCGGCTCCGTTGCCCTGGTGGGCGGCGGACCCGGCGATACCGGCCTCATCACCGTGCGCGGCCGCCGGCTCCTGGGCCAGGCCGACGTCGTCGTGGCCGACCGGCTCGGCCCGCGCGAACTGCTCAACGAGCTCGCCCCCGACGTCCGCGTGATCGAAGTGGGCAAAACACCCGGCCACCATCCCGTGCCGCAGGCGGAGATCAACCGGATCCTCGTGGACGAAGCCCAGCAGGGCCACCGCGTGGTCCGGCTCAAGGGCGGCGACCCCTACGTGCTGGGCCGCGGCGGCGAGGAAGCTGAATACTGCCGGCAGCACGGCGTCGATGTTGAAGTGGTTTCCGGCGTGACGTCCGCGATCTCCGTGCCCGCCGCCGCCGGCATCCCCGTCACACACCGGGGCCTGGCCAAGGGCTTCAGCGTGGTCACCGGCCATGAGGAACTGTCCGAGGTCCCGGCCCGCGCCGACCACACCGTGGTGTTGCTGATGGGAGTGGGTGCGCTGCGTGATTCGGCTTCCGCCCTGGGCAAAGCCGGCCTGCCCCAGGACACCCCGGTTGGTATTGTTGAAAACGGCTATTTGCCGACTCAGCGCGTGACCATCGGCACGCTAGGTTCCATCGCTGACCAGGCAGAAGCCACCGGCGTGGCAAATCCGGCCGTGATTGTGATCGGTGACGTAGTGCGCGTCAGCCCGTTTGCGCCGCCGCACTTCAAGACCGCCGACTACAGCACCACCACGCCGAACAAGCCCCGCACCACAGCAAGCACCACCCGAGTTCTCACCCCCTGAAACCCATCGACTGCTCCGTAACCGCCGTTATGAGCGTTCAAAACGGCAGTTGCTCAGCAATCGATGCAGAAGAAAAGGAACACAGCCGTGTCATCAAGCACCACCGTAGGTTCTGCCGAACGCCCGCTGCGCGTCGCCGTCGTGGGCTCCGGCCCGGCCGGCGTCTACGCCGCGGACATCCTCACCAAGAGCGAAGCCGTCAAGAGCGGCGAGCTGACCGTGAGCATCGACCTCTTTGACCGCTACCCGGCACCCTACGGCCTGATCCGCTACGGCGTGGCCCCGGACCACCCCCGCATCAAGGGCATCGTCAACGCCCTGCACAAGGTCCTGGACCGCGGCGACATCCGCTTCTTCGGCAACGTGGACTACGGCACGGACCTCTCCATCGAGGACCTCCGCACCCACTACGACGCCGTCATCTTCGCCACCGGCGCCATCAAGGACGCGGACCTGAACATCCCCGGCATCGAGCTGGACGGCTCCTACGGCGGCGCCGACTTCGTCTCCTGGTACGACGGCCACCCGGACGTCCCCCGCGAATGGCCGCTCGAGGCCAAGGAAATCGCCGTGATCGGCAACGGCAACGTGGCCCTGGACGTGGCCCGTGTCCTGTCCAAGCACGCCGATGACCTGCTCGTCTCCGAGATCCCGGACAACGTCTACGCCGGCCTGAAGGCCTCGCCCGTCACGGATGTCCACGTGTTCGGCCGCCGCGGCCCCGCCCAGGTGAAGTTCACCCCGCTGGAGCTGCGCGAGCTGTCCCACTCCAAGGACGTGGACATCATCCTTTACGCCGAGGACTTCGAATTCGACGAGGAATCGGACCGCCAGATCCAGAGCAACAACCAGACCAAGACCATGGTGGGCACGCTCACCAACTGGATCGCCGAACAGCCCGAGGACCTCTCCGAGCTCAAGGCTTCGCGCCGCCTGCACCTGCACTTCCTGCACAGCCCGGTGGAGATCTACGACTCCCCGGAAAAACCGGGCAAGGTGGCCGGCATCAAGTTCGAGCGCACCGAGCTGGACGGCACGGGCAACGCCCGCGGCACCGGCGAGTTCGTGGACTACCCGGTCCAGGCCGTGTACCGGGCCATCGGCTACTTCGGTTCCGCCCTGCCGGAGATCGAGTTCGACCACAAGAAGGGCGTTGTACCGAACGACGGCGGCCGCGTCCTGGACGCGTCCGGCACCCACGTGCCGGGCATCTACGCCACGGGCTGGATCAAGCGCGGACCCGTCGGCCTGATCGGCCACACCAAGGGCGACGCCCTGGAGACGGTGACCTACCTGCTGGAGGACCGTGAGAACCTGCCGGTCGCTGCCGTTCCCGAAGCGGATGCCGTCGTCGAACTCCTTGACGCCCGCGGCGTGAAGTTCACCAGCTGGGAAGGCTGGCTGGCGCTGGACGCCCACGAGCTCGCCCTGGGCGCGGCCGCCACCGAGGCCGGCGGATCGCATGGCGTCGAGGTCAAGCGTGAGCGCATCAAGGTGGTCCCGCGCGAGGACATGGTTGCCATCTCCCGCGACGGCGTGGCCGCCAGCGTCTGACGGCGCAGTGCGGCCCCAGCCCGCAGGAACGGTGCCGGCCAGCACCGTTCCTGCGGGCCAGGGCCGCTGAAGCCAAGTCTTTGGGCGGTTACATCCGCCCGAACCGTGCCCGGACCAGCGCGAACAGGCCGTAGCAGATGAACCCTGCCCCGATGGCGACGAGAAGGTACGGGCCGAACGGATGATCCGTCAGTGCCTGCAGGCTCCCATCCAGCCCGGTGGATTCTTCGGGGCTCTGCTTGCCCGCGGCGATGACGAACAGCAGGCCCACCAGGTTCAGCGCGACGCCTTTGGCCACGTGGCCGGTGACGCCCAACGAATCGATAAGCCTGCCGCGGCGGGTGCCGTCAAACCGGAAAAGTTCCTGTTTGAACCCGCGGCGAAGGCCCTTCACCACAAAGAAAACGCCCACGCCCATGACGGCCAGGCCCACAGCCACCAAGGCGGGCAGCCCGACGGGTGTGTTCAGGAGTGCGGTGCTGAGGTCCCGGGTGGTGTCGCCGGAGTCCGTGCGCATCCCGACGGCGAAGCCCGCGAAGCTGAGCCCCACGCTGCCGTAAACAAGGGCGAGGCCGCCGGACGAGACCAGCTTGCCCAGCCGCGCCTTACGCGGCAGGCGCCGCGACCGGAGCGTGGCCTCGCTCAATTGCCACAGCGCCAGGCCGGTGCACGCAATCACGCAGGCCCACAGGATGGCGGGGCCCCACGGGTTGGCCCCCATTTGCTCGATGGCCCCGGTGGCTTCGGCCTGGCCTGGCTGACCGAAGGCGAGTGCTATCGATATGGCGCCGATGATGATGTGGAGCAGGGCCAGGACCGCGAAGCCTAGGCGCGCCACGACGTCCAGTGCCTTGGTGTCCGACGCTTCCTCGATGGCGTCTGCCGCCTCGCTGAGGCTGGATTCCCCGTCTGCCATGGCTTTAGCCGTTCATGGGCCCCTCGGCGTGCATCTTGCCTGCGCCCGGTCCTTCAACGTGGACGGTGCAGCGGACCACCAGCTTGCCCGGGGCGTGATCCAGCTCCACCAGGCTGTCATGGGCACTCAAAACAGTGAAGACTTCAGATCCGTCCACCACGGTGACGCCCTTGGCCCTGGCGGTTGCCGCCGCGTTGTTGAACGCCTCTTTCTCAAGGCCTGAAACGTAGCCGCCGTCGTTTTCCCGCGATGGGTCCCCGAAGGCCCAGCCGAACAAAGTGCCTGTCTCCATGACCACGATATTACGCGTTTGGGCTGCCCGGGGCGGGCTTCCGAAACATTAGTAAGTGTGCTTACCATGACGTGTAGGCGACCCGGGGTGGGTCGAGGACACAAAAGACCGAACCAGTTTCGACGTAAGGAAAACACATCATGGCAGGAAATCTTGTTGCCCGATCCATTCACGACCTGACCGCCGCTGCTTGGTTTGGCGGTTCGCTGATGGGCGCCATCGGGCTGAATGGGGCGGCTGCCGAGGCCAAGGACCCGGCCGAACGCACCAGGCTCTCCAGCGCTGGTTGGATGAAATGGGCGCCCTTCCAGACGGCGGCGTTCGCCTCGCACCTGGTGGCGGACCTTGCCATCGCCTGGGAAAACAAGGGCCGCATTGCGCAGCAGGACGGCGTTGCGCGGGACACGGCGGTGAAGACGGCGGTGACCGTCGCCGGCGCCGCCGTGACGCTGTACGCGGGCATCCTCGGCAAGAAAGTGGACCAGCTGGCAGACCAGGGCGGCGAGGGTGCCACCGAACCCAGCCCGCAGGCGTCCGACGAGCTCAAGTCCGCGCAAGAGCAGCTCAAACTGCTCCAGTGGGCCATCCCTGCCTTCGCCGCCGCGGTCATCATTCTCGGCGCCAAGCATGGCGAGATGCAGCGTCCCAAGAACGTCTTCGCCGGCCTCCGGTCCTGAGCTGAAGGAGCCGCGGCAGCAGGGCTCGCCCGCGGCAACGCCCGACGGCGGTCCGGCACCTGGGTGCCGGACCGCCGTCGTGCGTCCTGCGGGCGTGGTGCAGGAGCGGGTGTGACGGTTGGCGGCGAAGTCCGCCAGGCACTCAGATGGGTTGGGTGTTCGGTGGCGGAAGGTCCGGGTTCATGTCCTCGAGCTGCGGATCTTCGGCAGTCCACACCTGGATGACCGCCCAGATGACAGCCGCCAGCGGGACCGACAGGACGGCCCCGATGATGCCGGCCAGGATGGTGCCGGCAGTCAGCGCCATCAGGATCACGAGCGCGTGGAGCTGAAGCGACTTGCCCATCACGATCGGCTGCAGCAGGTCTCCCTCCAGCTGGTTCACGGCGATGACCACAGCCACCACGATCAGCGCCACCACCGGGCCGTTGGCCACCAGGGCAACCAGGGCCGCGAGGATGCCCGCTACCGTTGCCCCCACCAGCGGGATGAAGGCGGTAATGAAGACGATGATGGCCAGCGGGAACGCCAGCGGGACCTGGAGAATCAGGAGCGCTGCGCCGATGGCCACGGCGTCCACCAATGCCACGATGGCAGTGCCTCGGACGTAGCCGCCCAGCACCTCGAGGGTGCGGCTGCCCATGCGGCGCATTTTGGCTTCGCGCTGCCCGCTGAAGGCCCGCACGAAAAACTCCCAGATTTTGGCGCCGTCCTTGAGGAAGAAAAACAGGATGACCACCATCAGGATGCTCCCGGCAATGAATTCCGTGACCAGGGAGAGCCCTGTGATGGCGCCCGACCGGACCTGGCTGCTGGTGAGGAACTGGATGAGGCCCTCCCGTGCCTGGTCCAGCTGCTCCTGCTCGATGGGGATGGGCCCGTTGCGAAGGAACTGCTCCAGCTCGTCCAGCCCGGAGGACGCCTGCTGCGCCAGCTCCGCCCACTGATTCCTGACGGAGAAGTAGACCACGGTGCCAACTCCGGCCAACAGGAGCAGCAGGGCCACGAAGGCCACGCCGGTGGCCACGGCACCGGGCAGGCCGCGGCGCCGGAGGAGGTTCACGAACGGGCCGATTGCCGCGGCAAGGATCAGGGCGATCAGGACCGGGACGACCAGCAGCTTGATCTGCATCAGGGCGTACACGGACACCACGGCCACTGCCAGGATCAGCAGCACCTGCGCGGAACGGATCCCCACCCTGCCCAAGCCGTCGGCCCACAGTGCGGAAGGTGGCCTTCGCTCCCTGGGGTTCGGTACGGCGGCATTCACCGCGGGTTCGGTGTGCTCGCGCTGGTGGGCTGCTCGTGACATGGAAGCTCCTGGTCATCGGCGGGCGCCCGGGACGGAACCCCGGACCTACGTCAGATCGTAAGCCTACTGAGTGCCCCGTCGAGGCCGAAACCCCGGGTTACGCGCGCAGCCACTCCGCACAGGAGTTGAGGTTCTGGTTGACGCTGGCCACTGCGGCGTCGGCGTCGTGGGCCTCGATGGCGTCCACCAGGGCACCGTGGCCCTCGTAGGTGAGGCCGTCCATGCGGCCCTTCCGCTGCTGCTTGAGCAGGTCCTGGTGGAAGACGTCGCCGAAGCTGACGTAGAGCTCGTGCAGGAGCGGGTTCCCGGTAGCCTGGGCCACGCGGGCGTGGAAGGCCCAGTCAGCGCGGGCCCACGCCTCGAAATCGGCGGCATGCCAGGCGACCTCCCGCTCGGCGAGTACGGCACGCAGGGCGGTGACGTCGTCGGCCGTGGCATTCCTGGCGGCGAGCCGGGCGGCCTGCGTGTCCAAACCAAGCCTGACTTCGAGGATGTGTTCGTCAGTATGGTCCTGGTACATCCGGCGGGCGGCGCCGGAGATTTCGCTGGTGGCACGGACGTAGGTGCCGTCGCCGCGGCGGACCTCCAGCATGCCGCTGTGCGCCAGGGCCTTGATGGCTTCGCGGAGCGTGCCGCGCGACACTCCAAGTCCGGCCATCAGCTCCGGTTCGGCAGGGATGCGCTGGTCCAGCTGCCATTCGCCGGAGTGGATCATTGCGCGCAGTTTGGCGGTAACCTCCTCGGCGAGGGGCTGGCGGTGTGAAGTGCTCAAGGTCATGGCGTCCTGCGTTTCCGGGCTGTGATGGGGGAGCGCGAGATCAGGTGGGCCACCACCACCTGGATCACCGCGAGTCCCAGCAGCAGCGCCACCGGCAGGGTCCAGCTGCCGGTGATGCCGTGGAGCAGGCCGGTGCCGAACGGGCCCGCAGTCGCCAGAAGGTACCCCGTGGACTGCGCCAGCGTGGAAAGCGCCGTGGTTTCGGCGGTGTTCGTCCCGCTGCGGCTGATCATCACCATGACCAGCGGGAAGATGCCCAGGCCGAAGCCCAGCAGGATGGCGGGAATGACGGCCAGGCCCACGGGCAGCACCAGCAGCGATGCCAGGCCGGCCACCATGATCATGCTGACCAGGTACAGTGCGGGCCGGAGCATCCGGGGCCGCGAGCCGATGGCGAGGATCAGCATGCCGGCCGGCACGGACACCAGCTGCAAAAGCCCGAACAGCAGGCCGCTGTCCGCAGCATTGAGGCCCATGCTGGTCAGCATGGAGGGAAACCAGCTGATGAGCGCGTACGCAAGCAGCGCCTGCAGGGTGAAGATCGCGGTGAGGAGCTGGCCCTTCCGCGTGCGCAGCAACGGCCACGGGGAGATGCGGGTTGCCGTGCTCCGGACCCGGTTCCGGTGTGTGTGCAGCACCATGGGCACGAAGCCCAGGAGCGCGGCAACCGCCAGGAAACCGAGTGTTCCCACCGCGGACGACGGTGAACCCAGCGCCTGGGAGAGCGGCACCACGGTCACGGCGGCCACCGTTGCGCCGGTGGTCATGGTCACGGTGTAGACCGCTGTCATTACCGACGTGCGGTGGGCGAAATGCTCACGGATAAAGGACGGCATGGCCACGTTGCAGACGGCCAGTCCGGACATCCCCACCACCGTGCCCGCGAGCAGCATGCCGGTGGCCGGGATCCAGCGCAGCAGCAGGCCGCCGGCCAGGAAGGCCAAAGCAAGCAGGATGGCCTTCTCTACACCCAGGCGCCCGGTCAGCCAGGACGTTGCAGCCCCCGCCACAGCAAAGCAGAGGGTGGGAATGGACGGGATGATTGCCGCCACCAGCGGTCCGTAGCCCAGCACCTGCTGCAGATCGTGCAGCAGGGGGGACGCGCCGGCGATTCCGGTCCGCAGGTTCAGGCCAATCAGCACCAGTGCCACTACGCCGAACACGGCAACGGTGCGCCGCGTGGGCGGGGCGGAGGCCAGGGCGGGGGATGTGGGTGGAGCAGTCATCTCTCCAGCTTAGACATCAGACGTTTGATGTCTAGGGTTCTGTGGCGAAACTCTCCCGGCTGTTCATCTGGCAGGCATAGACTCGGGCCAGCAGGCCGCTTGGGCCGCGGTGACGGAAGGACGGCGCAATGGCATCCCAGGACGTTGAGGTCGAAAAGAAGTACGACGTCGGCAGTGACGCCCCGGTGCCGGACCTCTCGGCGATCCCCGGGGTCGCCCGGGTGGGGGAGCCACGCGAGGACCACCTGGAAGCGGTGTATTTCGACACCCAGGGCCAGGTGCTCGCCGCCCGCGGCATCACCCTCCGCCGCCGGACCGGCGGTACCGACGCCGGCTGGCACGTGAAGCTGCCCTCGGACATTGCCGGGGTAGCGGACGCTCCCGGGGCGGCGGTTGCCGGGCCGGGCGCCGCAGAACCCCGGCAGCGGCGCGAGCTCCGGGCGCCACTGGGCCAGGCCGACGTCGTTCCTGACAGCCTGCTGGCCTACTTGCTCTCCTACCTCCGCGGCGACGACCCGCTCCCCGCCGTCCGGCTGGAAACCCGGCGCACCACCTATCCGCTCTACGGCGGCGATGGCGTCCACCTTGCGGACCTGGCCGATGACCGGGTCAGCGCCCACCCCCTCACCGGCCATGCCGCGGACAGTGAGGCACCGCCGCAGCAGTGGCGCGAGTGGGAACTCGAACTGGTGCACGGAAGCCCGGACCTGTTCCCCGCCGCCGATGACGTCTTGGCTGCTGCCGGAGCGCGCCCGGCCGAACACGGCTCCAAACTGGCGAAGGCACTGCGGGTCACCGGCGCGCGGAAAGCGCCGGCGGCCGGTGCCCAGTCCGCCAGGCCGCCGCGAAAGAAGGGGCCGGTCTCGGACCTCCTGGTCGCCTATCTGGCCGGGCAGGTCAGCGAGATCCTGGCCCACGATCCCGGAGTGCGGCTGGAACAGCCCGAGGCAGTGCATGACCTGCGCTCGGCCACACGGCGGGCACGGTCGGCGCTGGCGGCGTACCGGCGTTATTACAGCGACGCCGCCGTGCGGCGCCTCCGGGACGAACTGAAGTGGCTGGCCGGAGTCCTGGGGGCGCCGCGCGATGCCGAAGTGATGCTGGAACGCCTCCGCCGGCACGCCGCTGAGCTGCCGCCGGGACCCGCATCGAAGGCGGCGGCCGACCGGCTGGAGGAGGAACTGGGCAATACGCTGGACACCGGCTACCGGAAACTCCAGAAGGCGCTGCTGTCCGAGCGGTACTTCCGCCTGCTGGATGACCTCGAGGAGTTCCGGGACCGGCCATCGGTACGGGCGGCCGGGGCGGCCCCTGCCCGCAAGGAGGCGCGCAAGCTGGTGCATCAGGCGGGCAAACGGCTGCAGCGCTCGGCCCGCAGTGCCAAACGCGCCCGGCGGGGGACCGAGCATGAAACAGCCCTCCACCAGGTCCGCAAGGACGCCAAACGGATGCGGCACGTGGCGGAATCCGTTGGTCCTGTCTACGGCAAGCCGGCCGGGAAGATCGTCAAGGCCGCCCAGCGCCAGCAGAAGATCCTGGGTGATTTCCAGGACAGTGTGGTGGCCCGGGACCTGCTGGCCAGGCTGGCTGCGATGCCCGATCTGTCGGACGGGGTGGCCTCCGCGTACGTCACCCTCCACACCCGCGAAGTTGAGTTGGCGGCCGAGGCTGAAGCCGCCTACTGGAAGGACCGCAAGAAGTCCCGCACGGTCCTCCAGCGCGGGGTTATTTAGGGAGGGGCGGGGGTCAGGGGTGCCGTGCGCCGAGCCGGGCCACGGCCAGGGCGAGCCACAGCTGCACCCTGTCTGCCGTGACCGCGGGATCGTAGCCGGTCAGTTCGGTGATCTGCGCGAGCCGGTAGCGCACGGTATTGCGGTGCAGGGTCAGGGCCTCGGCGACGGCAGCCACTGAGCCGTTGTGGTTCAGGTAGCTCTCCAGCGTGGTCATCAGTTCAGAGCCGTGCGTGGCATCGAACGCGCGCAGCGGTCCCAGGGCTTCTTTCGCCATGTCGGCCAGGGGGACGTCCTCGCTGGCCAGCAGCAGGGACGTCAGGCTGAGGCGTTCCGGCTCGTTCACCGGCAGCCCGTGGCTGGCCGCATCCCGGGCCTCGAAATAGCTCCAGCGCAGGCCGTTCGGCTTCGTGTACGCGCCGCCGATGCCGATCGTCGCATGGATGCCCGCCTCAGCCAGGTGGTCGCTGAGCTGGCGCGCCAGCGCAGGTGCCGCGGCGCCGTCGTCGTGTACTACAACCACCAGATCCTGCCCGACGACGGCGGCCACCGCGTCCTCCAGGACCTGCGGCACCGAGGTGCTCACCAGTGCCTTGTGATGTGCGGCGGAGACCGCCAGCAGCACCACGTTCCGGCGGGTGCTGTTGAGGCCGACGCCGGCCAGCCTGCGCTGGGCCTCGCTGGTCTCCAGGGCGCCGTGAATGACATCCTCCAGGACCTGGCCGCACAGCGCGCGCTGGGCCTGGCGCTGTTTGACCATGTTGTTCAGCTCCACGCTGATCAGGTTCTGGGCGTATCCGATGATGCCGGAATCCTCGAAGGGCTGGCGGACCCACAGGGTGCAGGCATCGCGGCGTCCGGTGGGCACCGGGAAGGAGGACCAGCCCTGCGTGGAGGGCTGGTCGGGGCTGCTGTTGTACAGGTGGGCCGTGAACTGGGTGAGGGCGATCTCGGTGCGGAGCATGGTGCCGAGGTGTTTCAGGAGCTGGCCCAGGCCGCCGCCGGTCAGGAGCGCCCGCGCCAGGATCTGGTGGCCCGCGATCAGGCGCTCCAGTTTGGCAACGTGATCGGCGGACTGGGCATCGGCCACGAGCTTGCCGATGGCGATGAACGGTGTCTCGTAGGGGACCCGGACCACCGGCAGGCCCCAGCGGTTGGCCTCGGCGATCAGGGCCTGCGGAACGTCGTCGTGCGTCAGCCCTGTGCCGAACCCGATCCCCACCGCGCCCGCACGCTGGACCTGGCGGACGAAGCGGCGCTGGTCCGGGGCGGACTTCAGCCGCAGGCCGGTGGTCAGCACCAGCTCCCCGCCGTTGAGGAAACGCTGTGGGTCCTCCAGCTCGGTGACGGCCACCCAGTTGATGTCGTGGTGCCAGGTGGTTTCGGCGAGCCCCGCCTTGGACAGGTGGAGGGACTGCACGCCGAGCAGCATCGCGAGGGAAATGGCCATGCCTCAAGGGTAATCGCGGGCTGGTCGACCGCACTAAACATTGCGCCGAACGGTGTGCAGGTGGCTATTCCCTGGCGCGGGGCGGGGGCATAGGCTCAGAGCAGTCGCCAACGAACACTGCACAGTGCCGTGTTTTCTTTGAAAGAGGTTGTACACCGTGGTCCAGACCTTGCAAAACTTCATCAACGGTGCGTTTGTCACCCCGGCGGGGACCGCCCTGCTGGACATCGTCAACCCCACCAATGGCGAGGTGGTGGCCATTTCGCCGGTGTCGGTGCAGGCCGATGTGGACGCAGCCATGACTGCTGCCAAGGATGCCTTTAAGAGCTGGAAGCACGTCACCCCGGGCCAGCGCCAGCTGATGCTGCTCAAGCTCGCCGACGCCATTGAAGCCAACAGCGACGAACTGGTGGAAGCCCAGCACCGGAACACCGGCCAGGTCCGCTCACTGATCGCCTCCGAGGAAGTTGCTGCCGGAGCCGACCAGCTCCGTTTTTTCGCCGGGGCCGCCCGGATCCTGGAAGGCAAGTCCGCCGGGGAGTACTTCGAGGGCCACACTTCCTATGTCCGCCGTGAACCGATCGGCGTCGTGGCCCAGGTGGCCCCGTGGAACTACCCCTTCCTGATGGCCATCTGGAAGATCGGCCCCGCGCTCGCGGCCGGCAACACCGTGGTCCTCAAGCCTTCCGACACCACCCCCGAATCCACGCTGGTGCTGGCGCGCCTGGCCGGTGAGATCCTGCCCGCTGGCGTGCTGAACGTTGTGCTGGGAACCGGCGAAACCGGCGCCATGATGGTGGAGCACAAGGTGCCCGGCCTGGTGTCCATCACCGGCTCCGTCCGTGCGGGAATCGCGGTGGCCTCGGGTGCCGCCAAGGGCCTCAAGCGCGCCCACCTGGAGCTCGGCGGCAAGGCCCCGGCCATCGTGTTCAAGGACGCCGACATCAAAAAGAGCGCCGCGGCCATCGCCGAGTTCGCGTTCTTCAACGCCGGCCAGGACTGCACCGCCATCACCCGCGTGCTCGTGGAGGATTCGGTGCACGACGACGTGGTGGCCGCCATGGTGGAGCACACCAAGACGCTGCACACGGGTTCGCAGAACGATGAAGAGAACTACTTCGGCCCGCTGAACAACGTGAACCACTTCAACGCCGTCACCTCCGTGGTGGAGCACCTGCCGGAGAACTGCCAGATCGTCACCGGCGGACACCGGGCGGGGGAGAAAGGCTTCTTCTTCGAGCCCACCATCATCACCGGGGCCAGGCAGACGGACGATGTGGTGCAGAAGGAAACCTTCGGCCCGGTGATCACCGTGCAGAAGTTCACCACGGAAGCTGAAGCGCTCGAGCTGGCCAACGACGTCGACTACGCCCTCGCCTCCAGCGTCTGGACCACCGACCACGGCACGGCCATGCGGATGAGCCGCGACCTGGACTTCGGCGCTGTCTGGATCAACACCCACATCCTGCTGACGGCCGAAATGCCGCACGGCGGCTTCAAGCAGTCCGGCTACGGCAAAGACCTCTCCATGTACGGCGTTGAGGACTACACACGCATCAAGCACGTCATGTCCGCCCTCGACTCCTGACGACTCCTGACGGCTCCTTTCGACGAAAGAAACACCATGACCACCACAGCAAATGACATCACCTTCCGCCTGGAACAGAAGCGCCGCGTCCAGGCCGACTTCCCGGGCCCCAAATCGATCGCCCTGACTGAACGCCGCAAGGCCGTGGTTGCCGCCGGCGTCGCCTCCAGCGTCCCGGTCTATGTGGCAGATGCCGACGGCGGGATCATCCACGACGTGGACGGCAACTCCTTCATCGACCTCGGCTCGGGCATCGCGGTGACCAGCGTCGGCGCCTCCGATCCCGCCGTCGTCGGGGCCGTGAAGGAAGCCGTGGAGCACTTCACCCACACCTGTTTTATGGTCACCCCGTACGAAAGCTACGTGGCCCTCGCCGAACAGCTGAACCGGCTGACCCCGGGGGACCACGAGAAGCGCACCGTGCTGTTCAACTCGGGCGCCGAGGCCGTGGAGAACGCTGTGAAGGTGGCCCGCCTCGCCACCGGGCGTGACGCCGTCGTAGCCTTTGACCACGCCTACCACGGGCGCACCAACCTCACCATGGCGCTGACCGCCAAGGCCATGCCGTACAAGACCAACTTTGGCCCCTTCGCGCCCGAGGTCTACCGCATGCCCATGAGCTACCCGTACCGCGAGGAAAACCCCTCGATCACCGGTGCGGAGGCGGCCAAGCGGGCCATCACCATGATCGAAAAGCAGATCGGCGGGGACCAGGTGGCCGCCATCATCATCGAACCCATCCAGGGTGAGGGCGGGTTCATCGTGCCCGCTGAGGGCTTCCTGCCCGCGCTGGCCGCCTGGGCCAAGGAAAAGGGCATCGTGTTCATCGCCGACGAGGTCCAGTCCGGTTTCTGCCGCACCGGTGAATGGTTTGCCGTCAACCACGAAGGCGTGGTTCCGGACATCCTGACCATGGCCAAGGGCATCGCCGGCGGCATGCCGCTCTCCGCCATCACCGGCCGGGCAGACCTGCTCGACGCCGTCCATCCGGGCGGCCTCGGCGGCACCT
The DNA here is from genome assembly GCA_023264815.1 of Arthrobacter sp. GTDB lineage: Bacteria > Actinomycetota > Actinomycetes > Actinomycetales > Micrococcaceae > Arthrobacter. The sequence goes on along the minus strand of JAHFUZ010000005.1, from coordinate 102,596 downwards.
ACGGCGGCAACCCGGTGGCGTGCGCTGCCGCGTTGGCTGCGATCGGTTCCATGGAGGAATACAACCTCGCCGGCCGCGCCCGCCACATTGAGGAACTGGCCACCGGGCGGCTCCGCGAACTGCAGTCCGAACTGGCCGGAGCCGGGAAATCCGTGATCGGCGACATCCGCGGCCGCGGCGCCATGCTGGCCCTCGAACTGGTCCAGGCCGGCTCCAAGGAACCCAACCCGGAACTGACCAGGGCCGTGGCAGCCGCCTGCCTCAAGGAGGGTGTCATCATCCTCAGCTGCGGTACCTACGGCAACGTGATCCGCCTGCTGCCGCCGCTGGTCATGACGGATGAGCTGTTGAACGACGGGCTGGATGTCCTGGCCGCCGCCATCAGGGCCAACGCGTAACAGCATTGACCCGCAGGACTGGAACGCCGCCCCCTGCAGCGCAGTGTCAGGGGGCGGCGTTCAGCCGTGCCTGCTTCCTGGCCAACGATTTCCTGCCGGCCGCACGCAGTGTATCCACGGTCAGGACCAGCAGCGCCAGCCACACCACACCGAAGCCAATCCAGCGGTCCGGCGTCATGGTTTCGTGGAACACCAGCAGCGCCATGATGAACTGCAGCACCGGTGCGAGGTACTGCAGCAGCCCGATGGTGGTCAGCGGCAACCGCCGGGCTGAGGCGCCAAAGAACAGCAGCGGTACGGCGGTGATCACGCCGGACGCCACGAGGAGCCAGAAATGACCGGGGCCCTGGCTGGCCAGTGTGGCGGAACCGGCCAGGGCCAGGAACACCATGGTGCCCGCGGCCAGCGGGGCCAGCACTATGGTCTCCACGCTCAGGCTCGTCACGGCATCCACCTTCGAGCCGACGCGCTTTTTCACAAACCCGTAGAACCCGAAACTGAAGGCCAGCCCCAGGGCGATCCATGGCAGCTTGCCGTAACTCACCGTGAGCACGCCCACGGCCACAAAACCGATTCCGACGGCGGCCCACTGGAGCGGGCGCAGCTTCTCCTTCAGGACCAGCACACCGAGGAGGACCGAGACGAGCGGGTTGATGAAGTAGCCCAGCGACGCCTCGACCGCCTGGCCCGTGGTCACGCCGTACGTGAAGATGAGCCAGTTGGCGCCGATCAGGGCGCTGGCGATGGCCAGGGCGCCGAAAACAGAACGGTTCCGGAAAGCATTGGCCAAGGCACGCCAGGACCGGGTGGCGGTGATCAGCAGGATACAGAACACCAGCGACCACACCACGCGGTTGGCCACGATCTCCACCGGCCCCGCGGGCATCAGCGCCACGAAGTACACCGGCAGCAGCCCCCACAGCCCGTAGGCGCCGACGCCGAAGAGGATTCCCGCCGTCGTATCTTTGTCTACAGCCTTGAGCGCCGGGACCTTGGGGCCCGCAGCTTTGCTTCCCGCCCCGCTAACCTTCGGACCGCCGGCCGGCTGACCGGCGGTGGCTTGGGTGGGGGACGCGGATCCATGGGGAGTAGGCACGTTGTCCATAACATCATGCTCCCGGAGCGTATTCCGCCAATTAGTCAGTACGCTTGCCTTTATGGAACGGATGACCTGGCAGGACGCCGCGTGAGGCTCCGCCGCAGCAACGCAAACGGCCGCGGCTACCGGCGCGTCGCCGCCGGAACCGGCTTCAGCTACCGGGACCTGGACGGCTCCACGCTGCCACCCGGACCGGTGCGGGACAGGCTGGAAAGCATTGGGATCCCGCCGGCCTGGACGGACGTGTGGATTGCCCCGTTCGACAACGGGCACATCCAGGCGACCGGACTGGACGCCGTGGGAAGGCGGCAGTACATCTACCATCCCGAGTGGCGTGAGCGGAAGGACCGGCTGAAGTTCGACCGCGCCCTGCAGCTCGCGGAGTCGCTGCCCACCGCCCGCCGGCTGGTCACCCTTGACCTGCGCAGCGACGGCCACGGCCGCGAACGCGTGCTGGCGGCGGCGTTCAGGATGCTGGACAGCGGCTCCCTGCGCGTGGGGTCCGAGCGCTACACCAACCAGAACGGCAGCCGCGGCCTGGCCACCCTCCTGTGCGCCCACGTCCATGTGAGGAAGGAATGCCTGGAGCTGAGGTTCCCGGCCAAGAGCGGCAAGGACTGGGAATCGGAAATCCACGACGCCGACCTCGCCGCCCTGGTGCGCACCCTCAAGCGACGCGGTGGCAACGCCCGGCTGCTCGCGTATAAGAATGGGCGGGCCTGGCATCCTGTCACCGCCGCGGACATCAACGCCTACGTCAAGGAGCGCACCGGCTCGGACTTCACGGCCAAGGACTTCCGGACGCTGCACGGGACAGTCGCGGCAGCCATCAGCCTGGCGCGCAGCGGTCCGCAGGACAGGGTGGCGGCGCGGAAGCGTGCCATCAGCATGGCCATGGAAGACGCAGCGGCGGTGCTGGGGAACACGCCGTCGATCGCCCGCAAGAGCTACGTTGACCCCCGGCTCCTGGACCATTTTGCCGCGGGGGAGACCATCGACGCGCACCGGACACAGTCGGCCGAGTCCGAACTCCGTGCGCTCCTGTACCGGGAGGGCGACGTGGTCCCGCTGGGCGGGAACGGTTAGGCCGCAGTTCAGGAGGTCCGCTCGGCGTAGACGATGTAGTTTTCGTTGGCGCCGGCATCGTTGAGCTGGAAGCAGGTCAGCAGGACCAGCCGGCCGGGCACGGCGTCCCACAGGTTCTGCTGCTGCCCCAGGGTGGTCTTCACGTAGCCGCCCGCGCCCGTCACCGTGTAGCTGGTGACGCCTTCCGGGGTGGTGACCAGGATGGCGTCGCCCTGCTGCACCCTGCCGGTGCCGGCCGCAATGTCCATCAGGCCGTTGAACGCCGAATATCCCAGGTTCCACGAGTGCGCGGCCAGATAGGTGGTGTTGGTCGCACCGGAGCCGGACGGTCCAAAATCGCTGATCCAGTACGCGAACCCGTTCGACGGCGGGTTGACGCGGCGGTCCGCCGGCAGCGCCATGGGCAGCACCGGGATGTCCATACCCAGCCGCGGCAGCTGCACCCGCACCGGCTGGCCGGGCCGTGCGGGGGTCCGCACCAGCTCGCGGGCTGCCACGGATTCAGCCTCTTCAGGTGTCCCGATCACCAGCGGGGCCGCCGCGCCTTCAGTCCCGTCTACAGCCGGGCGTGGCGCGGGCCCGGAGGGTTGGCCCGGGACAGCGAGCAACGGCGGTGTCCCGCTGAGCAGCGGGACACCGTAGACGAGCACCACCGCCAGGCCCAGCGTCGTCAGCGCTGCCGCGGCAATGTTCAGGACCCGACGGCGTCCGCGTGCGGCGGCTGTTCTGGCCCGCCGCATTTATCCGAAGCGTCCGTTCACGTAGTCGCTGGTGCGCTGGTCCTGTGGGTGGTGGAACATGGCGTCCGTGGGCCCGTGCTCCACGATGGCGCCGGGAGTGTTCTGCGCGGCAAGGAAGAAGGCGCAGGTGTCCGAAATCCGGGCGGCCTGCTGCATGTTGTGCGTCACGATGACCACCGTAACAAGTCCCCGCAGGGAGGCGATGGTTTCCTCGACCCGCCGGGTGGAGGTGGGGTCCAGGGCCGAGCACGGTTCGTCCATCAGCAGCACCCGGGGGGAGACCGCCAGGGAGCGGGCAATGCAGAGCCGCTGCTGCTGGCCGCCGGAGAGGCCGCCGCCGGGCTGGTGTAGCCGGTCCTTGACCTCCTCCCAGAGCGATGCCTTGCGGAGGGAATCCTCCACCAGGAAGTCCTTTTCTTCCCGACCCGCCTTGATGCCGGCAAGCTTCAGGCCGGCGATGGTGTTTTCGTAGATGGACATGGCCGGGAACGGATTGGCCTTCTGGAAGACCATGCCGATGTTGCGGCGGGCCAGCGTAACCCGGCGGCCCGGATCATAGATGTCCGCCCCGTCGAGCAGGACCTCCCCGGCCAGCGAGGCCGTGGGCACCATCTCATGCATCCGGTTGAGGATCCGCAGGAACGTGGACTTGCCGCAGCCCGAGGGGCCGATCAGGGCCGTGACCTGCCCCGCAGGCATGGTCAGGGAGACCCGGTCCAGGACTTTGCGTTCACCAAACCAGGCGCTGACCGACCTGGCGTCCAGCTCGGCCGCTTCGCTCCCGGCGAGCGGATCCGGGACGACGTCGCCCTCGGGCAGGTCGAAGACGGCGAGTGCTTGGCCGAAGGATGAGTGCAGGGTCATGGCAGTTCTTTCTGTGGCATTTTCACTAAAGCAGGTTGGGCAGCAGGAGGTTGACCTGGGTCCCGGTCAGGACGGACAGGGCACCGAGGGCCGGCAGGAACACCAGCCAGGTTTCCCGCTGGCCCCAGCGGTACCAGGACCACACCGCGCCGGCGGCGGCAACAATCAGCAGTTCCAGGCACACCAGGAGGCCCACCAGGTCGGAGGTATCGGATCCCAAGGGCAGTTCGGAGTCCTTGAGCGAGGCCGCATACAGCACGGGCGCCGCCTTGGGATGGGGCGTGGAAACCAGCTTTGCATCCACCCGCAGGACCCCGTCGGGCAGGAAGGCGTAGCCCGCGGCGGTGGTCAGGGTCAGCCGCCCTTCGTCACCTTTGAGCACGGCCGGGCCCGGATCACCGGCCCGGCGCTGGCCGGTCACCTCGTACTCGGCGACGCCCAGGCCGGTGGTAACAGTGAACCGTTCGCCGGGTGCGAGGCGGCCCAGTTGCCCGAAGACCCCGCCGTAGGCGGCGGCACGGCCCATCAGCACACTGGTGCCGCTCTGGCCCGGCAGGGGAGTATCCCGCCGGTGCCCCACGCCGTCCATGAGCTCGCGCGAGGCCGTCCCCTCCACCACCGTCTCGGTCAGGTTCAGTGAGGGAATGGACAGCAGTGCCAGAGGCGTGCCGGGCGCCACGAGGGCACCTTCAGGGCCGGTCTGGCCCAGCGGCGCAGACCCTTCCGCCAGGCTGGTCCGCAGGTCATCGAAGAGCCTGGCCTGGGTGGTGGCGTGCTGCACCTGGGAAATGACCACCACGTTGATGAGCTGCCCGAAAAGGAGTACCGAAACCATCGACAGCCCCAGGGACAGCGCCTTGCGCCGCGGTGACGGCGGAACGCGCAGGGGTGCGGCCCGCCGTCGGGCATTCCGGCGCACCCAGGTCAGGACCCCGCGGTAGGCGGAGCGGGGATCGGGCTGGCGGCGGCCGGTCAGGGTGGCGGTCATGCCTTGGTGCCGCTCTTGCTGCCCGCCCGCCGGGAGAACACGCCGGCGGCCAGCGGCGGCACCAGCACCAGCAGGCCAACCAGCCCGCCGATGATCAGCAGCAGGTTCTGTGGCTGGCCCCAGCCGCGGCTGGAGGCCAGGGTGGTGGTGACCGGGGTCAGCTGCTGGCCGGCGCCGGTACCGCTCGATGCTCCGGCTGCTACGGCGGCGCAGCTTCCGCTATCCGGGTCGCAGGCCTCTGCCGCCGCGGCGGCGGCGGGGTCCGTGGTGGCTGCCGGGCCGGCCTCGGCCGGGACGTCGGTGGCGGCGGCGGCCGCCGGCCCCGTACCCGCCGCGGGACCGCCGGGGCCCTGGTTGACGGCAGCATCGGCACCGCGCCACGGCGCCTGGCAGGCGGCGTCGCAGGACTTGTCGAACGGTGCCGTGCGGACCAGCTGGTTGGCGGAGGGCGAGTCGCCGGGCTTGAAGGTGGGGTTGTTGCAGGCGGGCGTTGACCCGCCGGCCACGCTGTCCCGGGTCTGGTCCATCTTCTGGACGGTTTCCTGGTCAACGCCGGGGATCTTGCGGATCTGCTCCATCCCGGCCAGGACCAGGTTCATGGGCAGCGGCGAGTAGCCGAGCTGGCCCATGGGACGCTGGCCTTCACACAACGCAAAGTTGGCGAAGAATCCCAGCGTGGCGCCCTGGGCGGGGTTCAGCGCATTCGTGGCCTGCGTCGGGACAATCATGTATGAGTAGGCGGACATCGGATAGGTGCGCGGGTCCTTGTAGCCGTAGACCTTGGAAAGGTCCTGGGACAGGTAGTTGGCCGACCCCTTGTCCTGGTTGATGCCTGCCTGGGTCAGGGCCACCGCCACAGCGTGTTCGGTGGGCAGTGTGTAGAAGCCGGCAGCGTTCTTGACCTGCGCCACCGGGAAGCCGATGCCCTGGGCGTAGGAGTATTCGTCATAGTTGATGGTGAACTGGTTATTGGCGGAGTACGTGGTGACGCCCTGCGACCCGTTCTGTGCCACGAAGTTCTTCAGCCCCTGGGTGGGGAAGAAGGATGTGGCATGCTGCGGGTCGCAGCCCGTGACGGCGCACAGCTTGGCGTAGTCGGCCGGGAACTGGCGCAGCAGCCAGAGCGTGAACTGGGCCGTCGCGCCGGAACCGTCCGAGCGGACCACCACGTTGATGGTGGCGTCCGGCAGGGCCACGCCGGGGTTGTCGGCCGTGATGAGGGGATCGTTCCAGCGGGTGACTTGGCCGGTGAAGATCTTGGCGATGGCCGGCTGCGAGAGCTTCAGGCTGGTCAGGCGCGAGCTGCCCGCCTTGAGGTTGTACATAAAGGCGGTGCCGCCGGCCACCACGGGCAACATGCCGTAGGAGAAGCCGGGCATGCTGTTGTCCCGCGGGTCGGCGGTGTCACCGGTGTAGGGGATTTCCGAGACGGCGAACTGCTTCATCTGGTCTGCGAATTCCTTGCGCCCGGTGGAGGAGCCCTTGTTTTCGTAGTCCACAGTCACGCCCTGGGCTCCCACCCGCGCCACCCAGTCCTGGAGCGCGTTGCCGGCCCAAGAGGAACCGGAACCGCCAATGCGCAGGTAGTTGGCGGCCTGGGCGGGGGCGAGGCCGGCGAAGACCATGCCCAAGGACAGCAGGATTCCCAGGACCGCCGGGAAGGTCCGTCGCGTGGAAAGGGGGCGGATCATGGTTTCTCCTGCAGATTGTCGGTAGGGGCCGTGGCCATGCCCGCCAACAGCCGGGCATGGTTGCGTTCAATGCGCGGCAGATCGCGCCGGGACCTGGCTGCCGCGCGGCGTGCCTGGGCTTCTGTCTGTTTGCCGGCGTCCTGTCCGCCGATGATCCGGGCGATGATGAACAGCACCAGCACCACGAAGAGCAGGAAGGCCGCGGTGGCAAACCCACGCGCCACCATTCCCGGCACGGGGGAGCGGACGTAGTCCAGCGCCGCCAGGGGCAGCGGCGTCTGCGGACCGGAAAACGGGTTGACGTTCATAACGCCGGTGAAGCCGGAGGTCAGCAGTACGGGCGCGGTTTCGCCGATGCCATGGGCCGTGGCCAGGATGATTCCGGTGGTCAGGCCTGAGCGGACCGTCGGCAGCACAATGTGCCACACCACGCGCCACTGTCCCGCGCCCAGGGCCAGGCCCGCCTCGCGCAGGTTGCCTGGCACCAGGCGGAGCACGACGTCGGATGAGCGGATCATGATGGGCAGCATCAGGACGGTGATGGCCAGGGACGCGGCCAGGCCGTTGGTCTGGTGCGTGATGGACATCACCACCGCGGCATAGATGAACAGTCCAGCCACCACCGAAGGCAGCGCCGTCATTGCCTCCACCACGGTGCGTACCATCCGGGCGAAGCGGCCGCCCACCTCGTTGAGGAACACCGCCGTCGTCAGTCCCAGCGGAATGGTGATGGCCAGGGCGATGCCGATCTGTTCCAGCGTTCCCACCAGTGCGTGCAGCACGCCGCCCTGGTCCAGGCCGGACAGGGGCCCGGCGCCGGTCATGTCTGTGGTGAAGAAGTTCAGGTGGAACAGGGCTTCCTGCCCGCGGGCGAAGGTGAACATCACCACCAGTCCCAGCGTGCCGGCGACGGCGGCGCCCGCGGAGCTGAGCAGCACCGTCACCAGGCCGTTGCGTACCGCCGGTCCGGGTTGCCGCAGGTGCACCAGCGCGGTGTAGAGCAGCAGGAACCACAGGTAGGACACGATGAACAGCCAGCCGACAGGGATCAGGCCGAGGCCCACCGTCAGCAGCAGGCCCATGCCCAGGCCGCCGAGGGCTGAACCGGTCAGCGAGAGGACATGGGCGCGTCCGGCGCCCGCGCGCACCCGGACCTCATCCCCGGCCGGGGGTTTGGACAGCAGCGGAAGGTGGGTAGTCGGCCGGGCCTGGTGCTGTCCCGGGGTGACTTGGTGCAGCCCGGTGGTGGCGGGTGCCTCATCCACGGTGGTCATGGCTCAGCCCTCACTTTCTGCGCCGGACCGCGACCTGGCCATGATGGCTGAGGCGGTGATATTGACCAGCATGGTGATCACGAACAGCGTCAGACCGGCGGCCATCAGGGCTCCCATCGCGGATTCGTTGGATTCGGAGTATTTCAGGGCGATCATGGCGGCGATTGAGTTGGCGCCTTTTTCCAGGACATGGAAATTGATCGCATAGACCGGGCTGATGATCAGGTAGATCGCGATGGTCTCGCCCAAGGCCCTGCCCAGCCCCAGCATCGTGCCGCCGATGATGCCGCCGCGGCCGAAGGGCAACACCACGGTGCGGATCATGCCCAGCCGGGTGGCGCCCAGGGCGTAGGCGCCCTCGCGCTCGCCGATCGGGGCGCGGCGGAACGACTCGGTCATGATGGAGGTCTGGATCGGCACGATCATCATGGCCACCACCAGGCCGGCGATGAACGCCGAGGCCGTGAACGGCACGGTGTCGCGCAGCGGGCTGGCCGGGTCCACGCCGTCAACCTGCAGGAACGGTATCCAGCCGAACCAGGTGGACAGCCATTTGCTGAAGTCCACCACGTTGGGCTGCAGCATGTACGCCCCCCACAGGCCGAAGACCACGGACGGTACGGCGGCGAGGAGGTCGATGAGGCTGGTCAGTGCCTTCTGCAGCCAGCCCGTGGCCACTTCGGTGATGAACAGGGCCGTGCCCAGGGCCAGCGGCATGGCCACGGCCAACGCCACCGTGGCAATCTGCAGGGTGCCCCAAAGGACTGCGGCGATCCCGAAGTCGTTGGTCTCCGGTGCCCAGTTCTGCGTGGTGAGGAACCTGCCCAGGCCTACTTCACCAATCGCGCCGACGCCGTTGCCGGCGAGGAACAGGCCCACCAGGGCCATGATGGCCAGGACCATCCCGCCGCCCACCCGGGTCACGGCCCGGAAGAGGTAGTCCTGCTGCTCCAGCACCTGGCGCAGCACGCGCGGAGTGTCCTGGGCTTCGTCAGCCCGGGTCCCGGGCAGTACGGTGCTCATCGGCGCCGTCCCCGGGCCAGCAGGGGCGCGGCGGCGGCGGTGGCGAGGGCTGCCAGCAGTCCGATCGCCATGGTGAACTGCGGCCAGGCACTCCCGGTGGCCGCGGTCCGGCCAGGTATGGCGTCAGCAGCGGCAGGAACAGCTGCCGGGGCCGCAGCAGGCACTGCCGCAGCCGCCGGGGGCTCCACCGGCGACGCCGGGACGGCGGCCAGGGGCTGCACCGCGGCCGGCGTTGAGTCCATCGGCAGCAGCTGCGCGGTGGCCGCCAGCTGCTGCGGGCCCTGCACGCTCTGCAGCGCCTGGATGCCGGCTGCGGCGCCCAGTAGCAGGGCGGGGGTGAGCGGTGCATAGCCGGGCGGCAGCATTCCGCTCCGGAACCCGGACTTCTGGCCATCGGTGCTGATGTAGGAGAACAGTTGCGCGAACGTGGCTGCCTGCGGCTGGCTGACCGTGGCCAGGTCCACTGCGCCGTAGATGGGCAGCGTCAGCGGGTAAGACGTGCGGTAGTCGGGGCTGGCGGACGCCCGCTGCACGCCGGGGACTCCGGTGGGTTCGAACTGGCCGGCGGCCGCCTGCAGGCTGGCGGTGGTGGCACCGATGCACTGTGAGCCCTCGGTGTTGCACAGCTGGGCGGTGGGGAGCTGGAACTTCGCTGCCGAGGCGGCGTCGGTGATGGAGATGACGCTGCGGCTGCCGTACCCCTGCCGGGACACCGACTTGTAGGCCGGTGGGCTGCAGTCCGCGCACCAGGACGTGGTGGAGGCCGGCTGCGCCCGCACCGTGTACTGGGCTGCCGTTGCCATGTCGTGGACCCGGGAGTACTGGTCGCCAACGGTCAGCGCCGGCTGCTCCACGGCGCCCTGGGCATTGAGGATGGCCTCGTTCTGTGCCCAGTAGATCTGGGGGTAGGAGGCGCCCTCAGAGGGGTAGGACTGGCGGGCGTAGCTGAAACCCGCCGGCGTCTTGGTGTCGGCGATCTTCTTCCCGGCCTGGCGGTCCAGTTCGGCGGCCTGGTCCTGGCATTCGGCGTATGTGCGGGTCGAGTAGAACGGGTTGATGGTCATTCCTGCCGGATCCGGGCAGCCGTTCAGGAAAGCCCGTGCGGCCTGGTCGTTCAGGAGCCAGTCCCAGACGGCGGCTGCGGCGTCCGAACGGAGGCCTTCGACCACGGGCGGGTTGAGGTTGCCAGAGGAACCCAGGCCTTTCGGGTTCAGGGACGTGAACTCGGGGTCGTTCTGGATGGAGTACGTCATGGGCCGGCCGTAGGCGGTGGTGCCGGGCTTGGTGAAGGGGGCGTCGACGGCGGAGGCCGGGGCCGTGTGCTGCACGTAGCTTTGGGTCAGCAGCTTGGCCAGGAGCCGGGCGTTCAGCTTCAGGTCGCGGACAAGGCCGGCACTGCGGGCCTTGTCTGCTTCCCACTCGGCCTTGTCCTTGTAGCCGCAGTCGGCCAGGGTGTAGGGGGTGAAAGCCGCCGTGCAGGCGTTGTCGATGGTCATGGCAACCACCACGCCGGCCAGTGCGGTGGGCACGTAGAGATTGTTGCCGCTGGCAGCGGGACGGGTCATGAACGCCAGCGTGTCCGGCTGCTGCAGTTGGCTACGGGCCTGCAGGTCAGCCAGGGGAGAGAACCCCAGCGTGAACTTCTTGGAGTCGCAGACTGCGGGGATCCAGGACTTCATCGCGGCGCCGAGGGCTTCGGAGCCGACGCTGAGGGTGGCTGACCGGTCGGTGGGGCAGACCGCCGCGACGTCCTGGAAGTGGAGGGGAACCTGCAGGCGCATCGCCCACAGGCTGGGCGAGAGCGGACCGGCGGGCAGGATGGCGTCCATGGCGGCGGTGCGGGGCACAGCCACCAGCCAGCATTTGGCCACGCTGGGTGCGTCCGGACGGAAGCCGCAGCCCAGCCCGGAGGCCTCCATGCCGCTTTGCACTTCGAACGTCCGCGAGCCGGCACCCTGTTCCGAGGCCATGAACCGGGAGAACTCGTTGGTGCTGGTGCGGCTGAAGAAAGGGTTGCGGTATTCGCTGAGGTTGAAGCCGTCGGTGATGCGCGTTTCTTCCCCGGTGACTGTTTTGAACGGAGCCGGGAGGTTCATGGAGGGAGAAGCCGGATCGGCTGCTTCCCAGTCTCCGCCGCGGACCAGCGGATCGTTGAGCAGCGAACGCTGGTGTGCAGTGTTGGAGATGTCGCCGTCGAGCCCCGTGGCACCGAACTGGCACGTCGCCGGATCGGGTTCGGTTGCGGCGGGGTCGGGTTTGTTGTCCGCGCCTGGTTTGCCCCAGCACTGGAACACCTGGAGGTAGGAGGTGCTGGCGCCATTGCTGCTTGCTGCCGGATCCGCGCCGGAGAAGCTGACCGTCACTGACTGGTTCTGCAGGTTCCTGGTTTGGGAAACCTGCAGTGAGAGTCCGCCACGGCCGTTGTCAGCCCCGAACGCGCGGTTCGCTGCGTCGCGAAGCCGCTGGTCGACGTCGTTGAACGTCTTGGCAGCCGTGTGCGGCAGCTTCTGCTGCCCGCCGCGGGGCACAGTGCTCTCCGCGGCATTGCCGGTGTTGCCCCAGCTCACGGTGGTGGCGGTATCGCTAACCATGGAACCCCGGGGGCCCCAATCGGTGCCCGGGACGATGGTGTCCGCCGTGACGGGCGGCAGGGAAACCAGGAGGAGGGCGCCGGCGGCAGCGGCAGCGGCTACGGGGGAAGCCCACCGTATTGCGGGCCGGAGGCGGGTCCTGGCGTGGCCCCGTCGGGTATTCCATGGAGGCAGCATGAATTCTTTCTTTCCGTAATTCCGGGATGGCAGCTGAGCCTGGGGACTGGCTGATGCGCGTGGCATGGGAATGTTCCGCCGGCATCAGCGGAAGCTGCTGGACTATTATTTCGTGGCTTCTTCCGTGACCTGCTGTGCCCTGATAAAGGAAACATTTCCCGGAGGTGAACAAAAGGAATCGGCGCTGGAAAAGGAATTGCCCGGACCCCAGCGGGATCCGGGCAATTGCTGGTAAATCAGGCCCTGCTGCCCTTACGGCGGCGCAGGTATACTCCGGCGCCCGCTGCCATGAGCGTCAGGCCGCCCAGTACCATGGCGGTCATTCCGGCAGTGCCCGCCGGGCCGGTGGTGGCGAGCCAGTTGGTGTCGGCGAGGAACGGCGCGTTGGACGTACCGGCGACAGTCAGGCCGGTGACCTCGAACGTGGCGCCGGCGGCGCCGGTCAGGACGAGTGTGTGCGTTCCGGCGGGCAGGCCGGCCGGAACAGTGAAGCTGTACGTGACCGAACCGTCGGCGTTGGCCACGGCCGTTTCAACCAGGGCAACCGGATCGGAGTGGATCGCGCCGGTGACCGTTTCGCCGGCCACAAAGGTGCCGGCAGGAGCTGCCACTGAGTGCTTGGTGCCTTCCACCAGAGCGGTTCCGGTGGTCAGCGGAACGATGTCCGAACCGCCCGCGGTTGCACCCCTGCCGGTGGTGGCCAGCGGAGCCGGGGTGGTGGCGGTGGCGGTTGCCGAGGGTGACTCAGAGGCGCTCGGCGACGGGTCAACGGTTTCGGTGGCCGTCGGCGTGGCAGTCGGTGACGGGTCAACGGTTTCGGTGGCCGTGGGGGTGGCGCTCGGCGTGGTGACCACAGGCTGGCTGATGGTCCATTTCTTCGCGGCGTCGGTGGTCAGCGTGGCCCAGGAGGCTACGGTCTTGCCGGCAACCGGGTTGATTTTTGCCGTGGTGACGTTGTCGTTGGACACGGTGCAGACGTAACCGATGCTGTAGGTGTGGTTTGCTTCCACAACCGTTGACATGTCCGCGATCGGTGCCTTGCTCATGTTGACGAAGCCGGACTCCAGGGTGTTGTCATCGGCGATGGTGCCGTTGGGGTTCAGGGACATCGCGTACTGCGGGTCCTGCGTCCACGGGTAGAGAGTCTGGGCTTCAACGGTGTTGCTCGGTGCAGGCTGGATTTCCTGGCCGGGCTCGGACATGAAAATCAGTGCGCCTTCCAGGATGTTCCCGGTGGTGGGGCAGACCATGTCGCTGTGCAGCTTCATCAGCGACAGGCTCACGGTGCTCCAGTCACCGGAGGTGGGGTTTGACGTAACGGTTCCCGCGGAACCGGCGGGCAGGGTGGCATTTGCCACCGTAATTCCACCGCCCAGCAGGAGCGCGGTGCCGGCCACTGCCGCCGTCGCGTTCAGGCCCAGGCGGGATTTCCTTGATGTGGCGTCAGCCATAATCGTTTCTCTTTCTCAGGTTGTTGTATTTAGAGCTGAAATTCAGGTAGGGCAAAGAGCGGAGTAAATTCCCCGCATAATGCAGGTTTTCAATAAGCGCTTAGTTGGTGTACCCGGACTTTTTGCCATAGGTCCAGTCGCCCACGTAGGAGAGCGTCTTGAAACCGAATTTGTTGATGACTACCTTGCTGCCAATTGTCTTCAGGTTGGTGGACACGGAATTGCCCAGCAGGAGGCTGTAAATCAGCTTGCTGGTCTGGGTGGTGCTGGCCACCACGTTGTAGGTGTCGCGGGCGAAAATACCCTTTCCGCTGGCGGGCGCCACGGCGGCGTCGCCGTACAGGTCGCCGGGAGCCAGCGCCGGAGCCACGGTACCGGGAGCAACGGCCTTCAGCCCATCGATGTCCGCAAGCAGCTGGCCGGCGGCGGTGGTGTCCGTCATGGCGCCGTTCTTCTGTGCGATCCACTGTGCGGCTGAGAAGGGGATGATGTCGCCGTTGTTGACCAGTGCTGCGCCGCTGTTTTCCGGGTAGGCCTGCTCGGCGTTGGGGATGCAGGTGGTGTTCGGCGTGACGCCGATCGCCTTGAGGAAGAACCCGCGCGTGCCGGAGGCAGCCTGGGGGAGCTTGGGCGTGAACACCATGCCGCCGAGCATCGGCTTTCCGGTGCCGCCGTCAATCGTGACGCCATCGCCGGCCGTGCAGCTGAAGATGTTGGCGATCTGCTGGGTGGTGAGGCTGAGCGGGTTGTTCGCGGAGTCCTTGACCGCCACGGTCACGGCATCGCGCGCGAACGGCAGGAACGTCAGGTCCGTACCGGCAACGCTCGGCGAGGATGAGGACCGGGCAATGTCCACGTCGTTCTTCTTCAGCGTGAAGGAGTTGTTGGCCGAGTCCTTGTAGACGTGGTTGAGCGGATTCAGGCTGGCGCTGAGGGCCTTGACGCCGGCACCGGAGCCATTGGGGCGGGTGATCGGTGTTGCCCCGGCTTTGGTCACGATCGTTGCGGGTGCGCCGAAGGCGTCGAAGGAGGCTACGGACTTGACCGGACCGTTGTTCGTCAGCCCGTTCCAGACGTCCTGGATAGTGTCGGAGCCCACCGCGGCGAAGGCCCGGTCCGGCGTCGAGGGTTCTGCGGAGGCACTGGAAGTGCTGATCAGGCCAAGTGCCAGGGCCGTGGCGCAGACTGCGCCAACAGCCCGGAAGGACTTCAATTTCATGTCAGGATTCCCCATCTTGGATTGCGTGTGGATGTGCGGCTTTGAGTCTGCGGCGGTGCGGTCCGGCAGCTTGAATTGCCTGGCTAAGAACAAGCTGCGGACAGGTGAACTTATGGTGAAAATGCCTCCACGGGGCCGCCGGGAGCCCGTTCCGGGCCAGATGCTGTGGCATGGTCCGGTTCGACGGCCAGTTCCAGTGGAAGATGCCGGTGGCCGTGGCGGATGACTGTGGTCAGCAGGCGCGCGCCGCCGAGCAGGTCAAGTGCGGCCTGCGCGCTGCGGTCCCGGTCACGGACAGTGGGGTACCACGCGCTGGCCATCAGAACCGGACGATCCTGGTAGGTGGCGTACCACCCGAACTGCCGGGCCGGTTGGCTCTGGATGAAGGTCACGATCAGTTCGCTGGCGTGGCCCTGAATGGCCGCGGCATGTGCGGCGGCCGCGGCGTAGCTGGGAAAGAGGCCCACGCCCCGTCCGAGCTCCCGGTGGTTTCCCGAGATGAGGCGCCAGACCACCAGCGGCTGGTTGAAGTGATCCATCCGGCGGACCAGTTGATGCACTGCCGGGGGCCGCTGCGCCTGAACGGGCACGCCGGAAGGCAGCTGATCGATGCCTGCCGGCCGGTGCCGCGTACTGAGCGATGCGAGTGCCGAGACATGCCCGTGCTGCACAGCCGCCCGGAAAACGGCAAGTTCGCGTTCCCTCCAGCGGGTTGCCGCTGGATGGGCCTGGCTGACAAGAGACGTGAAGGAAATGCGTTCATTGGAAATGGTGGCCCCCCAGGATCGTGTGACTGGACGCCGCACGCGCGGTCGTGATAAGGCTCAGGCCGGATTGTTAACAGGCGGGGCCGCGCAGGCAAAGGAATGCTGTATAGCAGCTGAACGTCTGCTGTGAACTCGTGCCGCGATGCCTGCTGTGGACATTTAGAATAGGGTCACTGTTCGCAAGAGCACTGTGAACTGCTCCAAGCGCCCAGGCGCGAAAATCTTCTTCCAGAAGGGCTCCCGGTGTCCAACCCAGGCGAAACCACCTCCAAGCGTCCACTCCGCGTAGCCATTGTGGGCGCGGGACCTGCAGGTGTGTACGCTGCGGACATCCTCACCAAATCCACCGGGGAGAAGGACGGGGACTTCGAGGTCAGCATCGACCTCTTTGAGGCGTACCCGGCACCCTACGGCCTGATCAGGTACGGCGTGGCTCCTGACCATCCCCGGATCAAGGGCATCGTCAACGCCCTGCACAAGGTCCTGGACCGCGGCGACATCCGCTTCCTGGGCAACGTCACCTACGGCCGGGACCTCACCCTGCACGACTTCCGTGCCTTCTATGACGCCGTGATCTTCTCCACGGGCGCCATCAAGGACGCCGACCTGCCCATTCCCGGCATTGACCTGGAAGGCTCCTTCGGCGCGGCGGACTTTGTGTCCTGGTACGACGGACACCCCGATGTGCCGCGCGACTGGCCGCTGGACGCCAAGGAAATCGCCGTGATCGGCAATGGCAACGTGGCGCTGGACGTGGCCCGGATGCTGGCCAAGCATGCCGAGGAACTGCTCACCACCGAGATTCCGGACAATGTCTACCAGGGCCTGAAGAGTTCCCCCGTGACGGACGTGCATGTCTTTGGCCGCCGCGGACCGGCCCAGGTGAAATTCACGCCGCTGGAGCTGCGCGAGCTGAGCCACATGAAGGACGTGGACATCGTCCTGTACCCGGAGGACTTCGAATTCGATGAAGCCTCCGACGACGCAATCCGCAGCAACAACCAGATCAAGACCATGGTGAACACCCTCACCAACTGGCTCGTGGAGGAGCACGCCGAAGCCGAAGAGCCGTCCTCCCGCCGACTCCACCTGCACTTCCTGCACAGCCCGGTAGAGATTTACGACGACGGCGGGTCCGGTCGTGTGGCCGGGATCAGGTTCGAGCGTATGGAGCTGGATGGGACCGGTAACGCCAAAGGCACAGGGGAGTTTGTGGACTACCCCGTCCAGGCCGTGTACCGGGCCATCGGCTACCACGGCTCACCCCTGGACGAGCTGGAATACGATGCCAAGCGCGGCGTGGTGCCCAACGAGGGCGGCCGCGTCCTGGACGCCGGGGGCAACACCGTGCCCGGAATTTACGCCACGGGCTGGATCAAACGCGGCCCCGTCGGCCTGATCGGCCACACCAAGGGCGACGCCCTGGAGACCATCGGCTTCCTGCTGGAGGACCGGCTCACGCTGCCCCCTGCCCAGAACCCGGATCCGCAGGCTATTATCGACCTCCTGCATGAGCGCGGGATCGAGTACACAACCTGGGAGGGCTGGATCAAGCTGGATGCCCACGAAGCAGCCCTCGGGGCAGAATGGGCCGGCACCGACGGCACCGCCGACGTCGTACGTGAACGCATCAAAGTAGTACCGCGAGAGGAAATGATCAACATTTCCCGCGCCTAATTCGAGGCTTGGGCCCGAGGGAGTTCGATGACGAACCTGATCCTGCCGCCGGAAGCCACCGGCGACGAGTCAGCGCTGACCCAGCGGCGTGCCCTGGCTGCCCACGAGCACCTCGAGGCGCAGGCGTTTCCGGACGCCCCCGAAATCCCAGGGCTGCGCCGGCTGATCAGGGAATCCTGGCAGCGGTCCGCGCAGCTGAAAGCCAACCCGGACAACCCGGAAGCGCCCCTCGCCCTGGACCACGACGAGCTCGAGGAATACCGCCGGCAGCACCCGCTGGCCAGCATCATGCCCGTGATCCACAAGCTCCTGGTCCAGCCCAGCCACGACAGCGGGCTGCTCGTGGCCGTGGGGGACGAGGTGGGGCGGCTGCTGTGGGTGGAAGGGGATCCTGCCCTGCAGCGCCGCGCCGAAGGCATGATGTTCGTTGCCGGTGCGGACTGGTCCGAAGCCACCGTGGGGACCAGCGCCCCCGGTACAGCCCTCGCGCTGGGACGCGGCATCCAGATTTCCGGGGCCGAGCACTACCAGCGGTCCGTGCACCCCTGGAGCTGCACTGCCGTCCCCTTCCACGACCCGGATTCCGGCGCGCTGCTCGGCGTAGTGGACATCACCGGCAAAGCCTCGGCCGTGGCACCACACACCCTCTCGCTGGTGGAAGCCACCGTGGCTGCCGCGCAGGCGCAGCTGCGGGTGGAACGCCTCCAGCTCGCGGCCGCCCTCGCCAGCCGGCCTGCCCGACGGCGGACCACCGGCACAGCTCCCGGGTCCGGCCGGGCGGGGGGAGCCGACGGCGGCAAGGAAGGCAGCCTCTACCGCAACAGCCTCCAGCTCCTGGGCCGCGACCAGGCCGTGCTCAGCATCGAAGGCCGCACAGTGGTGCTCTCGGCACGGCACAGCGAAATCCTGGCCCTGCTCAGCACCCACCCTGACGGCCTGAGCGCCGAGGAACTCAGCGACCAGCTTTATCCTGGCGGCGGGTCCACCATCACGCTGCGCGCCGAAATGGTGCGGCTCCGCAAGGTCCTCCAGCAGCTCAACCCGGCCGCCGTCCCCGAATCCCGGCCGTACAAGCTCAGCATGGACTTTGTCCCGGACAGCGGGCAGGTCCTCAGCTGCCTCCAGCGCGGGGCCCACAGGATCGCCCTGGAAATCTACCGCGGCGCCGTGTTGCCGCGGTCCGAAGCGCCGGGTGTCATCAGGCTCCGGGACCGGGTCTCCGCGCTGATGCGGGAGGCAGTACTCACCGACGGCAGCGCTGAAACGCTGCTCAAATACGCGGACCTCCCCGAGGCAATCAACGACGTCGGCGTCCGCACTGCCGCGCTCAAGCTGCTGCCACCGCGCTCACCCAAGCGTGCCGCCGTCGTCGCCGACCTGGAGCGGCTGGAAGCCGAACTCGGCGGCGGTTGAGCACCGGGAGCGCCCCATGTGACCTGACTCACCCCGTTGCAACCTGGCTGCAACCTTCGCGCTCCTACGCTGAATGCAACGGCGGGCCGCCGGCATCAGGCCCCGCCCCATGCACAGCAAAGGAGCTAGCAATGACTGTTTACGCACAGCCCGGTACCGAGGGTTCGAAGGTCACTTTCAAGGACCGCTACGAGAACTGGATCGGCGGCGAATGGGTTGCCCCCGTCAAGGGCCAGTACTTCGAGAACATCACTCCCGTCACCGGAAAGGTCTTCTGCGAAGTGGCCCGCGGCACCGCCGAGGACATCGAGCTGGCGCTGGACGCCGCCCATAAGGTTGCCCCTTCCTGGGGCAAGACCTCGGTGGCTGAGCGTGCGGCCATCCTGAACAAGATCGCGGACCGGATCGACGAAAACCTCGAGATGCTGGCCGTGGCCGAGTCCTGGGACAACGGCAAGCCCATCCGCGAAACCCTGAACGCCGACATTCCGCTGGCTTCGGACCACTTCCGCTACTTCGCCTCCGCCGTCCGCGCACAGGAGGGCCGGCTGTCCCAGCTCGACGACGACACCACCGCCTACCACTACCACGAGCCGCTCGGCGTCGTGGGCCAGATCATCCCGTGGAACTTCCCCATCCTGATGGCCGTCTGGAAGCTCGCCCCTGCCCTCGCGGCAGGAAACGCCGTGGTCCTCAAGCCGGCCGAGCAGACGCCGTCGTCGATCCTGGTCCTGATGGAACTCATCGGTGACCTGCTCCCCGCCGGTGTCCTGAACGTCGTCAACGGCTTTGGTGTCGAGGCAGGCAAACCGCTCGCGTCCAGCCCCCGGATCCGCAAGATCGCCTTCACCGGCGAAACCACCACCGGCCGGCTGATCAGCCAGTACGCCAGCCAGAACCTCATCCCCGTCACGCTGGAACTGGGCGGCAAGAGCCCCAACATCTTCTTCAACGACGTTGCCGAGGATACCGGCGATGCCTTCTACGACAAGGCCCAGGAAGGCTTCGCGCTGTTCGCCTTCAACCAGGGCGAAGTTTGCACCTGCCCGTCCCGCGCCCTGATCCAGGAAGACATCTACGACTCCTTCATGGCAGACGCCGTGGCCCGGGTCGAGAAAATGGTCCAGGGCAACCCGCTGGACACCGAAACCCAGGTGGGCGCCCAGGCCTCCAACGACCAGCTCGAGAAGATCCTCTCCTACATCGACATCGGCAAGCAGGAAGGCGCCAAGGTCCTCACCGGCGGCGGCCGCGCGGAGCTTCCGGGTGACCTGGCCGGCGGCTACTACGTCCAGCCCACCGTGTTCGAAGGCCACAACAAGATGCGGATCTTCCAGGAGGAGATCTTCGGACCCGTGGTTTCGGTGACAAAGTTCAGCGACTACAGCGACGCCATGGGCATCGCCAACGACACCCTCTACGGCCTCGGCGCCGGCGTCTGGTCCCGCAACGGCAACGTTGCATACCGGGCGGGCCGGGAGATCCAGGCCGGCCGTGTCTGGGTCAACAACTACCACGCCTACCCGGCGGGTGCCGCGTTCGGCGGCTACAAGTCCTCAGGCATCGGACGTGAAAACCACGCCATGATGCTGGACCACTACCAGCAGACCAAGAACCTGCTGGTCAGCTACAACGAAAACAAACTCGGCTTCTTCTAAGCCGCCTTATACCGCTACACCAACGCAAGGATTTCGCCAATGACGACGACAATGCAAGCAGCAGTAGTAACCGAATTCGGCAAGGACCTGCAGATCCAGGACATCGCAGTCCCCACCCCGGGGCCGGGGGAAGCGCTGGTCAAGGTGCTCACCACCGGTGTCTGCCACACGGACCTCCACGCGGCCGAAGGAGACTGGCCCGTCAAACCGTCGCCGCCGTTTGTTCCGGGCCACGAAGGGGTGGGCGAAGTGGTGGCCCTCGGCGAGGGCGTCACGGACCTCGCCGTCGGTGACCTGGTGGGCAACGCATGGCTCTGGTCCGCCTGTGGCGACTGCCAGTATTGCCGCACCGGCTGGGAGACCCTCTGCGAAGCCCAGAAGAACGCCGGCTACAGCGTGGACGGCTCCTTCGGCGAATACATGCTCGTGGACTCGCGCTTCGCAGCGCGCATACCGGCGGGATCCGACCCCGTCGAGGTGGCGCCGGTGCTCTGTGCCGGCGTCACCGTCTACAAGGGCCTCAAGATGACCGAGGCCAAGCCCGGCCAGTGGGTCACCATTTCCGGCATCGGCGGCCTGGGACACATCGCCGTCCAGTACGCCGTGGCCATGGGACTGCGGGTGGCGGCCGTGGACATCGCGGACGACAAGCTCGCCCTTGCCAAGGCCCACGGCGCCGAGCTGACGGTCAACGCCCTGCACGAAGATCCAGCTGAAGTCATTCAGCGCGAAACCGGAGGTTGCCATGGAGTCCTTGTCACCGCAGTGCACCCGTCGGCTTTTGGACAGGCGATCGGGATGGCCCGCCGCGGCGGGACGATTGTGTTCAATGGCCTGCCGCCGGGCGACTTTCCGGCACCCATCTTCGAGATTGTGCTCAAGGGCCTGACGGTCCGCGGCTCCATTGTGGGCACCCGGCAGGACCTGGAGGAGGCGCTGGACTTCTACGCCCAGGGCAAGATCCACCCCACCGTTTCGGTCCGGGAACTCGGGGAGGTCAACGCCGTCTTTGATGAAATGAAGCACGCGAAGATTGACGGCCGCGTAGTGCTGAGGTTCTAATGCCGCACACCAGGCTTGAGGCCGCGGTGACGCTGCCCGGGGAGGACTTCTCCCGGGTGGCGCTTACCGCGGACGCCGCGGAACTGCTCCGGAAACTGTGGCGGCAGCACGGACCGCTGATGTTCCACCAGTCCGGCGGCTGCTGCGACGGGTCCTCACCCATGTGCTATCCGGCCGGCGACTTCATCACCGGCGATTCGGACGTCCTGCTGGGGCTGTTCGACCTCTCAGCCGGGCTTGAACCTCAGCCGCTGGAGTTCTGGATGTCCCGTGAGCAGTTCGAATATTGGAGCCACACGCATCTGACGGTGGATGTGGTGCCCGGCCGGGGGAGCGGGTTCTCGGTGGAATCGCCGGAAGGCAAACGCTTCCTGATCAGGTCGGCGCTGATGGATTGGCCAGCCTGAGCCGTTCGACCAAAAACCCTTGAGGCCCTTCGAAAGGAGGGCCTCAAGACGTTTCCCGCAATTAAGTTCGGCAGTCCGGCTGTCTCACCATTCGGGACAAATATGGCCGTCCACTGGATGGACGGTAAAGTTGATAAGTCTGTTTCCTACACTATTCAGGATCGTGGAACCAACTTATGAACCTACTCCGGACAAAATCCATTGAGCAGTCCATCGCCGACGCTGATGAACCCGGACGCAAGCTCAAGCGGTCGCTCAGCACCTGGGACCTGATGATCATGGGTGTCGCGGTGGCCGTGGGTGCCGGGATTTTCTCGGTGGGCGCCAAGGCTGCTGCCAACTTCGCCGGCCCGGCGGTGACCGTCTCCTTCGCCATCGCCGCCGTGACGTGCGCCCTGGCCATCATGTGCTATGCCGAATTTGCCACCGCCATTCCGGTCGCCGGATCCGCCTACGTTTTCACCTATGCCACCATGGGCGAATTGCTCGCGTGGATCATCGGCTGGAACCTGATCCTGGAACTCTTCACCGCGGCGGCAGTGATCGCCAAGTACTGGGGCATCTACCTCAGCAAGGTCTTCGCGCTGATGGGTGCGGATGTCCCGCCGGCACTATCAGTCGGCGGTGTTGACCTCTACTGGGGCGCCTTCCTGATTGTTGCCATCTTCACCGTCCTGCTGGTGCTGGGCACCAAGCTCTCGGCCCGCGTGGGCAACGTGTTCACCCTGATCAAGATCGGCGTGGTGCTGTTCGTGATCGTGGTGGGCTTCACCTATGTCAAGTTCGAGAACTACGCACCGTTCGTCCCGGCCGCCGAGCCCACCGCCGGTGGTGCCGCCGACGTCCTCAAGCAGTCCTTCTTCGGCTTCCTCACCGGTGCAGCTCCCGCTCAGTACGGGACCCTCGGTGTCTTCGCCGGCGCAGCCCTGGTGTTCTTCGCCTTCATCGGCTTCGACGTGGTGGCTACCTCCGCGGAGGAAGTAAAGAACCCCCAGAAGACCTTGCCCCGCGGCATCTTCGGTGGACTCGCCGTCGTCACCCTGCTCTACATCCTGGTATCCCTGGCGCTGACCGGCATGGTGTCCTACACCGATCTCGCGGCAGCGGAGAACCCCACCCTCACCACGGCGTTTGAGGCCGTGGGCAACACCACGGCGGCCAAGGTCATCGCCTTCGGCTCGCTGATCGGCCTCACCACCGTCATTATGGTGCTGCTGATGGGCCTGTCCCGTGTGGTTCTGGCCATGAGCCGCGACGGCCTGCTGCCGCGATCGCTGTCCAGGACCAGTGACAAGCGTTCGACGCCGGTCCGCCTCCAGATCATCTGCGGCGCCGCCGTTGCCCTCGTGGCCGGCCTGACCAACGTTGACCTCCTTGAAGAAATGATCAACATCGGCACGCTGTCGGCGTTTGTCATGGTGAGCCTGGGCATCCTGGTGCTGCGCAAGAAGCGCCCGGACCTCAAGCCGTCCTTCCGCGTGCCGTTCGGCAAGGTCCTGCCCATCGCGTCGGCGGTGCTGTGCCTGTACCTGATGACCAACCTCGCCGTGGAGACCTGGATCTTCTTCGCCGGCTGGCTGATGATCGGCATCGCCATCTACTTCGCGTACGGCCACAAGCACTCCCGCCTCAACGAAAAGTTCGCGGCGGCCAAGTCCGCCGTGGACGCGGCCCCGCAGGAAGCAGCCGCCGTAGATGCCGCCCGGCAGGATTCCGCCGCGGAGTCCGCTCCGGCGGAGGAAGCAGCGACCCGCCGCTAACATCCGCCGCCGCGGAGCCCCTTCGCGGGCAGTGGCGGCCAGTACTGACAAAGGCACCCGGACACCCACAAGTGGCCGGGTGCCTTTGGTTGTGATGCGCGCGATATGCCCTATATAGTCAGTCCTGAAGTTTTCGGGATTACGTCCCGATAATCGGAATATGATTCGGCATCAGAGAGAAATGGTGAACTGTGGCTGGGAATGATGTTCGTCGCAGAAAATCGATGGTCCTGGGAGCTCTCCCGGTCGACGGCGGGTTGCTGGCCCGATGAGTACCCTCCAGAGCCAGCCCGTGTCCGCAATCCTTGAGGCCAACCCCGTGGTGGCGGTCCTCCGCGCCCGGCACGCCCGGGAATACGCCCCGGTCATCGAGGCACTCGTCAGCGGCGGCGTGCGGTCCATCGAACTGACCCTCAGCACCGATGGCGTCTTTGACCTCCTGCCTCAACTCAAACGGCAGTTCGGCACCGACGCGGAAATCGGCGTCGGGACCGTCACCTCCGGTGACCAGGCCCGCCAGGCGCTCGACGGCGGCGCAGACTACCTCGTCACACCCGCCATGGTGACCGACGTGGTGCATGCCGCCGTGAAGGCCGGCGTTCCGGTGTTCCCCGGCGGGCTGACGCCCACCGAACTGCTCACCGGCATGCAGGCAGGCGCTACCGCCGTGAAGCTGTTCCCTGCCTCGACGGTGGGTCCCGGCTACCTCGGCCAGCTGCGCGGGCCATTCCCCGCCATGCGGGTCATCCCGTCCGGCGGCATCGGCATCCAGGACGCCGCGGACTGGATCGCCGCGGGGGCCCTGGCGGTAAGCCTCGGCGGCCCGCTGCTGCGGGATGCGTTCGCCGGCGGCGACCTCGGGGCCTTGACCGAACGGTCCCGGCAGCTCAGCACGATCGTGGCGGACGCCGTCCAGGCGAGGGGTGCACGGTGACCTTCACCGACGTCGTGACCCTCGGCGAGACCATGGGCCTGATGACGGCCCAGACACCCGGTCCGCTGGCGCAGGTGTCCTCCCTCAGCCTGGGCATGGGCGGTTCGGAGAGCAATTTCGCCATCGCGCTCCGCCGGCTGGGCACGTCCGTGACCTGGGTGGGCCGAGTGGGCACCGACAGCCTGGGCGAGCTCGTCCTGCGTGAGCTCGCCGCCGAAGGGATCGTGGTGGATCCGCTGCGCGACGAGTCGGCGCCAACCGGCCTGATGATCAAAGAGCGGCGCACCATGGACCAGCTCAAGGTCTGGTACTACCGCTCCGGAAGTGCCGGCTCCCGGCTGTCCCGCGAAGACATCCCGGCCGAACGGATTGCCAACGCCAGGCTGGTGCACGTCACCGGGATCACGCCCGCCCTGTCGCCGTCGGCCGCCGAGGCCGCGCACTACGCACTCGACATCGCCCGGGAAACCGGTGTGCTGGTCTCCTTCGACCTGAACTACCGGGCCGCACTCTGGTCCGCCGGCGATGCCGGCGAGGTCTTCCGAAGCTTCATTGCCAGGGCTGACATTGTCTTCGCCGGCGACGACGAAGCCGCCATCGCGGTGGGCCCGTCCGAGGATTCCCTGGAGCTGGCCCGGCGGGTCGCCGCCCTGGGGCCAGGCCAGGCGATCATCAAGCGCGGGGCCGCGGGCTGCGCGGCCGTGATCGACGGCGCTGAATATGCGCAGGACGCTGTCCGGGTCAACGCCATCGATACAGTGGGTGCCGGCGACGCCTTTGTGGCCGGCTACATTTCGGACCTGCTGGCTGGGGCTTCCGTGGAGGCGCGGCTGCTCACGGCGGTCCGCACCGGCGCCTTCGCGTGCCTTGTTCCGGGCGACTGGGAAGGCATGCCGCGCCGCCACGAGCTGGCCCTGCTTGACGCGACCGAACCGGTGGCCCGCTGACGCTTGCCGGCGGGACTGTGGCGATGGGCCTGGACCTAGCGCAGCTGCGCTAGATCCAGGCCCTTTCAAATCCTGGTGGCAGGCAGCGGCTGAGTTCCGGCTGAACGTCCTTGAGCAGGGCGACGAGCGAATCGATCCGCTCCTGGGTCATGTGGACGCTGGGCGCTGAGATGGAGACAGCTGCCGCAACCGTGCCCAGCAGGTCGGGAATGGCGATGGCAACGCAGGTGATTCCCAGTTCGTTCTCCTGGTCGTCCAGGGCATAGCCGTTGGCCCTGGCCCGGTCCAGCACCGTCCGGAAAGCCTCAGCGTCCTGGATGGACCGCGGGGTGGCGATCGCAGCGGTATCAAAGGCCTTGACTGCTTCGTCGTTGCTGAGCTGGGCCAGCAGGGCTTTGCCCATGGCGGTGTTCTGGGCCCGCAGCCTGGCTCCCGGGCGGGATGCCATTTCGATGCCGCGGTGGCCGCGTGCCTTGGCAAGGTAGAGGACATCGTTGCCGGTGAGGATGCCCAGATGGGTGGTGTCCTGCGTGGTCCTGGCGACGTCGGCGAGGATGGCCTGGACGGTGTCCGGGAGGCTGATGGTGGCCTCGGCCTTGGTGCCGAGCTCCAGCAGTTTGATGCCCAGATGATAGGTGTGGTCCGGTTGCTGGCTAAGGTACCGGCCGGCCACCAGTGAGGTCAGCATCCGGTGGGTGGCGGAGCGGCTCAGGCCCGAGGCCTTGGTAATGTCTTCCAGCCGGTGGGCTCCTGCGGCGACGTGATCGAGGAGGCTTAGTCCGCGCTCCAGCGTGCGGGCTCCAGAGGGGTTCGCTTCCATGGCCCCCATTATCCCATGTATAGGGATGATTCCCACCTACAGGAATCTTCCGGCCTCGGCGGAGCGGCAGATGGCGGGAATGGCCCTCCCGCGTCCCTAAGATGGATCCATGGCCCGCCCCGCAAAAACGGAGCGCAAAGCAGAGCTGCTGAGCGCGATCCTTGATTACCTGATGGACAAGACGCTGGCCGAACTGACGTTCCGCACCCTTGCAGACGGCCTGGGCATCAGTGCGTACGCGCTGGTGTACCACTTCGGCAACCGGGAGCAGCTGATCACGGAGGTCATTCGTTCCATTGAGTCCAGGCTGGACAGCATGCGGACCACTGATGTCCGGGACATTGACCGTGAGGCCTGGCGGGCCTACCTGCTGGAGTCCTGGCAGTGGACCATGGCACAGCGGAACCGGCATCTTGCCCGGCTGGAATTCGAGGCCACGGCCCAGGACATCGTGGCTGCGGAGCCGCGGGGCACGGCTCAGGAACACTTCCGCATGCTGCACCACAAAGCCCGGGACTGGCTGATGTTCCAGGGCATTGCCGAGGAGTACGCCGACACAGACGCCCGGCTCTTTACCTCCACGTTCTATGGGCTGCAGTTCGACTTTGTGGTGATGAACCAGCCGGAGGCGGCAACCAAGGCCTTTGAGCTGATGCTGACAGTATTTTTCAACAACCTCGAATACCGGCTGGCGGCCGCAGAAGGGTCCGGCACCGGCAACGTCCAAAGGTAGCCGGCTGTCAGGGTGCCGCGTGCCGGCCCACCCACTCCACCAGCGGCCGCAGCTGGTCCCAGAGCTCTGCCACATGCCGGACCGCTTCCGGCGTTCCCACCCATTCCGGCTGGCCCAGTTCGATGCCGGCTGAGAGGGACTTGTGTTTGAGGAGTTCTGCCCGGGGATGCCCGCGGTCGTAACCACGCGGCACGGTCTTGAGCTTCTCGCCCTCCACGGCAAAGCCTGCCGCAGCCACGCCATCCACAATGTGCCGCAGCGACTCCCCGGTGCCGGACGCATCTACCGAATTCCTGAACCGCGCCAGTTGCGCGGGGGTGTGCGAATGGTAGCCGCCACCCACCAACAGCCCATCGGCGCTGATCTGCAGGTAGTAGCCGACGCCCTCCTGTGCCGAGGCAAGGGCTCCCTGGGCGGTCCTATAGGGCGACTTGTCCGGCGAGAACCTCACATCCCTGTTGGGCCGGAAGATCCTGCCTGACCCGAACCGTGGCTCCAGTTCGGCCAGCAGGGCCGTGACCGGGTCCCGGACCAGGGTGTTGTACCTGTCCTTCTGCTCCAGCCACCACTCCCGGTTGTTGTTGTGCTCGAGGTCGGCGTAGAACGTGAAAGCCCCCGCTGGGATGCCCTGGAATGTGCTCATGCAGTGATCCTAGGTACTGCAATGCACGCCAGCCATAGCCCACGCGTGCTATGTGGAAAGCCTGTTTTTCGTTGCAGGCTCCGCGTAGATGAGGCCCCTGTCCACCATACGGTTGCTTACGTATCATGAGGATAACAATGGGTGGATCTGGTTGACGCTTCAATGTCTGACACCAGAGGCTGTCAGTTGAACGCCTGTTCGGAAGCGAACAGCGTTGGCATGGGGGGCGCCGTTGCTCCCCTGCCCGTGCACAAAGGAGTGACATGAAACGTCGTACCGTCATCGCAGCCCTCGCCGCCGCATCCGTCCTGGGCCTGTCAGCCTGCGGATCCGGTTCACCGAGTTCCCCCGGCGGGGGAACGTCCACTGCCGGAGCCGGAAGCTCGGAACTGACGAAAGTCAGCGTCGGAGTCATCCCCATCGTCGACTGCGCGCCCATCTATCTGGGGGACAAGCAGGGCTTCTTCAAGGACGAGGGGCTGCAGCTGGACATCCAGACGGCCACCGGCGGCGCCGCCATTGTCCCCGGTGTGGTCAGCGGCAGCTTCGACTTTGCGTTCTCCAACCTCATCTCCGTGATGGTGGCCAAGGACAAGGGGCTGGACCTCAAGTTCGTCGCCAACGGCGCATCCACCACCGGTGAAAAGGGCAAGGACATCGGCGGCGTGGTGGTCCCGGCGGGCTCGCCGATCAAGGCCCCGAAGGACCTCGCAGGCAAAACAGTGTCGGTCAACAACCTCTCCAACATCGGGGACACCACCATCAAGTCCATCATCGAAAAGGACGGTGGCGATCCCGCCAGCGTGAAGTTCGTGGAGGTGGCATTCCCCGACGCCCCGGCGGCACTGGCCAACAAGCAGGTGGACGCGGCGTGGATCCTGGAGCCTTTCCTGTCCAAGGCCGTGTCCGAGGGCGGCACCATCGTCTCGTCGAACTTCGTCGAAATGAGCCCCGAACTGGACATCGCCGGCTACTTCACGAAGTCGGACACCATCAAGGGCAAGGCCGATCTGACCGCGAAGTTCACCCGTGCCATGAACAAGTCACTTGAGTACGCCCAGGAGCACCCGCAGGAGGTCAGGGACATCGTGGGCACCTACACCAAAATTGACGAAGCCACCCGCGCCAAGATGATCCTGCCGCGCTACCGCGTGGAATTCAACAAGGATGCGTTCAAGACCCTCGGCGACGCCGCAGCCAAGTACGGCACGCTGGCCAAGTCCCCGAGCGCAGGCGACCTGCTCCCGTGAGTGCAGACGCTCTTTCCTCCGGCGGTCCCGTCCCCAGCGTGGGACGGGACCGCCGGTCCGTCCGCAAAGTGCCCGTCAAGCAACTGCTCGGGCTCGCGGGGATCCTGGGATTCCTGGGCACGTGGGAACTCATTCCCCGGCTCGGCATTGTCAATGAACGCTTCCTGCCGCCGGCCAGCGAGGTCATGGTGGCGCTGGCACGGGATTTCGGCCTGACCGCATTCTGGGTGGCGGTGGGAGAGACCATGACGGCCTGGTTCCTGGGGCTGATCATCGCCGTCGTCCTGGCCGTGGTCCTGGGTTTCGTTATCGGCTCAAGCGACTTCCTGCGCAAAGCCACCAACTCCACGGTGGAGTTCCTGCGCCCCATCCCCTCGGTGGCGCTGATTCCGCTCGCAGTGCTGCTCTTTGGCGTGAAGATCGAATCGTCCCTCATGCTGATCACCTACGCCGCCTTCTGGCAGGTGCTGATCCAGGTCCTCTACGGGGTGGCGGATATCGACATGGTGGCCAACAACACCGCCAAGACGTACGGGCTGGGCAGGATGGCGCGGATCCGGTACGTCGTATTCCCCACCGCCCTGCCGTACCTGATGACCGGAGTCCGGCTGGCGGCCACGGTTGCACTGGTGCTGGCCATCACGGCGGAACTGGTGATTGGCTCGCCGGGCCTGGGCCATGAAATCGCCCTCGCCCAGTCCGGCGGCGCCATCTCGGGCATGTATGCCCTGGTGCTTGCCACCGGCCTGATCGGCGTGCTGATCAACATCCTCATGCGATTCATCGAAAGGAAGACGCTGTCCTGGCACTCCTCGGTCCGTTCGGAGGTGATCGTATGAAAGCCCTGAAGACCCTCGGCTACATCCTGGCCCTGCCTGTCCTGTTGGTGCTGGCCTGGTGGGCCTCCACACTCGGCGCGGTCAACTTCTTTGTTCCCACCCCGGCCACGCTCGCCGCGAAATTCGGTGAGGTCTGGTTCGGTCCGCGGTTCTTCTCGGACGTGCTGCCCAGCATCGGCAGGCTCCTGGTCGGTGTTGTCGCGGCCATCGTGATCGGCGTGGTGGGCGGGGTCCTCATTGGATCGGTCAGATGGCTGCGGGCACTGCTGGAACCCACGCTGGAATTCTTCCGTGCCATTCCGCCGCCCGTTCTGGTGCCGGTGCTGATCCTGCTGATGGGCATCACGGACGGCATGAAGGTGGCTGTCATCATCTCCGGCTGCGTCTGGCCGGTCCTGCTGAACACGATCGAAGGCGTCCGCGCCGTGGACGGGGTCCTCTCGGATTCGGCCCACACTTACGGCATCGACGGCTGGGCCCGGGTCCGGTACCTGGTGCTGCCGTCAGCCAGCCCGCAGATCATGGCCGGCGTGCGCCAGTCCCTGTCCCTGGGGCTGATCCTGATGGTCATCTCCGAAATGTTCGCCTCGTCCTCAGGGCTTGGCTTCACCATCGTCCAGTTCCAGCGGTCCTTCGCCATTCCGGAAATGTGGTCCGGGATCGTGGTGCTGGGCCTGCTGGGTGTGGCCATGTCCTTCATCTTCCAGTGGGCCGAGCGGAACATCCTGCGCTGGTACCACGGCCAGAAAGAGGTAGAAAATGCAGCCTGACACAACCGCATCCCCGTCGGGGAAGCCGGCAGCGATGCTCTCCGTTAGACGCCTGAAGAAGGTGTACCAGACCGACGGCGGCGACGTCGAAGCCGTGCGCAACCTGACCTTTGACCTGCGGGCCGGCGAGCTGGCCTGCCTGGTGGGACCCTCCGGTTCCGGCAAGACCACGCTCCTGAAGTGCATCTCCGGCCTCATGGCCCCCACCGAAGGGGAAGTCCTCCTGGACGGCAAACGTGTGTCCGGGCCACCGAAAAAGATGGCCGTGGTCTTCCAGGAATACGGCCGGTCCCTGTTTCCCTGGATGAGGGTCCGGGAAAATGTGGACCTACCGCTGAAGAACCAGGGGGTGCCCAAGGGCGAACGCGACAGGCTCGTGGATGACGCCCTTGAGGCCGTAGGCCTGTCCCACGTGCCACGCTCCTACCCGTGGCAGCTGTCCGGCGGCATGCAGCAGCGCGTGGCAATCGCCCGCGCCATCGCGTACCAGCCCGAAGTACTTCTGATGGACGAGCCGTTTGCCGCCGTGGACGCGCAGACCCGTGCGGACCTGGAGGACCTGATCCGCACCGTGTGGAAGAAGCTGGGGATCACCGTGCTGTTCGTGACCCATGACATCGACGAATCCGTCTACCTCGGCGAACGGGTCATCATCCTGTCGTCCTCGCCCACAGTGGTCCAGGAGGACATCGTCATCGACCTGCCGGAACAGCGCGACCAGCTCAATACGCGGGCCCTGCCGAGGTTCACCGAACTTCGGCACCACGTCTATGAACAGATCCAGATCGCCAAGAAAGGCCACCGCCCGGCATCGGCGGGCGCCGACGTCGCCTAGGGACGAAGCAGAAACGAAACACCCCGCCACGACAGAATCGTGGCGGGGTGTTTCGCATTGTGGCCCGAGGCCTCAAGAGGGCTGACTAGCCGATCTTGTTGGCAGACTCAGCGTCTGAATCAACAGCGCCGGCGCCCAGGTTGGCGCGCAGCTTGGCGCCGAGTTCGGCGTCGACGTTGGTCCAGTACTGGATGGCGCGTTCCTTGATCTCGGGGGTCTTCACGCCGCCCACGGCACCGGTGATGGTCTCGAGCAGGCGGGCCTTGGCGCCGTCGTCGAAGACTTCGCGGTACAGCGTGCCGGCCTGGACGAAGTCGCCATCCTCGGCGTGCAGGGAGTGCGCGGACAGCGTCAGCTCGCCGTCGTTCTCCCAGCCGCCGGCAGGGGAAGCCGGCTCAACAGCAGCGGGGCCGCCCACGGAGTTCGGTGCGTAGACCGGAACGGACGGGGCGTTGAAGAGGTAACGTCCGGCGCCGTCCTGGCTGTAGTTGTTGACCTGGCTCTTGGGCTGGTTCACCGGGATCTGGGCGTGGTTGGTGCCCACGCGGTAGCGGTGTGCGTCGGCGTAGGAGAAGATGCGGGCCTGCAGCATCTTGTCCGGCGAGGCGGCGATGCCCGGCACGAAGTTCGACGGCGCGAAGGTGGCCTGCTCGATCTGCGCGAAGTAGTTCTCCGGGTTCTTGTTCAGCTCCATGGTGCCCACGTGGATCAGCGGGTAGTCAGAGTGCGGCCACACCTTGGTGAGGTCGAACGGGTTGAAGCGGTAGGTCTTTGCCTCCTCGTAGGGCATGACCTGGACGTGCAGTTCCCAGGACGGGAAGTTGCCGGCGGCAATGTTTTCCTGCAGGTCGCGGATGTAGAAGTCCGCATCCGAGCCGGCCAGTTCTTCGGCGCGGTCGCCCGTGATGGACTTGACGCCCTGGTTGGACTTGAAGTGGTACTTGACCCAGAAGCGCTCGCCCTCGGCGTTGATCCACTGGTAGGTGTGCGAGCCGTAGCCCTGCATTTCACGCCAGGAAGCCGGCAGGCCGCGGTCGCCCATGAGCCAGGTGACCTGGTGTGCGGACTCGGGGGACAGGGTCCAGAAGTCCCACTGCATGTCGGCGTCGCGCAGGTGGGTGCCCGGGAGGCGCTTCTGGGAGTGGATGAAGTCCGGGAACTTGATGCCGTCGCGGATGAAGAAGACGGGGGTGTTGTTGCCCACGAGGTCATAGTTGCCCTCGGTGGTGTAGAACTTGACGGCGAAGCCGCGGGGATCGCGCCAGGTGTCGGGGGAGCCGTTTTCGCCGGCAACCGAGGAGAAGCGGATCAGCATGTCCGTCTCGACGCCGGGCTGCAGGAAGGCTGCCTTGGTGTACTTGGAGACGTCCGAGGTGGTCTTGAACGTACCGAAGGCGCCGCCGCCCTTGGCGTGCACCACACGCTCCGGCACGCGCTCGCGGTTGAACTGGGCGAGCTTCTCGATCAGGTAGTGGTCAGTCAGGATGATGGCACCGTCGGCACCAACTGACTGGGAGTGCGCGTCGGACGTGACGGGGGCACCTGACTGGGTGGTTGAAATGGCAGTCATTGTTCTCCTATTTCTCGATTTCTTGGTTACGTTCAGAGGGAAGTTGTTGAGACTGCTGGCAGTCCTGGCAGATGCCCTGGTACATCACATCGGCGATCTGGATGGTCATGGGCCTGGAGTTCTCATCCCAGTGCGGGGTGAGGCAGGGTGCGTGCCCGACGGCGCATTCCACGTCCTCCACGCGGCCGCAGCTGATGCAGATGGCGTGGTGGTGGTTGTCGCCTACGCGGGTCTCGTACAGGGCTGGCGAGTGCGGCGGCTCGAAGCGGCGCAGCATGTGCAGGTCCGTGAGGTCGCCCAGGACCACGTAGACGGACTGTGCGGTGAGCTCCGGGAGCTCGGCACGGGCGGCGGCCAGGATGCTTTCCGCCGGTGAATGCGGGTGGTGTTCGACGGCGGCCAGCACGGCGAGCCGCTGCTTGGTTACGCGGCGGCCGTGGGCGCGCAGGGCGGCAGCCCAGGCATCGTGTCCGCCAAAGTGTTCCGTCATGCCTCTATTCAAACACTTATTATGAGTTCATCACAATAAGGCTTGGCTAACATTGGGTAACGCGAGGAAGTCCTGCAGGGGGTTGACCGACTCTCCGGCAGACCTGCCCAGGACATGGACTTCAAGCCGCCCATGGCCCGGGTCGGGCACCAGGCAGCTCAGGCCAGTGACGCCGCGGCGTTCCGTCAGGCCCTGGAGGACGGCCGCGATCGCCAGCAAATGCCCCGGAGCCAGCGGCCCGTCCGACGCCGGAGACAGCACTGTGTGGTGCCGGCCTGCTTTCGCTGGGGGCGGGGTCGCAGAAATCCCGGGCAGCGGGCGGTCCGTCAGCGGGACGGACTCCGGGGCCTGCCCGTCGAGAGTGCACTTCGCGGCAGTATCGTCGGTCAGCACTGCCGCGAAGTGCACTCTCGCGCGTGCCGTGCGCTCATCCTCCGCACGCTGAGCCTCCGCACGCTCCACGGCTGAGCGGCGCAGGGCGGTGCGCAGGCCGTCGTCGTACGCTGCAAGCTTTTCGGGTGCCACCGGTACCCTGCGCTGGGTGGGAAGCAGCAGCTGTTCGCCCGGGGTGGCCGTCTCGCCGTCCCAGCGGCCGAACAGATGGAACGTGGGTGTGGAGGACTCCACCTCCGGCTCGCCAATGGCCGCACCAATGGGGTGCCACTGGTGGGCAAAAAGCACTGTGCAGCGCGTGGCCCCGAGCACATGGGCAAGGGCGTGCCGGGCGGCGTTGTGGCACAGGAGCCAGTCGGTGGCGGAGTGGAGGTCGAAGGCGATGGCGGGGTTGGTCAGCCGGATGAGCAGATGTCCTGCGGTCAGCGCGGTGCGGGGCCGGGCAATCTCCCAGATCTCTGATGCGTAAAGAAGGCGCCTGGACAGATTCATTGGCTAACTCCCTTCCCCGCCTGAGAATACCAAGCGTGTGGGACATCCGGACCGGGAAGTCACCATTAGGGTTGCGGGGTGGGGAGATTACTGGCCGACATCACACCGCTCCGGGAGAGCCCCGCTTTCCGCCGGCTCTGGCTGGGTTCGGCGGTAGCGGCGGTGGGCAGCCAGCTCACGCTGGTGGCGGTCAGCCTGGAGGTCTACCGGCTCACACAGGACAGTTTCTACGTGGGGCTGCTGGGCGTCTTCGCGCTGGTGCCCCTGGTATTCGGCGGGCTGCTGGGCGGCTCCATTGCAGACTCCCACAACCGCCGCACCGTGGCGCTGCTGGCCACGTCGGTGCTGTGGCTGACCACCGGCCTGATCGCGCTCCAGTCATGGCTTGCCCTGGGGAACGTCTGGGTGCTCTACTCCCTGGTGGCGCTGCAGAGCGGGGCCCAGTCCATCAACCAGCCGGCCCGCAGCGCCATCATTCCCAAGCTCATCCGCAAGGAACTCCTCCCGGCCGCCAACGCGCTCAGCATGATGTCCTTCGGGCTGGCCATGACCGTGGGGCCGCTGCTGGCCGGTGTGCTGGTGGCACTGGTGGGCTTCGGCTGGACCTACACCATCGACTTCATCTGCTTTGTGTTTGTGCTGTGGGCCGTCTTTCGGCTGCCGTCCATGCCGCCTTCGGGGACCGCCGGACGGGCAGGCGTCCGGTCCGTGATCGAGGGTTTCCGCTTCCTGGGCACCCGGCCCAACCTGCGGATGACGTTCATCATCGACCTCATCGCCATGATCCTGGCCCAGCCGCGGGCGCTGATGCCCGCCATTGGTGCGCTGATGATCGGTGGCGGCGAAGCCACCGTGGGCGTCCTGCTGGCCTCCACGGCAGTGGGCGCATTCCTGGCCGGCCTCTTCTCCGGACCGCTGGGCCGGGTCCGGCGGCAGGGAAGTGCGGTGGTGTGGTCGGTGATGGGCTGGGGCGCGTCGATTGCGGGCTTCGGTGTAGTGGTGCTCCTGGCGGGCCGGACGGACGACGGCGGGGCCACCCTGTGGCTGATTCCGGCGGCTGCGTGCTGTGCCCTGGCAGGAATTGCGGACTCCATCAGCGCCGTCTTCCGCAACACCATCCTGCAGGCAGCCGCGCCGGACCACCTTCGGGGCCGGCTCCAGGGTGTGTTCATTGTGGTGGTGGCCGGCGGGCCCCGCGTGGGGGACCTGCTGGCGGGCGGCGGGACTAAGATTTTGAGTGAGGGCTGGGTCCTGCTCCTGGGCGGGGCGTTGTGCGTGGCGGTGGCCTGGTTGGCCGCCCAGCTGCAGCCGGGTTTCTGGAAGTATGATGCCCATAACCCGCTGCCGTAGGGCCTGCGTTCCGCGGCCCAGGTGGCGCGACGTGGAGGAGTGGACGTGCACAAGCATTACAACGGACTAAAAACCGCAGCGCTGTTCGGTGCGCTGTGGGCGGTGCTCCTGGGGCTGGGTGGCCTGATCGGGCTGAACACCCGCAGCGCGGCGCCCATCTGGATCATGGCGCTCGTGGGTGTGGCCACCACGGCCTATGGGTATTGGAACAGCGACAAGATCGCCATCCGCTCGATGGCGGCCTACCCCGTCACGGAGGCCCAGGCGCCGCAGCTGTACCAGATTGTGCGTGAGCTCTCGGTCCGGGCCAACCAGCCGATGCCGCGGATCTACCTCTCGCCCACCATGAACCCGAACGCGTTCGCCACCGGCCGGAATCCCCAGAACGCGGCCGTCTGCTGCACCGAGGGCATCCTCCAGTTGCTCGACGCCCGGGAGCTCCGTGGGGTCCTGGGGCACGAGCTGATGCACGTGTACAACCGGGACATCCTCACCTCCTCCGTGGCGGCTGCCGTTGCCGGGGTCATCACGTCGGTGGGCCAGATGCTGCTGTTCTTCGGCGGCGACAGGCGCAACTCCAACCCGCTGGCCATGATCGCCATGGCGCTGCTGGCACCGTTTGCCGCTTCGCTGATCCAGCTCGCCATCTCCCGGACCCGCGAGTACGACGCCGACGAGGACGGTTCGCAGCTCACTGGCGATCCGCTGGCGCTCGCCTCAGCCCTGCGCAAGATCGAGCAGGGGGTGCGGATCGCGCCGCTCCCGCAGGACCAGAAGCTGGTCAACACCTCGCACCTGATGATCGCCAACCCGTTCCGCGGCGGGGCCATGACCAAGCTGTTTGCCACGCACCCGCCCATGAAGGACCGGATTGCCCGGCTGGAACGGATTGCCGGCCGGCCACTGAACTGACGCGTGCCGGAGAAGCCGGGCGCCGCCGTCGTCCGCTTCCTGGTGACCGCAAACTACCCCGCGACGCGCAAATTACCCTGTGACGCGAAGAAAGGCTGGCGCACCCGATATTTCGGGTGCGCCAGCCTTTCTGCGTGTCGCTATGGTTTGTGCGCGTCGAAGGCGACGGCGGGGCCGGCCTAGCTGCGGAAGTTGACGAACTGCAGATCGGCCTCGTCGAAGTCCTTCAGCAGGGCCATGGTGGCCTGCAGGTCATCGCGGGACTTGGACGTGACACGGAGTTCGTCGCCCTGGATCTGGGACTTGACCGACTTGGGGGCTTCGTCGCGGATGATCTTGTTGATCTTCTTGGCCAGGTCCTGGGCGATGCCTTCCTTGATGGTGGCTTCGAGCCGGAAGTCCTTGCCGGACGCGAACGGCTCGCCGGTGTCCAGGGACTTCAGCGAGATGCCGCGGCGGATCAGCTTGGACTGGAGGACGTCCAGCACGGCCAGGACGCGTTCTTCCGAGTTCGCCTTCATCAGGATCTTCTCGCCGCTGAAGTCGACTTCGGCGCCTACGCCCTTGAAGTCGTAGCGCTGGGTCAGTTCCTTCTGCGCCTGGTTCAGCGCATTGGCCACTTCCTGCTTGTCCACTTTGCTTACGACGTCGAACGTTGACTCGCCTGCCATGACTCTCCTTGTGGTGGTGGGGCCCTGAAATACCTCTGCAGGGCGTGGATCTCTGCATTCCAGCCTAATACGGATCGGCCCTGGCGATACTGCGGCGCCGGAAGGTTGCGATTCACAGTTTCCTCATAGCGGACACACTGCGGGAACGAAGCCGGGCAGGTGAGAGTTGAACGTGTTGGAAGAAGCACGAAAGGGGAGCAATGCAGCACAACGCCGTCCGTTACGTCACCCGAACAACCGCAGCAGCCGCCGGAGCAGTTGCCACCGCCGCCACCTCCGTCGCGGCAGCAGCCCTGGCCGGCTCCATCATCTTCAGCCCGGTCCTGGATGCCTCCGCCCGCATGGATGGGGTCAGCGAAGACCTGCGGCGGGCCGTCCAGCTGAACCAAATCACCGAGGAACAGGCCGTGAAGTTCCAGGCCCGGCTGGCCGGACAGATTCTCGGCGAGGCCTGACAGCCTCTTTTCCGCGGAATTCCGGGGAATTTGCGGCCCGGTGGGGCGGCGTACGGCCTCGATTCGATTCTTCGGCAGAAGTTCTGTAAAGTTGTCTTGCCCGCGGTTACTGGAAGCGGAACGGCCCGGAAACGGACGGTCCACAGACTGCATCAGCGGGTACTTCTTTTGAAGTTCGGCAGATTACCCGAGCGGCCAAAGGGGGCTGACTGTAAATCAGCTGGCAACGCCTACGGGGGTTCGAATCCCTCATCTGCCACCCTTGGAAAAGCCTCCGGAACCACCAGGTTCCGGGGGCTTTTTCGTGGCCGGAAGGGCGTGCCGGGAGGGCCGAAAATCAGGGGAGAAACCGTCGTCGACAGGTGCGCAGGGCCCGGCGTAGGCTGGCAGCATCGGCGCACGTGCCCCGATGCCTTGCGTCGATACACCAATCGATGAAGGAGATCCGATGAGTGCAGTACGTGAATTCATGACAACGGACGCGCGGTGTATCAAGGAAGACCAGACACTCGAAGATGCCGCACGGATGATGATGGACCTGGATTGCGGATCATTGCCGATCTGTGGTGATGACGGCAAGTTGAAGGGCATGATCACCGACCGCGACATTGTGCTCAAGTGCGTCGCCGCAGGCCGCAATCCCCGTGAGATGATGGCCCGCGAACTCGCCTCCGGCAAGCCCCATTGGGTGGACGCTGATGCAAGTGTTGATGATGCCATCGGCATCATGGAACAGCATCAGATCCGGCGGCTCCCGGTCATCGCGGACCACAGGCTGGTTGGCATCATCAGCCAGGGCGACATTGCGCGCAACTACAGCGAGGAGCGGGTGGGTGAACTGGTGGAGCACATTTCCGAGCGCCACCACATGCCGGCCTGAGCACCAGGTCCCGCAGAGAGTTCCAGCATGACATTGTCCGCGGTCCCGTTGCCTTGAAGGCCGGGAACCGCGGACAAATTTTGGGCCGGCCGAAGCCGTTGTGTCAGTTCAGGGCGATGAGCAGCATCTGGTTGGTGCCCGGGATGCAGGTCTGCAGGATGGCCCGGGGGAACCCGCCGAAAACCCGGATGACGTCATTGGTGGTGCCGGGGTTGGGTACCTGGCCCCGTGCCGTCGCCGTGTACGTCCCGTAACCCGGGATGCTGACGGTTTCGCCCACAGCGATGCCCGAGAAACGCGCCCACCCGCCACAGAAATCGTGCTCCGTGATGAAGAGCGAATAGCCGTCGTTCGGCGTGTAATGGATCGGCCCGATGCAGGCGTCAAGCAGGGACTGTCCGCCGGCACCCGCCACATAAATGGTCCGGACAGCCGGGGCCGCCGAGACCACAGCTGCAGGTGCAGGGGCTGGTGCCGCCGCCGGTGCAGCAGCCACAGCCCTGGCCGGAGCCGGCGCCGGGGCGGGTGCCGAAACCGCCACCGGGGGTCCGGTGAGCTTCAGCGTTTGGCCGGGAACGATGATGCTGTAGCCGCCCAGGCCGTTGGCGGCAAGCATGGCATTCATATCCACGCCAAACCGGGCGGCAATGGCGCCCACCGTGTCTCCGGGGACCACGGTGTAGAGGTTCGTGTCCGGGGCCGGCGCGGCCTCCGGGGCCGGCGGGGGCGGCGGCGGGGGAGGCGCCTCCACGGGAGCGGCCGCTTGCGCCGGTACCGAGGCGGGGCCCGGTTCCGCTGCCCCGGTGGCGGGCTCGTCCAGTGGTGTGGGGAGAAGCGGCCGGATGACACGCGCCGCCGGTGCGTCCGCCGTCGTCATTGCCCCAGCCGGAGCGGGTGTCACCTGCGGTGCGACGGCGGGTCCTGTCAGCGTGGCAATGCTGACGGAGGCCACCACCACGGCACTGGCCATGCCTGCCCACAACTTGTTGTTGACCGGTTTACGGCCTGGCGTGAGGTCTGCCCGGGGGATGTCTGTTTCGAAATTTCGGCTGGGTGGTTCGGAATTGGTCACGGTCAGCTGGTTCATGGGTGGCCCATCGAGGGTCGGCCCGGCACACGGCGACGAAGGCGGAGCCAGTCATCGGGTGCAGGACGGATCGAGGTGTGATGCGCTGTAGTTCCGGCCTGTGGCCAGCACCGTACAGCGCACGATGGGAGGCGCCCGCAGTCCCGGAGGATACGGAAGCTCCGCAATGAAGCGGCATCACCCACCCCAGCATTGGAGGATGCGCCGGCAACTTTGTTCGGCCCTAGGAATTACGAGTCTAGGAAGCGGGCACCGGCAGGGCACGAGTAGGGGTTACCCTAATATTTCCGCGGAACACTGGGCCCAACCCGGGGTTCCTACTCACCATTTGGGGCCACTACCTACTCCGGCGCCGGGGCTGCGGATTTGCCACCATGTTACTCGTGGGTAACATTGGGGAATGCACCTGCTCCTGCGCACCCTCCTGATGCTGTTCACCTCCGCCCGCCGTTCGGCCCTGACTATCTGGGACGCGGCCTCGGTGCCGCTGCGTGTCCTGCCTACCGACATCGACATCGCCATGCACGTGAACAACGGCATGTACTTCTCCCTCATGGACCTGGGCCGGTTTGACCTGATGGTCCGCAGCGGTGTGTGGAAGAGGATGCGCCGGCGAGGCTGGAGTCCGGTGGCGGCGGGGGAAACCATCGCTTTCCGGAAGTCCCTGCAGCTGTGGCAGCGGTACACCATTGACACGAGGATCATCGGCCTGGACGCCAAGGCGATCTATTTCGAGCAGCGCATGGTGGCCGACGGCGAAATCTACGCGCGTGCCTACATCGCCACCCGCCTGGTCAGCAAAGGCAAACCCGTCAGCCAGGAGGAGATCCTGCGCGAGTTCGGCCAGCCACCCGCAGACCTGGTGCTGCCGGAGTGGATCCATGAATGGCGTGAGACCAATGCGCTGCCGGGCAGCCGGAGCGCCGCTCCGCACCTGTGGGACGTTCCGGCCTGACCCTTCCGGGGGTTGAGCGGGGCAGCCAGACCCGCCCGGGCGCCGCTTACGTGCCGACGTCCCGCCTGCTGACGGCGAATGCGGCCACGGCCACCAAAACGGCCGAGATACCCCAGATCCAGCCGGCCGCGGCCCAGTCCGCTCCGTTGGCCACCGGCACGTTCCCATAGGCCCAGTGGTAGGGGCTCAGGTTGAGCAGCCACTCGACGTCCGGGCTCTGCCGGCCGACGGCATTAAAGACGTAGCCCACAACACCCACCGCTGCACCGGCCGCCAGCCCGTAGGTCCGCCGGCCGGACACCGCACCCCCGCACAGGGCTGCGGTTCCGGTCAGCAGCGCCAGCCCGGCGAACAGTACCGCCGCCCCGAAAAGGTTCTCCGGCATGATCTCCAGCCGGGCTGATTCATTCAGCGCCCGGACCAGCACAAAGACAAGGGCAGCGAGCAGGACCACCCGGAGGACGAGGGACAGTGCGCGCTCCAGGACCACCTGCACGCGGGTGACCCCGTGGGCGAGGGTGAGCTCCAGCTGGCCGGATTCCTCGTCGCCGCCCACCGCTGCAGCGCCCCATCCTACGGAGGCGATGGTCATCAGCAGGAACCCGATCAGGCCGAAGAGCGTGGCCTGGGTGTAGCCGGGGCCGGTGGCAATCTGGTCATAGTTCAGCGCCCGCACCATCTCCGGCGGGAGGGCGTCGATCATGTCCTGCATCTGGGCGCTGCCACCGATGGACGGGTACAGCGGCAGATAGAGGAAGGTGGCTCCGGCCAGCCCGGCAGCCCATGCGAGGGTGGAGCGCCAACTGTCAAAGAACGCGCGGCGGAACAGCGGCAGCGTGGTGCTCATGTGGCCGCCTCCCTCCGGGGTGGATCCGCTGGACCGGAATACATCTGCAGCACGGACTCTTCCAGGTCTGGCTCCTCCAGGACGAGGTCCTTCAGCCGCAGCGTGCCCAGGGTTCGGACCAGCGGCTGGATGGCCCCCTCGAGGGTGGCTGACAGCGTCACGGTGCCGTTGGACTCCAGCACCGTGACATTCCCGACGCCGGGCACCGTCCCCAGCAGCGCGCCGGCGTCGTGCGCTGTGATCCCGTCCGCCGTGAACCGAAGGTGCCGCACCGCACCTTCGCGCAACCCGCTGACGGATTCGACGGCGATGATCCTGCCGTCACGGAGAATGGCCACGGTGTCCGCGGTCTGCTGAACCTCGCTGAGGACATGGGAGCTGAGGAAAATGGTCTGCCCCTTCAGCCGCGCTTCGCGGACCATGGCATGGAATTCCTGCTGGATAAGCGGGTCCAGGCCGCTGGTGGGCTCATCAAGGACCAGCAGTTCGGGCTCATGCATAAACGCCTGCACCAGGCCCAGTTTCTGTTTGTTGCCTTTGGACAGCTTGCGGGTGTGCCTGTCCAGGTCAAGCCCCAGCCGTTCCGCGAGGGCATCAATCCGGCCCGGCGGCACAGGGCCACTGATGGCCTCGTAATGGGACAGGAGCTTGCGGCCGGTGACTCGGCCCTCCAGGAACAGCTCTCCAGGCAGGTAGCCGATCCTGCGCCGGAGCTCCGGGCCGCCCAGCCGCGGATCCTCACCCAGGACCCGGACCTCCCCGGACGTGGGGCGGATGATGTCCAGCAGGCACCGCATGGTGGTGGTCTTGCCCGCGCCGTTGGGCCCGATGACCCCGAAGACGGACCCCGTCTCGACGCTGAAATCCACCCCGTGCAGCACTTCGCGGCGGCCGAATTTCTTCGTCAGGGACCGGGTGGAGATAGCCTGGGGCATAAACCCTCCTGTGTCCGGCACTCAGCAGCTGTTGACCCCTACGTTAGGCCTCCCCCTGCCCGGTGTACACGGGCGCGCCGCGTCTATTCCCGATGACGCGGGGAGCGAACAGGGCGCCCGTGGCCGGCATATGTCGCGTACCGTTGAAGGCATGGCAACCGTAGACATCACAGGTGAACAGTTCGCATCGACCATCGAAGGCAACGACATTGTCCTGGTGGACTTCTGGGCCGAATGGTGCGGTCCCTGCAAGCAGTTCGGGCCCACCTACAGTGCCGTGTCGGAGAAGCACTCCGATGTCCTGTTCACGAAGGTGGACACCGAGGCCGAGCAGCAGCTCGCCGCCGAGGCAGGCATCACGTCCATCCCCACGCTGATGGCCTTCCGCGAAAAAGTCCTGGTCTTCTCCCAGCCCGGCGCGCTGAACGCCCAGCAGCTCGAGCAGGTTGTGGACGCCGTCAAGGCACTGGACATGGATGAAGTCCACGCCCACGTGGCGCGCTCGCGGGCAGAAGCCGCGGCCGCCGCCGGCACGTCCGGTCCCCAGGACGGCACACAGATCCCGGACGCCTAACCGCTCCTTAACCATCGATTGCTCCGTAACTGTCTTTTTGAGGGTTCAAAACGACAGTTACGGAGCAACCGGTGTTTAAGGGACTAAAGGCGTTCCACCTTGATGGGCTCGGCCAGCAGCGCGCTCAGCGATTCGTTCAGGTCCTGCACCGCGATGCCCTTGGAGTGCTTCGCCAGGTCCTCTTCGGATGCCCACTGTTCGGTCAGGACCAGCTTCTCCTCGGTGGCCTCGGTCAGCTCATAGCGGATGCAGCCGGGCTCGTTCACCACCTCATCGATGGCGATTTCCAGGGCGAGCTTCACACGGAAGAACTCGCCGTCGTTGGGGATGAACGTTGCCTGCAGGTCGATGGGTGCACTCATGGATTTCACAATACCGGGCTGTGGACGTCCTGTTTGCTTTCCTTGCCCGGGGCCAGTTGGTAGCGTGCCACCATGCGTGCTTACACAGCCGGGGACACTGACGTTCCGCTCCTTGAGGAAACCATCGGCCAGAACTTCGAGCGGGTGGCGGCCAGGTTTCCCTTCCACGATGCGCTGATCGAGGCCGCGGCGGTTCCGGGCGGGGACGCCCGCCGCTGGAGCTACACCAAAATGAACGACGACGTCGACCGCCTCGCGCGGGCGCTTCTCGCCTCGGGCGTCGCGAAGGGGGAGAGGGTGGGCATCTGGAGCCCGAACTGCGCCGAATGGACCCTCCTGCAGTACGCCACCGCCAAGGCGGGCGCCATCCTGGTGAACGTCAACCCGGCCTACCGCAGCCACGAACTGGAATTCGTGGTGAAGCAGCACGGCATGCGGATGCTTGTTACCGCGCCGTCGGACCGGAACAGCGATTACGTGGCGATGGCGCGCCAGGCCCTCGCCGGCTGCCCGGACCTGCAGGAGCTGGTGTTCCTGCCGGATCCCGGACTGGAGGGGCTCGACGTCGGCGACCCCCGGGGTGAGGCAGAGCTGACGTACGCCGAGCTGCTCAAGCGGGCCGACGCCGTCGGACATTCAGTACTGAAGGAACGGATGGCGGAACTGGACCCGCACGATCCCATCAATTTGCAGTACACCTCCGGAACCACCGGCTTTCCCAAAGGCGCCACGCTGACCCACCACAACATCCTGAACAACGGCTTCTCGATCGGCGAACTGCTGGGCTATACGGAGCAGGACAGGGTGGTCATTCCGGTGCCGTTCTACCACTGCTTCGGGATGGTGATCGGCAACCTGGCCGCGCTCAGCCACGGTTCGGCCTCGATCATCCCCGGCCGCGGGTTTAGCCCGGCGGCAGCGCTGGAGGCGGTCCAGGACTTCGGCGGCACGTCACTGTATGGCGTGCCCACCATGTTCATCGCCGAGCTGGCGCTGCCGGACTTTGCCTCCTACGATCTTTCCACGCTCCGTACAGGGGTGATGGCCGGGTCGCTGTGCCCCATCGAGGTGATGAACCGGGTTATTTCCGAGATGAACATGAAGGATGTGGCCATCTGCTACGGCATGACCGAGACGTCGCCCGTGTCCACCATGACCCGGAACGGTGACACCCTGCAACAGCGGACCGAGAGCGTGGGGCGCACCATGCCGCGGCTGGAAAGCCAGGTTGTTGACCCCGGTTCCGGGGACGTCCTGGAGCGCGGCGAGATCGGCGAGCTGTGCACCCGCGGCTACGCGGTGATGCAGGGTTACTGGGGCCAGCCGGACAAAACCGCAGAAGCCATCGACGCCGAAGGCTGGATGCACACCGGTGACCTGGCGCGGATGGATGAGGACGGCTATCTGGTGATCGAGGGCCGGATCAAGGACATGGTGATCCGTGGCGGCGAAAACGTCTACCCGCGGGAGATCGAGGAGTTCCTGTACACCCATCCCGCCATCCAGGACGTGCAGGTGATCGGCGTTCCGGACGCCCGCTACGGCGAGGAGCTGATGGCCTGCGTTATCCTCAAGCCAGGTGCGGAACCGGTGGATGCTGCCTCACTTGCGGAGTATTGCCGCGGGAAGCTGGCGCATTACAAGGTGCCCCGGTACGTCGACGTCCGCGAAAGCTTCCCCATGACAGTCTCCGGGAAGATCCGCAAGGTGGAGATGCGCGAGGAAGCCGTGGCCCGCCTGGGGCTGCCCTCCCGAGGGTCTGCTAGTCCGGTTGGCTGACGAGGTCGAAGAGGGCTTCCCTGTCGCAGATCGAGGTGATCCTGATCGTGTAGCCGCCGAACGTGGCTTCGTGGCCGATCTCCAGTCCACGGAATTCCTGGGTGCCCGGTTCTCCCGGGCCGGACAG
The DNA here is from genome assembly GCA_023264815.1 of Arthrobacter sp. GTDB lineage: Bacteria > Actinomycetota > Actinomycetes > Actinomycetales > Micrococcaceae > Arthrobacter. The sequence continues at coordinate 57,601 of JAHFUZ010000005.1, read as the reverse complement.
GGCCACTGACACGTCGACTGTTGGCGGGATAGCGCGCAGGTGGGTGCTGGAAAGCCGGACCCGCGGCGTTGAGTCTGCTCCCAGCGGGGAGGCCGGGAGCAGGGGAAAAGAGCCGTTGGCGGACGGAATGATCCGGTACGCTCCGTCTTTCGTGCAACTGGCGTTGGCAGACATGGTGGGTTCCTTCGTGGTTTCTTGGCGTGCGGAGTCTGTGGAGGCGGCGGCACAGGACGTGAGGAGCAGGGCTGCTGGCAACAGCCCGCACACGATGTCGCGCCGCCAATGCCGGGATGTCACCGCGCCACCGTCGCATCGCTAAAGAGCCGGCTGAACTCGTCCCTGGAAATAGTCATGGTGGGCTCGTGCGGCCCCCAGGGATTCTGCAGGATGATATTTCCCCGTCCGTCGGTTCCGGTAACAAAGTAGGCGTGGCCGGCATGGTATCCCGGAGGTGCGCCCTCCGGGGTTTCGCCGCGTGTGGTCACCAGGGAAGGACGGCCGTCATCGGCTGCATCCCACAGGACGCCGGCGTCGCTGGTCCGTTCCACGTCCGGCCCCGCCAGGTACTGGAAGGCATCCGGCCCCCAGTTGCCTTCGATGGCCCGGTAATTGCCGGGCTCGTGGGCTGCGTCCGGCGGAGCCCCTTCGGCGGTGCCATCACGGTTGTCGTCCTCGGTGTAGACCTGCGCGAGGGCCTTCTCAACGTAGGCAGCCCAGTTGCCGCCCTGTCCCGGGCTCGCGCCCATTTGGCCGCCGGCGGCGTTCGCCGGCAGGTCACTGGTGACGGTCACCCACTGCTCCTGGCCATTCTTGTCGAAGAGCAGGACGGAGACCGTGCCGTTGCCGTTGTCCGTCACGTGGGCCTGGGCCCAACCTGGATCCGCGTTGATCATGGCACCTGCTGCCGCCAAAACCACGCAGTCGCCATACTGGCCCTGGCGGATGTCGTCCCTGCTGGGCCGCTCGCCGATCACCGGGGCGGTGGGTTCCATCCACTGGTTCGTGGTGCTGGGGTCAGCACCACCCGGCCGGGCAGCGTCACCCATGGCCTCGCCGTTCGGTTGCGACCAGGGGATCAGGGCTGTGAGGCGGTCCACCTGGTCCGGGGAGGCTTTGGACAGCAGCTGGTCCAGCAGCTGCTGTCTCTCGAACGGCGTGGTCCCCTCCCAGTTGAAGAGGCCAGTGCCGCCTGCCGCCGCCCCGCCGGCAAGCGCCTGCAGCTGCTCGTCCGTCAGTGACATCAGCAGCTGGTCCACTTGGCCGGGCGTCAGGGCGGACAACGCCTCCCGGAGTTCGTTGACGTCCCGGTCGTTGCCCTCGAAAAAGTCGTTGTCGTCCGCCGCGTCACGGACCAGGCCCTGCAGCCGGTCCACTTCCGACGCCGAGAGGTTGGCCTCACCCCGGTCCGGGTGCCGGGGAACGGAATGGTCCGTTCGGCCCGGCAGCTTGCCGTCGGAGCCGGTGCCCTTCCCGCCGAAGCCGTTGTGAGCGGCTGCGCCGCCGGCGCTGCTGCTGGCCTTTTCCTGCTCATCGGCATGGACGGCCACGGCTTTGCCAGCGACTTCGAGTGCCCGGCTGACCCTCACCAGCAGGGCACTGTGGGTGCGGTCCCAATCGCTCCGGAACCTGTCGGCGTCGTAACCCTTCCACGATCCTGAGCCGTGAACTTCCCGGGACAGCGCGCCCCGGGCAGACATCAGCTTTGAGGACGAAACGCTGAGCTGTTTGCTCAGTGCCCGGAGTTGCCCCACGTCAGCCCCGTAGATGCCTGCCATTTTGTTCCCCCCAAGATGATGGTGCAGCCTCAGGAGAAGCCTATGCCACGCCGCCGGACAGTGTGATGGGGAGAACTGCCCACGGGCGGACGTCGCTGCGGTGCGGCGAGACGTCAGTGCCGGCGGTGGTCCTGGATGGTCATCCGCGGCCCGAAGGTTGGTTTCCGGAAGCCGCTGAGATAAATCATCCGGACCACCCGTTGCCGCTGCCCGGCCCACGGCTGAAGCAGTTCAAGCATTCCGGCATCGTCCGTCCGGCGGCCGGTCAGGGCGGCACCCACATAGGCAGCGAGGTGGTAGTCGCCCACAGCGATGGAGTCCGGGCAGCCGTGGGTCCGCTGCACTACTTCAGCCGCGGTCCAGACGCCGACGCCGGGGATGACCTGCAGTTTTACTGCCGCCTCCGAGGCCGGCAGTGCTGCCAGCCGTTCAAGCGCGACGGCGGAGCGCAGCGCGCGCATGACGGTTGCGGACCGCTGCGGGCCCACTCCGGCCTGATGCCATTCCCAGGACGGGATCCGCAGCCACTGCTCCGGAGTGGGCTGGATACGAAGTCCTTCCGGTGCGGCCCGGCCGGCGGCGGGTGCGGGGGAGCCGAACCTGTCCATGAGGTACCGGTAGCCGCGGCGGGCCTCGATGACGGTGACCTTCTGCTCCAGGATGGTGGGCACCAGGCAGTCAACCATGCGTCCGGTGGAGGGCAGCCTGAGTGCCGGGTTCCGGCGCCGGGCCTCACGCACCATGCGGGGGAGGGTGGCGTGGAAGGCGGGCCCGTCAAAGGCCGTCCAGTCGTCCCGGGCGCCCAGCAGGCCCGGTACTCCGGCGAGCCCGGCGGCAGACCCGGGGCCCCACGCCTGGGCGTCAACGCCACCATCAAGGCCCGCTCCCGAACCGGCAACAGCGGTGAGGCGCAGCGTGACCGGGCCATCCGGCGTCGTAAACGCCATCCAGAACCCGTCGGGCCGGGACGAAAACGACGGATCCCCGGTGCCGCGCAAGAGGGTGCCGAGCGTCTGCCGCAGGCTGTAGGGGCCGTCCGCGTGCCAGCGCAGGGAGGCGTCCGCGGCCGAGGCCAGCCGGGCCGGTGCGTCAGCGATGGTCATGTCTTCATCGTCCCACGGGGCAGTGACATTGCCGCTTTCGGAGCCCCTTACCGCCGTCCGGCCACAGGACTAGACTCCGAACTGTGGCGCGGGCCGTCCGCGCCTTCCAACGCATTCAAACGCGCATCCAAAGGAGCATGCAGTGGCTGGAGTTGTGCATTTCGAAATCCCCACCGGTGACAAGGAACGGGCCAACACCTTTTACCAGAGCGCGTTCGGCTGGACCCTGATCCCCATGCAGGGGATGGACTACACCAGCGCCATCACCACGCCGTCGGACGAACAGACCGGCATGCCCAGTGCGCCAGGAGCCATCAACGGTGCCCTCTTCCCGCGCACGGACAGCCTCAAGACTCCCGTCATTACCATCGACGTGGAGGATGTTGACGCCGCGCTGGCGCAGATCGAATCCGCCGGCGGCTCGGTGGCCCAGGCCAAGGACGCCGTTCCGGGCATGGGCTGGTACGCCTATTTCAAGGACACCGAGGGCAACATCATGGGCCTCTGGCAGACCGATTCTTCGGCCGGCAGCTGAGCTGGGCGAAGAATCGGCCGGGGCAGGCGGTAACTTTGTACCTATGAAGTACGCGCAGTCCGTCCTGGACCTCATCGGAAATACGCCGCTCATCAAGCTGAACCATGTGACCGAAGGCATCAAGGCCACTGTCCTGGTCAAACTGGAATACATTAACCCCGGCGGCTCCATCAAAGACCGGATCGCGGTCAAGATGATCGAGGAGGCCGAACGGACGGGCAAGCTGCTGCCCGGCGGCACCATCGTGGAGCCCACGTCCGGCAACACCGGCGTGGGCCTGGCCCTCGTAGCGCAGCAAAAGGGCTACAAATGCATCTTTGTGGTTCCGGACAAGGTAGGCGAGGACAAACGCGCCGTGCTCCAGGCCTATGGCGCCGAGGTAGTGGTCACGCCCACGTCCGTGGCCCCGGACAGCCCGCAAAGCTACTACAGCGTCTCGGACCGGCTTGTCACCGAAATCCCCGGCGCCTACAAGCCGGACCAGTTCTCCAACCCGGCCGCGCCGGGCAGCCATTACGAGACCACTGGCCCCGAAATCTGGCGCGACACCGACGGTAAGGTCACGCACTGCGTCATCGGCGCCGGAACCGGCGGCACCATCACCGGCACCGGCCGGTACCTCAAGGAGGTCTCGGCGGACCGCGCGGAGGCCGACGGCGGCCGGGTCAGGATCATCGGGGCGGACCCTGCAGGTTCGGTCTACTCAGGCGGTACCGGGCGCCCGTATTTCGTTGAAGGCGTCGGCGAGGACATGTGGCCGGACAACTACGACAAGTCGGTGCCGGACAACGTCATCGCCGTGACCGACGCTGACTCCTTCGCCATGACCCGCAGGCTGGCCCGCGAAGAGGGGCTGCTGGTGGGCGGTTCCTCCGGCATGGCCGTGGTGGCAGCGCTGGAGACCGCGCGCGACCTCCCCGAAAGCGCCGTGGTGGTGGTCATTCTTCCGGACTCCGGCCGAGGCTACCTGGCCAAGATCTTCAACGACCAGTGGATGCGCTCCTACGGCTTCCTCTCCGGCGGCGAAGAAGCGTCCGTGGGCGAGGTCATCAAGACCAAGAACGGCGAACTCCCGGACCTGGTCCACATCCACCCCAACGAGACCGTCCGTGATGTCATCAACATCATGAACGAGTTCGGCGTCAGCCACATCCCGGTCCTCTCGCAGGAACCGCCCGTAGTGATGGGCGAGGTCCTGGGCGCCGTGGACGAGCGGACCCTGACATCCAAGCTGTTCCGCGGCGAGGCGAAGCTGACGGACAAGATCTCCGAGCATATGGGGCCCCGCCTGCCGGTGATCGGGTCGCTGGAGACCATTTCTGCAGCCCGCGAGCTGCTCTCCGACGTGGACACCGTGATGGTCACCTTCGTGGGCGCCCCCGTGGGAATCCTCACCCGCCACGACCTCCTCGCCTACCTCAGCAACTGACCAAGGAGCACCATGACTTCCTCTGAAAACCAGGGTTTCAACACCCGTGCCGTCCACGCCGGCCAGGCCTTCGAGCCGCGGACCGGCGCCGTGGTCCCGCCGCTGCACTTCAGCTCCACCTACGCCCAGGACGGCATCGGCCGTCTGCGCGACGGCTACGAGTACGGCCGCGGCGGGAACCCCACCCGGGACGCCCTGCAGGAGCAGCTCGCGGCGCTCGAAGGCGGCACCCACGCCTACTCCTTCAGCTCCGGCCTCGCTGCGGAGGATTCGCTGATCCGGGCCCTGACCCGCCCCGGCGACCACATTGTCCTCGGCAATGACGCCTACGGCGGCACCTACCGGCTCATCAGCCGGGTCCTGGGCGACTGGGGGATCGGCAACACCCCCGTGGACATGGCGGACCTGGACGCCGTGCGCACCGCCGTCGCCGCGAACAAGACGCGCTTCGTCTGGGTGGAGACGCCCTCCAACCCGCTGATGAAAATCACGGACATCGAGGCACTCGCCAAGGTGGCGCACGACGCCGGGGCCCTCCTGGTGGTGGACAACACCTTTGCGTCGCCCTACCTGCAGAACCCGCTCGCCCTGGGTGCCGACGTCGTGGTCCATTCCACCACCAAGTACATCGGCGGGCACTCCGATGTGGTGGGCGGCGCCCTTGTGGTCAACGACGCCGAGCTCGCGGAGAAGATCGGCTTCGTCCAGTTTGCGGTGGGCGCGGTGTCCGGACCCATGGACGCCTTCCTCACCACCCGTGGCCTGAAGACACTCGGCGTGCGCATGGACCGGCACAGCGACAACGGCCAGGCTGTGGCCGAGTGGCTGCTCGAGCGCCCCGAGGTGGAGGCCGTCCTGTACCCGGGGCTGCCCTCGCACCCCGGCCACGAGCTCGCCAAGAAACAAATGAAGAAGTTCGGCGGGATGGTCTCCGTCCAGTTCAAGGGCGGCGAGGCGGCGGCCCGTACGGTGGCGGAAAACACTTCGGTGTTCACCCTGGCGGAGTCCCTGGGCGGCATCGAGTCGCTGATGAACTACCCGTCCGAGATGACACACGCCTCGGTCAAGGGCACGGAGCTGGCCGTCCCGGTCAACCTGATCCGGCTCTCCTGCGGCATCGAGGACGTGGAGGACCTGATCGCGGACCTGGAGCACGCCTTCACGTTCCTGAAGTAACCCGCGAGAGTGCACTTCGCGCTGGTCGCGCAGCGAAACACCACCGCGAAGTGCTCTCTCGCGAAGCTGCTGGCTTTCTTCAAGAAAGTTAGCTAGGGTGCCTCTATGGCACTTCGATCTGACTGGTCCCAACGCACCTGCAGCATGGCACGCGGCCTCGACATCCTCGGCGACCCGTGGAGCATGCTGGTGCTCCGCGAGGTCTTTTTCGGCAATGGGCGCTTCGACGCCATGAAGTCCCGGCTCGCCGTCGCGGACTCGGTGCTCACCAAGCGGCTGGCTGGGCTCGTGGAGTCCGGGCTGCTCAGCAAACACGCGTACGACGACGGCGGCCGGTCCCGCCAGGAGTATGTCCTGACACCCATGGGCGAGGATGCCCTGCCGGTGCTGAACGCCGTAGTGATGTGGTCTGAAAAACACCTCCCGGCCCCCTCTGACCAGGCCCACATGTACGTCATCCACTCCGGCTGCGGCCAGCGGACCAGTTCTGCGGACACCTGCACCGGATGCGGGGAGCGGCTCACTGCCGCCAACACCAGCTGGCACAGCCTCACGCGGACTGAAACGCCGGTCAGGCTCGCCACGGCCGCCGCATGAGCGCCACGAGAACGGCCCGCCGGCGCCGCCTGCACCCCGCCTGGATTGTGGCAGCCGTTGCCTTCCTTGCACTGGTGGGCGCAGCCGGGTTCCGCGCCGCTCCGGGTGTCCTGATGGTGCCGCTGCAGCAGGAGTTCGGCTGGTCTACCACGGTGCTTTCCGCAGCGGTCAGCATCAACCTGGTGCTGTTCGGCCTGACAGCCCCCTTCGCCGCGGCCCTGATGGAACGCTTCGGGATCCGTGCCGTCACGGCCACCGCCCTGGTGATGATCGGAGCCGGCAGTGCGCTGACGGTGCTGGTCAACCAGTCCTGGCAGATCCTGCTGACCTGGGGACTGCTGATCGGCCTGGGCACGGGCTCCATGGCGCTCGTCTTCGCCGCCACCATAGCCAACACCTGGTTCTCGAAGAGTCGCGGCCTGGTGATCGGCATCCTCACCGCCGGCAGTGCCGCGGGCCAGCTCGTCTTCCTGCCGTTCATCGCCATGCTTGCCCAGGATCCCGGCTGGCGGCAGGCCTCGCTGCTGATCGCCGCCGGCGCGCTCGCTGTGGTTCCGCTGGTGCTGAGGTTCCTCAAGAACTCACCGGCCGACGTCGGGGCGTTGCCTTACGGCGAGACGGAACCTGGGGAGGGTGCGGCTGGGTCCGCTGCCGCTGGCGCTGGCGCTGCCGCTGACGCGCCCCCGCCCGCCGCCGACACCGGACGCAGCAGCAACGCTGCCGTGCGCGCCCTCCAGGTCCTCCGGCGGGCCAGCCGGGAGCGGACGTTCTGGGCGCTCGTGGCAGGTTTCGCTATCTGCGGCGCCACTACCAACGGGCTGATCGGCACCCACTTCATCCCGTCCGCTCACGACCACGGCATGCCCGAAACCACGGCCGCGGGCCTGCTCGCCGTCGTCGGGATCTTCGACATCCTGGGGACCATCGCCTCCGGCTGGCTGACCGACCGTTACAACCCGAAGGTCCTGCTGGCCCTCTACTACCAGTTCCGGGGGATCGGGCTGCTGGTCCTGCCGCTGCTGCTAAGCGCCACGGTCCAGCCGAGCATGATCGTGTTTGTGGTGATCTACGGCCTGGACTGGGTAGCCACGGTCCCGCCCACCGCCGCGATCTGCCGCAAGACGTTCGGCACGGACGGCAGTGTTGTGTTTGGGTGGGTCTTCGCTGCCCACCAGCTGGGCGCAGCCGCGGCTGCCCTGGGCGCCGGTGCCATCCGCGACGCCACCGGCGAGTACACCTATGCCTGGTTCGGGGCGGCGGCGATGTGCACCATCGCCGCCGTCATCAGCGCGACCATCCGCAAGGACAAGACGGCCAAGGAACCCGTCCCGGTGGCGGCCACCTGACCTTAGCCGGCAGCCCCGATCCGCAGCGTCAGCGTGCGGGCCTCCGGACGCAGCGCAAAGTCCGGCCAGACGTCCGGGCCGCAGGCGCGCGAACCCAATCCGTGCTGGGCGGCGTCGAGGTAGAGGTAGCTGCGCTCACTCGCCGGCAATTCGTGGGGATGGGCTGCCGCGCTGACCTCCTGCGCGGTGTGCCGCGTCAAAGTGAACCCTGGGCGGCGCCCGCGGGCATCCGCCACGGTGTCGATTCTCAGCCACGGCGTGCCGGCGTTGGCCAGCTCCAGCGAACGGACGGCACTGCGGTGCCCGCTCTCCTGGGGCTTCGCGTACGGCACCGTAAGATCGTCGATGGCGGCCGAATAACGCCCGATCAGTGCCGCATGCATGCTGTCCGGATACGATTCCCGGGGCCCTGCACCGAACCAGGAGACGCCGTCCACCGAGCCCGGCAGATCGAACCGGACCCCGATGCGCGGCCAGATCATCTCCCAGCCGGCACTCGGAACAATGTCCAGGCGCAGCCACAACTCCCCACCTTCCAGCTGCCACTGCTCTTGGACAGTTACAGAGTCGGCGCTGTCGGCAGGCGCGTAGCGAGTCCGGACCCGCACGCCATCGGCGGTAGCTGAGGTGGACTCCACGCGGGCCGTCAGACGGTCAAGTCCCGCCTTGCGCCACACGGCCGCAGACGTCGGGGCCGGTACGCCGTTTCCGTTGTTCAGCCAGGGGTCGGCGAGGTCGTAGCTGCCGCGGCCCGCGCCGCCGTCGTTGTCGGTCGGTGCGCGCCAGAGTTCCAGCCGGGGACCGGCTGCTGACAAGCCGCCCAGCGACACCAGGCGGCCGTCCCGGAAGACGGCCGGGCCCAGGGTCACGTTTTCCGCCACCGTGGATTCCGTCCGGTCAGCGGAAGCAACGGGACGAGGCGCCCGGACCGGACTTGCCGGCGCCGGGAGCTCAAGCTGGGCGGCAGAAATAACGTGCCCGGCCGGTGCCCAGTCCGTGTCCTTCCGGAGAACGGCCTCGACGGTCAGCCAGTGCTCGCCCTGCCCAGCCGCAGCAAAGACAGGCAGCTCCAGCCGCACGGACTCGCCGGCGGCCAGGGCGTTACCGGCTGTGTCCACCACCGCCAGTTCGCCCGACTCGCTGCGGACACCGTCCACTTCGGTGCGCCACTGGAGCACGACGTCGGACGCATCCGCCGAGTGCCGCAGGTTGGCGACCGTGATGAATCGCCGGGCGCCGCCGTCGGACGCTGTTCCGGCGGGCACATCCGTGCCGAAGCCCAAGCGAATGGGAGCCACAATCTGCTTGTATTCGAACAGCCCCGGGCTCGGAGTCGAATCGGAGAGCACCATGCCGTCCATCACGAAGTTGCCGTCGTGGATGACCTCGTTGAAATCGCCGCCGTACGCGAAGAACTCGGTCCCGTCCTCCGTGCGCGTGCGGATGCCGTGGTCACGCCATTCCCAGACAAACCCACCGTGCAGCCGGGGATAGCGGTCAACCAGGTCCTCATACTGGTCGATCGCACCGGGGCCGTTGCCCATGGCATGCACGTACTCGCACAGGATGAAGGGCTTGGTCCGCTGGCGGGCCGACTCCGCGGCGGAGCAGCCCAGCAACAGCGAGCCGGATTCATCGCGGCCAATTGCCTCAGTTTCGGGCACGGAGGAGTACATCCTCGAATAGACGTCGGTGTAGGCGCCGCTGTAGTCGCCTTCGTAGTGCACGGGGCGCCCGGTGTCCCGGGCGTGGGCCCAGGCGGCCATTGCTGCGAGGTTGGCCCCCGTGCCTGACTCGTTGCCGAGCGACCACATAATGATGGACGGGTGGTTCTTGTCCCGCTCGATGGTCCGTTCGATGCGGTCCACGAAGGCTTCTCGCCAGGCGGGATCGTCGCTGGGATTACCGGCCCACTTCTGGGCATGGAATCCATGCGTTTCAAGGTCGCACTCGAGGATCACCCAAAATCCCATTTCATCGGCGAGGTCCAGCAGCCGGGGATGCGGGGGATAGTGGCTGGTGCGGATCGCGTTGACGTTGAACTGCTTCATCAGGGCCAGGTCGGCGCGGGCAAAATCCTCGTCAAAGACGCGGCCGCGGTCCGGATGGGTCTCATGCCGGTTCATGCCGTGGAACACCACGCGGCGGCCGTTGACCAGGAAGCGGTCGCCCACAATTTCCACCGTTCGGAAACCGAGCCGAAGGGAGATCGTCTCGGCACTGCTGCTCACTGTTGCGTCATACAGCCGCGGAATTTCGGCGGACCAGGGTTCGACGGCGTCGATCACCACCGGGGCAACGTCCGCTGCGGAGTTCCAGGTAACGTCGACGCCCAGTTCCGGAACTGCCAGGGTCACCGGGAAGGCGTCCACTTTTGCCGTGATTTCGGGGTGGACCGTGCCTGCTCCGGATTCACCGGAGCCGCTGAAGGTGGTGCGCAGCCAGACGTCGTCGATACCGCCGGCCGGCCGCGCCTGCAGCGTCACGTCGCGGAAGATGCCCGGCAGCCACCACTGGTCCTGGTCCTCGAGGTAGCTCGACGCCGACCATTGGTGCACACGCACAGCCAGCACGTTGGTTCCCGGGCGTACCGCGTCCGTGATGTCGAACTCCTGGGCGAGCCGGCTTCCGGTGCCCACGCCGATCGGTACCCCGTTGACCCACACCTTGTACCGTGATTCCACGCCGTCGAACCTGATGACTATCCGCTCGGCTTCCGTCCATGCCGCCGGCAGGTCGAAGCGGCGCCGGTAGTCGCCGGTGGGATTCTCATCGGGGACGTTGGGCGCATCGGTGGGGAAGGGAAAACGCACATTGGTGTAGATGGGGCGGCCGTAGCGGCCGTCGCCTTCCAAAACCCAGTGGGCCGGAACGGCGATCTGGTCCCAGGGCGAGTCGTCGAAGGATTCCTCAGCCATGCCTTCCACAGCCTCGCCGGCGGCCAGGACACCCCGGCCGCCGGGGGTGCCGGGTGCGCCTGCCAGCAGCCGGAAGCGCCAGTTGCCGTTCAGTGACTGGGTGGGGGCGTCAGTGTGCAGCCAGGAGCGGGCGGGCGTCCGCCGGCCCGAACCGGGCCCTGGGTCGATGATGTAGGAAACATCTGCGGTGCGACCGGATGCTGTGGACTGGGACATTACTTGACTGCTCCTTCTGTAAGGCCGCCGCGCCAGAAGCGCTGCAGAATAACCATGGCAATGCTGAGCGGGATGATCGACAGCAGGACGCCGCCGGTTGTCAGTTCGTAGAATTCGGGCAGCCGGTCCACCTGGCTCAGCCAGGTGTTCAGACCGAGGGTGATCGGATACAGCCCGGTATCGGAGAGCATCACGAGCGGGAGGAAGTAGTTATTCCAGATTCCCACCAGCTGGAAAAGGAATACCGTGACCAGGGCCGGCGTCAGCACGCGCAGGCCGATTGTGTGGAAGATCCGCAGTTCGCTGGCGCCGTCGAGCCGGGCCGCCTCGATCAGTGAGGTGTCCACGGTGGCCTGCGAATAGATCCGGCACAGGAACAACCCGAAGGGCGAGACCAACGATGGCAGCAGGACGCTCCAGTAGGTGTTCGCCAGGCCGAGCTGGCTAAACAGCAGGAAGAGCGGCAGCGCCGTGGCCGTGCCCGGTACCAGCACCCCGCCCAGGATGGTCCCGAAGACCAGGTTCCTGCCGCGGAACTCGTACTTTGCCAGCGCATAGCCGCCCGCGGCGGCGAAGTAGGTGGCCAGGAGGGCGCCGACGCCTGCATAAAGCACCGAGTTCAGGAACCACCGGATGAAGATGCCGTCGTCGGCGCTCAGCACCTGCGCAATGTTGTCCCACAACGCAAAGGTGGGGGCGAACCAGAATCCGTTGGTGGAAAACAGGTCCTCGGTGGATTTTGTGGACGCCACCAGCACCCAGTAGACGGGGGTCAGGAAGTACAGCGCCACCACCAGCAGCCCGGTGACAATAATGGTGGACGAGCGCCCCTTTCGGGCAGAGCGGGCAGGCCCGGCGGGGGACTTTCCGGCGGGAGCGGCTGCTGCTGTCGACGTCGGTGTCACGGTTGAGGTCATGATGACTTCCTGTTCGTGAATTTGAGGAAGGCGAAGGACAAGGTGAATGCGGCCAGCGCAATCAGTACGGCCTGCGCGGCGGCGACGTTGTAGTCGTTGTAGGCGAAGGCCGTGGTGTAAGCGCTGAGGTTCGGCGTGTACTGGCTGTCGATGGCCGGTGCCACAGTTTTGAGGACCTCGGCTTCGGCGAACAGCTGCAGGGTGCCGATGATGGAGAAGACAGTGGTGAGGACCAGTGCGGGCTTGATGAGCGGAAGCTGGATGCTGAGGGCGACGCGGAAGGTGGAAGCGCCATCGACCTTAGCGGCCTCATACAGTTCGCCCGGGATGGCTTTGAGCTGCGCGACGATGATGAGCATGTTGTAGCCCGTGTAGCTCCAGGTGACAATGTTTGCGATGGACCACAGGACACTGTTTGCCCCGAGGAAATCGGGGGTCAGTCCTACCAGCGCCGCGATGTCGAACAGGGGACTGAGCCCGGGGACGTAAAGGAACGACCACAGGATGGTCGCGATCACGCCCGGCACGCCGTAAGGGAGGAAGTACGCCGCGCGGAAGAACGAGGGCCATTTGGCTGATGCGGATTCGAGCATGAGCGCAAGTACCGTGCAGAGGGCGATCATGACAGGTACCTGAATGATGCCGAACAGGAGCATCCGGCCAATCGAGGCGATGAAGCTGCCGTCGCCCAGGGCCTGCGCGTAGTTGCTGAACCCCGCGAATTCGCTTTCCACTCCGGTTTCGCCGAAGAGTCCGCTCCGGGTCACCTTGGTGAAGCTTGAAAGCACCGCCACGAAAATCGGGAGGATGAAGGTGAGGACGAACAGAACCAGGAACGGCGCAAGCAGCATCCACGGCGCACGGGCTGCGCCATCTGTTCTGTTGTTTCGTGCTTTGGTCCGGGGCAGCTGCCGGGCCGGACGCTGCCCGGCGCGGGACGTCGTCGTCATGCCGTTTCCTTCCGAATGCTGAGGCCCTTGTTCCTGAAGACGGCCATGATCTGTTGTTCTGCCGAGGCGATGGAGTCCACCAGGGTTGTACCCGATGCCTTCTTACGGAAGCCGTCGCTGAGGATTTCGAATGACTGCTGGGTAACCGGCCACCATGTCCAGTCCGTGTTCTGCTGCTGCGTTGCCGGAACGAAAATCTCCTCGTTGTAGCGCTGGCCGCCGAAGAAGTCTGACGGGCCCTGCCGGGGAGTGCCGATGAAGCCCGGTGACGGCGACCAGCCGATGCCGCTGTTGCTGATTTCGGCATCGATGCCTTCCCTCGACGACGTCATCCACACCGCGAATTCGAGCGCTTCCCTGGGATGCTTGCTGTTTGCGAGCACGGCAGCGGTGGAGCCGCCCTGGTAGCTCGAACCGAAGCCCGAACCAGCCCAGGTAGGCATGGGCGCCACACGCCATTTGCCTTCGCCGCCGCTCACTCCCTTGATCAGGGCGTCTCCCCAGCTGGCGGTGACGACCGAGGCAATGGTTCCCTTGGCGGCTGCCGCAAACCAGCCGGGTGAATAGGGGCGGAAGGACGTCTGGACAAGGTCATCGTTGATCGCCTGGTCGAAGAAACGGGCTGCCTTCATGGTGGCGTCGTCGGTCATGTTGATGACCCAGCCGTCGTCTTCGGCGCGGAACCAGCTGGCGCCGGCCTGGGAGGCGAAGGCCGCGAAGACGGAAGCATCGCTGAGGGGGAAGCAGTCCAGGTAAATGTCCTTCCGGCGCAGCTCGCCGGCGAGTGCGGCCCACTCGTCCCAGGTTCCGGGGGCGGTGCCGCCAACCTGGTCCAGGACGGACGGCTGGTAGAACGTCGCCATCGGTCCAGAGTCCTGGGGAATGCCGTAGACACCACCCGTGAAGCTGACTTGGCCCCACAGCGTCTTGTCGTAGAGGTGGGAGTAGTCCTGGGCACCGTACCGGGCCAGGTCAACAAGCCCGTTCACCAGCATGAATTCGGGGAGGGACCGCATTTCGACCTGGCCGAGGTCGGGTCCGCCGCCGGCGGCCAGCGCGGAATACAGTTTTTGGTACCCGCCCCTGTTGCCGCCGGGTATCCACACCGTTTCCACCTGGACGCCCGGATGCGCGGCATTCCAGATGTCGGCGACCTTCTGGGCATCCTTGAGCCAGGTCCAGTATGTCAGCGTGACCTTCTCGCCGGCCGCTGCCTGTGCGATGACCGGGGAAGCGTTGACGGAGCGTGTGCCGGGCGTCGCGCAGCCGCTGAGCAAGCCCATCGCCGCAGAACCGAGGCCCGCGCCAAGCAGTTGCCTCCGGGATAGTGGGACCAATATTCCTTCACCTCTTCGTGTCGGTTACGCGCCTGCAGCTGTGATGTGCAGCACGTTGGGAGTCTGATGAAAAGAACGCTAGCACAAAATTCGAGTGACTACTCGACTTTTGAATTTATTGTTAACTTCGCCTGTACACTGGCTTGCCATGACCACAAACGAGGCGAGCCGGCCTGTCCGACGCGGGCCCTACGCGAAATCGGCGGAACGCCGGCACGCCATCCTGGCCGCCGCCCATGACGTGTTTGCCGCCCGTGGATACCGCGGCGGGTCATTGCAGGATGTGGCCGACCGCGTGGGAATGAGCCAGACGAGCCTGCTGCATTACTTCCCCTCCAAGAGCGACCTGCTGATTGCGGTGCTGAACTGGCGGGACTCCATCACCGGCGACGGCAGTACACCTCCCGACCCGGAAGAGGGGCTTGTGGACGCCGTACTCCGACAGGCCCGGTTCAACGAACGGATCGCCGGCGTCATTGAGCTCTACACCGTTTTGTGCGCGGAATCCGTCACGGAGGGCCATCCGGGCCGCGAATACTTCACCGACAGGTTCCAGAAACTCCGGCGTAGCTATACCCGCCGCTTCCGGCAACTTGCGGAGGACGGACGGCTGCGTGACGGCGTGGAACCGGAAGTCGCCGCGGCAACGCTGATTGCCCTGTGGGACGGCATCCAGACGCAATGGCTGCTGGCACCGGAGAGCGTGGACATGGCCGGGACGCTGCGCGGCTACCTGGAGCTAATCATCCTGCCCGAATGAGTACGTCGAGAGAGCACTTCGCGGCAGTCGTGACGACGCACACTGCCGCGAAGTGCTCTCTCGGCGGGGCGGGCGGGTTTACCGGAAGGCGCCGAGGCCCGTGATGTGCTGGCCTAGCACCAGGGTGTGGACCTCGTCCGTGCCCTCGTACGTGCGGACGGACTCCAGGTTGGCCGCATGGCGCAGCGGCGAATAGTCCAGGGTGATGCCGTTGCCGCCGAGGATCGAGCGGGCCTCGCGGGCGACGGTGATCGCTTCGCGGACGTTGTTCAGCTTGCCGAGGGAGATCTGTTCAGGCCGGAGCTTTCCTGCGTCCTTCAGTCGTCCCAGGTGGATGGCCAGCATGGTGCCCTTTTGGACCTCCAGCAGCATGTTGACCAGCTTCTCCTGCGTCAGCTGGTAACCGGCCAGGGGTTTGCCGAACTGCAGCCGCTCCAGGGAATATGCCAGGGCCGCCTCGTAGGAATCGCGCGCCGCGCCCATGGCACCCCAGGCGATCCCGTACCGCGCCTCGTTCAGGCAGGTGAACGGCGCCTTCAGGCCCATGGCTGCCGGCAGCATGGCCTCGGGACCCAGCCGGACGCCGTCGAACGTTATGTCGCACTGGATGGAGGCGCGCATGGAAAGCTTTTGGGGGATCGGCGTGGCGGTGACTCCCGGCGTGCCGGCAGGCACCAGGAAGCCGCGGACGCCGTCGTCCGTTTTGGCCCAGACCACCATCACTCCTGCCACCGAGGCCAGCCCGATCCAGCGCTTGGCGCCGTCCAGCACCCAGCCGGCCTCATCGCCGGAACCGTCCCGGCGGGCAAAAGTGGTCATGGAGGACGGATCGGAACCCGCAGTCGGTTCGGTCAGTGCGAAGCACCCGATGACCTCGCCGGCCGCCATCCGGGGGAGCCACTCCTGCTTCTGGTCCTCCGAGCCCCACTTATGGATGGCTGTCATGGCCAGGGACCCCTGCACGGACACGAACGTGCGGATTCCGGAGTCGCCGGCCTCGAGTTCCATGGCGGCAAGGCCGTACTCGACGGCGGACCGGCCGGGGCAGCCGTACCCTTCCAGGTGCATCCCCAGCACGCCCAGCTCGCCGAGTTCCGGAGCCAGCTCCAGCGGAAAATGCGCGGTGTCATACCAGTGCGCGATGTTTGGCTTGATCCGCTGGTCGGTGAAGTCGCGGATCCGCTGTTGGAGGGCGCGCTCGTCAGCGCTCAGCTGGGAAGCCAGGGCCAGGACATCGGAAGGGTTTTCTGCGGCAGTCACATCTGCGGTGGGTTCAGCGTTGCTCATGGGAGCATCCTAAGCCGACGCCGGGCCGGTGGCGGGCGAGGCCGGCTTCCCCGTGAAGTAGTCCCGCGTTGACGGGAGGAACCGGCAGGCCACGGCCAGGACACCGCCCAGCGCCAGCATGACCACTCCGCTGACGAAGGCCCCGCCCACGCCGAAGATCCGGGTGTCGCCGTAGGCCGGATCCCACATCTGGACCGCGGAGATGAAGAACGCCGCAGTCAGGATGAGCGCGCCAAGGAGGGGCAGGATGCCGCGGAACCAAAGGTTGCGGGCGGAGCTGCGGAGGGTGCGGCGGAAATACCAGAAGCATGCGAAACCGGTCAGCGCATAGTAGAACGCGATGAAGAGGCTGATGGCGCTGATGGAATCGGAGAGCAGGTTTTCGCTCAGTAAGCTCATGGCCACGTAGTACACGACGGCGGCTGCCCCCATCACCTGGGTGGAGAACCCGGGCGTCTGGTTCCGTTCATGGACCTCGCCGAACTTCGGCGGCAGTGCGCCGTGCACACCCATGGACAGCGTGCCGCGGGCCGTCGGCAGGATGGTGGTCTGGGTCGACGACAGGACCGAGGCCAGGACGGCCACGATGATCAGCCATCCCCACGGACCCAGGACCACGTCCTTCATGGCCAGGAACACGTCGCTTTGGTTCGCTTCGTTGCCCAGCCCGATGCCCTCGGTGCCCACGGTGGCGTACATCATCACCAGAAGGGCCACGGAGACGTAGATGGCCACCAGCACGAAGGCGGAGATGACTGCGCCGCGGCCGGGCGTGGTGGAGGGGTTCTCGGTTTCCTCGTTCACCGCGAGGCAAGTGTCCCAGCCCCAGTAGATGAACAGGGCCAGCAGCGCCCCGTGCACCACCGCGCCGAGGTCGGCGAAGGCCCCGGCAGGGTTGAACCACTCAATATCAAACGCCTGGATGGTGGTGGCCCCGCCAGGGACCCCGCCCGCGATCCTGATGATGATCGCCAAAGCGAAGATGCCCAGCGAGACATACTGCACGTAGGTCAGGACCCGCTGGACATGCTCGCCGAGCCGGATGCCCCGGTAGTTCACCAGGGTCATAAAGACGATGAACAGCACCCCCGTGGCCGTGACCACGACGTTGTTCGAAGCCAGGGAGCCGTCCCCGATCAGCAGCCACAGGTACTGCCCGGCCACCTGCGCCAGGTTGGCCAGGACCACGATGCCGGCCAGGGCAACACCCCAGCCGCCCAGCCAGCCCGCCCAGGGGCCAAACGCCCGGCGGGACCAGGTGAACGTGGTGCCGCAGTCCGGCATGGCGCTGTTCAGCTCCCGGAAGGCGTAGGCGATGAACAGGACAGGGATGAACCCGAGCACCAGGATCAGCGGCGTGTAGTTGCCGTTGACGGCCACGATCAGGCCCAGCGTGGCCGCCAGCGAATACACCGGCGCGGTGGACGCCAGGCCCAGCATGACCGAGTCGCCGAGGTCCAGGATTCCCGCACGGAGCCCCTTGGCCGGGACGGCACCACCGCCTGAATCGCCGCCGGGGCCGCCGCCCGCCGTCGTAATCTCTCTGCTCATGCTGCCACCGGATTCATAGTGCGATACCTGCTTTACTGGAGGCCACGGCCGAAAGCGGCGCCGGCGCGTCGATGGTATTGGGCACAAAACGGCAGAAGTAGTCCGTGATGGGGCCGTCGGATTCGCGAATGCCGCAGCCCACGGATTCCCCGTCCACCACCCACAGGCCCAGGACGGGGTGGTTGCCGTCGAAATCGGGCAGCGGGTGGTACTGCTGGTAGCACCAGCCCTCGCGGCCGTAGCCGCCGGGCTGTTCCAGGCTGATGCCGTTCGCGTGGATGCGGATGTTGTCCCCTTCGCGGCCGTGCAGGGGCTTCGCCACCCATTCCTGCAGGGGACCGGGCTCGTTGAGGTAGGCCGGCAGCAGGTTGGGGTGGTCCGGGTAGAGGTGCCACAGCGCGGCCAGCAAGGCCTTGTTGGAGAGCAGCATCTTCCAGGCAGGTTCCACCCAGCGGGGGTTGTGGGCCCGTTCCAGCAGCCGGTGGCCGAACGGCTCCTTCATCATCAGCTCCCACGGGTAGAGCTTGAAGATGGTGCTGATCATGAAGTTGTCCAGGTCCACGAACCGGTTGAGGTTGGGGTCCCAGCCGATATCGGACATATTGATGCCGATGGTGGTCCATCCCGCCTGGCTGGCCACGTCCCGCATGTAGGCCGCGGTCATCCAGTCCTCGCCGGACTCCTCGGCCTCGGAATGGGCAATGTGAAGCGTGCTCATGCCGGTCCGGTACTGCACCTTCTTCCACTGCCGGATCAGGGCCTCGTGGATGCCGTTCCACTGGTCCTTTTCCGGAAAGACGTCCTGCAGCCAGAACCACTGCGCCACGGCCGCCTCGATCAGGCCTGTGGGGGTGTCCGCGTTGTATTCCAGCATCTTGGCGGGCCCGCCTTGGCCGTCATAGATAAAGTCGAAGCGCCCGTAGATGTCCACGTCCCCGGCCTGTAGCGATTCCGCGGCAAGCTCCAGGGCCTGCGGGCCGATTCCGATGTTCCCCATGGCGCCGGTGGCCAGGAACTTCGCCGCCTCCAGGCACATCCGGTGCATGTCCTCGGCCTGGACCTCCAGTGACTCCACCTCGTCCATGGTGAACTCGTAGTAGGCGGACTCGTTCCAGTATTCGATCTTCTGTCCGTCGGGCATGGTGGTGGTGGAGAAGACGAGGCCCTGCTCTTCGATCGTCTGCTTCCAGCCGGGCCTGGGCTCCGATAACAACCGCTTCACGCCTAACCCCCCGTGCTTCCGCCCTTGGAGCTGCTGCCGAAGCCGCCCCTGCTGACGGTTCCGCCCTTGGTGCTGTATCCGGTGGAGGCCTTGGCGCCGCTGGGAATGGTGCTGGTGTAGCTCGGGTAGGCGGAGCGGTTCTGGCCGACGGCGGGCACGCTCGCGCCGCGGGAATAGAAGTACCAGGCAAACAACCCGCCGCTGCGGCCGGCCGAGCTGTTGCACTGGGAATCATCCACACGCTCGCCGGTTTCATCGTTGAAGCAGACCTGGGCGTAGTCGGCCTCATTCTCGTTGCTCGCCACAATGGCGGTGATGGTGCCGGCCAGCAGGGCAGTGACGCCCAAACCCACGACGACGGTGCGGCGCTGGGAGCGCTTCTTGCGGGTGGCTGCCTCATGGCTTTGGCGCTCGCGGTCTTTGGCGAACGGATCCACGCTCGGGATGGGCTGGTTCAGGAGTTCCGGGCGCAGCTCCGGCTTGGGCACCTGCCACGGCGGGGGTTTGGGCGCGTCCTGGCCTTTGTCCTTGTCCGGACCGTTTGTTTGGTCCTTGTCCGCGTCCATGACATCCCCCCTCGGTAGTCCGTGCTGCAAGCGCGCGCAGCAGTGCGCCGGAAGCTCAGTCGTGAAATCAGCCTAGCCGCTGCCCCGGCCCGCTGCGAGCAGCCGCCTGCCGGAACCCGGGGGAGAAGTCCCCACCCCGCAGCACCGGCCCATCCAACCTGCGGGAACTTACACTGGAGCCATGGAAACCGCATCAGTACTTGCCGTCTGCCGCGTTCACCAGCTCCTCGCGGACGAAGGGACCGTTGGCGTCACGGCCATCGACAAACGCCCGGTGGAGGGCCCCGTGCGGATCCACCGGCTGGGCGTGCACGGAGATGTCCAGGCGGACCGGATCAACCACGGCGGGGAGGACCAGGCCCTCTACGCCTACTCCCAGGCGGATGCGGACTACTGGGCAGCCGAGCTCCAGCGCGACCTCCCGCCCGGTATCTTCGGCGAAAACCTGCGCGTCACCGGCATCGACACCACCGGTGCTGTCATCGGCGAACGCTGGAAGATCGGGCTCGACGTCGAAGTGGAAGTCACGTCCCCGCGCACACCGTGTGCCGCCTTCCAGCGGCGAATGGGCGAACCCCGGTTCGTCAAGCGCTTCACCGAGGCCGGACGCGTGGGGGCATACCTGCGCGTGATCCGGACCGGGTCCATCCAGGCCGGCGACCACATCCACCGGCTCTTTGTGCCGAAGCACGGAATCACTGTGGGAAAGTGGTTCAGCGAACCCGACCTGGAATCCATGGAGGCACTGCGGGACGCCGACGCCGATGGCGAGATCCGCCTGCAGCAGCCCGAGTTCGGGGTGACGTTCGAACGGCTGGAACGGCAGCTGGCCCGGTAACCTGCGCCGGGGAACGGCAGCCCGGAGGCGCCGCCCGCAGCCATGTGCGCAAGCTCACCGCCGCCGTCGTGCTTTCAATTTCCTGCAAGGAGGATGCGTACCTTACACTTGAAACATCCCCCACTCCGGAAATCCCTTATTCCTGCCCAATTTTTGAGGCAGGACTGGTAAGTGTTGGGGCCCGCGCAAGCGATGCGGGCATTTTCATAGGGAGAGCCGGCTAAAGAAAACGCTGTACAGACTGCTGGGATAGCAGCCAAGAGATGCAGCGGGAAGTCCTGCCACGGGATTGCGAAAGCGCCGGACTTCTACGTGACCGGCCGGTCAATGTATGCCCGGCACCCGCGGCACATGTACAGCGGCTCCGCTCACCTCGGGTAGCGCCGCATGGCCCCCTATGGATGAGGAAATTTCCCTATGCCCGAAAATCAGAACGACACCACCGAAGCGGTCACCGCCACCGTCGAGTTCACTGAGGCCGTTGCCCCCGCAGCAGAGCCCGCCGCTGAAACCGAAACCCCCGCCGCCGAAGCCCCTGACGCCGCTGCGGCGCCCGCCAAGGCTGAGAACGATGAAGAGGGCGTCAAGTTCGCTGACCTCGGCATCGACGGCCGCGTCCTCGCCGCCCTGCAGGACGTCGGCTACGAAAAGCCGTCCCCCATCCAGGCAGCAACCATCCCGCTGCTGCTCGAAGGCCGCGACGTCGTCGGCCTCGCCCAGACCGGCACCGGTAAGACTGCAGCATTCGCAGTACCGGCCCTGTCCCGCCTGGCCGAACTCCACGACCTCAACGGCCCGTCCCGGAAGACCCAGGCCCTGGTCCTGGCTCCCACCCGCGAGCTGGCGCTCCAGGTTGCCGAGGCCTTCACCTCCTACGCCAAGCACATTGATGACTTCACCGTCCTCCCCGTTTACGGCGGCTCCGCCTACGGTCCCCAGCTCGCCGGCCTGCGCCGCGGTGCCCAGGTTGTCGTCGGTACCCCCGGCCGCGTGATCGACCACATCGCCAAGGGTTCCCTGGACCTCTCCGAACTCCAGTACCTGGTGCTGGACGAGGCCGACGAGATGCTGCGCATGGGCTTCGCCGAAGACGTGGAGCAGATCTTCCAGCAGACCCCGTCCGACCGCCAGGTTGCACTGTTCTCGGCCACCATGCCGAGCCAGATCCGCCGCATGTCCAAGCAGTACCTGAACAACCCGGCCGAGATCTCCGTCAAGTCCAAGACCACCACCGGCGCCAACACCCGCCAGCGGTACCTGCAGGTCATGGGCCCGCACAAGCTTGACGCCATGACCCGCATCCTTGAGGTTGAAGAGTTCGACGGCGTCATCGCCTTCGTGCGCACCAAGATGGCTACCGAGGACCTGGCTGACAAGCTGAAGTCCCGCGGTTTCCAGGCCGCCGCGATCAACGGCGACATTCCGCAGCAGCAGCGCGAGCGCACTGTTGACGCCCTGAAGGAAGGCCGCATCGACATCCTGGTGGCCACCGACGTCGCCGCCCGTGGCCTTGACGTGGAGCGCATCAGCCACGTCATCAACTACGACATCCCCCACGACACTGAGTCCTACGTCCACCGCATTGGCCGCACCGGCCGTGCAGGCCGTTCGGGTGACGCCATTCTTTTCATGACGCCGCGCGAGAAGTACCTGCTGCGTTCCATCGAGAAGGCCACCCGCCAGCCGGTGGAGCAGATGCACCTGCCCACGGCCGAGACCGTGAACACGCTGCGCCTGGGCAAGTTCGCCGAGCGCATCACCGAGACCCTCGCGTCCGAGGATGTTGCAGCGTTCCGCGACCTCATCGCCTCCTACGAGGAAGAGCACAACGTGCCCGCCTCGGAGATCGCCGCAGCCCTTGCCGTGATGGCGCAGGGCGGTCAGCCGCTGCTGGTCAAGGAACTGCCCGCAGCTCCCGAGTTCCAGAAGCGCGAACGCTCCAAGGACGGCTTCGGCTCCCGCGGCCCGACCCGCGCGCTCACCGAGGGCAACGCCACCTACCGGATCGCGGTGGGACGCCGCCAGCGCGTTATGCCCGGTTCCATCGTGGGCGCCATTGCCAACGAGGGCGGCATCTCTTCGGCGCAGATCGGCGGCATTGATATCCGTTCGGACCACTCCCTCGTGGAGCTCCCGGCGGACCTGAGCCCCGAGCAGCTGCGCGCCCTGTCCCGCACCCGGATCGGCGGCGAGCTGATCCACCTTGAGCTGGATAATGGCCGCAAGCCCTCCGGCGACCGCGGCGGTTACCAGGGCAACCGCGGCGGCGACCGCGGCGGTTACTCCGGCGGAAACTTCAAGGGCAACGGCGGGTTCAAGAAGGACTTCCGTAAGAACGACGGCGAACGGTCCTCCGCTGACCGTGGCGGCCGCTCCTACAGCGAGCGTTCCGAGCGCTCCTTCGGTGGCGACAGCAGCCGCGGCCAGGCCAGCGATTCCCGCTTCGGCGGCCACGGCGACGGCACCCGCAAGCCCCGCACCGAAGGCGGACGCGACTTCAACCGCAAGGGCAAGTGGTAACCGTCAGGTAGCCTGACACGTTTTTCCCCGCGGGGCCGGCTTTCGAGCCGGCCCCGCGGCATTTAACGCCCGACGGCGCAGCGCATGTACGTTTCGTCACACTTGCTTCGTGCGGGGGTAGGGATGGCCCCAGTGCGGCTCCCGGAAGGTGCGTAAGAGCCCGGAATTAGGGGGCTTTTCACGCCCGGCGCGGCGTTTGGCCGCCGATTTGTTGGTGGCGAAATCTTCGGGTAGAGTATTTACTCGTTGCCCCCCTAGCTCAGTGGTAGAGCGCGTTCTTGGTAAGAACGAGGTCACCGGATCGATTCCGGTGGGGGGCTCTGGATGAGGGCCTGTGTCAAGGCGGTTTTGACCGGCTTGGCGCAGGTTTTTCTCATTCGTGGCGGTGTAGCTCAGTTGGTTAGAGCGCACGACTCATAATCGTGAGGTCGGGAGATCGAGCCTCCCCACCGCTACAGGCTAAGCCCCCGGAATCCTTGAGATTCCGGGGGCTTTTCTGTCTTCAGGCAACCCGGGTAGGAGGCCGTGACAAGCATCCTTTTTCGCCGTAGCTTTGCAGCATCGGGCAAGGGGGAAAGCAGTGGACGTCTTCGAAACACTCCTGGTTCCGTTCCGATGGCTGGTGTCCGCCATCATGGTGGGGATCCACGACGCCCTGGGCGCCGCGGGCATGCCACCAACTGACGGCTGGACCTGGGCCCTGTCGATCATCGGACTGGTGCTGGTGGTCCGGGCCGCTTTGCTTCCGGTATCCCTGCGCCAGATCAGCGCCCAGCGCCGGATGCGGCTCCTGCAGCCGGACCTGAAGGCGCTCCAGGACAAATACCGGGGCAAGACCGATCCGCTGTCCCGGCAGGCCATGGCGCAGGAGCAAATGGCCCTGTACAAGGAACACGGGACCAACCCGTTTTCGGCGTGCCTGCCCATGCTCATCCAAGTGCCGTTCTTCTTCGCGCTCTTCCAGGTCCTTGCCGGCATTCCCGCGGCGGCCAGGCAGGACCGCGGCATCGGAGCGATGGGCCACGCGCAGGTCCTTCAGTTCGACCAGTCCAGTATCCTCGGGGCCCCGCTGTCGGCGTCCGTACTGCACGGCAGCAGCGGCGATCCTGCAGCGGTGGCCGTTCTCACTGTTGTGATGATCCTGGTCATGATTGCCGCGCAGTTCATCACGCAGCGGCGGATCCTGGCCCGGAACCAGCCTGCTGAGGGTGCGGCCATACCCTTCGAGCGCCAGCAGAGGATGTTCCTGTACATCCTGCCGGTCATCTTCGGCGTGGGCGGCGTCCTCTTTCCGATCGGCGTCCTGATCTATTGGACCACTACCAACCTCTGGACCTTGGGGCAGCAGTTCCTGACCACGTGAGGAGTGGGTTCTCGCCGCTCAGCTGGCGCCTTACCGCCGGGACCTCGCCGCTCGATGCCGAGGGGGGCGCCTATTCAGCCACGGACGACGACGGCACAATGGACGGATGGGCCAGCTCATCTACTCCAGCATCGCGTCCCTCGACGGGTACATCGCGGACCGGGACGGCAACTTCGACTTCAGTGAGCCGGACGAGGAAGTCCATGCCTTCGTCAATGACCTCCAGCAGGACATCAGCACGTACCTTTTCGGCCGCCGCATGTACGAGGTCATGTCGGTCTGGGACACCCTGGACACCACGGATGAGCCGGAGGTCATGAAGGATTTTGCGCGGATCTGGCAGGGGATAGACAAGGTTGTCTATTCCACCACCCTGCCTGTGGCCTCCACGGCCCGGACCAGGATCGAGCGGACCTTCGACCCTGAGGCCGTCCGCCGCATGATCGCGGACACCGACCGGCGGATCGGCATTGGCGGGCCCACCCTGGCCGCCGCGGCCCTTCAGGCGGGGCTGGTGGACGAATGCAGCATCTTCCTGGGCCCGGTGGTGGTGGGCGGCGGCAAGCGGTTCCTGCCCGAGGGCCTCGGCCTCCGGCTTGAACTCCTGGAAGAGCGGCGGTTCAGCAACGGCGTGGTGTACCTCCGGTACCGCGTGGTGCGCTGATCCCGCAGCCGTGGCCCGCGCCCCCGCGGGGTCTTCCGGCCCGGGAGGGGCAGAATGGGGGCATGACCCGCATCGTTATCATCGGCGGCCACGGCAAAGTAGCCCTCCACCTGTCCACGCTCCTGGCCACAGAGGGCCACAGTGTCACTTCGATCATCCGCAACCCGGACCATGCGGCAGACGTCGCCGCGACGGGGGCAACGCCGTCGGTCCTTGATATTGAAAACTCGACGACGGCGGAAATCGCCGCGGCCATCAGCGGCCACGACGCCGTGGTCTGGTCAGCCGGTGCCGGCGGCGGCAACCCCGAACGCACCTACGCGGTGGACCGTGACGCCGCCATCCGGTCCATGGACGCGGCGTCAGAGGCCGGCGTCGGGCGTTACGTCATGGTGTCCTACCTGGGCGCGGGCCGCAACCACGGCGTCCCGGCAGACCATTCCTTCTTCGCCTACGCGGAAGCCAAGGCGGCGGCCGATGACTACCTCCGCGGCACCCGGCTGGCATGGACCATCCTGGGCCCCGGGGCCCTGACGGACCAACCGGGCACCGGCCTGATCGAGGTCAACCCGCCGCAGGACGGCGACGGGGCAACGTCCCGCAGCAACACGGCCAGCGTGGCGGCGGCGGTGCTGGACCTGCCCGAGACAGCGGGGCGGACTATCGAATTCCGCGACGGCACCCTGCCCATCGCGGCGGCCCTGGAACCCTGAGGAAGGACGCGCCGCCGCTGAAGGCGGCGCTGGTCAAGGAATAGATGGGCCGCCTGCATGCCGAACTCCTGGACGGCCGCCTCCGGAACGAGTCCCGGGCCGATCTCCGGGGCCGCGGCCGCGGGGCAGCGAGGGGATCAGGCGCCCGCCGCAAGCTCGAGGTCCAGGCTGTTCTTTTCCACGTAGTCCAGGGCGCACCGGACCGCGCCCACCGTCACCACTGAATCGCCCAGGGGCGAGACCGCCACCCGCGGGGGAGTAGCTGTGTAGTCCGTGAGGCGTTCGGTGATGGGGCCAAGCAGCACGCCTGCGGAGTTGGCCACAGCGCCCCCGATGACCACCAGCTCGGGATTGACCATGGTGGCCACAGCGCCGATGACCCTGGCCATCCTGTCGGCAAGGCGGTCGAGGATTTTCGTGGCTACTGCATCCCCGGCGGCGGCGGCGTCGAAGACCTGTTCGGCCTCAACGCCTCCGGCGCCGAACTCCCGCAGCGACGTTTTGGCTTTGCCGGCCAGGGCTTCGGCCGCCCATGTCCTGGCCATCGCGGCGATGCCGAACGTGTCTCCCACGCCGTCCATATGCTCGAGGAAGGCGAGCTCCCCGGCACCTCCGCCGCGGCCGTGCAGCAGGCGCCCGCCGTCGATGACTCCCGAACCCAGGCGTTCGCTGGCGAGGATCACCACCACGTCGTCCACGCCCGCTGCAGCTCCGCGCCAGCGGTCACCCAGGGCGGCGAGGTTGGCATCGTTTTCCAGCAGGACGGTCCAGCCGTGGCGGTCATGGAGGGCCTTCTTCAGCCCGACGTCGAACAGGCCCCAAAAGTGCTGGGTCACCAGCACCTTGCCGTTGCGGTCCACCGGGGCAGCTACCCCGGCGCAAACGGCCAGGACGTCGTCCGGGGATGCGCCCACTCCGCGCAGCGCCATCATGGCGGCCTGGTCAATGCCGGCGATGCGCTCCGCAGCTGATATTTCAGCCTCGGGGAAGGGCTGGCTGGCCCGGCCCAGTGCCTTGCCGCGCAGATCGGACACCACCACGGTGGCCTTGAGGATGCCCACGTCCATGCCCAGGACAAAGCCGGCCCGTTCGTTGAGTTCAAAGCGGCGGGCAGGGCGGCCCTTCTGGTACCCGCCGTGCGCCCGCTGGTTTTCCAGCTCGCGGATCCAGCCCCTGTCCATGAGTTCCTCACAGACGGAGATGGCGGTGGCGCGGGTCAGTCCGGTGGCGTCCATGACCTCAGTGACAGTGACCGCCTTTGAGGCCCGCAGGAAGTCCAGCACGGCACCGGCGCTCACGCGGCGCAGCAGCTGGGGTGTTGCCGACGTTATTTCCGACATGCTGTTGACCTCCCTGTGTCTTGCACCACATAATACTTGAGGAACTAAATTTAGATTCCAAATAAATAGCCCGGCCGGCTGTCATCGCGTCCGCTACCCCATCCCCCTTCCCATGCAAAGGAGCAACCGTGAAACGCGCCCCCATGCCCTTTCCGCCGTTGCCAGCACAGCACGCCTGCCGCCCCGGTTTCCACAGCGTTATACCCGCCACAACGGCCCGCGCGCTGTGAAGGGATGGTCGACGGCGGGCCCCACCTCGGCCAGCCGGACACTGAGCCGGCGTTCCCTGCTCCGGATGGCCAGCCTGGCCGGCGCGGCAGCAGTGGTCCCAGTCACCGGCTGCGCTGCCGGTCCCACGGAACAAGGCGCCGTGACCACACTCCGGTTCATGCAGAACAAACCGGAAGTGGTGGGCTACTTCAACCAGGTCATTAGGGATTTCGAGGCACTCAACCCGGACATCCACGTCATCCAGGACTTCAACGAGGGAAACTTCGTGCCTGGCCTGGTCCGCAACGATCCGCCGGATGTTGTGACCCGCGGTTTTGCCCAGGCCACCGGGGATTTCGTTCGCAAGGGCATCTTCGCCGATCTCTCCGAGCTCCCCGAAGCGTCCACCGTGGATCCCCAGATCCAGGACCTGGTCAACTCGTGGGGCCAGTACAACGGCCACGAAATCAGCGCCCTGCCCTTCTCCTTGGCCGCAGCCGGAGTGATCTACAACCGGGACATCTTCGACGCACACGGTGTAGCCGTCCCCACCACCTGGGACGCGTTTACCGCCGCCTGCGAGACATTCAGGGCCGCCGGCATCACGCCGATCTACGGGACTTTCAAAGACCCCTGGACCCTTGCCCAAGGCATGTTCGACTACGTCTCCGGCGGGGTCCTGGACACAGCGGAATTCTTCGGCAGCCTCAACGCCAAGGGCGCCGACGTCAGCGCCGCCGCCGCCGAATCCTTCACCTCCAACTTCCGGCCCGTGCTGCCCCGGATGCTCCAGCTGGCGTCCTTCTCCCAAAACGGTGCCAGCAGCAAGAACTACTCCGACGGAAACGCCGCCTTCGCCAAGGGGCAGGCCGCCATGTACCTCCAAGGGCCGTGGGCCCTGTCCCCGCTGGTGGCCGCCAATAAGGAGGTCCGGCTGGGCACTTTCCCGCTCCCGGCGACCAACAACCCGGCCGACACCAAGGCCCGGGTCAACGTGGACATGGCTCTGTCCATCACCCGCAACACCCCGAACATGGCCGCAGCCCGGCGCTTTGTGGCCTACCTGATGGAACCAGCGGTGGTGAACGCCTATAACGAAAAGCACGCTGCCTTCTCGCCCCTCAAAGGCGCGCCTCCCGTGACCAACCCGCAGATCACCGGCCTGGCGGAATCCGTCAGCAACGCCCGCTTCTACCAGGGAGCCGCCACGTACTTCCCGCCATCGGTGCCGCTGCACAACTACATCCAATCCTTTGTCTACAGCAGGAACGGGGACCAGTTCCTTGCAGCGCTCGACGACGAATGGCGCCGCGTTGCCGAAAGGACGGCCGTCTGATGCCCACCACCATTCCAGGGGACCCCATGACAACCTCCGCAGCCGTGGCATCAGCCCGCGCCGTACCGGCAGCAACCACCACATCCGCCGTGACGAGGGCACCTCGCCGCATCGATCCCACCTATTACTGGATGGTGGTGCCGGTACTGGCGCTGTTCGCGTTCTTCATCACGTTGCCGGCACTGGTGGGCGTCTTTTTCAGCCTGACCAACTACGCCGGCTACGGCGACTGGAAGTTCATCGGGTTCGCCAACTACGTGAACATCTTCAAGGACCCGGCCATCCTGCAGTCCTACATCTTCACGTTCGTCTTCGCCCTGACCGCCACCGTGGTGGTCAACGTCGTGGCCCTCGCGATCGCGCTGGGACTTAACGCCAAAATCAAGTGGCGGACCGGCATCCGCACCGTCTTCTTCATCCCCATGGTGCTCTCGGCCCTGGTGGTGTCCTTCGTGTTCAACTACCTGTTCTCCAACACCCTGCCGGTGCTCGCTGAGCGGCTTGGGTTCACGCCGCTGGCCACCAGCATCCTGGCCAACGAGAACCTCGCCTGGCTGGCCATTGTGCTGGTGACCGTGTGGCAGGCTGCGCCAGGCGCCACCATCATTTACCTCGCCGGACTCCAAAGCGTCCCCGCCGAGGTCTACGAGGCGGCAGACCTGGACGGGGCCGGAAACTTCCGGCAGCTGCTCAGCCTGACGCTGCCGCTGATCCTGGGCTACCTGGTCATCAACGTGATCCTCGGGTTCAAGGGGTTCCTGGGCACATACGAGATCATCGTGGGCCTCACCGGCGGCGGCCCCGGAATGGCCACCCAGTCCGTGGCCATGCGGATCTTCTCCGGCTTCACCGGCGGCGACTACTCGTACCAGATGGCCAACGCCGTCATCTACTTCCTGATCACCCTGCTGATCTCCATCATCCAGCTGCGCCTCATCCAGCGCCGGGGGGTTGCACTCTAATGACCGCATCACTGCTTCCACAGCGCACCACCCGTACGCGCGCACCGCGCACCTCCGCACCTGAGGGCTACAAGATCAACTGGTGGCTCACCGCGCTGATGCTGGTGGCCTCCCTGACAGTGCTCCTGCCCCTTTACTTCACCCTGGCGATGGCGCTGAAGTCCCCGGATCAGGTGGGCACCGGAACCGGGCTGGCCTGGCCCAACCCCATGAACTGGGACAACTTTGCGGAAGCCTATGTTGCCACCGGCTTCGCGCGGGCGTTTATGTCCACGGCGTTCGTTACGGTGTTCAGCGTGCTCGGGGCACTGGCCTCCAGCTCCCTGGTTGCCTACGCCATCGCCCGGAACTGGAACCACCGGTTCTTCCGCGGCTCGTTCGTCTACCTGCTCTCGGCCATGTTCATCCCGTTCCCGGTCATCATCCTGCCGCTGATCAAACAGACGGCGATCCTGGGCCTGGACAACCCGGCCGGCGTGGTTTTCCTGCACGTGCTCGGCGGCATCTCCTTTAATACCCTGCTGTACATAGCGTTTGTCCGCTCCATCCCGGTGGAACTGGAAGAATCTGCAAGGATGGACGGCGCCACCACGTGGCAGGTCTTCCGCAGGATCATCTTTCCGCTGCTGGCGCCGATGAACGCCACCGTGGGCATCTTCGCCTTCCTCGGCTCGTGGAACGACTTCCTGCTCCCTCAGATGATGATCGCCGACCCGGCCCTGCAGACCCTCCCCGTGGTCCAGATGCTGTTCCAGGGCGAGTTCAACACCAACTACAGCCTCGCATTCGCGTCGTACCTGATGGCCATGGCACCCACGTTGGTGGTTTACATCCTCGCCCAGCGTTGGGTACTGTCCGGAGTCATGCGAGGCGCCGTCAAATAGCTTTATGAATCCACCAGCAACAAACCCACCAATTGAAAAGGATCATCCTTTGTCCACCACTGCCACGCTGGCAACCCTGTCCGATTCAGATCTCGCTGCCGACCCCAACTGGTGGCGCCAGGCCGCTGTCTACCAGATCTACCCGCGCAGCTTCGCCGATTCCAACGGTGACGGCCTCGGCGACATCAAGGGCATCACTGCCAAGGTCCCGTACCTCAAGGCTCTGGGCATCGACGCCGTGTGGCTGAGCCCGTTCTACCCGTCGGCGCTCGCCGATGGCGGGTACGACGTGGACGACTACCGCGACGTGGACCCCAAACTGGGCACGCTGGCCGATTTTGATGAGATGGCCAAGGCACTGCACGGCGCCGGCATCAAGCTGATCGCTGACATCGTCCCCAACCACTCCTCGAACCGGCACGAATGGTTCAAGGAGGCTCTTGCCGCACCCAAGGGCTCTGCCGCGCGTGAACGCTATATCTTCCGCGACGGGCTGGGCGAGAACGGCGACCAGCCGCCGTCGGACTGGGATTCCGTCTTCGGCGGACCCGCATGGGAGCGCATCACCGAACCCGACGGGACGCCCGGCCAGTGGTACCTGCACATCTTCGCGAAGGAGCAGCCTGACCTGAACTGGGCCAACCGCGAAATCCGCGACGACTTCCTGAAAACCCTGCGCTTCTGGTCCGACCGCGGCGTGGACGGCTTCCGGGTGGATGTGGCCCACGCCCTGACCAAGGACCTGACCGAACCGCTGCTGTCCAAGGTTGAGCTGACCGAGGCGAACAGCGGCACGGACGGGTTCGACGACGGCTCGCACCCCTTCTGGGACCGCGACGAAGTGCATGACATCTATGTCGAGTGGCGCGAGGTGTTCAACGAGTACAACCCGCCGCGCACCGCGGTGGCCGAGGCCTGGGTCCACGCCACCCGCCGCGCCCGTTACGCCAGCCCCCAGGGCCTGGGACAGGCGTTCAACTTCGATCTGCTCCAGGCCGACTTTGACGCTGAAGAATTCCGCGAAATCATCACCCGCAACCTCGCCGAGGCCAAAGAAACCGGCGCGTCGTCCACCTGGGTCTTCTCCAACCACGACGTGGTCCGCCACGCCACCCGCTACGGGCTGCCCAAGGCAGCCAAGGGGCCCGCGGACAAGAAGCTCGCCAAGGGCCAGGACGGCAAGGCCTGGCTGCTGGCCGGCGGCCCCAAAGACCAGCTGGATGCGGAACTGGGAGAGCGGCGTGCCCGGGCCGCCACGCTGCTGATGCTGGCAGTGCCTGGCTCCGCCTACCTCTACCAGGGCGAGGAGCTCGGCCTGCAGGAAGTGGCGGACATTCCGGACGCCGAACGCCAGGACCCGGCGTTCTTCCGGAACAAGGGCGTTGAAGTGGGGCGTGACGGCTGCCGCGTTCCCCTGCCGTGGAAGGTTGAGGGGACCTCCTTCGGCTTCGGCGATGGCGGAGCGCACCTCCCGCAGCCGGACTGGTTCAGCAAGTACGCGGTCGAGGCCCAGGACGGCACCGACAACTCCACCCTGGAGCTTTACCGCAAGGCTTTGAAGCTCCGCCGGGAGCTCCAGGCCGGGGAAGAACTGGAATGGATCGAGACCGGCAACCCGGAAGTCCTGCACTTCAGCCGTCCCGGCGGCTGGCAGTCCGTGACCAACTTCGGGGACACCGCCGTCGGGCTTCCCACCGGAACAGTGCTCGTCAGCAGCGCCCCGCTGGAAGACGGCAAACTGCCCGCCAACAGCACCGCCTGGCTGCGCTGATGCCGCCGCTGGCGCGGGCTGCCGGGATGGAAGGCCGCTAATGCAGGAAATCATCTACGGCTGCATGGGCCTGGGCGGCAGCTGGTCAGAGGAGCCCCTTGGCGCAGGCCATGTGGACGAGGCCGCTGCCGCCGTCGAGGCCGCGCTCGCGGCGGGGATCACCCTGTTCGACCATGCGGACATCTACCGCAGCGGCAAGTCCGAGGCCGTCTTCGGCGAAGTGCTGGCTGCCATGCCCGGACTGCGGGACCGGATCCGGCTCCAGACCAAGTGCGGCATCCGGCTCAACGAACGCGGGCTGGCTACGCATTATGACCTGAGCCGGGGAGCCATCCTGGAGCGGGTGGACGGCAGCCTGAAGCGGCTGCAGACGGACTATGTGGATGTGCTCCTGCTGCACCGCCCCGACCCCCTGGCGCATCTGGGCGAGGTTGCGGGCGCCGTCGGACAGTTGCTGGCGGAGGGCAAAGTGCGGGCACTGGGAGTCTCCAACATGTCCGGCGCGCAGATCCAGGCGCTGCAGGACCGGCTGGAAGTGCCCGTGGTGGCCAACCAGCTGGAGATGAGCCTGCTGAAGCGGGCCTGGCTGGAGAGTACTGTCCTGGTGAACCATGCGGACTCGCTGGACTACAGCTTCCCGCACGGCACACTGGAGTACTGCGCCCGCAACGGGGTCACGCTGCAGGCCTACGGCGCGCTGGCCAAGGGGCTGTATACAGGGGCCGAACCGGAAGACCCGACGGCGGCGGAGACTGCCGCGGCCGTCCTCGTCAGCGAACTGGCCGGGACGTACGGCACCTCGGGGGAGGCCATCCTCCTCGGCTGGCTGATGAAGCATCCGGCAGGCATTGCACCCGTGATCGGCACGGTGAACCCGGCCAGGATCGCAGCGTGCGCGGACGCGGGCCGGGTGGCCGAAGCCATGACCCGGGCCGACTGGTACGGGCTATGGATCGCAGCCCGGGGAACCAACCTCCCGTGACCGTCACCGGTGGCTGGGCTTGGCGTCGGTGGTTGAGCTTGTCAGTAACCAGCCCAACCACCGGTGCCGGCCCCCGTATTGTTCGTATTGGTCCACACCAACAGGCAACCCGGCTTAGCGCTCGCATGCCCCGGCCAGATACGGTAGATGCATGACGTCAACCACCGCCACCGAAACCGTACGGCCCGAGCGCCACATCCCTGCCGACATCGCCCGTTCGTGGCTCCTTGTCAACGCCATGAAAACCGAACTGTTTGACCAGTCGGCTGTTTCGCGTGCTGACTCGATCATCCTGGACATCGAGGATGCGGTGGACCCCTCTCAGAAGGACCAGGCGCGCGGAAACGTCATTGACTGGCTGACCGGCGGAGGCAAGGCCTGGGTCAGGATCAACGATGCCACCAGCCCGTTCTGGGCCGATGACCTGGCCGGTCTGCGCGGCACGCCGGGCCTGCTCGGCGTGATGCTCGCCAAGACCGAATCCGCCGACCAGGTCACCGAAAGCTTCCACCGGATGGACGGCAAGACGCCCGTGATCCCGCTCGTGGAGTCGGCGCTCGGCATCGAGGAAGCCAACCACATCGCCAAGGCCCAGGGCGCCTTCCGCCTGGCCTTCGGTTCCGGCGATTTCCGCCGCGACACCGGCATGGCAGCCACGCCGGAAGCCATGGCCTACCCCCGGGCGAAACTGGTGGTTGCCAGCCGTGTGGGCAACCTGCCGGGCCCCATCGATGGCCCCACGGTCGGCACCAACCACCCCATCCTGCGCGAGCAGACCGGCATCACAGTCATGATGGGCATGACAGGCAAGCTGTGCCTGGCCATCGACCAGACCAACGTCATCAACGAAGTCATCAGCCCCACCCCGTCCGACGTCGCCTGGGCAACTGACTTCATGGCCGACTTCGAAGCCAACGGCCGCGTCATCCGCGACGGCTCGGACCTGCCCCGCCTGGGCCGCGCCGAAAAGATCATGAAACTCGCCGTGGCTTTCGGGGTCCAGCCGGCGCTGTAACGCCACCCGCTCCACAAAGCACAGAAGGCCCCGTGACCGGTACCCGCTATCTGGTCCACGGGGTCTTTTGGGATTGCGCCCCGGCCCAGTAGGAAACGCACGACGGCGGCGCCCCGGTGCTGCGCCTGCAGTCACCGTCCGCCGCCTTCCGCGCCGTGGGCCTCCGTCCGGGGACGGCTCGGTTTCGCCGGCGGCGAGCAATGAGCCTGCTCGGTAGACTTGGACGGTGCTGAACGAATTCTGGAACACCGCGCCCGCCTCCTACAAGGTCATCGTCTTCAGCGCCATGGGGCTGATCGGCGTCGGAATCATCCTGAACCTGATCGGCAACACCTCCGGAAACCAGGGCCTCGCCACAGCGTCGCTGGCCGTCATCGGGTTGGGACTGGTCCTGCACATCGTTGGCATCGTGGTCCGCGGCCGGGCCATCAGGAAGAACCTTAAACGGTAGCTCCGGCGGCGTTCCGGAGCACGTGGCTGCGCGCGTGCTCCACGGCGGCCGGAAGGTCCTCGAACAGGTGCTTGTGGTGGCGCAGCGAACGGATCACGCCAACATTTGTCACCAGGGCCAGATGATCCGGCCGGACACCCTTCAGCAGCACCGTGATGCCGCGCAGTTCCAGTGCGGAGATGACTTCCACGAGGGCGTGCGCTCCGGTGGCGTCCAGCATCCGCAATTGGGAGAGCCTGATGATGGCCACCTGGATGTCCGTTACCTGGCTGATTTCCTGGAGAATGCGTTCCGCGGCGCCGAAGAACATGGCCCCGTCCAGCCGGAAGACGGCGATGTGTTCATCTCCGGCAGCGGGTGGCCCCACAATGCCCTCACGCTGCACACTGCTGAGGGACGCAAATTTCCGCAGCGTGAAAAGTGCCGCCGCGGCCAGGCCGATCTGGATCGCCACGATGAGGTCGAAGGCCACGGTGATGATGGCCGTCAGGACAAATACCGCGGCATCCGGGCGGGTTGAGCGCAGGATCGCGGACAGCGTGCGCCGTGACACCATTCGAGTTGCCGTGACCATCAGGACGCCGCCCAGGGCCGCAAGCGGAATGCTGCCCACCAGGCCGGCAGCCAGATAGACAATGCCCAGCAGCACCACGGCATGAACCGCGGCGGACAGGCGGGTCTTCGCGCCCGAGCGCACATTGACGGCGGTCCGGGCGATGGCCCCGGTGGCGGGCATTCCACCGAACAGTCCGGCCGCGATGGACGCCAGGCCCTGGCCGGTCAGTTCCCGGTCCGGGCTGTAGGCTCCGCCCGGCTTACCGTCCGGCCCGGCCATCCCGGCGGCGACGCGGGCGGACAGTAAGGATTCAATGGCGGCAAGAGCGGCGATGGCGACGGCGGGCATCGCCAAAGCACCGAGTGACGCCGGGTCCATGGCAGGCAGTGAGGGGGCAGGGAGGGAGTGCGGCAGCGCACCGATCCGGGGCACGTCCAGACCCAGCAGTTCCGCAGCCACCGTGGCCAAGAGGACGGCGAGCAGGCTCGCCGGGACTGCCCGGAAGTATTTCTGGACCAGAACCATGACGACGGCGACTCCCGCCACGAGCGCGAGGGTCAGCACAACCGTGGGTGCTTCAGCCCGGGATGCGGCCTCGATGGCCGCCAGTAAGGTGTTGTGGCCCGGTGTCCCGGCAGTTCCGGTGGCCAGGGGCACCTGCTGGAGGAAGATGATGGCCGCGATGCCCAGGGTAAAGCCTTCCACTACCGGCCAGGGGATGAAGGCCACCGCCTTGCCCAGCCCGCTGATGCCCAGGAGACAGACCATCAATCCGGCCATTACGGACAACAGGGCCACACTGCCTGTTCCGTGCACCGCCACCACTGGAGCCAGCACCACCACCATGGCCCCGGTGGGGCCCGAGACCTGGACGGGGGAGCCGCCCATGACGGCGGCCACCAGCCCGGCCACAATCGCCGTAATGAGTCCTGCCTCGGCACCCACCCCGGAGCTGACCCCGAATGCCAGGGCCAGGGGCAGCGCCACGATCCCTACCGTGATCCCCGCGAACAGATCCGTCCGCCATGAATGCCGGAGGCCGGCATAGTCCGCACGGGAGGGCAGGAAACGGGTGAGTCCTGTTGGACTCCGGTGCAGGCCGGTGCTCACGAGGCTGACTCCGGCGAGAGGTGGCCGCCGGGCAGTTGCTGCGCCACCCGGAGCTGTTCGTTGGAATCGGCGAGGCTGTCCAGCAGGAACGTGCGGGCGATGGCCAGCAGTTGCGAAATGCCCGGGTGCGCCAGCTTGTAGGTCACGGCATTGGCGCTCCGTACCGACGTCACCACCTTGTGCCTGCGCAGGGTGGCGAGGTGCTGGGACAAATGGGAGGCCTCCAGCCCGGTTTCGCTGAGGAGGTAGCTCACGGCCGCGGTTGTTTCCGGGGCGGCAGCGAGGAGTTCCAGGATCCGGATCCGGGCGGGGTGTGCCAGTGCTTTGAACAGGTTGGCCTTGATCTCGTACAGCGGGGCCTGGGCGGCAGACAACATAAGGGAGCGCTCCTGTGCGACCCCGAACGAGCCACTTGATGGAATGATGAATCCATCATATCATTACGGTGCAAGACCCCTTGGGTGCGGGCCGAACAGATAGGCTTGACGCCATGACTATCAATCCGGACCTGCAGGGCCGCAGCTACCCTGCCGCAGAGGTGTATGACGTCGGCCGCGAGAAAATCCGCGAGTTCGCCCGCGCCGTCAAGGCAACCCACCCAGCCCATTTCGACGTGGACGCCGCCCAGGCTTTGGGCCACAGCGACCTGGTGGCGCCGCCCACCTTCGCCATCATCGTCGCCCAGCGTGCAGACGCCCAGCTGATCGCGGATCCGGAGGCCGGCATCGACTTCACCCGCGTGGTCCACGCGGACCAGCGCTTCATCCACCACCGCCCCATTTTTGCCGGTGACCGTCTGGTAGCCGAACTGCACGTTGACGGCGTCCGCGCCATGGGCGGCGGTGCCATGATCACCACCCGCGCCGAAATCTTCGCCCTGACGGGCGACGGCACCGATGCCCGCGAAGCCGTCGCCACCACCACCTCATCCATCCTCGTCCGCGGAGAGGGACAGTAACCATGAGCCGCAGCATCAATGAACTCACCGAAGGCCAGGACATCGGCAGCCGCACCATCGCTGTCACCCGCACCGACCTCGTCAAGTACGCCGGCGCCTCCGGCGACTTCAACCCCATCCACTGGAACGAAGCCTTCGCCACCGGCGTGGAACTGCCCGGCGTGATCGCCCACGGCATGTTCACCATGGGTGCCGCCGTGCAGCTGGTGACCGACTGGGCAGGCGACCCCGCCGCCGTCGTCGATTACCAGACCCGCTTCACCAAGCCGGTCCTGGTCACCGACACCACCGGCACCCCGGAGCCCGGGGCCACTGTGGAGGTCAGCGGCGCCATTGGAAAGCTCGACGCCGAAGCGGGCACCGCGCGCATTGACCTCACGGTCGTTGCGGCCGGCCAGAAAGTGCTGATGAAGGCGCAGGCTGTCGTCAGGCTCTCCTGACCAGATCCGCAGGGGTCCCCGCGATTTCCCGATAGTGTGGATGGGTGACTTCCACTATGCTCTCCCAGCTGACCACGGCCGCCGTCGGAGGCCCCGCCGGCAAATACGTTGAGGCCCGGACCGAGGCGGAGATCATCGACGCCGTCCGCACGGCGGACGCTGCCGGGGAACCTGTCCTGATCATTGGTGGGGGCTCCAACCTCCTGATTTCCGACGACGGGTTCCCCGGCACCGTGGTGAAGATCGCCTCGGAGGGGTTCACGGTGAACGCCGAGGATTCGTGCGGGGGCGTGGCAGTGGTGGTCCAGGCGGGCCACCACTGGGACGCCCTGGTGGAACATGCCGTCCTGCATGCCTGGTCCGGCATCGAGGCCCTCTCCGGTATACCCGGGGCCACAGGGGCCACTCCCGTGCAGAACGTCGGCGCCTACGGTGCTGAGGTCTCCCAGACCATCGCGGCGGTCCGCACCTGGGACCGGCACCGGAACGCGGTGCAGACGTTCACCAGTTCGGAGCTGAAATTCGGCTACCGCGATTCGATCCTGAAGCAGACCACCGTGGACGGCTCGCCGCGCTATGTGGTGCTGACCGTGGAATTCCAGCTGCCGCTCGGCCGGATGAGTGCGCCCATCCGCTACGCCGAGCTGGCACGGTCACTGGGGGTTGAACCGGGCAAACGGGCCTACGCCAACGAGGTCCGGCGTGAGGTCCTGCGGTTGCGGGCATCCAAAGGCATGGTGCTGGACCCCACCGACCGGGACACCTACTCCACGGGCTCCTTCTTCACGAACCCCATTGTTTCCGCTGAGGTCGCCGCCGGGCTGCCCGGGACTGCACCGCAGTACCCCGCCGGGGCCGATGGCCTGGTCAAGCTGTCCGCCGCCTGGCTGATCGATCACGCCGGCTTCGGCAAGGGCTACGGCCTCGAACCGGACAGCGCCTCCGGCGGACGGGCATCACTGTCCACCAAGCACACGCTGGCCATCACCAACCGCGGCTCAGCCAGCGCCAAGGACATGCTGGCCCTCGCGCGCGAGGTGCGGGACGGCGTCGTCGAACGTTTTGGTATTGAACTGCACCCCGAACCGTTGCTGATCGGGCTGGCGCTCTAGCTTCAGCCGGGCCGCTTTTAGCCG
The DNA here is from genome assembly GCA_023264815.1 of Arthrobacter sp. Taxonomy (GTDB): domain Bacteria; phylum Actinomycetota; class Actinomycetes; order Actinomycetales; family Micrococcaceae; genus Arthrobacter. The sequence goes on along the minus strand of JAHFUZ010000005.1, from coordinate 18,667 downwards.
GGCCGCTGCTCTTAGCCGGGCTGGACGGCGGCTCCGACGAGGCCTTCCTCGCTGCCGGTCAGCCTGATGTTCACCGCCGTCCCCATGAGGGCGGCAGCCCAACCGGACAGTGCGAGGTAGGCACCCGTAAACATCCAGACGAGGACTCCCGGCGCTCCCGGGCCGGTGGCGGCGGCCAGGATACAGACTGCCAGGCCGGTCACGGCCGTGACATGGGCGAGGATCCAGAGCAGCCGGCCGCTGCGAGGGTAGGTCTTCCAGTCGCGGACAATGCGGAGCGTGCTGCGGCTGACCCGGACGCCGGGAAACAGGACGGCGTAGCCTCCGCCCAGGCAGAGGAACAGGGAAGGCAGCAACACCTCAAGCCCCGTGTCACCAGTGGCCGGGTAGTCCAGGGCCGGGACGAGGCCCACGGCCACGCCCGCCAGGACAGCAACGGTCCCGCCCACCATCGAGCTTCTTGTTTCACGCGCCATCAACTGCAACAAACTCCCCAAAGTCATGCTCCTACCCTATCCGGACAGGTTCTACGATGAAGTGATGGCAGCCACCCGGGTCACGCGCAACGTTATGGGCCGGCTGCGGCTTGCCTCCCAGGGCCTGCTGGGGCCCGGGCTGCCTTCGGTTCCGGAGGCGGTCCGCTGGATGACGGCCACCCAGGCGCAGGACCTGCAGGCTGCGCTGCTGGCTGTTGGCCTGCGGGTGCCCGGGGCGGGGCTGTCGGATGTCCGGGCCGCCCTGGACGGTGGCAGCGTGGTCCGCTCCTGGCCGATGCGCGGGACGCTGCACCTGGTGGCTCCCGGGGACCTGCGGTGGATGCTGGACCTGACGGCGGAGCGGCTTCACCGGGTGGTGGCTGGCCGGCACCGGGAACTGGACATCACCTGGACAGACATCGAAAAGTGCCGTGACGTGGCATTGGAGCGCGTGTCAGGCGGCGGGTCGGTCAGCAGGAACGAACTCTTCGCCGACTTCGAGGCAGCCGGGCAGCCCACCACGGGCCAGCGGGGAATCCACATCCTGGGCTCCCTGTGCCGCCATGCCTGGCTGGTCCAGGGCCCGCTGGCGGGAAACCAGCAGTTGCTGGTGGCCTTCGATGAGTGGATCCCCGAGTCCCGGACACTGGAGCGGCAGGAGGGCATCGCCGAGTTTGCGCTGCGGTACTTCCGGAGCCATGGCCCCGCCACGCTCCAGGACTTTTCATGGTGGACCCAGCTTCCTCTGACCGAGGTGCGGGCCGCGTTTGAGCAGGTCAAAGGGGAGCTGGCGGAGCTGACGTATGGTGACGCCGCCTACTGGATGTCGCCGGAGACCGCATCACTGCTCGACGACGGCGTGCCGGGTCAGCGGTCCGTCCTCCTGTTGCCGGGCTTCGACGAGTTCCTGCTCGGCTACCAGGACCGGAGCCTGGTCCTTGCGCCTGAACATGCCAGCAGGATTGTTCCCGGCGGCAACGGCGTGTTCAAGAAGACCGTGGTGGCGGGGGGCGAGGTGGCTGGCACGTGGGCGCGCGCGGGCACCAGCCGGAGCGCCGCCGTCGTGCCCGAACTGTTCGACGACAGGCCGCTCGGCCCGAGCGCTCAGGCTGCCTTCGGGAGAGCCGCCCAGCAGTACCTGACCTTCCTCAACACCTGACCGGGCCCGCCCGTGCCGCATGAACGCCCGTGCCGCATGAACGCCCGTGCCGCATGAACGGCCTGGCCCCATGAACGGCCTGGCCCGCTTGAGCGTTCTTGGCCCGCTTGAGCGGGTCTGGGCAGCACCGTTCTGGCGGGTCAGGGCCGCGGAAGCCGGCCACGGGTCAGTGGCACGAGGAGACATCCCCGTGCTTTGTCCACATAGCGGGCCACGGCTCTACCCGTGCTGTGGGTTCGACGGGGAGCCTTGGATCATGAACGCCGACAAACTCAGAGTGATCCTCGACGCGAGATGGCCCGCGTCCCCCGTGGCCTCGACGCGGCAGCTGTGCGTGTCCGGACTGGATGAACGTGTGCTGACGGCGGCCGTCCGCTGCGGCGTACTGATCCGGCTTCGGCGCGGCGCCTATGTCCGGGGCACTGACTGGAAAGCCGCCGAGCCGTGGACGCGGGACGCCCTGATGATCCGGGCGCACTTCCTGTCAACGGGCGGAACGGCCCGCTACAGCCACGTCAGTGCTGCCAGGCTGCACCAGTGCCATGTCTGGAATGTGGGCGCGCTGGTTCATGTCAGCACCGGGTACGCCAATTCAAGCCGGAGTGCCGGCCCCGATGTGCGGACGCACCGGATGGACCTGCCCCGCGCAGACCGTACAACGCTGTGGAGCGCAGATGGCAGCGAAATCCTGACCACCGGCATTGAACGGACCGTCTTGGACTGCGCACGAATCCTGCCGTTGGAACAGGCGGCCGTGATCGGCGACCATGCCCTGCGGAAGGGAGCGGGCATCGACAGCATGCGCCAGCTCCTGGACCGGAGTCCGGTCAAGCGCGGAACCCGGCGGGCACGTGACCTTTTGAATGTCCTTGATGGCCGGTCCGAGTCAGTGGGGGAGACCCGGACCAGGCTGCTCATTCGGTCCTTTGGGCTGAACATGTTCATTCCGCAGGTCGAGATTCCGACGCTGGCCGGCCTCTTCCGGGCAGACTTTGCGGATCGCGGGTCGCGGGTAGTCATCGAATTTGATGGCAGTCGGAAGTACACAGACTACAACCCGACTGACGAGGTGCTGATCGCCGAACGACGCCGTGAGAATGCGCTGATCGAAGAGGGCTGGCTGGTCCTCCGACTTGAATGGAAGCACCTGGCCCATCCGGCCGAAGTGCGCCGTCGTCTCGCTGTCACGATGGACCGGTCCCGAATTCTGCGCGGCACGGCCCACGCTTCTTAAACGCGAAAGCGGCCCCGGCCCGCAGGAGCGGTGCTGGGCAGCACCGTTCGTGGGGGCCAGGGCCGCTCTCAAGCAGGCCGGGTCCTAGAGGTTGCCCGTCGCGATGTTGAGCATGCGGCGCAGCGGCTCGGCGGCGCCCCACAGGAGCTGGTCGCCAACAGTGAACGCGCTGATGTACTGCGGCCCCATCTCCATCTTGCGGATGCGGCCCACCGGGATGTCCAGCGTGCCGGACGCTGCCACCGGGGTCAGCTCCGCCATGGAAGCTTCCTTGGTGTTGGGGATGACCTTGGCCCACTCGTTGTCCTCGGCGAGGAGCTTCTCGATCTCGGCCACGGACAGGTCTTCGCGGAGCTTCAGCGTCAGCGCCTGGGAATGGGAACGCATGGCACCGATACGGATGCACAGGCCGTCCATGATGATCCGGTTTTCGTCCGAGGTGCCCAGGATCTTGTTGGTCTCAACCCCGGCCTTCCACTCTTCCTTGGACTGGCCGTTGCCCAGGTCCGCGTCGATCCAGGGGATCAGGGAGCCGGCCAGCGGCACGCCGAACTGGGTGGCGTCGATGTCGGTGCGCTGGTGGGCCAGGACTTTGCGGTCGATCTCGAGGATGGCCGACGCCGGGTTGTCCAGTTCCGAGCTGACCTCGGCGTTGAGCGTGCCGAACTGGCTGAGCAGCTCGCGCATATGGCGGGCGCCGCCGCCTGAAGCCGCCTGGTAGGTCATGGAGGTGCCCCACTCAACCAGTCCGTTCTTGAACAGTCCGCCGAGTCCCATCAGCATGCAGGACACGGTGCAGTTGCCGCCGATGAAGTCCTTGGTGCCGTTGACCAGGCCCTTGTCAATGACGTCGCGGTTGATGGGGTCCAGCACGATGATCGAGTCATCGTTCATGCGCAGGGTGGAGGCGGCGTCGATCCAGAGGCCGTCCCAGCCGCGGCCGCGCAGCTCGGTGTGGACGCGTTTGGTGTAGTCCCCGCCCTGGGCGGTGACAATAATGGGCAGCTTGGCCAGCGCGTCGACGTCGAACGCGTCCTCGAGCTTGCCGGCCGCACCCGCGGCAGTACCGGCAAGAGTCGGCGCGGCACCTCCCGCGTTGGAGGTGGAGAAGAACACCGGGTTGATGTTGGCGAAGTCGCCTTCGTCCTGCATGCGCTGCATCAGGACGGAGCCGACCATGCCGCGCCATCCGACCAGGCCGACGGAGGGGGTAGCTGCTGTAGTCATTCGTACAGTTTAGACTTCGGAACCGGCACTTCGCAGTCGGTTACGTCACGGCCACGCCCCTTCCCGGGCGTCGCCCGGGAAGGGACGGGTGCTGTCGGGAAAGTTTTCCCGCGTGACGGCGATGCCTGAAGGGTTGGCTTCAAACCATGTGCGGGCCTGGTCATCGGTCAGCGCGAACCGGGGCTTCGGCAGGCCCTTGAGCCTGCGCTGCTTGGCTGCCCGCCATTCGCGGCGCAGATTGTTGATTCCCAGGAGCCATCCACCGGTGAAGAGCACAGTGGCCACCAGCCCGAAGAGGGCGAAAATGATGTTGAGGCTCACCAGGCCAATGATCAACATGAACGGGGCACCCAGGGCGGGTACGGTCATGAGGACCGTTACGACGAGGAGGCCCGTGCCCGTGTGGACGGAGTAGTTTCCGGACGGCTGTGACCCGCCGATGCCCCATTCCTCCTTGGTGTAGGCATAAACGGTTCGTTCCATGCTGGTTGCGTAGAAGTATGGGCGCTCGGCCAGCAGTTTTTGCACCGATGGATCAATTGCCATCAATTTCCTCCGGTTCCGGACGTGAAACCGGCCAGTGCGGCAGCAAGGTCTTCCTGTGATTGGGCCAGTGCTTCAGCCCCAACCAAATCACCCTGCGCAACGGCGTATGTCCAGCCTTGGGGCGATTTGCGGATGAGTAACTGGCGGGGAGAGCGGTTCAGCCCCGATCGAATTCTGACACCGCCGTCCGGATTCTTGGTCAGGTGTTCCCGCACGATCAAGGATTGTGCGGCCTCAACTGACACATTCGGGTCCTGCGGGAGAACAAACCAACTCAACATTGTCCTCGGCTGGAAGAGGAGGGTTGTGCGATCACTTTCGGCCTGAAGTACCGAGTCGCCAGACTGGGCGTTCAAGAGCAAATCCGTTTGCGTCCAGCGCGTGGCGTTCGCGAGCGTGTAGGCAACAATGTCCACCCTGCGGTCAAACTCAACGTTGGTTCCCTCCACCGTGGCCATGCCCCGGGCAATGAGTGATGAGAGGCCCGCGCTGATCAGGTCCTGGCTCCCGGACTCGGCGTCCAAACGGAGCCAGGAGGCACTGGCGAGGGACCCCGCCGTCTCCTGCAGTTGAACGAGGTAGGCCATTTCGGCGCGGCCAAATCCGACAGACGTGTCTGCCACCGTTTGTGGTTCAGTCATGTTTTTCATCCTATGAGTTGGCTCCGGTTAGAAACCAAAGAAGGACTTGACGCCCTCACCAATAGTGTCAATGGCGTCTCCGGCGACGTCAGTACCCCAATCGAAGGCGGCGTCAATCGTATCCTTGGCCCCTGGGACCAGCTCGACGGCCGCCCAGGCGCCGCCAACTACCATGCATGTGACACCCACGGGTGGCGGAAAGAATGAGCCGACCCCTAGTGCCGTCTTAAAGCCCGACTTGACGGCGTCGCCGGTATCACCGCTGCGGATCGCATTGACGGTGTCGAGGCCGTCCAACCCAACGCTTATTCCACCGAGGAGATGTCCCGCGGAGTTCAGGCCGAACTTTGCCCAGGGACCCATGTCCGCCGCCCCGGTACCACGTGCCATGTCAGCGAAATCGCCGAATTTACCGCTCAGCAGGTCAGAGGTACCTGAAAACGCGCCGCGGAGGCCGTCCGCACGGGCCGAGGCTTCCCACAGGTCCTTGTCCAGGAGTCGCTTCCACGCAGCCAACTCGTGACCGGCGCCGACCAAGGCGTTGATTTCGTCGCCGTGCCGGGCGGAAAACTGTGAGATGTCCCTTAGACCAAAAGGAACGCTTTTGAGGCCCAGCACACCGTTGTAGGCATCCCAGCCGCTGCGGAAAGGTGAATGTCCGTCGGATAGCCATTCGGGGCCCCATGGGCCTGTGTTCCCGCCGGAATGACCCGTACCGGAACCGGCCCCGCCTGGAGTGCTGGCCCCGCTGGCCCCCTTGATGGCACTCGCGTTCTCCTGCTGGTCAGCGTTCTGCAGGAGTTTCGTCGACTCCTGCTTGAGCGCGGAGGCTGCCTGCTGGAGAAGCGCCCGGTGGTTGCCGTTCCAGTCAGAACGAAAATGAACGGCGTCCTGGCCTTTCCAGGCCGGGCTGTTGTTGATCTGGCTGTTCAGCTGTGTGGACTGCTGCAGCAGCAGGTCCGCCGTCTTGCCGAGCTGCTTGGCCAGCGTCCGCAGTCCTTCAACGTCCGCTCCCCACAAAGTTCCTGCCACCCGGCATCGCCCCCCAATATTCGACCAGCTGTCTTTCCCGCTTGGTTTACCCCAGCTGTCACAGCCTAGTAGCAACCTGGAGCGGCCACGATGGGGTGTCCTCCCCATGTGCAGCACACCGTGCTAGCCCCGCTTGGACTCCTCCAGCACGGCCGCCTTGCGGGCACGCAACGCGAAGAAGGCGCCGAACGCGAAGACCTGCGTCACCACCACCAGCACGATGGCCCCGGCGATCTTGTTGCCGCCCAGGATCATGGTCAGGCCCACAACCGCAGACAGGAGTGCGAGCAGCGGCAGGAGCATGTAGCCCAGCACAAACAGTGTTTCCGGTTTTTTCAACATCTCAGCCCTGCGTCCTCACCCATTTGGTAAACCTGTAGCGCGTCCCGTTGGCCGCCGTCAGCCAGCCGTCCGCCGGGACGGAGGCAGCCGCCTCCCACGTCTCGTCGAGCTCCGGGGCGAACGTGTCGCCGTCGGCCTCCACATCGATGGTGGTGACCACCGCGACGTTGGCGAGGTCGGTGGACTGGCGGAACACTTCGCCGCCGCCCAGGATCCACACTGTCTCGCCGCCGTCGACGAACTGGGACTCCAGGAGCGCGTCATCCAGGGAGGGAACCACGACGGCGCCCTCCGCCTCTGGTGAATCGCCCCAGTTTTTCTGGCGGGTAATGACGATGTTGGTCCGGTTGGGCAGCGGACGGTACTTCTCCGGGAAGGAAAGCCACGTTTTGCGGCCCATGATGACCGGGTGCCCCACAGTGAGCCGGGTGAAGTGCTTCATGTCCTCGGGCAGGTCCCACGGCATGTCGCCGTCCTTGCCGATCACACCGCCGGAAGTCTGCGCCCACACCAGGCCGACGCCGGTGACCGTTCCGGCGAGCTCCTCAGTGAAGGCCTGGGGGTCTGCTGTGTTCTCGGTGCTCATACGGCGATCGGAGCCTTAATCGTGGGGTGGTGCCGGTATCCCACCACGTCGAAGTCGTCCAGGGTGTAGTCGAAGATCGAGGCCGGCTTCCGGGTGATCTTCAGCTGCGGGTACTCATACGGTTCACGGTCCAGCTGCTTGAGGACCTGATCCATGTGGTTCTCGTAGATGTGGACGTCGCCGCCGGTCCAGACAAACTCGCCAGGCTCCAGGCCAACCTGCTGCGCAACCATGCACGTGAGGAGTGCGTAGGAGGCAATGTTGAAGGGAACGCCCAGGAACATGTCCGCCGAGCGCTGGTAGAGCTGGCAGGACAGCTTTCCTTCCGCCACGTAGAACTGGAAGAACGCGTGGCATGGCGGCAGTGCCATGTCCTTGAGCTCGGAGACGTTCCAGGCGGAGACGATGTGCCGGCGGGAATCCGGGTTGGACTTCAGGTTCTCCACCAGTTCGGCGATCTGGTCGATGTGGCCGCCGTCGGGGGTGGGCCAGCTGCGCCACTGGACTCCGTAGACGGGACCCAGTTCGCCTTCGGCGTCGGCCCACTCGTTCCAGATGGTGACGCCCTGGTCCTGCATCCACTTCACATTGGATTCGCCGCGAAGGAACCACAGGAGTTCCACGGCAACGGACTTGAAATGCACGCGCTTGGTGGTGATCAGCGGGAAGCTTTGGCCCAGGTCGAAGCGGATCTGGCGGCCAAAAACGCTGGTGGTTCCGGTGCCCGTCCGGTCGGATTTGTGGGTGCCATGGGCCAGGACGTCACGGAGGAGGTCTTCATACGGCGTCGGGATGCTCACGGCTAAAGTCTACCGGGCGTCGGGAGGGCCAAGGGGAAGGAGCACCGCCGGCATGGTCAGTCATCAAACGGCTTAAACTGCTCTACTGCCACGATCCGCTGCTTGCGGTTGACCGCCACGTGGCATACCACCAGTTCCCCCGGGGAAAGGTACGGGTCTGCGCCCGGCAGGAGGGCGCGCAGGCGGCCCGGCATGTATTTTCCCAATTGCGCCAGCACGGTGGGCAGCGCCGGCCGGTGGGTGCAGACGGCCACCGGCTGCTGTTTGTCCAGGATGGACTCCACGACGGCGGCTGTCTTCTTGGGGGTGCGGGCGTGCCGGTGTTCGGTCAGGGCATCCACCAGTTTGACCTTGGCGCCGGACGCCCTCAGATAGGGCGCCACCGTGGATACGCAGCGCCGCCAGGGACTCGTCACCACACGCGGCGGCTGCCAGACCTGCAGGAGCCGGCCCACTGCCTGCGCCTGCCGGATGCCGGTGGCCGCGAGGGGCCGCTCACCCTCGGCCTTGGTCCATGACGAACGCGGCTTGGCTTTGGCATGCCGGACCACGATGAGCGGCCAGGTGTCCAGCTGGTCGTTCTTGTGGGCGGCCCGGAGGTGCTCCAAGGGCGCGACGTCGGTCGGGTTGGAGAGCAGCCCGGCGGCGGTATCGGGGGCGCACCACACCACGCGGTCCACCTCCTTGCCGTCGGGAACCAGCTTGGCCCCGTTGACTTTCACGGCCCAGTAATGGACCACCTTGAGACCCGAAGGCACGTGGTAGTGGATGGACGGCAGGGGGATGCCCAGGGGAGCGGACAACCCGATCTCCTCCTGCACCTCACGCGCGGCGCACTCCGGGAGGGTCTCGCCGTCGTCGATTTTGCCTTTGGGCCAGGACCAGTCGTCATACCGGGGCCGGTGGATCAGGAGGACCTCCAGGCCCTCCGAGTTGACCCTCCAAGGGATGGTCCCGGCGGCCACCACGGCAACCGCTTCGCCGGGATGGTCTGTCTGGTCTGCTACGAGGATATCGCTCGACAACGCCGGCCCTACCGCCGGCTCAGGCTGCGCTGGCGGTCGCGCGATGCCAGCAGCCAGGACTGGATGTCCTCAAGGGGCCTGCCGTCCTCGGCAATGTGGTGGCGGTTCCATTGGCCCTCGTTGTCAAGGTGCCAGCTGGCTGTTTCCGGATCCATGTACCGGCGCAGCAGGTCAAGGACATAGGTGATGTCGTCAGGATTGGCCAGCTGGACCAGTGCCTCCACGCGGCGGTCCAGGTTGCGGTGCATCATGTCCGCCGAACCGATGTAGACCACTTGGTCCCCGCCGTTGGCGAACGCGAACACCCGGGAGTGCTCCAGGAACCGGCCCAGCACAGAGCGCACCGTAATGTTCTCGCTGAGGCCCGGAACGCCGGGGCGCAGCGAGCAGATGCCGCGGACAATGACGTCCACCATCACACCGGCCTGGGATGCCCGGTAGAGGGAATCGATGATGGCTTCATCCACCATTGAGTTGACCTTGATCTGAACCCGTGCGGCCAGGCCGGCGCGGGCGTTGCGGATCTCGGTTTCGATCCGGTCGATCAGTCCGGAGCGGACCGAGCGGGGCGCCACCAGCAGGCGTTTGAACGTGGACTTCGGGGCGTAGCCGGAGAGCTGGTTGAACAGTTTGGAAAGGTCCTCACCCACTTGGTCGTTGGCCGTCAGCAGGCCAAGGTCCTCGTAGTACCGTGCCGTGCGGGGGTGGTAGTTGCCGGTGCCGATGTGGCAGTAGCGGCGGAGCCCGTCCACTTCCTGGCGCACAACCAGTGACAACTTGCAGTGGGTCTTGAGCCCCACGATGCCGTACACCACGTGGACGCCGGCCTGTTCAAGCTTGCGGGCCCAGGAAATGTTGGCCTGCTCATCGAACCTGGCTTTGATCTCCACCAGCGCCAGGACCTGTTTGCCGGCTTCGGCGGCGTCGATCAGCGCGTCAACAATGGGGGAGTCGCCGGACGTCCGGTACAGGGTCTGCTTGATTGCCTGCACCTTGGGGTCCGCGGCGGCCTGCTCCAGGAAGGCCTGCACCGAGGTGGAGAAGGAATCGTACGGGTGGTGGAGCAGGATGTCCCGGCGGCGCATGGCGGAGAAGACGTTTGCGGCCTTGGACGTCTCGGACTCGTTCAGGAACCGGGACGTGTGCGGCATGTGCTTCGGGTAATGAAGGTCCGCGCGGTCGATCCCTGCAATAACGGACAGTCCCCGGAGGTCCAGCGGGGCCGGCAGCGAATACACCTCGGATTCTTCGACGCCGAGCTCGCGGATCAGCAGTGCCCGGATGTTCGGGTTGATGTCGTTGCTGACCTCGAGGCGGACGGGCGGCCCGAAACGGCGGCGCAGCAGTTCCTTCTCAAGCGCCTGCAGGAGGTTTTCGGCGTCGTCCTCTTCAACTTCCAGGTCCTCGTTGCGGGTGACGCGGAAGATGTGGTGTTCCAGGACTTCCATGCCCGCGAAGAGCTTGTCGAGGTGGACGGCGATGACTTCTTCCAGTGCGATGAAGCGCGCCACCCGCCCGGCGATGGCGCCGGCACGCGGACCGTCGATGGAAATCAGGCGGGGCAGCTGGTCCGGCACCTTCAGGCGGGCGAAGAGTTCCTTGTCGCTAACGGGGTTGCGAACCACCACGGCAAGGTTCAGCGAGAGTCCCGAGATGTAGGGGAAGGGATGCGCCGGGTCCACAGCCAGCGGCGTCAGGATGGGGAAAACCTTCTCGGCGAACATGGCGCTGAGCTGCTGCTTGGCGGCGTCGTCCAGTTCGTCCCAGCGCATCAGGTGGATGTGCTCGTAGGCCAGGGCGGGCCGGATCTGCTCGGCATAGACCTGGGCGTGGCGCTGCTGGAGGCGGTGCGCTTCGTCCCCGATCTTCTCGAGCACCTCCACGGGGCTGAGCCCGGCGGGGGAGGGGACGGCGAGTCCGGTGGCGATGCGCCGCTTCAGCCCGGCGACGCGGACCATGAAGAATTCATCGAGGTTGGACGCGAAGATGGACAGGAAGGCGACGCGTTCAAGCAGGTGAAGGTCGGGATCTTCGGCCAGTTCCAGGACCCGGGAGTTGAACGCCAGCCAGCTCAGTTCGCGGTCCAGGAACCGGTCCGGCCGGATGTCGCCTTCGGGCACGAGGTTGGGAGCAAACTCCGGAATGTCGATCCGGTCCTGGGTGGCGCGCGATGCCGGCACCTCGGACGAGCCGAAACGGGCCCGGACCGGCGCAGAGGCACCCTCAGACGTGACTGTTCCCGCGGGTTCCGGTTTCATGGTGTCTCCTCTTACCTGGCGCTTAATGCTGGCCCCCGAGGCCGGCGCGGTTCTCTACCAACCTTACAATCAAACAGGTTTGCGGATGCCCGGAATTTGAGTCGGCAGCAGGTGTTTGTCCGGCAAGTGGGATAATTCACCCGTGGGTGGCTACGCCGTGGCAACCGGCCCGTACATGACGTCCATATCCCAGCGTGTGAACCCGAGGCCGCGGTAGAGGGCAACAGCCGGCGCGTTGTCCGCGTCCGTATAAAGCATGACGGCGTGCAGCCCCAGTCCCTGCAGGTACCTGATTCCGGCAACGGTAAGCGCCTTGCCCAGGCCCATGCCCTGCGCGGTCGGGGCGACGCCCACCGCATAGACCTCTCCGATGGCCGGATGTGCTCCGTGCCGCGGGTGGACCTTGGTCCAGTGGAAACCCAACAGTTGGCCCTCAGCGTCCACCGCGAGCAGGAAGCCGGCGGGATCGAACCAGTCCTCCGCCATGCGGGCGTCCAGGTCAGCGCGGGTTAGTGAGCCCTGCTCCGGGTGGTGGGCGAAAGCGGCGCGGTTCGCTGCCAGCCAGCCGTCCTCATCCTGCCCCGGAACAAAGGGCCGGAGCGTGACGCCGTCCGGCAGGCCGACGTCGGGCAGGTCGGCTGTTGCGGTAGTCAGACGCATCTTCCAGAGCTCCCGCACCGGGCCATAGCCGTAGCGGGCGGCGAGATCCGCTGCCGCCTCGTGGTTGCCGTGGGACCACGCCTTCAGGCCGTGCAGGCCACGCCCTGACTGCAGGGAACTGACCAGGCGGTCCGCTACGCCCTGGTTGCGGTAGCTGGGGTGGACTGCAATCTCCACGACTCCGGTGCCGTCAGCTTCCTCCACCACCACGGCGAACCCGGCAAGGTCCTGGCCGGAGGACGGGTCCGAATCTTCATCAGGGGCATAGAGGGCAAGGGTCAACAGTGTGTGCTCGGCCGAATCCCCGGCGCGGAGCGTCACTATTGTCTGTTCGGAGAGCGAAGGGTTCCCGTCGGATTCCTCGGCCGCTGCCAGGAGCCCCAGGCAATCTTTCAGCAACTGCTCGTCCACGCCACCGTGGACAACGAGGACAGGCCATTTTTCCGGGTGCGCAGGACTCATGAAGCTAGGCTATACGTCCGGGCCGGAACGTGCCCCGGATTTGTTGGCTGCCGTGCGGTTACGTATAGTCGGTACCTCGGCCGGCGCGATCACGCCGTGCACGAGGGGGATCCACCAATGGGGTGGCCTCGATACGTTCGACCCGTATGTCCTCCACCATGAATGCTCCAGAATTAACCGCAACAGCCCCGGACCATGGTCCGGGGCTGTTGCCTTGAGGCTTGAACACTCAGGCTTCCGTCAGTTCGTCTTCCTGCTGCCGCACCAGGGTGAGGCGGTAGCCGACGTTGCGGACGGTGCTGATCAGGTTTTCATGGTCGGCGCCGAGTTTGGCCCGGAGGCGCCGGACGTGGACATCCACGGTGCGCGTGCCGCCGTAGTAGTCATAGCCCCACACCTCCGTGAGCAGCTGCTGGCGGGTGAAAACACGGCCGGGGTGCTGGGCCAGGTACTTGAGGAGTTCGAATTCCTTGAATGTCAGGTTCAGCGGTGCGCCATTGACCCTGGCTGTGTAGCTGGCCTCGTCGATAACCACACCTGCGGCGCGAATCTCCGTGGGGGTGTCCTCCTGTTCGGGGACAGCCCGCGCCACCGAGAGCCTGATGCGGGCTTCCACTTCGGCCGGACCGGCGGAATCAAGCACGATGTCGTCCACAGCCCATGCCGAAGAAACAGCAGCCATGCCGCCTTCGGTCAGGATCAGGACCAGCGGTGCGCTCAGGCCGGTGGCCTTCAGCAGTTGGGTGAGGGAGCGGGCGCCCACCAGGTCCTTGCGGGCATCCAGCAGCACGATGTCACACGGATCCGTTTCCAGCAGGGCGGTGGGCTCAGCAGCGAGGATGTGCACACGATGATTCAGGAGTTCGAGGGCAGGCAGGATGTCCACCGATGACCCGGTGCTGTTCGTCAATAGCAGGATGTGCGACATTGTTCCTCCAAGGGGCGTCCGCGCATCTTTGGGCGACTGAACCGGGCTTTCACCGGCTGGAACCAGTTCCCTGCCCTGATGTGGGCCGGCTAAGGATCTATCCGGCCGGCGACCGTTGCAGGAAGCGTAGCTGAACATTGAGTATACCGAACGGCGTTCCCGCGAACAGGGATTCCGCCCCCTCCGTCCTTCGTTTTGCGACATATCAGGGTCACATAAGGCAGGATTGAGCCGTGGGGCAGAATGCCCTGCCACGGAGGGCATGGCCGCCGGGTTTACAGCCAGAACGGGAATGCAGCGAATTGAGTGCAGAGTCAAAGCGGCGGACCGGACGTGCCGGGATCAGCGTTGGTGGGCTGATGCAGGCCCCATCGCGGTCCCTGGGCTCGTGGGTTATTGGCCTTTTTGGCGTGGCCGGTCTCGTGGCGATCATCACCGGCATCTATGTTTCGCATGAAGCGCTCATCGGCGTCGCGTGCGCCGTCGCCGTGGCGGTAGGCATCGGCTGGCCCCACTTCCTCCGTATTCCCGCCAAAAAGACTCTCGCCGCTGTCATTGCGGTGCCAGGCATCGGATCGGCACTTGCCGCCGGGCTGGTCCCTGCTCCGGGCTACCTGGACTGGACACCCGGTTTCATGGCGCTGGGGATGATGGCCGTCTTTGTGGTGCAGCTCATCCGAGGCACCGGTCAGGCCCAGCGGCTCGAATCCACCCTGGGCTGCTGCGCCGGTGTACTCCTGTCCTGCCTTGGGGCCGGCTGGATTGCCGGTGCCCGGTTCAACGGCGTGCGCGAAATGATGCTGGTTGCTGCCATCAGCGCGGCCATGGCGCTGTTCGCCGGGCTGATCCGCTGGCCGGACCGGGTAGTGGCTCCCTTGGGGATTGTCCTGGCAGGAATTGCCGGGCCACTGGCAGGACTGGTTTTCTCCGACCTTGCCGTGCTGCCCGCAGTGATCTTCGGCGTGGTGGTGGGCGCTGTCCTGGTCAGTTTCCGCCGGCTCGTCACACTGCGCGGGGGGCCGCTTAATCTGGCGGCGGCGCTTAGCATGGGTCTGGCGCCTGTCTCCGCGGTGGGCTCCCTGGCCTACTTCATAGACAAACTACTCATCTACTAACGGTTAGGATGGCATCATGTCCGTACTTGCTTTTGAAATCTTCTTCCTTGTCCTGCTCGGCGTCGCCAGCCTCGCCATGGCCTGGTTCGCCGGCTTTGTTGTTTACCGGCTGTTCAAAGGCCAGAAGTAAACCCTTTCCGGAGCTAGCGCTTTTCCGAGGTAATTGTTGTGCCTATTGAGATTCCTACAGACCTGACACCGGAACTTGTTCCGCTTTCCTGGCTCATTGGTGAGTGGGAAGGCAGCGGCCGGCTCGGCAGCGGCGACGAGGATTCCGAACACTTCGTGCAGCACGTTTCGTTTACGCACAACGGCCTGCCCTATCTGCAGTACCGCGCGGAGAGCTGGTTGACGGACGACGACGGCACGCGCCTGCGGCCGCTCACCGTTGAGACCGGTTTCTGGGCGCTTGAGCGCAAACAGCTTGATGCCGACGGCGGTCCGGGCCTGATCCCGGCGGACATTGTTCCGGCCCTCAAGAGCGCCGAAGAGGTCGAGGCGCTGCGAAACGCGGATGGCGGCTTCGATATCTCCGTATCCATCGCGCACCCCGGCGGAATCTCGGAGCTGTACTACGGGCAGATCAAGGGCCCCCAGATCCAGCTCACCACGGATATGGTGATGCGCGGCAGCCATTCGAAGGATTACAGCGCCGCCACCCGCATCTTTGGGCTGGTGGACGGCAACCTGCTGTGGCGCTGGGACGTGGCCGCCGGCGGCACGGAGCAGCCGGGCAAGGGGCTGGAGGCGCACGCTTCTGCCTTCCTGAAGAAAGTGTCCTGACGCGGCACCGGACGGCCGTCCATCAGTAGACGTGGCTTCCACAGCTTCGCTGTCCCGAGGAATGGAACGCCGGCACGCGCTTCGATTTAGAAAACCCTGAATACCGCTAGGCCGGCGGAATACTCACCGACCTAAGGACGTTCCTCCAGTATGACTACCCCCAGCCCCCTCCTGTCGCGCCCTGGCGCCGTCGAGGCCGCCGGCCCGGACTCCGGCGTCGCCGCCCACTACGGCGAGCCGCTGCGTGAGCAGCGCGCCCTCGCAGCCGGTACCGCCGTCGTCGACCTCTCCTACCGTGGTGTGGTGACCGTCAGCGGCCCGGACCGGCTGAGCTGGCTGAACACGCTGTCCTCCCAGCAGGTCACCGGCCTGCAGCCGGGGGAGTCCAGCGAGCTGCTCCTGCTGAGCATCCAGGGCAGGATCGAGTTCGACGCCCGGGTAGTGGACGACGGCGGGACCACCTGGCTGATCGTTGAGGCCGCCGAGGCCGCCCCGCTGGCTGAGTGGCTGAACAAGATGAAGTTCATGCTCCGCGTCGAGATCAACGACGTCTCCGGCGACTGGGCTGTGCTCGGGTCCACCGCCGCTGTGGAGGAATGGTCGGACCTGCTGTCATGGACGGACCCGTGGCCACACGTGGGTGCCGGCGGCTACTCCTATTCCGTGGTGCCTGAAGAAGGACACCCCGGGCTGGGACGGCCCTGGATCGAATACCTGGTGCCGGCCGCTGAGCTTGAACAGACCGTGGGGGACCGGCCGCTGGCCGGTGTCCTGGCCGCCGAAGCCCTGCGGATTGCTGCCTGGCGTCCCCGGCTCGGCGCCGAAACCGACGACAAGACCATCCCGCATGAACTGGACCTCCTCCGCACCGCCGTGCACCTGGCCAAGGGCTGCTACAAGGGCCAGGAGACCATCGCCCGGGTCCACAACCTCGGCCACCCGCCGCGGCGGCTGGTGTTCCTGCAGCTGGACGGATCCCAGCACACCATGCCGGCACCGGGCAGTCCGGTCATGCTGGGCGAGCGGAAAGTGGGAACCGTCACCTCCGTGGCGCAGCACTACGAAATGGGTCCCGTGGCCCTGGCCGTGGTCAAGCGGTCCGTGGCGCCGGATGAAATACTGACCGTGCTGGACGGCGAAGAACCTTACACCGCTGCCCAGGAAGTGATTGTTCCTCCCGACGCCGGCCAGGTAGTCGGGCGCCCGACAGGATTCCTCAGGGGGACCCACTGATGACCGAAAACGCCGAAACCGGCTCAACGCCGCCCGCCGGTCCCAACGCGCCGGCGCCCGACGACGAAACGCTCGCGCTGGCCGAGAAGCTGTTCCAGGCCGCCCGCGAGGGGGACACCGGGCTGCTGCGCGCCTACCTCGACGCCGGCGCGCCGGCTTCGATGACCAACGCGGCCGGGGATTCGCTCCTGATGCTGGCGGCCTACCATGGCCACGCCGGGACGGTGGAGCTGATCCTCCAGCACGGGGCCGAGGCTGACACAGCCAACGACCGCGGCCAGACGCCGCTGGCCGGCGCGGCCTTCAAGGGGTACACGGACGTCGCCAAACTCCTGCTGGACGCCGGCGCAGATCCGGACGCCGGAACACCCTCGGCCCGCGCGGCAGCCCAGATGTTCGCCCGCACCGAAATCCTGACCCTGCTGGAAGCCTGACGCTTGGAAAACGTGGCAAGGCCTTGGCCCGCCCTTTGGTCCCTGGTGATCGGGTTCTTCATGATCCTGATCGACACCACCATCGTGTCCGTGGCCAATCCGCGGATCATGGAGGGCCTGGACGCGGACATCAACTCCGTGATCTGGGTGACCAGCGCCTACCTGCTCGCCTACGCGGTCCCGCTGCTGATCATGGGCCGGCTGGGCGACAGGTTCGGGCCGAAGCGCCTGTACCTGACCGGCCTGACAGTCTTCACGCTGGCATCGTTGTGGTGCGGGCTTGCCGGTGACGTCCACGCCCTCATCATGGCGCGTGTGCTTCAGGGCCTGGGCGCTGCCACTATGACGCCGCAGACCATGGCCGTCATCACGCGCATCTTTCCCCCGGACCGGCGCGGGCCCGCGATGGGCATCTGGGGAGCCACGGCCGGCCTGGCCACTCTCGTAGGTCCCATCCTGGGCGGCGTCCTGGTGGATGGCCTCGGCTGGGAATGGATCTTCTTCATCAACGTGCCGGTGGGCATTGCGGGCTTCCTCCTGGCCTGGCGGTTTGTTCCCTCCCTCAGCACCCACCCGCACAGGTTCGACATCCCGGGTGTCCTGCTCAGCGCCGTCGGCCTGTTCCTGCTGGTGTTCGGAATCCAGGAAGGCGAGACGTATAACTGGGGAACCATCACCGGGCCCATCACGGTCTGGGGGCTGGTCATTGCCGGTATCGCCGTGCTGGCGGTGTTTGTGCTCTGGCAGCGGTTCAACAAGGGCGAGCCGCTCCTGCCGCTGGCACTCTTCGCGGACCGCAATTTCTCGCTGGCCAACATCGGCATCACCACGGTGGGCTTTGCCGTCACAGCCTTCACGCTCCCGCTGATCTTCTACTACCAAATGGTCCGCGGCCTGACTCCCACCCAGTCCGCGCTCATGATGGTTCCCATGGCTGTTATATCCGGCGGTCTGGCGCCGGTGGTAGGCAGGATCATCGACCGCGCCAATCCGAAATACATCGCAGCCACGGGCCTGGTCCTGATGGCGGTGGCGCTCTTCTGGAACTCGGCACTGATGCATCCGGACACGCCCATCTGGCTCTTCCTGCTCCCCAGCGCCGTCCTGGGCCTTGCCAACGCCGGAATCTGGGCTCCGCTGAGCACTACGGCCACCCGCAACCTCCCGCCGCGCCAGGCCGGTGCGGGGTCAGGGGTCTACAACACCACCCGGCAGATCGGCGCCGTGCTCGGCAGCGCGGCCATTGCCGTGCTGATCCAGTCCAGGCTCACGGCCGAGCTGCCCCCGGCGGGCGGAGACGCGGCTGGTGCCGGCCACCTGTCATTCGGCGGGGCGCTGCCGGAAGTACTGCAGGAAGGATTTTCGACGGCGATGGGCCAGTCCATCCTGCTGCCGGCTGCCGTCATCCTGCTCGGCGCTGCGGTGGCCCTGTTCTTCGTCAAGCCGAAGGCAGTGTCCGGCTGGGGTGTACAGCAGGCTCCAGCCGCGGAGCCAGGTATCGAATCAGGCGCCGAGGAAGGCGCTCCCCAGGCCAGATAGCGGCCGCAGGGTGCCCGAAGGTCAGCCCAGGCGGACGCTCGTCTGGATTCCGCCGGCGGACAGTCCCAGTTTCCGTGCCAGTGCCAGGGCGCCGGTGTTGCTGACATCGGCCCGCCACTGGAGGGTGAGTCCGCCCGCCAGGGCTTCGTGTGCGGCGATGGAGGCGGCCAGTGTCCCGAGCCCGCGG
>JAHFUZ010000078.1 GCA_023264815.1 Arthrobacter sp. | reverse complement strand
TACTGGCAAGGCGACGTGTTGAATTGAGACGAGTAGAGCTCAATTTGGGCCCAGTCGTGGGACGAACAGGGCAGTGTGTTCCACTCGGGAGGTGGGTCAGCTGGGTTGACAGCGATCTTGGCGGGAAGCGGGATTCACGGCGATATTTCGGCCCCTCGTAACGGGGTGAGGCGTAGCAATTGAGGGCTGCGGCCACGATCGCCAACTCCATTTGCGACGATTCGCCAGATCGTTTGGCTATCCCGTTGGCGGTCAGGGATTTCCCGAGGAGCTTTGTGAGCGCTTGGCCCCTAGTGTCGCCCCGATGTATCTGGCGTAGGTGCTGGCCGAGGCAACGGCATGGCGTTCGATTGTTGCCGGGGAGTAGCCCAGGACTTCGGCGATGATCGGTATTGGGGTTGCCTTCGTCATTTCGTGAAGAGTGCCGAGCCGGGCCGCGCGGGTTGAGAAGATCTTTTTGAGGCGCTCACGCAGTGTCGAGCCCGTGATGTGGTGCCCTGGGTTTTGGCCGGGGAAAATCCAGGGTGAATTGGGGTGTGCCGCGGTTTGGCCCTGTCTCGTTGCCAGGTCGCGAAGGGGCTGGTCGAGAGGAACCGGGAGGGTTATGGCTGTGGCGCCGAGGGTGACCGTGGCCAGTCCATCGAGGATTTCGGTGTCGTTCCAGGTGAGGCGTACGGCATCTTCGATCCGTTGTCCGAAGACCAGGACGAGGATGGCTGCGAACCTGTCCCGGGGATTGAGTTGCTCGCCGTGGATGGCTTCCTGGATCAGGCGGTCTTGCTCGGCGGCGCCGAGCTTGGGACTGGTGCCTCGCCGGTGCGGGGTCATGGCGATGTCAGCGGGGGTGAGTCTGCTTTTGATGGCCCATTGGAGGAACCGGCTGGCGAACTCACGGGTCGTGGGTCCTCCTGCTTGCCAGGCGTCCAGGTCTGCTTGCGTCAGCTGCTTGAGCGTGGTGCCTCGGTCGGCAATCCATTTCAGGAATTCAATGGCAACGGTCGCGGTCTGTTTGGAACGCAGGAAGGTGCCTTCGCTGATCTGATCCATGGCGTTCATGCGCCGGATCAGGTGCCACCGGATGAAGCGTCGGGCAACGTCGTGGCTGTCGCCTTTGGGGAGTCGCTGGAGGGCCTGTTCGCTCCAGGTGTGGTAGCGGGCGAGTCGTTCGTCCCGGCGGGGGAGCGCGCCGTGTTCGACCAGCAGTCCGCGGACGTAGTCCCGGGTCCGGTGCGGGGGGAGGGCGTCCAGGGATTCGTGGGTTATGAATTCGGAAGCGGCAAGGTCTGTGAGGAAGCCGCTGACGTGCTTTTGGTTGATCCAGGTCAGTCCGCTGTTGGCGCGGTTCATCGACTTCAGCGCGGCGGCCACGGGCTGGAGGGGCTGGGCGATGGCGCCGGTGTTGGGGTTGGTGAGGAGCCGTTCGACGGTTGTGGTGAGGACGCAGGTCCAGCAGCGGCCGCCGGAGTGCAGTTCAGCCTCGGCGCCGCAGCCTTGGCAGTCGACGTTCAGCTGGATGCCGGTGCAGGACCGGCAGGCGGGCTGGCCTTCAATGAGGCCTGGCAGGACGCCTTGGTGGCCGCAGGGGCAGGTGCCGGTGCGGCGTTTCGCGGCCTGGTAGCAGTATCCGCAGATACGCGCATCGGGCCATGAGGCGACGATTTGATGATGCTCGGAGCATCGTCCGCACGGTTCAGGCCAGGTGGTCGGGTCGCTGGCCCGGCGAGGTCTACTCATCGGGTGCGCTGTTGGGGTCAGGGAGAAGTTTGATGCGCCTCGCAATCGGCTTGTTCGGCACGGCGGCGATGCCTTCGGTGTGACGCGGTGCGTTGGCACTGGCGGCGGCACGGATTTCAACGAAGGGCTCGAAGAGGTCGTTGGGGCTGCAGTCCAGGATGTCGCAGAGGGCTGCGAAGGTGCGTGCCGGAATCCGTTCCGGCGCCCCTGTGATGAGCCGGTAGACCTGGGTGTCGGAAAGATTGATGCCCCGTGATTTGAGCAGGGGCTGGAGCTCGGAGGTCTTCCACAGGTTGCGGCTTGCCATCACTTTTCGCAGGTTCCAGTGGTAGCCCATCCGGCGTTGGTCTGGCATTACGGCTCCCGCGAGGTTGTGCGACGTGTGATCATCTGTTGCACGGTCTTGTGCTTGAAATCGTTGGAAACGTGGGTGTACAGGCCGGTGGTGGAGGCATAGGCGTGACCGACCTGGACAAAGGCAGGATCATATCCGGCCTCGATCTGGTGGGAAACGTAGGAATGGCGCAGCGAGTGCATCGTCAGCTTCTCCGGCAGGCCTGCCAGCTCGCGCACCGACTGGAATGACCGGTCGAAGGATCGGACGTCCAGACGACCCGCACGTTCACTGGGCCAGAGACTGAGCGTGCGGTCCGCGGTAGGAAATTTGGCACGCCCGTCGTCCGAGAGCCAGAATCCGAGGAGTTCGACCACCCAGTCGAACTCCGGGCTGGTCAGGACCGTACGTCGCCGCGGGCCGGATCCCGAGGTTCCTTTGGCGAAACGAACCTCGGCGCACCCGAAGCCCTTGTAGGCCGGCACGTGGGGATTGGGGCCGAAATCCACCGTTTCCAGCATGGTCAGTTCACGGCGGCGCAGGCCATAGGCGTAGCAGACCTTGAATGCGATCGAGTCCCGCAGCGCGGGCAGCCAACGTTTCGACCCGGCAGCGAATTCCTGGTCGACGAGGTCATCCACCGTGTCGAAAAAGGTCTGGAGCTCATTTCTGGTGAACGAGCGGCGTCCTTCCGGGGCGGCGTCATCCGTGGCGTGCTTCGGACTGTTCCACTCGAAGCAGATCTGGGAAGGAATGTCCCCGAAGGCTTGCTCACAATAGGAGACCCACCCGTAGCGGGAATCGGTGATGTAAGCGCAGAAGATCCGGATGGCGCTGCTGTAGGACCGGAGCGTGGTCAGCGTGACAGGCTTCTCGCGTGACCTCAGACCGGCCAGGTACTCATCGACGTCGTGGGCCTGCCACTTCCAGGGATATTCGTTGGTGAAGGCCTGGAACCGGGTCACGATCGACGCTGAACTCTTGATCCAGTCAGTCGTCAGGCCGCGGGCCAGCATCTGCGCACGCCAGCCATCCAGCATGGCCTCGAACACCCGGTCCTCGGCCCTGAACAGCGAAATATCACCGTCGGTCAGGACGGACGGGATAGACCACGGCAGACGCTCCATGATTAGCATCATATGTCGAAACCTTGCATCTAATGCAAATAACCTACTCTGACCTGCGACGATGGGACATTGCTGGCGACTCGTCGCGAGAACAATGTTGACCAGGAAGTCCCGTCTGACCTGCGGAAACACCCAATTGATGCAGTAAGACGAGTTCTTGCATAAAACGCAACTCGTCCTGGTC
>JAHFUZ010000030.1:9551-54571 GCA_023264815.1 Arthrobacter sp. | reverse complement strand
GTGGCTTCGCCCAGGGAGATGGTCCACTCCTTGGGCATGGCCTTGTTCACCAGGCGCCAGCCCAGCGTGGTGGAGGCCAGGGTCATGTCACCGGCCGGGTAGGGCTTCTCCGTCTTCGGCAGCACCCAGGGGGCACGGGACATCGACTCGGCGCCCCCGACGAGCATGAGGTCGGCGTCGCCGGCGTTGATCTGGCGCGAGGCGATGATCGCCGCGTCCAGGGAGGAGCCGCAGAGCCGGTTCACGGACGTGCCCGGGATCGAGACCGGCAGCCCGGCCAGGAGGGTGCCCATCCGGGCGATGTTCCGGTTCTCTTCGCCGGCGCCGTTGGCGTTGCCGAACACCACCTCATCGATCCGCTCGGGATCAAGCCCCGGGGCGCGCTTCACCGATTCCTTGATCACATGCGCGGCCAAGTCATCCGGGCGGACGGCCGCGAGACCGGACCCAAACTTCCCAAACGGCGTACGGACGGCGTCGTAAACAAAAGCCTGATTCAAAACTTTTCCTCAATTCGGTGCGTGGATTCCCAATTAGGTAGTAGTTGATGTCGTTTTGAGGGCTCATAACGACATCGACTACCTAGTTGAGACGGGTTTACGTCAGATGTTCCTGCCGCCGGCGATCTCGAGCACCGTCCCTGTCATGTAGCTGGACAGGTCGCTGGCGAGGAAGAGGATGACGGAGGCTACTTCCTCCGGTTCCCCGAAGCGGGCCAAAGGAACGTCAGCCAGGCGGGCCTCAAGGACCTCCGGCTTCATGGACTGGATCAAGGCGGTGCGGATGATTCCCGGCTGGACTGCGTTGACGCGGACGTTCGCGAACCCCACTTCCTTGGCGGCAGCCTTGGTCAGGCCCACCATGCCGGCTTTTGCCGAGCTGTAGTTGGTCTGGCCGGGGTTGCCGACCTTGCCCGAGATAGAGGAAACGTTGATGATCGAACCGCCGTTCGGCTGGTCGCGCATAATAGCTGATGCAGCCCTGGTGCCGAGCCAGGCTCCCTTCAAGTGGACGGAAATCACCGCATCAAAATCGTCTTCGGACATTTTCCGCATGGTGGCATCGCGGGCGAAGCCTGCGTTGTTGACCCAGATGTCGAGCCCACCGAAAGCCTCGCACGCCGTGCGTGCCAAGGCGTCCACCTCCTGCGCGGAGGTCACATTGCAGGCGGTTCCGACGCCGCGTCTACCGATGCCAAGTTCCGCCGCAGCCTTGGCTGCCTGCTCGGCGTCGAGGTCTCCAATGACGACGTTGGCCCCTTCGCGGGCGAAAGCCACAGCCGTGGCCAGTCCCAGGCCATGGGCACCGCCCGTGATCACAGCGGTGCGGTTCATGAGCAGTTCCACTGCTTCTCCGTTCAGTTCGTTGGTTGGTTGGTTTCAACGGATTGCAACCGCGTTGGAAGGTGAGCCAACACCGCCAGGGAGCCTGAGGGGCGCGGCGACCACCATGCATTCATAGCGTCCGTCCGCAACGCAGGCGGCGGCCAGTTCGTCCAGCTGCCATAACTCGCCGATTGCCAGGCCCAACAGCGGAATCAGGATTCGGTGAAGCATGCCGGTGTGGGAAGACACAGGCAGGGTTCCCTGGGTGTCTGCAAGCACGCTGAGCCTGGATTCCGTCGAGGGCCAGACCTCCAAGGCCACATTGTCGGCTGCTGCGAGCGCCACACGGTGGTCCCATAACCACGCGGCAGTCTCGTGGCTCTGTTCCAAACCCACTGACACAAGCGGAACGCCGGCCGCGGATCCGTTTGCTGCCGGGGAGCCCTCCTTCATCTGATGCAATCGGTGCCCCAACCAGCCGAACCGCAGCATCAGGATATCCCCGGGTTCGATGCTGACTCCCTGGTGCCGGGCGGTCTCGTCCAGCACGCTCGGAGGCACGGAACGCGGCTCGGTGTAGTCGATGGGGTCTCCGGCGTGTTCCAGGTAGCGCCCGACATCCAGCAGTACTCCCCTGCCCGCGAGCCCGTGCTCGGCATAGCGCTGAACCCCCAGCGTCGGATCCCCGGCGACCAGCTTTTGGGGATCCGCGCCGTTGTAGAACCCGTAGTCCGGGTGGCCGAAATGGCGAAGACCGTCAATTTGGCTCGTTGCCTGTGGAAAGAGGCTGTCGATCCTGTCGTCGCGATGGAATTCGTTCAGCCCGAAGACGGTGTGCTGCAATGCACCCCGGTGGGAGATCAGCGGCTGCGGGAAAGCATCAAGCGGAAGGTCCAGGGAATGAGTCTGGCCGCTGCGGACCAGCTCCGAGGCACGAATCCGGTGTTCGGGAGTAAGGAAGTTCAGTGTCCCCAGATCGTCGTCCTTACCGAAGATTCCCCAACTGCTGCCCGGCGGCGCGTCTGTGCGTTCCATGAGCTCCCGGTAGCTGGGAACCGTGCCGGGGGTTGTCATGCGTCTTCTCGGGAGGGTGCGTCCAGCCGGTCAGGCAGCCCCGGCACAAGCAGGACCTTGCAGGATTCCTGGCTGAGGAGGTCGATTGCGCTGTCCAGATCAGACAGGGGCAGCCGGTGGGTGATGAGCGCGGACAGGTCAAGTTTCCCGCTGGAAACGAGGTAGCTGATCTTTTCCCAGGTGCCCCACAAGGAGCGACCGAAGCTGCCCCGGAACGTGAGGCCCTTGCGGATCAGGTAGGAAGCCACGTC
The DNA here is from genome assembly GCA_023264815.1 of Arthrobacter sp. Classification (GTDB taxonomy): domain Bacteria; phylum Actinomycetota; class Actinomycetes; order Actinomycetales; family Micrococcaceae; genus Arthrobacter. The sequence continues at coordinate 51,921 of JAHFUZ010000030.1, read as the reverse complement.
CAGTTCTACGGCCCGGCCGGGGATCCCGACGGCAACGACAGTGGCTTCCCGCCTGACTGCATCGAGGAGTGCCGGCAGCGCTGCAGGCACCCCGGAGGCCTCAAAGGCCACGTCGAATCCTGATTTCGCGGCGGAGAGGGCACCGCAGATCGCCACCAGGTCCTCTGACGGTTCAACGGCTGTTGCACCGAATTTCTCGACCAGGCCTCGGCGGTAAGCGTTGGGCTCGCTGACCACCACGTTGGCTGCGCCCATGACTTTGGCGATGACGGCGATCAGTAGGCCAACCGGTCCCCCGCCGCTGATGACGACGTCCGCTCCGGAAATCTCGACGCCGGAGCGCTGAATGGCGTGCATTGCAACGCCGGCCGGTTCCAGCAGTGCCGCCTGTTCCAATGGAAAACCGGCGGGCAGTTTGAAGCAGGCGCTGGCGGGGGCAACCAGCCGTTCGGCGAAGCCGCCGTCAAGGTGCAGGCCCAGGAGTTGCATGTTGAGGCAGTTGTGGGCGTTGCCTGTGCGGCAGGGATAGCATTCCCAGCAGGCGACGTGGGACTCCAATGCAACAAGGTCGCCGACGGCGAGCGAATCCACGCCCTCGCCGACCTCGATCACAGTTCCAGAGCATTCGTGGCCGAGGACGACCGGAATCCTGAGGTTGAAGCCTTTCGCCATAGGGGAGTATTCGTAGAGTTCCCGGTCAGTTCCGCAGATGGACGCCGCAGCCACCTGGATCTTGACCTCGCCGGCTGCTACGTGCGGTTCGGGATAATCGGAGACAAACTCCACGCCTCGTTCGGGGCGTGCTTTGATGACTGCGCGCATCGTCGCGGCTGCTTCGGGCGAAGCTATGGGGGAAACTGCTGGAGACGTCATCGAAGTAATCCTTTTGTGCTTGAGGGGGTAAGTGGATAATGGCACGGGCGCGCTGCTACGACGTTTCGCCGTCCACGCGGTAGAAGGCGAGCTTGTCTTCATCGACGCGCACGCCTAGCCCCGGGCCTTCGGGAACAGAGATTCGGCCGGCCTCGATCACCAGGGGTTCCGCGATGAGGTCGTCCGCCATGTCCAGGAAGTTCGACAACTCACCGGCTCGGCGGCTGGTTGCCTCATGGGCGGCACCGAACACGACGGTTGCAATAGTGCCGATCTGGGTGTCGATCTGGTTCCCCATGTAGACGTCCACGCCCAGGCCAGTGCTCAGACCGAGAATTTCCTGGGCCTCGGTGAAGCCGCTGCGCGCCGTCTTGATGCAGATTCCGTTGCATCCGCCCGATAGCAGCTCGCGGGAGGCGTCCCCGGCCGTGGGTACGCTCTCATCGCCCACGATGGGAATGGTGGACTGCTCAACCAGCCGCCGCCTCCCCATGGCTTCCTTGGCGTCGCAGGGTTCCTCAAGGAAACTCAGGCCCAGGCCTTCCGTGCGCCGCAGAACCTCGATTGCCTCGTTGGCCGTCCAGCCACGGTTGGCGTCCAGATAGATGTCCACGCTGTCCCCCAGACCGTTGCGGAGCACACGGCACGCTTCGATGTCCAGGGCTAACGGGCGGCGGCCCACCTTGAGTTTGAAGGTGGTGACGCCGTAGTCCGCGCCGAAACGGCGGGCCTCATCAAGCAGGACTTCGGGTTCTTTGAACCCGAGCATGTGGCTGACGCGCATGGAGGGGGCGAAGCCTCCCAAAAGGCTCCAGACCGAGTTACCCGTGGCCTGCCCGATGATGTCCCACAGTGCAATGTCCACGGCCCCCTTGGCAGTGTTGTTATGCACGGTGCGGCGGAGCACTTGCTGGACAACCTGGCGGCGGAACGGGTCGAGGCCCGTCAGTGCGGGAGCGAAGATTCCGTTGATAACGGCGACGATGGAGGCTTGCGTCTCACCGTAGGTGTACGGCCGGGGCGGTATGTCGGCCTGGCCCACAATGCCCACATCGGTGTGGATCCGGAGCAAGACGTGATCGGCCGTGGTGACTTCGCCACTAGCAAACTTCAGCGGACGGAGGTAGGGGATTTCGTAGGGAATCGCTTCGATGCGCTCAATTTTCATATCCGTGATCTTCTTTTCGTTGCTGTCAGCGCAGGTAGACCCTGCGGGGATCGATCTCGTTACGGAGCAGCCTCAATTCGTCCACAGTGGGTTGCGGCGTGACTCTGAGGTCCTCGGACACTTTGAGATCCCACCCGGTATTCTCCCGGACTTGGTCCACCGAAATGCCGTCATGGACAGCCGTCAGTCTTAGCTCGTCCCTGACGCCGGCCCGGGTGAGGATACCGAGCTCGGTAATGACCTTGGTCACGCCCGATCCCCTGACCCTGCCGCCGTCGGCCAGGGCACGGTCCGGACCCGGCGAGGTGCAGAAGTCCAACTCCTCCACAAATGTGCGGGAATCGTGACGGCGCATGACGACGAAGACTTCCTTCGAATTGGCCGCCACCTCCACGGCGCCTCCCGATCCGGGAAGCCGAACCTTGGGCTTATCCCAGGGGCCGATTACCGACGAATTGAGGTTGCCCCACTTGTCGATCTGAGCGGCGCCCAGGAAGCCGACGTCAATGTGACCGCCCTGAAGCACATAGCCGAATAGGACGGGCATGGACAGCACAGCCTCGGCACCGGTGATGAGGACAGCGTCCGCGATAGTCTCCGGAAGGTGCGAGGGATGGGCTCCGCATACACCGGACTCATAAACGATTTCCAGGTCTGGAGCTACCGTCATGCTGGCCAGGGAGACGGCTAGGGTTGGCAGCCCGATTCCCGCGAATACCGTATTCCGCCCGGCGAGTTCGCGTGAGGCCACGATGGTCAGCAACTCGGAGGCGCTGACGCCTGTTTCGGCGGCCACTAACGTCATTGCTGCTGCTCCTTAGATAGATTTCCGGCGTTGCCGGCCGGCTCAAGCCGGGTTCCGTAGTTCACACGGCCGCTGAGAGCCTGGCCCACACGCAGGCGGGCCGTGGTGTCCTCACCCAACTTGGCCAAGTACTCTGCATGGTCTCTGGTGCCGTAGATCCACTCGTTCATCCATTCGGACAACCGGACCGGATCCCCGCTAATACCAGACCAGGCACGGTAGAAATCGTTGTCCCGGTCTGAATAGCCTTGGGTGAAGGAGGGATGGGTTGCGCCGGAGCATTCAACCACTGCATCCACCGCCAGGGCCGGGATCACTGTCCGGTTGGGGTCCGCCCGGATCACGTCATCCTCGACTATTTCCTCGACCACGACTATGGCGCGCTTGGCGGCGAAGACGGCTTCGGCCTGGATTCCCGTCAGCCCCCACATCTGGGTGTTGCCCGACCTGTCGGCCCGCTGCGCATGGACAATCGTGACGTCCGGGTTGATCGGCGGCACGACGTAAATGTCTTCGTGCGATCCGGCCTCGTCGGGAAACGGTGACGCAACCTTGCGCATTCCCTGCTGGATCCGGGGAAGATCGGAGCCAAAGTATGATCGGAGCGGAAAAAAGGGCAGCCTCTGGGCGCCCGCCAAATACCGGCAAATCATTCCGTAATGGCTATATTCCTGGAATTCGAGCGGGGCGGGCTCGGCCCGCTCGATACGCCGGCGCAGCTCGCCCAGCGATCCTGCGGACGAATTTCCGACGAACGAGGACACCAACGTATTGATGCACCCGCCTGCGAGCATCTGGTCCACGATGATGTCTGCGGTCATGCGTACCAGTGTCAGATTCTTCCTCCGCTGACGGATTATCTCGTGTCCGGCAGCTGTGGGTACGGCGTGCGTAAATCCTTCGATTGCAACGACATCGCCATCACGAACGTACCGGCCAATCGCCTCGTGCATGGAGAGAACTTTGTTCTTGGTCCTGCCCGCGGTTGTCTCCACTGGCCGCGTGGTGGGCGCTTGGATGGTCAACTTGGAAGCTCCTTCGTAACAGCAGAGGGCAGTGTGCCCTTGTGGATTTACCTTCGCAAAGGAACTTATTTTGCGTCCAATACCAATCGGGGCACCAGTTATCTATTCTGTAGATAGAAGGTGCGGGGGCCGACGAGCGTGCCGCCCCGTAAACGGCGGCTTGACGAAGAACCGGAGCGAATATGGAGTTCAAGGAACTTGAGGCGTTCGTGGCAGTGGCTGAAGAATTGCACTTCAGCCGGGCCGCAGAACGGCTGCAGATCGCGCAGCCACCCCTCAGCTATCGGATCCAGCAGCTGGAAAAGCAGCTCAAGATCAAACTCTTTGAGCGGAACACCCGCTCGGTATCGCTGACGGATGCGGGAGAACGGCTTCTGGGGCCCGCCCGGAAGGTGCTCGCGGACGTCGAGCTTGCAAAGGCGGCGGCCCGCTCCCTCACGGCCGGCGAATCAGGCCGGGTCCGCCTCGGGTTCGCCGGTGCTTCGAGCAGCAAGGTTCTCCCGCCTCTTGCCCAGGAGGTGCGGCGCCGGTATCCCGGAATCGACTTTGTCCTGCAGGGCCAGGTTTACGCCTATGCGGCGCTTGAGCAGGTGGCCAGCGGCCAGCTGGACATCGGCTTTGTCCGCCTTCCCATTACGCACCCCGAAATCAGCTACCGGATCGTCGAACACGAACGCCTCATCGTCGCGCTGCCGTCGTCGCATCCCTTGGCCGGCCAGTCGGAAGTCTCCCTCATGCAACTCGCAGATGAAGCGTTCATCAGCTTTCCGGCCGAGGGCGGATCTTCCCTGCGGGCGGCCCTCCTGGACTCCTGCGCGAAAGTGGGAATTACTCCAAGGATCGTCCAGGAAGCACCCGATTCATACACGGTCCTGGCCCTGGTTGCCGCCGGCGCGGGAGTGACACTGACCCTTACCTCGGTTCAGCACATTCAGCCCACAGGCGTCCGATACCTCCCGCTTGCCGGCGACCCCGTCTGGCTTCATGCAGCGATTGCATGGCGCACGGACAACGCCTCGCCCGCCCTGGCAAGGGTGCTTGAGGTTTGCGAGGACGTCCTGCCAGAGCCGGTGATGGGATAGCAGGCTCCACCGCCCGACCGGAACAGCTATCTAGGTTTGGTCATAAAGGTAGGGGAATTGGTATTTGTGCCAGATAGGTATCCGTTCCTAGCATTTAGGCAACTGTTATCGGCATCACAACCCCGCGGGGCTGCCGACACTCAGCCCCCTGGACGCCACGCTCACGCTGGAGCCACGGGAACTCAGCGAGATGCGCGAATATCACCATCGACGAAGATGAGGCAGGACCATGACATTGCAAGATCCACACACAACCCTCGGACAGATAGACGGCGAGGCCGCCGGTTCCGGGGGGCGGCTCAGGCCTGGCCGCCTTCCCGCTCTCCGCAAGGCTGAACTCCCCAAACCCGAGAAGCTTCGGAAGATGATCGGCCCGGGCGTCATCCTGGTTGCGGTCGGCATCGGCTCAGGCGAATACATCTCCCATCCCTACATCACCAGCCAGGTCGGGCTGACGTTCCTCTGGGCCGCCGCCCTGGGACTGGGACTTCAGTACTTCATTAACACGGAGGTGGCCCGCTACACCCTGGCCACCGGCGAAACCGCGGTCACCGGGTTTATCCGTCTTTGGCGCGGTTGGGCGCCGCTGTTCATCCTGATGACCGTGATCCCGTTCGCCTGGCCGGGCTGGATGACCAGTGCTGCCACCATGGTGACCTTCACCGCAGGCGGGCAAGGCAACGTCCAGTGGATTTCCGTTGCGGGCCTGGTCCTTATCGGTCTGGTCCTGACCCTGTCACCGATTGTCTACAAGACGGTTGAAAAGCTGGAGTTCTTCAAGGTCATCGCGATCCTGGTCTTTGCTGTGGTGATCATCCTTTTTGTTATCGGATGGGAGCCCTGGGCAGCCCTGCCCGGAGCCACCATCGAGGGTGCCGGACGCATGCCCGAGGGCCTATCGGCCGCTTTCCTGGTCACGGCAATGGTCTTCGCTGGCGGAGGCGGCGCCGTGAACCTGACAGTAAGTAATTACATCCGCGACAAAGGCTGGGGCATGGGCGCCCATGCTCCGCGCATCGTCTCCCCCATCACCGGCCAGGAGGAAGCCGGCTCGTCCACGGGGACGCAGTTCGTGGTCACCCCTCAAAGCGAAGGCTACTGGAAGACTTGGTGGAAGAACGCGCGCCGGGAACAGTTCTGGTCCTTCTTCGTCGTCGGATTCTTCACGATCACCATTTTCTCCCTGCTCGCCTTCAAGCTCATGCCGGTGGGTACCTATGACGGCAAGGGAGACCTGTCCTTCATCCAGATGCAGGGCAGCATCCTCGGCGCCCAGTTCGGCGGCGTACTGCAAACCTTCTACCTGCTCATCGGCACCGTCGCCCTGATGTTCGCCAACCTCGCCGTTGTGGACCTCGTTGCCCGCCTGGTGGCCGACGTACTGGCCGTCAACTACCTGCGGGAGCACAAGTTCTGGACTGAAGCCAAGATCTACAGCACTTGCGTCTGGATCATGGTGGGCCTGGGCGTCATCATCCTCAGTGCCGGCATCAGCCAGCCGATCACCCTCCTGGCCATGGCCGCAATCCTGAACTGCTTGGTGATGGTGGTGTACTGCGCACTCCTGATCCAGCTCAACCGTCGGCTCCACAGCGTTGTCCGGATCACCCGGCCTCGTATTGCCGCTATGGTTGTCGCCGTCCTCTTTTACGCCGGCGTCGCCATCTTCACGGTGGTTACCCAGCTGCAGACTCTCGCCGCAGCCTAACTTCCGCGACGGAGGTGCCGGGTCCATCGACCCGGCACCTCCGTTTTTCATCCGATATTTAAAGGACGCAAGTATGAACACGACACGCATCACATTCATCGGTGCGGGCGCCATCGGCCTTCCCATGGCCCTTCGCGTCGCCAGCGCAGGGGACCTAACCGTTGTCGACACATCGGAAGACCGGCTCGCCGAAGCGAGGGCACGAGGGCTCAGAACTGCAAGTTCTTTAGCCGCCGCCCATGCGCCCGATCTCGTTCTGGTCATGGTTGCCACCGCAGGTCAGGCCGCTGCTGTCCTGCAGGGGTCAGAAGGCCTCTTCGCTCGTGGCAATGAGAACTCAACCGTCGTTGTACTGTCCACCTTGGGGCCGGCCGCGATGCAAGAACTCGCCGCCCAGCGTCCGTCCAACGGGCCCAAGCTATTGGATGTCCCCGTGACCGGCGGTGTTCCAGGCGCAGTTGCCGGCACCTTGACCCTCTTCGCCGGTGGTGATGCCGCTGAGATCGAACGCATTCGACCCGTGCTGCAGACCATGGGCAAAGTTGTCGCGGCCGGCCCCAACATCGGAGACGGCCAGGCCTTCAAAATGGTGAACCAGCTCTTGGCTACGAGTCAATTAGTGGTGGCTGCGGAAGCATTAGGCTTCGCCGATCGGCTCGGCCTCGACACGCATCAAGTCTTTGAAGCCGTCCGAGGAGGTGCCGGGGGATCATGGATGCTGGACCACTACGGTCCCCGAATCCTTGACCAAAATCCGGAAAGCATTTCGGCCCGCGTCGACATCTTCCTGAAAGACTGTGTACTCGTGAATGAAACGGCCGCAAACATAGGCTTCGAAAGCGAGATGTCCACAGCGGCGCGTACCGTCCTTGAATTCGCAGTGGAGCTCGGCCTTGGAGCGCAAGACGCATCAACGGTGGTAGAGGCCTACCAGCGTGACCTGGGCGTCCGGCCAACACTTGAATCAGGCGTGGCGGACATCCCCGTGTCATCCGTCAGGAGCTAGGAAAAGCGGACGACGGCGGTCCCGCTGTCGTGCGTTCCCCTGTGGCGTTACTCCGAACCGGACCTCCGGCCAATTCTGTGGCCAGCCCAAAACGCCAGGATGAGCAGGCCCATTACTGCCCCGGCCAGGCCGATCTGCGTTCCCAGGCTGACGAAGGCCATGCCGTTGCCGGTGAACACCTGGTTGCTCAGCGGCGCGTAGGCGAACCAGGCGCTGGCATTCGCGTTCGCCCACGCGACGAGGCACCCCGCCAGCAGCACGGCGAGGCCCACTGCGGGCACGATCACGGCCAGGAACAGGCCAGGCTTCGGTGTCCGGTGTTCCCCGGATGTGTTGTTTTCCCCCATGCAGGCGAGTCTAGCGGCGCTTTCAGGCCGTTCGGCCCTACGGCCGCGTCCGGGTGCGTTGCCCGACTGGGGAATAGGACCGGGCAGGAGCCTGAGGAGGCCCATCATGACCAGCATCTACATCCCCTACGGGACCACCGAGGGGCAGACGGCCAAGATCGCCGAGTTCGTTGCAGACGTGGTCCGGGCGCACGGGTATGAGGCCCTGGCCGTGGACGTCAAGCATGCCGGCGGCACCATTCCGGACGGGTACGACGCCGTGATCGTGGGGGCGTCCGTGCACATCGGCAAGCACGAGGACTACGTGCGGGATTTCGTGAAGAAGAACCGGGCCGTGCTGGACCGACTGCCGTCCGCGCTCTTCTCCGTCAGCCTGTCAGCGCACGGAGACGCCGAGAACGCCGAAGGCTACGTGGAGAAGTTCGAGGACGAGACGGGCTGGCGGCCGGCGCAGGTGGGCCTCTTCAGCGGCGCGCTGCTCTACACGCAGTACGGCTTCATCAAGCGCCTTGTGATGAAGAAAATCGCCAGTGACAAGGGCAGCCCGGACCTGGACACGTCGCGGGACTATGTCTACACCGAGTGGGACGGCGTGAAACGGTTCGCGGAGGACTTCCTGGCGAAGGTGGCGTAAGCGGGCCCACCCGGGGACACGCCACTGGTGAACGGACGACGGCGGGACCTCCCGCCGTCGTCCGTTTGCTGTGCCGTCGGGTCACCTCAGAGGGTGGCGGCTTCCTGCTCCGCCAGCCTGATCAGCCGAAGTTCGTCCTCCACCGCGCGGGTGGGCCAGTAGTCCTTCACCAGCTCATCTGCCACTGTCAGGTCTGCGTGCGGGAAGAGCTTGCCGAGCAGTCCGGCCGCCTGCAGCAGGGCAATCAGCACAATGGTCCTGGCATCGGGGCCCTTGGCAGCCGGCTTGGCACCAGGGGTGGCGTCATGCGGTGCCCCCGCTACGGACGCGTCGATCGGAACCGTCGTGTCCGGCACCTCAAGCTCGGCCGGTTCGCTCAAGGCAGCCTGGATCTTGGCCAGGAGTGCCGCTTCCGGGGCGTGGTCCTTCTCCGGGTACCGCACGGGCCGGAACCTGGCCAGGTGTTTTTCGCCGACGTGTTCCACGATGCCCCTGGACGCCATGCCCTCGTAGACGCGCTGCACTTCGGCGCGGCCCTCCAGCATGCCCACCCACCCCTTGGGACTGTGGGGCCGGGATTTGCCCCGGATGGTTTCCAGCTCGCGCTCGAAGTCCGTTACCGGGACGGTACCGGTTGCCCGGACGCGCCTGCCCTGCAGTTCAATCGCTCCGAGCAGGTCCAGTTCGGCCAGGATTGCCCCGGCCACGGTGGTCCTGAGTGCGTACACCGGCACCTCAGGCTTGCCGGTGACATCATTCGTTGCCAGAAGGAGGAAGGCCTGGGGAAGATTCAGTTCCGGCGCCTTCGGTGTCTCAGCGTTCATACGATCATGGTGGCCCTGACGGAGCGGCACCACAATGGGAAATTTGCGTGGACGCCCCGGCAGGTGGTTACGACGAGATGAGGGCCGGGTTCCGGCGGGGTGGTGCCGTGGTGGAACGAACCATCAGTTGCGTGGCAACCGTAATTTCCCGGTCGGGAAGGGTCTTTCCCTCCAGGAGCGTGAGCACCATCTGTGCCGCGAGCTCGCCCTGGCTGCGCACAGGCTGCCTGATGGTGGTGAGGTCCACGAGGGAAGCGACGGGGTGGTCATCGATACCCACGATCGAGATATCCTCCGGAATCCGAAGCCCTGCCCGCCGGATGCTCCGCATGGCACCCACGGCCACTTCGTCGGAATGTGCGTACACCGCCGTGGGCGGGGTCTTCAGGCTGAGCAGGGCATCCATCGCCAGCGCCCCCTCCTCACCGCCCCAGGGCGCGGAAACAACAAGTTCAGGATCAAGCGGAATTTTGGCTTCGCGCAGCGCCTCCCGGTAGGCCGATGACCGTCCCGACGGTTCAGTGGGCTGGTCCAGGTCAACTGCCTCAATCATCCCGATGCGCCGATGGCCAAGGAAAAGCAGGTGGTCCATGGCCTGCCGGCCGGCCCGGTAGTCATCGATGCACACGTTCGGGTACACCTCGTGCTGGCCGCCCGCCGCCACGATGTTCACGTTGAGGAGCTCAAGGCGCTCCCGCTCGGCCGCCTCCACCGGGAAGCCCACCACGATCACCGCGTCCACTTTCCGGCGGGCCGGCAGCTGCTCGAAAAATGCCCTCCGGTCATCGAGGCTGCCCACGAAGTACAGCAGGACATCGATTCCAGCCTCCCTGAACACCGTTTCGATGCCCTCAACCATTTCGCCGAAGAACCAGCGGGACAGGTGCGGCGCCACCACAGCCACCCTGCCCAGTTTGCCCTTGGCCAGGCGGACAGCTTCCGGGGACACCACGTAGGAGTACTGGGCAGCCACATTCAGGACACGTTGACGGGTCTGGGCAGAAACTCCCTTGTCGTTATTGAGCGCCCGGGAGGCTGTTGCAGATCCCACTCCCGCCAGCCGGGCAATGTCAGCAAGGGTCATCTGCGGTCGAGTGGCATCCATGCCTACAAGGTACTTTACGGAAGGGCTTCCATCAAGAATTTCCCTCGCCGACCCGCCTCGCCTCGCCAGATACTGCCCGTGTTACGAGGGCTGGAAACTGTTGCTTGCGTCACACCATAAGCTCTGCCATCATGGTTTACGGAAGCGCTTCCGGTCGACCGGCTTTTACCGGGCACGGCCTGGCCTGACCCCAGCTCATGCGGATCAGCAGGAGCCATCCGAAATCCTCATACCGCCCAACAGGAGCAATGATGCTGAAATCTCTCCCCACCGCACACACCCCGTGGCGCCACACTGCCGGACGTTTCCTGGCGCTGGCCCTCGTGGGAACTTTCGCTTTGAGTGCGTGCAGCGGACCCGGTGCCGCCCCGTCGGAAGTGGCAGCCAAGGAATTCACCTGCGACACCCAGGCCGCCTCGGACGCTGATGCCAGCCTGAAGCTGTTCACCGCCGCGGGAACGGCGGAATACGCCCAGTCCCTTTCCGATGCGTTTATGAAGAAGTACCCCAAAATCACCGTGAAGCTCCAGACTGAGGCGGACAACAACTACAACACGGTGCTCCCCCGCCTGCTCGCCTCGGACAATCCCCCTGACCTCGCCATCCCGAACGACCTCATCGGAGCCGTCAAGGACGGCCTGGTCACCAATCTGGACAAGTGCGCCGCCGCGTTCGGCTGGGAGAAGGAGATTCCGTCCTCCGTCCTGGCCGCAGGCCGGGTGTCCGGCGGGGGCATTGGCTCGGGTTCCCTGTTCCAGGGCGGCGGGGCATCAGGTCCGCTGGTGGGGGTGTTCTACAACCGTGAACTGGCCAAGCGCGTGGGGCTCGAGAAGATCCCCACCACGGTGCAGGAATTTGAGGCGGCCCTGAAGTCGGCGAAGGATGCCGGCATCACCCCCATCGTGGCCTCCAACGCTGACGGCCTGACCGGGCACCTGTTCAACCTGCTCCTGGGAACCTACATGGGACCGCAGGACCTCCTCAACGTCGTGTGGCGTACCCCGGGTGCCACGTTGGACACGCCCGAAGCCAAAGAAGCCGCCGCCGTGCTGGAGAAGTGGGCGGACGCAGGCTACTTCAACGCCGATGCCAACGCCATCAACCAGGACGCGTCCTACGGCCAGTTCGCGTCGGGCCAGGGCCTGTTCCTTGTCTCCGGAACCTGGGTCACGCAGTCCCTGCCCAAATCATTCGACGGCAAGTACGGCATCTTCCCCTTCCCGGCCAAGGACGCCGGCAGCGGGCAGGTCAGCATGACCAACAACCAGCTGGCCATGTCCATCGCGTCGCGGTCAAAGAGCAAGGAGGCAGCCGCCCTCTTCCTGGACTTCCTGTCCACGCCTGAAGCTGCTGCGGTGGCATCCGATGCAGGCTACCCCTCGGCCCTGAACACCGCGGCCGGCGCCGGGGTCACGCTCGATCAGAACATCGGAGAGCAAATCCAGGCCGGGTATGCCACCATCGCCGCGGACAACGGGTTCGACAACTGGCTGAACAACGCCACCCCGGAGGTCAACACCAAGATGACCGAGCAGCTGCAGTCGCTGCTGGCTGGCCGGACGGATGCCAACGCCATGGTCAGCGCACTTCAGGCCACCTACGCTGCCTCGCGGGACAAGTAGCCTGCCATGAGCACCCACATCGGCACCAAAGACCAGGCGGCCCGGACCGTTCGGGTCCAGCGCCGTCCCGGCAGGCGCACCTTCCGGTTTCGCCGCTGGGCAGGATGGCTTTTCGCCCTCCCGGCCCTGGCGTTCTACGGATTCTTCAACCTCCGCGCCATCCTGCAGTCCGTCCAGTACTCCTTCTACGAGTGGAACGGCATCGGCGCCTCGACGTTCGTCGGGCTTCAGAACTACATTGACGTTTTCACCCAGCCGGAACTGTTGCGGCCGCTGATTAACGCGTTTTACCTGATCCTGTTCTTCACGGTCATCCCCGTCCTGTTCGGGCTTGTGGCCGCGGCAACCATGCGCACCATGGAAGGGCGCTTTACGGGCGCCCTCGCCAGGACCCTGCTGTTCCTGCCCCAGATCATTCCGGGCGCCGCAGCAGCGGTGGCGTGGTCCTGGATGTACTCCAACAACGGTGTTATCAACCAGGTACTGCGGGCCGTCGGACTCGACAGCCTGACCCGTGCCTGGCTGGGCGACTTCGACTACGCGCTCAGCGCCGTCGGCTTCATTGGCACCTGGCTCTCCACGGGCCTGTGCACGCTGCTGCTGATCTCCGGAATCGGGAAGATCGACACCGCCCTGTACGAGGCCGCCCGCCTCGACGGAGCGAACGCCGTCCAGCAATTCCTGAACGTCACGGTCCCGGGACTGCGCCGAGAGCTCGGTGTCTGCGTCACGGTCACCATCATCAGCGCACTCGCCAGTTTCGACGTCGTCTACCTCGCCACGCAGGGCGGCCCCGGCGGAACCACCATGGTTCCGGGCGTGCAGGTCTACCTCCTGGCCTTCAATGACGCCCGGCTCGGCGCGGCCTGCGCCCTCGCCGTCGTCCTCGCCGTCCTCATCGTCGCGATCATCGTGCCGCTGCAGCGGCTCTTCCAGGAGCGTGAATCATGACCGTACTCAACAGCCCCAGTGCGCGGACGGCCAGCCGGCCCTCCGCCACCGCTCCGCGGACCAACCGGGCAACGGCATCCAAGCTGCGCGGCCGGCTCCCGGGCATCATGCTCATCGTGGCGGCCGCGGTCTTCTCCATCGTGCCGCTGATCAGCATGCTCACCGCCGCGCTGGCCCCGCAGGGCAGCATCCCCCAGGGCCTGAGCTGGCCCGCGGACCCCCAATGGCACAACTTCATCGATGCGTGGAACGTCGCCAACATCACCGTGCTGCTGCAGTCAAGCATCCTGATCGTCCTCGGCGTCGTCCCCATCTCCCTGCTGATCTCCACCATGGCCGCCTACGCCATCGCGGTGCTCCGGATCCCGCTGGGCAGGATCTTCTTCCTGCTGCTCCTGCTGACCCTCACCCTGCCCTACGAGATCACCATCGTGCCGCTGTACCAGCAGGTCCGGGAACTGGGACTGCTGGACAGCCAGCTGGGCCTGATCCTCCCGCTGATCGGTTTGAACATGCCCTTCGCGGTGTTCTGGATGAACGCCCACTTCGTCACCACACCTGCGGAGCTGAGCGAAGCATCCAGCATCGACGGCGCCAGCGCCTGGAAATCGTTCCTGCACATCCACCTTCCGCTGGCCAAACCGGCCATCTCCTCCCTGGGACTGCTGATGTTCCTCTCCACCTGGAACACGTTCCTGCTGGCACTGGTCCTGATCAACGATCCGGACAAGCGGACCATGGCCGGCGCGCTGCAGGCGTTCCAGTCCAAATACAGCACCGACATTGTGCTGCTCAATGCCGGGGCGCTCCTGCTCATGGCCCCCACCATCATCGTCTTCCTGCTCCTCCAGAAGCAGTTCAGTGCCGCCCTGCTCCAGGGCGCAGTCAAGGGATAAGGGCCACTACCGAAATGACCGAGATGATTCTTGAACCCCACAGCCCAGGCAAAACCGCGCCTGACTGGTGGAAGGACGCGGTGGTCTACCAGATCTATCCGCGCAGCTTCGCCGACGCAAATGGCGACGGCCTGGGCGACCTGCCCGGCGTCACCTCCCGGCTGGACTACCTCCGCGACCTGGGCATCGACGCCATCTGGATGTCCCCGTTCTACCCCTCGCCCCTGGCTGACGGCGGATATGACGTCTCGGACTACTGCGATGTGGACCCCCGGCTTGGCACGCTGGACGACTTCGACGCGCTGGTCCGCGGCGCGCACCGGCGCGGCCTCAAGGTCATCGTGGACATTGTGCCCAACCACACCTCCAGTGACCATCCGTGGTTCCGTGAGGCACTGGCCGCCCAGCCCGGCAGTGCCGAGCGCGAGCGTTATATCTTCCGGGACGGCCGGGCCGGACAGGACGGGCAGCCGCCCACAGACTGGCAATCCCACTTCGGCGGCAGCGCCTGGGAACAGGTGGCGGACGGGCAGTGGTACTGCCACCTGTTCGACAAGGGCCAGCCGGACCTGAACTGGCAAAACGACGAAGTCCGCAGCTACTTCCTGTCAGTCCTCAGGTTCTGGGCAGACCGCGGCGTGGACGGATTCCGGGTGGATGTGGCCCATTCCCTGGTCAAGGACCTCAGCGAACCGCTGCGGGACCAGCCCGGACTCGACCGCGACCTCCCGCTGGACGGCTCCGACCCGCTGTATGACCGGGACGGGGTGCACGAGGTTTACCGTTCCTGGCGCGAAGTGTTCAACGAATACGATCCGCCCAGGATGGCCGTGGCCGAAACCTGGTCGCCGGCCAATGCACGGACCTTCCTCTACGCCCGGCCCGATGAGCTGGGCCAGGTCTTCGATTTCTCCCTGCTGAAGTCATCGTGGTCCAGGGACTCCTACCGGGACACCATCCAGGCCTCGCTGGCCGGACAGCACTCCATCGCCGGGCACGCGGGCAGCAACACCTGGGTCCTGTCCAGCCACGATGTGCCCCGGCACGCCTCCCGGCTGGCACTGCCGGCGGAGGTATCCGCCGACGACTGGCTTCTCAGCGACGGCCAGCAACCCGTCCTCGATGAGGACCGTGGACAGCGCCGCGCCGCCGCCGCGACGCTGATGATGCTGGCACTCCCGGGATCGGCGTATCTCTACCAGGGCGAGGAGCTGGGCCTGCGGGAAGTATCGGAGCTGCGGCGGGAGACCTTGCAGGACCCGGTCTGGCACCGTTCCGGCGGAACCGTGAAGGGCCGGGACGGGTGCCGGGTTCCGCTGCCCTGGACGAAGGCCGGCCCCTCGTTCGGCTTCGGCCCGGACCAGGCCTGGCTTGAGCAGCCTCGTGACTGGGCCGGGCTGTCCGTGGAAGCCCAGGAAAACGACCCCGGCAGCATGCTCAGCTTGTACAAACGGGCTCTGCGGCACCGGCGCAGCCTTCCAGCGTTGCGAAGCGGAGAGTTTGAATGGGAGGCCAGCACCCCGGAACTGCTCGTCTTTACGCGAAGCCCCGAATTTATGTGCGCGGTCAACTTCGCCGGCCACCCCGTCCCTTTCAAAGCCCCGGACGGTGCCCGAGTGATCATGGGCAGTGGCCCGGTGGACGGGCACTACCTCGCACCCGAGTCAACAGTGTGGCTGGCCTTGCACCCGCCCGTGCCGAACACGGCGTAGCATCGCACCAACAGCAGCCAGTCCGCACCCTTCAGGAGTCCCGTGCCGAACACTTCACGCATTCTTCCCGACGACGGTATCCGGACAGCCATTCGGGCCGTGCGCCGGAACGAAACGTCCGACGCCGACTGGCTCGCTTTTGAAGCCCGACTCGCCACCGAACTTCCCCGCCTGACGTCGCTGTTCCACAGCATTTACGGGAACACCGCGGACGGGGAGCTCCTGCAGTTGGTGCTGGACGCGGCCGTGTCCTGGCAGGACCGCCCTGCTGACCTGAAGGCCATGGATGCCGAGCATGCCGCCGCGCCGGACTGGTTCCAGTCCAATCGCATGCTGGGCGGCGTCTGCTACGTGGACCTGTACGCGGGGAACCTTGCGGGCCTGCGGGAACGGATCCCCTATTTCCGGGAGCTGGGGCTAACGTATCTGCATCTGATGCCGCTGTTCAGGGCACCGGAAGAGAATTCCGACGGCGGTTATGCCGTCTCCAGCTACCGGGACGTCAACCCGGCGCTGGGCAGCATGGACGACCTTGCGGTGCTGGCACGCGAGCTTCGCGAGAACGGCATCGCCCTGGTGGTGGACTTCATCTTCAACCACACGTCAAACGAACACGAGTGGGCCCGGAAGGCGGTGGCGGGCGATCCTGAATACCAGGACTTCTACTGGATATTCCCGGACCGGAGCATGCCGGACGCCTACGAGCGGACCGTCCGGGAGATCTTTCCGGACGACCATCCGGGATCATTCGTGCAGCTTGACGATGGCCGCTGGATCTGGGCCACCTTCCACTCCTTCCAGTGGGACCTCAACTACCGGAACCCGAAAGTCTTCAGGGCCATGGCCGGAGAGATGCTGTATCTCGCGAACCAGGGGGTGGGCATCGTCCGGATGGACGCCGTCGCCTTTATTTGGAAGCAGCTGGGCACTGCGTGCGAGAGCCTGCCGGAGGCCCACCTCCTGCTGCAGGCCTTCAACGCGGTGTGCCGGCTCGCGGCGCCGTCGCTGCTGTTCAAGTCAGAGGCGATCGTGCACCCTGACGAGGTGGTGGAGTACATCCACCCCGGGGAGTGCCAGCTCAGCTACAACCCACTGCAGATGGCGCTCATCTGGAACTCGCTTGCCACCCGGGAGGTCTCGCTCCTCGCCCAGGCCCTTGAGCGCAGGCACGCCATCCCCGAGGGTACCGCGTGGGTGAATTACGTGCGGAGCCATGATGACATCGGCTGGACGTTCTCGGACGAGGACGCCGCGGAGTTGGGCATCAACGGGCAGGACCACCGCAGGTTCCTCAACGCCTTCTTCGTCAACCGGTTCCCGGGCAGCTTCGCACGAGGTGTGCCCTTCCAGGACAATCCACGCACGGGCGACTGCCGGATATCGGGCACCACGGCCTCACTGGCCGGCCTGGAAGCGGACCACGGCGCCGCCGTTGCGCGTATACTGCTGGCGCACTCCATCATCCTCAGCACGGGTGGCATCCCGCTGCTGTACCTCGGGGATGAGGTGGGCCAGCTGAATGACTACTCATACCTGGGCGACCCGGCAAAGGCGGACGACAGCCGCTGGGTGGGCCGGCCCGCTTATCCGGCGGACCGCTACGCGTCTCGGAAGGACCCCGCGACGGACGCCGGCGCGATCGCTGCCGGGCTGGGCCGCCTCCTTGAGGTCCGCCGGCAGACGCCGGAGTTTGCCGGCGGCAAGCTGGTCCCGTTCCACACGAATAATCCCCATGTCCTCGGCTACCAGCGGCCGGGGGCTGCGGACGGTGCGGACTCGGTGGTGGTTGTCCTGGCGAATTTTGCGGACACACCCCAGGAAGTCAGCGCTGGAACCTTGCAGGGCCTGCCGGCAGGCGCCCGCGAACTGATCAGCGGGACGACGGTACCGTTGCGTGGTGGCGTCGCGCTGGAACCGTACGGAGTCCGCTGGTTCAGGGCAAGGGGAAAGTGACGCAGCGCTAGAGGTAGTCTCCGGCTCGTTCGCGGGCAATTTCGAGCAGCGTTGAGTGGAAAGCCACCTCGGCGGGTGCATAGACCTTGTCCTGGCGCTGGGCCAGCAGGACGCGGCGCAACGGGGCGGCGTCCCCGAGGCTGAGCACCCTGACATCAGGGTGCTGGAGTGCGACGGCGGTTTTGGGCACCATGGCCACGCCCATCCCGACGCTGACCATCGCCTGGGCTTCCTGGTAGTCGTTGGCGAGGAAGCCGATGGCCGGTTCGAAGCCTGCGTCGTGGGCGGAGCGCTGCAGCACCTCCACCACGGGGTGGGCGTCCGCGCGCACGATCCACGATTCGTTGCGCAGATCCTCCATGCTGACCTGCCCCCGGTGGGCGAGCGGGTGGCTGCCTGCCACGAGGATCACGGTGCTCTCGCGGAACACTTCCGTCACTCGGATGGAGTCGTCGTGGAAGGGGTTCCAGGGGTAGTCCCACAACAGGCACAGGCCGGTGACCCCGGACTGCAGGTCCGCCACCAGGTCATCGAAGCGCGCACTGCGCAGTGACAGGCTGATGGCCGGGTACCGCTTCTTGAAGGCGCGGATGACGAGCGGCAGGAAGGACCCGGCCAGGGTGGGAAACGTGCCCACCGTCAGGGCACCCCGCTTGAGGCCGGCAATCTGGTCCAGGTCAGACCGGGCGGCCCGCATCTGCCGGATGATCTGACGGGCGTGGCCCGCCAGCACCTGGCCGGCTTCGGTGGGCACCACCCCACGGGACCGGCGGTTGAGCAGTGGCTGCCCCACCTCCTGTTCGAGCTTGCGCAGTTGCTGCGAGACGGCGGAGGGCGAGTACATCATCAGGTCCGCCGCCGCCGTGATGGATCCCTGTTCCACCACCTCTAGCAGCAGCGCCAGGCGCCGGACGTCGAAAAGATTCTGCTCGTCGTCGTGAAGCATCGCTTTACCCCTCAGCTTCTTTAGTTAATTTCCTGCACGCGGCACCGCATTCCCCGTGAATCAGCTCAACGACCTGCGCGCCGAACCCCCAGAGTGGCAGGCAACAAACCACTAGCCCACAGTGATTGAAGCAATCCTACATGCCCCTTCAATTATTGAACATTGTCTTAAGTTGTGATCCAGATCAATCTCTTATCAGGGCCCCTAAGGAATCGAGGCACCAGGAGATGTGAGGGAACAATGAAGATCGAAGCAGAGTGGATGCGCGGAGGCACCAGCAAATGCTGGGTGTTCGAAGCCGGGCATCTTCAGAACGGCGGAGTCAGCCTCGATGTGCTGCTGCCGCGGCTGTTTGGGAGTCCGGACCCCCGCCAGATCGACGGGGTTGGCGGGGCCACCTCAACCACCAGCAAGGCCATCATCCTGCA
Source organism: Arthrobacter sp. (assembly GCA_023264815.1). GTDB lineage: Bacteria > Actinomycetota > Actinomycetes > Actinomycetales > Micrococcaceae > Arthrobacter. The sequence continues at coordinate 32,836 of JAHFUZ010000030.1, read as the reverse complement.
CCGGCCCATGGGCGGGGACATCGACGTCGAGTACACGTTCGCCCAAGTGGGCATCGAAGAGGCCGGCGTGGACTGGGGCAGCAATTGCGGGAATGGCTCCGCGGTGGTGGGCCTGTATGCGATCGAGAAAGGATGGGTGGTTCCCACCGCGGATGTCACCCGGATCGTCACACGGAACACCAACACCAACCAGGTCATCGTCCAGCGGGTGGCCACCCCTGCAGGGGCACTGCCTGCGATCCCGGAGGGGCAGATGCCCGGCGTACCGTTCCCCGGCCACGAGGTGGGGCTGGGATTCCAGGATCCGGCCGGCAAGACCACCGGGGCCTTGCTTCCCACCGGCTCGCCAACGGACACCATCACCGCCGGAGGCACCCGCTGGACCGTGTCGATGGTGGACGCCGGAGCACCGGTAGTGATCGTCCGGGCCGAGGATCTGGGCCTTGACGCCGGCCGGTACGGGAGCTGGCTGCCCGGTGTCCAACTGCAGCTGGAAACACTGGAGCAGATCCGCCGGCAAGCCGCAGTGCGGATGGGACTGGCACCCACCACCGCCCAGGCGGCGCGGGCCATCCCCAAGCTGGCCATCGCCGCGGCACCGTCGCCCACAGAAGACGGCAGCGACATCAACGTCATGATGCTCTCGATGGGCCGGCCGCACCCGGCGCTGGCCATCACCGGCAGCATCGCCCTGACCCTGGCTTCCCGCACCCCGGGCACCGTCCTGCATGCCATCACCGGCAGCCGGCCGGGGGCCACCCTGAAACTGCGCACCCCCGCCGGGGTCATCGAAACCTGGACCGAGGAGCACCACGGAGGCCTGCTCGTCGGCGTCGACCGCACCGCCCGCACCATTGCCACCACCATCATCCACCTCCCCGAGGTGTCCGGCCGCGCCGCAGCTGCCGCCCTCGCGGTAGCCACTCAATGAGGAGAGCACGCCATGACTAAGACTGCACAACGCACCACCGGCACCGAGGCAGAGACTCAGGACCACCATTCCGGGCCTCCTGCCCGCCGCCGCCGTATCCTGCTGATGGCGGTGGTCGGCATCACCCTCCTAGGTTTGGTTGCCCTTGTCCTGGCGGGAGGCGTCTTCAACCAGGCGCCCACCGCAGAACCGGAGCACACCATGACCGCTGTCCAGATCATTCCGCTCATCATCCTCGTGGTGATGTTCGTGGTAGCCACCAAGTGGCCCCTCAACATCGGCGTGATGGGGCTGGTGGCGTCCTTCGGCGTCGGCTATTTCATGCTGGGCATGACTGACAAGGAGATCCTCGCGGATTTCCCGGCCAACATCGTCATCACCATCATTGGTGTCACCTATTTCTTCAGCATGGCGCAGCGGAACGGCACCATCGACATCATCGTCCAGGCCTGCGTCCGCGCGGTCCGGGGCAAAACCCTCCTGCTGCCGTGGGTGTTCTTCCTGATGGCCGCCGCGCTGACGTCGCTGGGCACCTTCTCCCCCGCCGCCGTCGCCCTGCTGGCACCGGCCGCCCTTGGCCTGGCCTACGAGTCCCGCATCCACCCGGTGGTAATGGGCGCATTCCTCATCAACGGCGCCCACGCAGGCGGCTTCTCCCCGCTCTCCGTGGCCGGCGTGCTGGTGCACGATATCGCCGTGAAGAACGGCTTCCCCATTTCCCAAGGCGCCCTGTTCACGGCCAGTTTCGCGATCAACCTCATCCTCTCGGTCCTGACCGTGATGCTCTTCGCCCTGCTGGGCAAGCTGCGCGACGGCGACGGCAGGCACGCCGATCTGGAAACCTCCGCCACCGGCCGTCCGCACGGCCAGCAGATCCTGACGCTGGCACTGATTGCCGCCATGCTGGTCTGCGCACTGGGCTTCCACATGCCGATCGGCTTCGTGGCCCTCTCGGCAGGCCTTCTCCTGGCCCTGGTCAACATCAAGGAACACCGCACGTTCATCGGCGGAGTCTCCTGGTCCACAGTCCTGCTGGTTGCCGGCATGATCACGTACGTCTCGCTCCTGCAGCACGTGGGTGTCATCGACACCCTGGCCGAACAGGCACTGGCGCTCGGGGCACCGCTGCTGGTGGCGCTGGTCCTCTGCTACGTGATCGGCGTTGGGTCGGCGTTCGCATCGTCCACGGCGCTGCTCACCGCGTTCATTCCGCTGGCGGGTCCGCTGCTGGCCACCAGCACGCTGAGTGCCTCCGGCACGGTGGCGGCACTGGCCATCGCGGCCACGGTGGTGGACGTCTCGCCGTTCTCCACCGACGGCGCCCTGGTGGTTGCCAACGCCCGCGAGGACGACAGGCAGCGCGTCTACAAGCAACTGATGATCTACGCAGGCGGGGTGGTGCTGACCGCTCCGGCACTGGCCTGGGTACTGCTCGTTCCCACCGGCATCATGTGAGCATGTTCGGCGGACGTACGGGTGCCGCTCCTGCACTCCATCGCAACAGGTAGCCCGAAAGTCGGGCGCGGGAGCGTGCATCCATACGCAAGCGGACGACGGCGGAACTTCCCGCCGTCGTCCGCTTTTGCGTGGGTGCCTACTGGCTGAAGGGGACCTTCTCCCAGCGCAGGACGCCGGCGCCCTCGGCGCTGTTGCCGGCCACCGTGAAGCGCACGTAGTTGGTGGCGTTGTTGGAGCCGTCCACGGTAACGCGCTGCAGGTCATCTGCGGCGGGCTGGCCGTACACTGCCAGCCAGGGTGAGCCCGCGGCCAGCGGCTGGTTCTCGGCGAAGACATGGCTGTCGCCATTGATGAGGTAGACCGGGGCGTCAAAGCCGTTGGTCTCCTCGATGATGGCCTGCACGATGTCCCGGAAGCCGGACATGGTCTCCGGGTTGGCGGTGGCCGCGGCGAGCAGCGACGGGTCGAACATGTCGGCCTGGGTCATCAGGACAACGGCGCGGTCGTTGCGGCGCTTAGCATCGGCAAACGTGTCCCGGATCTGGGCCAGGGCCGCTTCGGTCCGATGCTCAACCTCGGCCACCTGTTCCGGAGTGGCAGCGGTTTCGCCCAGGCCGGTCCACGGCTGCAGCGAGTTGTTGCTGCCCTGGATGTTCAGCACGGAGAAGGCCACGCGGTTCTGGGTGAAGCGGACGTTCTCCGGCAGCCCCAGCGCCTCCTGGGTTTTGACCGGCATGGTGGCGCCGAGGGTCTTGCCTGGCTGGTCGAAGAAGACCTCCCGCAGCTTGTCCAGGCGTTCCAGCGGGTTGTAGGCGCCGTTGTTGGTGCGGTGGCAGTCCACCCACTCGTTGTCACCGGGGGTGAAAACCAGCGGGTGCGCGAAGGTGTCGAACTGCGCACGGATGTTCTCGAAGTAACTGTCCGAGCAGACCGAGGAGCCGTTCTTGATGTCGCCCACGTGGGTGACGAACTTCAGGGCGGCATCGGCGTTGATGTCCTGGATGCGGGCCGGGAACTTGGCAATCTCGGCCGTCCCGTAGGGGATGTCGCCGATCACGCCGAAGCTGAACGCCTGGCCGGCGGCGTCGTCCTTGGCCGCCTGGGCGGGCTGGGACGCAAGGAGGCCGAGCGCCAGGACGGCTGCCGCCGTCGTTGCTTTGAGGGTCTTGGTTTTCAGGGACACAGGGTTCTCCTTGGGACAGTTGGGGTCGGTTCGTCCCGGCGTCGGGGAGCCGGGCGGCATGTGTGAAAAGACTTCCTGCTGCGGAAGAACGGGGATGGGTCCGCTGGTTTCCGGGCGGTGAACAGGAGGGGGCGTTTGGATCGAGTGCCGTCGTCGCTGGGAAGGGCGCCCGCGGGGATCAGCAGGAATAAGCTGTTAACACCACGTCCCGTGCAGCACCCGGAGGTCATCATGGACACTGAAACCGCCGACGTGATGGGCCATGATGTCACCACCATCACCTGCGTGTGCGGCAACACCGTCAGCAAGGACGGCCTTATCCAGGCCAACGCAGAGGGCGTCCCTGTGCACAACGTTGACGGCGCCCCGGTCCCTGAAGGGCTGGCGGCCTGGCCTGCGGACGAGGACCTCTACACGCTGTGCCCCTCGTGTGGCCGCGTGTACCGCGACTCGGTCATCGAAGAGACCGGGACCGCGCCCGTTGCCTTCCGGGTTGATGTCTCTTCCGGCCCGATAGCCGAGGCCATCCGGGTCCACTGGGAGCTCAGCATTTAGCGGTTCCGGGCCGAACAGGTCACCGGGCCGACGTGCTAGTCGTCCAGGCGCACGCCGCGGAGCAGCAGGAGCGTTCCGCCCACCACCACGGCTGAGGCCAGGAACACTCCTCCCGCGCCGAGCCCGGCCGCCACCACGCCGATGGCGCTGGGCAGCACCACCTGGCCCACCCGGTTGCCGGCCAGCCGCAGGGCCAGCGCCCGGCCGCGCTGACCTGCCGGAGCCTGCGCCGACAGCCAGGACATGGTCAGCGGCTGGCCGATGCCGAGCCCCAAACCCAGGACAGCCATGACCGCAAACAGCAGCCACCCAGGCATCGGAACGGCGGCTGCGGAAAGGGCCGCGGTGGACAGCGCCAGACTGAGCACCAGCAACCGCATGCGCCCCAGCGTCCGGGACATCCGCCCCAACATGAGCCGGGAAACCATGGAGAACACGGCGCGGGTGGTGAGCATCAGCCCCACCGTTGCCGCAGTAAGTCCGCGCTCGGCGCCGAGCGCGGGGAGGTAGACCATGGTCAGGTCCACCACGGCCAGGACGGTGGCGGACGTGGCCAGAGCCCGGGCAACGCCGGGTGTCTTCAGCAGCGAAACCACACTGCCGTTGCCGTTGTCGCCCGCGGCCCCCTTCGGTTTCGGCCTGCTGACCTTGCGCGAGACGCCGAAGGTGCTCACCAAAAGCACCAGGCTCATGCAGGCGGCGAGGAAGAAGATCGCCTGGGTGTCGGGACGGACGGAGGCGCCTCCCACCACGGAAATGGCCAGCGGCCCCAGCGCCTGCCCCAGCGATGCCGCGAAGGTCAGGTAGCCGAACGCGGAATCCATCCGGGAGGCGGCAGCGTTGTTCGCCACCACGGCCTGCTGCCCCACCACGCAGGCCAGCTGGCCGGCGCCGAGGAGCGCGGTTCCGATCACCAGGGTGACAATCGAGGAACCCCACAGCAGCAGGAAGGTGGAACAGGCAAGGACGACGGCGGACCCGATCGCCATCAGCCGGCGCTCCCCCAGGCGGTCCACCAGCCAGCCCGTGGGGACCGCGAGCAGCAGGGGAAAGACGGCGTAACTGGCAGCGAGCAGGCCCAGCGCGAAGCCGGGAACGTCGAGCTCGAGCGCACGGTACGTGGCCGCCGGCCGGACCAGGAAAGTGACAGCCTGGATCAGGGCGGAGTGCAGCAGGAGGGCTATGGCCGAGCGGCGTCCGAGTTCACCGATCATGAGATGGCGGAACTGCTGCCGGTGATGGCGCGCAGCGCCGCGTCCCGGGCGCCCATCACGTGGTCGAAGGCGAGCCTGGCCGCCTCTTCGGGGCTGCCGGCGGCCACGGCCGCCACCAGGATCCGGTGCTGTGCCAGGGCCTGGTCCCGGCGTTCCTGCGTGCTGTTGGTGAAATGCCGGTACCGCTCCATCTGGCTCGAAATCTGGTCATGGAACCTCCGGGCCCACGAATTCCCCGCCATCTCGGCGATCTTCGCGTGCAGTGCCATGCCCTGTGCCATCGCGTCGTCGGCAAACGCCACCAGGGCGGCGTTCCGTTCAAGAATGCCCTTGAGCGCCTCGATGTCGGCAGCCGTCGCCTTCACGCAGGCTTGCCGCGCCATCAGCGCTTCCATTGCCGCACGCACCTCGTACAGCTCGGAAATCACTGCCTCATCGAGCGCGGGAACCAGCACGCCGCCGGTGGGCTGCTGCTCCAGTAGGCCCTCCGAAATGAGGCGCCGGATGGCTTCACGCAGGGGCGTGCGGCTCACGTTCAGCTTCTCCGCCATCGCCGGCTCGTAGAGCCGCGTCCCGGGCTCCAGCTCAAGGCCCAGGATCTGCCGCCTCAGCTCCGTGTAAACAAGGTGGGCCCCGGTGTTCCGGGACGGTGAATCTGCCATGTGATGACCTCCGCCCTCCATCATACTTGTATAGATGTATACATGTATGATGGAGGCAGCGGACGACGGCGGGACATACCGCCGTCGTCCGCTGCTGTGGTGTCAGGAAGCCACCAGCGTGCCGTCCACCACCGCTTCGAGCTCCTGCAGGCGCGGGAGAGCACGCGTGGTCAGCAGGTGCTCACGCGTTTCGGGTGCCACCGCCAGGCTGTCTTTCCACAGCGATCGGCCGGCCATCGCTCCGCCGGCACCGTTCGCCACCGCGATTTCCACCTGCTTGATGAAGGTCTCGTGGTCAACGCCTGCGGACAGGACCGCCCACGGCACTCCGGCCGAAGCCTCGGTGACGGCGGCGCTGGCCTCTGCTGATCCGGGGTACTGCAGCTTGAGGACCTTGGCGCCGCATTGGACGGAGAGCCTCGCGGATTCGGCAACCAGGCCGGGGAACGCCGCGGCGTAGGCTTGCTCACTTTCGTCCTCGAGGCGGTAGACCAGGATTTCCACGATCAGCAGTAGCCCCTCGTCCGTGCAGGCTTTGACGAGGTCGCGGATTTCGCCGGCCACGCGTGAGCCGGCGTCTTGGCGGTCGGGGCGCATGTACCAGAGCATTTTGGCGACGTCGCCGCCCAGTTCGCGCACCCTGCGGAGCGTCATCCCCGGCACGTAGTTTGTGCAGCGCAGTCCGTCCACGGTCTCGAAGCCGGAAGCATCAAGGCCCACCACCAGGGCGGTATCACGGGAGAGGATGCCCTCGTCCGCCACCCGGGGAAGGGCAATTTCAGGGTCGAGGAGGATCGCCGGCGCGGCGTTCCCCAGATAGCGGACCAGGTCGGCCTTGGCATCGGAGAGTTGCGCGGCGGTGATCGAATCCGGGCCGTCCGGTGCATCGTTCATCACGGCCTTCATGCCGTTGCGCTGGTCGGCGGCCACGATGAGCATCTTGCCGCCGGGAGTCGATATTGCCGCCATGCCGCGGCGTTCGAGGGTCGTGAGGGTGTTCACTGGGTTCTCCTTGATGGTTTGGGTCGTGTGGGGTCTGGTTGCGGGCGCGACAAATCACGCCCTGCAGGCCGGGGCCTTGGTGCGGTGCTGGCCTGCGCAGGGGCCTGGCCATTGGTGGGGTGAGTGGTGGCGGCGCCTTAGCGAACGACCGCGCGGGCGGCCGCACGCCCGGCGAAATCCGCCAGGAACTGATTGATCTGCTCTCCGGGGCTTAGGAGTCCGTCGATGCGGATGTGGGCCACTCCGGGAGGCCGGGTCACCTCCGGCGAGAGGAACCGCTCCGGATCCTGGATCTTGTCGAGGTCGCGCGCGGCTCCCCGGACCTGCATGCGCCGCACCACCTCGGCGGGCGGCGTGTCCATCCAGGCAAGGTGGACCCGGGGATTCGGGATGGCCAGACGTTCCACGAGCCTGCCCCAGGCGGCCGGAAAGGTCCGCTCGGACGTGAACGGGGCCACAACCACCACGCTGTTGCCCAGCCCCAGGTTCTCCCGGGTGGTGTCAAAGAGGCAGGTGTAGCGGATGTCGTTCACACTTGCCCGCGCCGCGGGTTGTGCTGTGGGGACGTCCACCAGGAACTCCCCGCCCATGTGTTCGAACAGGGGGTTGGTGACGGTGTCCAGGTCGAGGATGGTCCAGTGGAGTTCACGGGCCAGGTCCTGGGCAAAGGTCGTTTTGCCGCTGGCCGGCACCCCGCAGACAATAATCGCCTCGGATTCGCGCTGGTCGGTCATGTTCATAGTCATCCGTTTCAGAGAGGGGTCGGTTGCTGGCGTCCCGGTGCAGGGAGGGAGTCAGCGACTGGTGTAGCCGCCGTCGATCGGGAGGGAGGCGCCGGTGATCATGGCGGCGGCGTCGCTGAGCAGGAAGACAATGGGCCCTGCCACGTCATCGACGGTGGCCCAGCGGCCGAGGGGCATCTGCTCCAGGAAAGGCCCGCCGATTTCCGGCCGCCCCCAGTAGAAGTTGGACATGTCGGTCATCACCACGGTCGGGTTGACGCTGTTGACGCGGATGTTGTGTTTGCCCAGTTCCAGGGCCGAAACCCGGGTGATATTGTCCAGTGCGGCTTTGGACGATCCGTAGGAAATGTGCCCGTGCAGGGCCACCATGCTGGCCTGGCTGGAGACGTTGACGATTGCGCCGCCGCCCTGGCGGATCATGGCGGGGACCGCATATTTGATGACCAGCAGGGCGCCGCGGGCGTTGATGCTGATGACCTTGTCGAACACGTCGATGTCGGTGTCCTGCGGGGTGGCGATTTCGCCTCCGAAACCGCCGCAGTTGACCACGCCCCAAAGTTCCAGGCCTTCGACGGCGTCCCTGATGCTCGCTTCGGAGGTCAGGTCGAAGGCCAGCGGCTGCGCGCCGGTCTCGTCGCAGAGCGATGCGAGGGATTCGAGTGTCCGGGCGCTGGCAACCACTTTTGCTCCTGCGGCAGCGAGCTGCCGGACAGTGGCGGCCCCGATGCCGCCGCTGGCCCCGGTCACAAGGATAGTGCGGCCGTTGAAACCTGCAGAGGCCGGGGCGTCGGTTGTGGCGGTGGTGGGTGTTGCGGTCATGAGGTGCTCCTTGAGGGGATTGAAGGTTGGGTCAGGTTCCGGACAGCGCCGCGGGCGCCGTCCTGCTGCAGGGACTCGCGGGCCTGGCGGTAGGCGTCGGCGAACCGGGCGTTCCCGCCCAAGTCACCGAAGATCCCGGTGAGGTTGAGGAAGGCTCCCGGTTCTGCGTGGTCGGCTCGGGCGGCGGTCCGAAGTTCGCTGAGGCGCCGGTCGGTGATGTCGATCCGTGCACCGTTTTCATCCGTGCCCTCGAGGAAGCGGGCCCAGGCCGCGATCACCAGCACGGACCGGTCGATGGGACCGCCGCACCGGAGTTGTTCCCGGATTACTGGGAGCAGGAATTTGGGAATCCGTTCCGAGGCATCCACCATTTGGCGGGCGAGGGTATCCCGGATGGCGGGGCTGGAGAAGCGGTGGATGAGTTCGTTGCGGTAGCCTTCCAGGTCAATGCCGGGCACGGGCAGCAGTGTTGGTGAAGCTTCCTTTTCCATGTAGCCAGCGATGAAATCGGCAAACAGCGGATCGGCGCAGGCCTCGTGGACGTAGCGGTGCCCGGCAAGGTAGCCGAGGTAGCTCATGACCTGGTGGCTCGCGTTCAGGAGCCGGAGCTTCATGAGCTCATAAGGTTCCACGTCATCCACAATCTGCACGCCGACGTCCTCCAGGCGTGGGCGTCCTGCGGGGAACCTGTCCTCGAGCACCCATTGTTCAAAGGGTTCGGCAACCACCGGCCACGCGTCGTCAACGCCGTAGGCCTCGCTCACCGCGGCGCGGTCCAGGTCGGTGGTGGCTGGGGTGATGCGGTCCACCATGGAGTTGGGGAAGGTCACGTTGTCGCTGATCCAGCCGGCCAGTCCGGGGTCCTTGAGTCCGGCGAAGGACACCAGGGCCTTCCGGGCAACGTTGCCGTTCCCTTGGATGTTGTCGCACGACATGATGGTGAACGGGGCGGTCCCCTGCCCTCGCCGCTGCGCGAGGGCTGCGGTGATCAGGCCGAACACTGAAGTTGGAATGGTGTCCGGGACCAGGTCATGGAGGACGTCCGGGGTGCGGGGATCGAATTCGCCGGTGCTGTCACTGATGCTGTAACCGCCCTCGGTAATGGACAGGGACACGATGCGGGTGGCGGGATCGGCGAGCTTGCGGATGACGGCGGCGGGGTCGTCGGGGGCGAACAGGTATTCGGTGAGGGAGCCGATGATCCGTGCATCCTCCGTACCCTCGGAGTCTTTCAGGACCAGGGTGTACAGCCCGTCCTGCTGCCGGAGGATCTCCTGCATGCGGGCGTCCGTGGCCAGGACGCCGACGCCGCAGATTCCCCAGTCCGGGGAGCCTCCGAGGTTCAGCAGCCGATCGATGAACATGGCCTGGTGCGAGCGGTGGAATCCTCCGACGCCGAAGTGGACAATGCCTGTCCGGACCGCGTGGCGGGGGTAAGCGGGGGTAGGTAGCCGGCCCTCCAGTTCCGGGAGGGCAGCTTCATTGAGGAATGTCATGTCATTCTCGTTTTCGATTGGTCGGGCAAGGCGGGTGCTGTTGCCCGCTGCGGACAGGCGGGCAACAGCACCCCACGGCAGGCCGCTAGCAGGAGGATTTGTAGACGTACTGGGCGCCAACTCCGCTGAGGTTCTCAGCGGTGATTTGCTTGAACCCGGTCTGGATCTCCTTGGTGGTGGACTCACCCTTGATGGCCTTGAGTGCCTGTTCCACGCCCTGCGTGCCGATCGATGCCGGTTCCTGGGCGATCAGGGCCTGGACCACGCCCTCCTTCAGCTGTTTGACCTGGGCGGGTCCGGCATCAAAGCCGACGATCTTGACCTGGTTCTGCTTGCCGGCCTGGCGGATGCCGGTGGCGGTCCCTTCCGCCGCGAAGGTGTTGGCCGCGAAGACTCCGACGATGTCCGGGTCCTTGGCCAGCGCCGCGGAGACGAGCTTCGCCGCCTCTGCGGGATCATTGTGGCTGTACTGCACACCCAGGTATTCGAAGGACGCATCGGCCTTGGCGCCTTCTTCAAATCCGGCGACGCGCGCATCAGCCGTTGAGACTCCCGGGTCGGTGGAAATCACCAGGACCTTGCCGCCAGCGGGGTTGAGGTTCTTAATTGCCTTGAACGCTTCGAGGCCGCCGCCCTTGTTGTCCGAGGCGATCGAGGACGCGGCGAACGCGGGGTCCTGCACGGTGGTGTCGACGAGGACAACCTTGATGCCGGCGGCCGCTGCCGCCTTCAAAGGTGCCTGCATGGCGGCCACGTCGGTGGGTGCGATCAGGATGGCGTCCGGCCGGGAGGCCACCACGGAATCGACGATGGGCTTTTGCAGTGTGGGATCGAACTTGGCCGGACCCTGCGTATTGATGGTGGCGCCGGCCGTCTTGGCGGCTGCGTTGATGCCGCACTGCATGCTGACGTAGAACTCATCGCCGGCGACGCCCTGGATGAAGGTGAGCTTGGGCTGTGCGCCTGTGCTGCCGGCCGGGGCTGTTCCCCCGGCGCAGGCCGTGAGGGACGCTGCGGTCAGGAGGCTGGCTGCGAGCAGGGCTGTCTGAGGGGTTAACTTCATTGTGTGGCTCCTGGTGTGCTGGGACGGGTTGATGGGGGGAGGAAATCAGGTGGTTCTGCGGCCGAAGAGTTTCTTAGTGCCGTCACCTTTGCCGGAATGTCCCCGGGCTGCGGCCGCACGGCGGCGCTGGTCCACGTAGACCGCGAGGACGAGGACGGCGCCGACGGCCACCTGCTGCCAGAACGGCTGGATGCCGACGATGACGAAGCCGTTCTGCAGCACTGCGGGGATGAAGAGCCCGACGACGGTTCCGAAGATGGTGCCGACGCCGCCGAAGAGTGAGGTTCCGCCGATTACGACGGCGGCGATGACGTTGAGGTTCGTCGCCGACTGGCCCGCGATGGCGGTGGTGCCGTACTGGGACAGCGACAGGATGCCGGCCACGCCGGCGAGGCCGCCGGAGAGGGCATAGATGGAGATCAGCTGGCGATCCACTTTGACGCCAACGCGCCGGGCGGATTCCTCGTTGGATCCCACAGCAAAGGTGTAAAGGCCGAAGCGGGTGCGGTGGAGAACCGTGCCGAAGATCAGGATGAGGACCATCGCGATCAGGGAAATGGTGGGCAGGGTGGTCCCCGGGACGTTGCCGTAGCCGATGGTGTCCTGCAGGACTGCGGGGACTTCACGGATATCCACGCCGCCGGTGATCACCTGTGCCAGGCCCAAGGCGCCACCGAGGGTTCCCAGGGTGACAATGAGCGGCGGTACCTTGGCCTTGGCAATGAGGACACCGTTCAGGAGACCCCAGCCGAGGCCGCATCCAACAGCGACGACGATGCCCACGATGGCCGTTCCCCAGCCTGAATCGCCCATGGCCTGCATGGCCTTCGCGGCCACGACTCCGGAGAAGACCAGGTTGGAGCCGATGGACAGGTCGATGCCCGAGGTGACGATGACGAAGGTCATCCCGATGCCGAGGACACCGAGGATGGAGACGTTCTGGATGATCTGGCGGACGTTGCCCCAGGTGGGGAAGACTTCCGGTGCCAGCGCGGCGAAGGCCAGGAAGACCACCAGGAGAACCAGCAGGATCTGGAATGACTGGACCTGGAGCGCCTGCCGGAGGGAGTGGGTGCGTAAGGTTTCCTTTGCGGTCCCGGCCGTGCGGGCTACAGCTTCGGTGGTGGTCATGAGTGTGCTCCATCAAGTGCGCCGGTCATTGCGCCGACTAGTTCTTCCACAGACGTTTTCTTTGCTTCGTAGGTGGCCACGCGCCGCCCGAGCCGGAGTACCTGGACACGGTCGGCCACGTCGATGACGTGCGGCATCGAGTGGCTGATGAACACCACTCCCACGCCCTTGTCCCGGACTCTGCGGATGGTTTCCAGCACGTTCTTGGTCTGGACGACGCCCAGAGCCGCCGTCGGTTCGTCGAGGAAGATGACGCCCTTGGCCCAGGCAACCGCCCGTGCGATGGCGATCGCCTGTTTTTGACCGCCGGACATGCTGCCGACGGGGTCGGAGAGGCTGCGGACGGTGGCACCGAGGTCGTCGAAGGCCTCCCGCGACTTGGCCCGCATCGCCTTGTTGTCCATGAATCCGAGCCGGCCCTGCAGGCCGGGCTTGGGAATTTCGCGGCCGAGGAACATGTTCTGGGCTGCGTTCAGATGCGGTGCCAGTGCCAGGTCCTGGTACACGGTTTCGATGCCCAGGCTGCTGGCCTGGCTCGGGGAACCGAGGTCCACCTCGCCGCCGGCAAACAGGATCTGTCCCGAGTCCAGTGACAGGTTTCCCGACAATGCCTTCACCAGGGTCGATTTTCCGGCACCGTTGTCGCCGATGAGGGCAACCACTTCGCCGGCATGGACGTCGAAATCGGCGCCGTCGAGAGCGCGTACGTTACCGAAGCTGCGGGTTAGGCCGCGGGCTTCGAGAACCGGGATTGTTGTCATGGTCTAACACCTGTCAGCTGGTACGGGAGAATTGCTGCGGCTTCGGCCACAGAGCCGAAGACGCGTCGTTGAGTGGTCACTTTGTCTTCCTCGTCGTTCAGGCCCGGGTGGGGTTGTCGCGGCCACTGCGGGGGCTAAGGCCGATGATCAGATCTGCACGGTCACGGGTTGCGGCCACGAGGGCGGCGTTGCGCTGGTCGCTTCCCAGAACCCACGCCCGGGCTTCCTCGGGCGGCTTTCCAAAGTCCTGGTGACGTTTTATGAGGCGCAGCTGCCGTTCGCTGTCGCCCAGATCCAGGAACCAGACCTCGTCGAGTTGCTCCCGGCCCTCCCGCCATCCGTCCTGGTCCAGGAGGAGGTAGTTGCCTTCCGTGATGACTAGTGGAACGCTGCGGGCAACCGGAACCGCGCTGCCTATGGATTCCTCCAGGTCCCGGCGGAACGCCGGGACATAAACAACTTCGTCCCGGTTCGCTTTGAGTCGGCGCAGCAGGTTGGCGTATCCCCAGGGGTCAAACGTGTCCGGAGCTCCCTTGCGGTCCCGCGAGCCGTGGGCGGCGAGGACCTCGTTCGCCAGGTGGAATCCGTCCATCCCCACCAGTGCGGCCCGGCCGCCCAGCGCATCGGCAATAGCACGCGCCACGGTGGACTTCCCGGCGCCGGGGGAACCGGTAATTCCCAGGATGCGCCGGCTACCTGTGGCGGCCAATGCACCGGCCCGCTCCACTAAGTCATCGAGCGGGCAAACCAGCTGCTCGGCTCCGCGGGTAGGAACCGGGGTGCTCCGGACGTCAGCGGTGCTCATAACTTTCTCCTCCGATGCTGGTTCCACGGTGAAGAAGCTCTGCTGCTACACCCTTGAAGCGCTGCCGAAAACAAACGGGTAGGCCGCGATTGCTGGGCCGTACTTGAGATTTCAAGGACCCGTTGTGACCTGCCTTACAGAAATTTAGAGGGGTCATGTCATCGATGTCAAGGGTGAACTCAAAATTCATGTCATCGATGACATTAGGTGCTTGAAGTTCCGGTGGACATCAGGCAGGATGGGGTGGGCGGCGAGTTGTCACCGATGACATGTGGTGCCGTCAAGGCATTCCCGCCTTCGGGGCACTCCCTGCCGCAGGGTGTGCCCCGCGACAGCGACCAACGAAGGAGTCGAACCGTGACGACCATGCAGGATGTGGCCACGCGCGCCGGGGTAAGTGCGAAGACCGTTTCCCGGGTTTTTAATGACGACCCCCATGTCACGGAGGACACCAGGGAGCGCGTTCAGGCGGCCATGCGCGAGCTCAAATACGTGCCGAACATGCTGGCGCGGACGTTTCGCGTGGGCAAGTCAGCGGTCATCGGAATCGCGGTGCCTGACGTGGCGGATCCCTTTTTCGCCGCCGTCGCCAAAGGGATCGAGCTGGCGGCGCGCGCCAACGATATGGCGATCGTGGTGACCAGCCTCGGGGACGATCCCTCCCTAGAGCAAAGCATCATCGAGACCACGGTCCGGCGCCAGATCGACGGCCTCATCATTGCCCCGATAGCGGCCGACCAGTCCTACCTCGCGCGCTGGCAGGACAGCTTCCCTATCGTGTTTATTGACCGGATGCCCACCAAACTGAACGCGGACTACTTCGTCGAAGACGATTTCGGCGGCGCGTTTGAGGCGACACAGCACCTGATTGACCACGGGCACCGCCGCATCGCCATCGTGGGCGATTCCACAGAGGTTCCCACCACGAAGCTTCGACTGGAGGGTTATCGCGCTGCGCTGGAGAAAGCCGGCCTGGAGACCGATGACGGCCTGATTGCCCTCGGATCGCGTGATACCGATGCTGCCGCCGACGTGTGCCGGACCCTGCTGGCGCTGCCCGACGCCCCCACGGCCATCTTCTCCTCGAATGCCCGGTTTTCCACCGGCGTCTTTCCTGCCCTGCACGCGCTGCAGAGAACGGACATTGCGCTGATCAGCTTTGGCGATTTCCCCATGGCTGATGTCCTGCAGCCCTCCGTCTCAGTCATCGATCAGAACCCCCGCTACGTTGGGCGGGTTGCTGCCGAGCGCATTCTTGCCCGGATCGCCGCACCCGCCAAGAAATTCAGGCGGAAGAATGTCATCCCGGTCAAGCTGATCGAGCGGCAGTCGTGCCAGTCCGCTGTGCCGCGGCTTCCCATCGCCGTCAACCAATAACCGGGCACGCGCGTTGGACCTGATGCCTGCCGGCCAAGGGCAGGGGCAGCATCCGACCCGTCAGCGCCTATTTGACCCAGTCCGACTCGCCATACGGACGCCCGCGAAAGTGCGCGCGGAGGTACTCCCCCACGACGGCGGCTCCCAAGTCACCGACCTCGGGCGCCACCACCCGGCCGTCCACCCGGCGGGCCAGCTTCTGGATGAACCGTTCCAGGCCGGGGTCCTCGCCGAGCCGGAAGAAGGTGACCTGTGTGCCGGCACGACCCAACCGGTCCAGTTCAGCCACGGTAAGCCGGATGGTCTCCGGGTCCGGCGGGTAGTCGAACCACGTGTCCCCGTCCGCCATCAGGTGCGCGGTGGGTTCGCCGTCGGTCACCACCAGGAGGACCGGCTGCATGGACGGATGTTTGCGGAAGAAGCGGCCGGCCAGCAGTAAACCGTGGTGCAGGTTGGTTCCCTTGGTATGGAAAGGCGGCAGGGCGGTGAGCTCACCGATGTCCGTGGCCTGCGCATAGCGGCCGAAGGTGATCAGCTGCAGCCGATCGCCACGAAAGCGCGTGGAAATGAGGTGGTGCAGGGCGAGCGCTGTGCGCTTCATCGGCACCCAGCGTCCTTGCGCGGCCATCGAGAAGGACACGTCCACCAGCAGGACCACGGCGGCCTGGGTGCGGGCCTCGGTCTCCGCCACCTCGATGTCTTCCGCCGCCAGGCGCAGTCCCTGACCGGGATCGCCGCCGTCGCCCATGGTCCGGCGGATCGCGTTGGTGATGGTCCGCGTCACGTCCCACGGCTCGGCGTCGCCGAACTCCCACGGGCGGCTGGAGCCGGTCTGCTCCCCGGCCGCCCCGGCGACGCGGGTGTCCCGGCGCCCCTGCCGGCCAGAGAGCTGCTTCGCAGTATCCCGCAGCAGCGCCCGCCCGAGCCGCCGCATGGACTGCGGTGACAACCGCAGATCCCCGTCCGACCCGCGCTGGAGGAACCCGCCGTCGTGCATTGCCTTCTCGATTTGCGCGAGGGTGCGGGCCGTCACGGCGGCGTCCTGCCCGAGCTGGCGGGCCAGCGCGTCGAGGTCCAGGTCGTCCAGGCTGGATCCGTTGTAGGACTGGGAGAGCTGCTCGGACAGCTCGTCCAGCTCGGCGAGGTCCTGGAGGACGCCGGTGCCGTCGCCCAGGCCGAGCCCTTCCTCACCGTCGAAGCGTTCGGAGCCGGTCCAGTCCTCGCCGGGGCGCAGGGCACGCAGGTTGTCGTCGAGCTGGCCGAGCTGGGCCATGAGTTCTGGGGAGCCGAACGCCTGGGCGGAGAGGTTCATCAGCTCGTCCCGCTGCTCCCGCGTCATGGACTGCAGCATCCGCTGGGCAGCGGCCGCACGCTGGGCGAGGGCATCGATCAGTTCCTCGACCGACTGCGGATTTTCGGGAAAGTACTGGCCATGCTTGGCCATAAAATTCTGGAAGTCCGCTTCGGTGTCTTCGCCGCGCCGGTGCTTGTCCAGCAGCCCGTTGAGGTCCTGCAGCATCTCGTTGATGGCCGCGCGGTCCTCATCCGTGGCGTTCTCCAGCGCCTGCTTCATGCCGGCGAAGCGCTGATCCAGGACCTCGCGGCCCAGCAGGTCCTTGATCCGCTCGTACGCCTCGCGGGCGGTGGATGACTGCCAGTCATAGGAGGCCAGTTCGTTGACCGCCGCCGCCGTGGACTGGGGCAGGTTCTGCAGCTGCATCTCGCGGAAGGCGCGGTCGGTGTTGTCCATCATGGCGTCCCGGGCCAACTGTTTGCGCTCCTCGAGCACCGCGGTATCCAACAGCTTTTTGACGTCGTTCAGGGTGCCGTCCAACTTGTGCCGGCCCAGCAGGTCGCGGCGCCGCTGCTGGACGCGGGCGGCGAGGTCGTCCAGGCCTTCGCGGCTGCGGCCGCCGCGCCGCAGGTATTCCCGCAGGGCTCGCCGTGGCGAGTAGCCGGCCATGACGTCCTCGGCCACGGCGTCGAGCGCCTCCGCCAGGTCAACCGGCGGGGCGAGGGGATCCGGCCCTCCCCTGTACCGGCTGTACCGGGACCGGTTATGCACACTCATGACCGCTCCTGTCCTTCGCTTCGAAACGGGTTCAGCCGTAAACCGTTGCCTCGTCGTCGGATTCCTTGGCGATCCGCCGGGCAAGGTAGAGGCCTTCCAGCGCGAGTTCGACGGCGGCGGCGCGCTGTCCGTCGTTCGTCGCACCGAGGCGCTCACTGATTTGGTCGTAGAGGCTGGAGCCGTTGAGGTTCGGGAGGTTTTCCAGGAACTCCCTGGCCGTGACCAGCTCCCCGGTGGTCACCGTGGTGTGGCCATCGAGGGCGGCCACGAGGTGCCCCATGTCGATGCCGTGGAAGTGCGCCCGCACGGCTTCCGCGGTGGCCATGCGCAGGAGATGGTCCAGGATTTCCTGTTCACGGCCTTCCTCGCCGGATTCGAACTCGATCTTGCCGCCCAGGACTTCCACCGCCGCTTCCAGGTCGATGATCCGGGCTACGGCCTCGTCCTCCCCGCGCACGCTGGCCCGGCGCAGGGCCGCCGCGGCCACGGTTTCGGCGCCCGCGATGGCGAACCGTGCGGACACCCCGGAGGTCTGGTTGATGGCCGGCGACTGCCGCAGCGCGCGGGTGTAGCGGGCCAGGATCTCGAGGATGACGGGCGGGACGTCGGCCACCAGCTGCCCCTCCTGCCGGATGACGGCCACCTCGTCGTCGAGCTCTATGGGGTAGTGGGTGCGGATTTCGGCACCGAACCGGTCCCGCAGCGGCGTGATGATCCGGCCGCGGTTGGTGTAATCCTCCGGGTTGGCGGAGGCGACCACCAGGACGTCCAGCGGCAGCCGCAGCACGTAGCCGCGGATCTGGATGTCGCGTTCCTCCATCACGTTGAGCATGGAGACCTGGATGCGCTCGGCGAGGTCCGGGAGTTCGTTGATGGCGATGATGCCGCGGTTGGAGCGCGGGACCAGGCCGTAGTGGATGGTTTCCGGGTCGCCGAGGCGGCGGCCCTCGGCCACCCGCATGGGGTCGATGTCGCCGATCAGGTCCGCGACGGAGGTATCCGGCGTCGCGAGCTTTTCGACGTAGCGTTCGGAGCGGTGGCGCCACGCCACTCGGAGCCGGTCCCCCTCGGTGAGGGCGCGGGCCCGGGACTGCTCTGTGATGGGTTCATACGGGTGTTCGTTCAGTTCCGAGTCCTCGATCACCGGCGACCACTCGTCCAGCAGCCCGGCCAGGGTGCGCAGGAGCCTGGTCTTGCCCTGCCCTCGTTCGCCGAGGAGCACCACGTCGTGCCCGGCGAGCAAGGCCCGTTCGAGTTGGGGCAGCACGTCCCGGCTGAAACCGAACATCCCGGGCCAGGGGTCCCGGCCGGCGGCGAGCGCGGCGAGCAGGTTGTCGCGGATTTCGCGGCGCAGGTCCTTGTGAACGTGGCCGGAGGCACGCAGTTCACCAACAGTGAAGATTTCGGGGCGATCGCTCACCCCTCCACGGTAGACCTCGTGCCGGCCCATGGCACCCCCTTTAGGCGGAATCCTGACGCTGCAGCCATAACCCTTCACCACGCCGCTACGCGGAGGTTTTCAATGAGTCAACGCGCACCCTTGCGCTTTGTGCGCGCTTACCCGTATATTTTCTTCAGCGGCTTTTGCCGGCAGGATTGTTACCCGAACGGGGCAAGACCTGAGAAGCACACTCTGTGCGTCTCGGGTCTTTTTTTGTGCCCAAAAATAGACAGAGAGGTCTGACATGGCAACTGTGGACTACCGGTCGCTGGCCGGAGATATCCTCCAGGGGGTGGGCGGCGAAAAGAACATCGCCAGCGCCACACACTGCGCGACCCGGCTCCGGCTCAAGCTGCGCGACGATGCCCGGGCGGACCAGGCAGCCGTCGAGAATCTGCCCGGCGTGATTACGGTGATGAAAGCCGGCGGGCAGTTCCAAGTCGTTATCGGCAACAACGTCCCCACGGTTTACGCCGAACTAGGCAAGATCACTAAGCTCACCGGTGATGATGCAGGAGGCAACGATGAGCCCGCACCCGCCGGCAGCATCTTCAACCGCTTCATCGAGATGGTCTCCGCGATTATCAACCCGATCATCTGGCCACTGGCCGGGGCGGGGCTGCTGAAGGCTTTCCTCAGCGCGGCCGTCCAGTTCGGCTGGCTGGACCCCGCGTCGCAGACCAACGTCATCCTGGCCGCGGCCGCCGACGGAATCTTCTATTTCCTTCCGCTGTTCCTGGCGATCACTGCTGCGCGGCGCTTCAAAACCAACCAGTTCACCTCCATGGCCATCGCCGGCGCTCTGGTCTATCCCTCCATCGTGGCGCTGGCAGCTGCCGGTGCCCCCGTGTCCTTCGCCGGTATTCCGGTGGTGATGATGAACTACACCAGCTCGGTGCTTCCGATTATCGTGGCGGTGTGGCTGCAGGGGTACCTGGAGCGCTTCCTCAACAAGGTCCTGCCCTCGGCGTTGCGTAACTTCAGTACCCCATTGCTGACGATCCTTGGCATGGTGCCGCTGATCCTCATGACGGTGGGGCCGGTCACTACGTTCGTGTCGCAAGGCATCTCCGCAGGTGTCAACGGCGCCTTCGGCTTCGCCCCCTGGCTGGCGGGGGCGATCATGGGCGGTTTTTGGCAGGTGTTCGTCCTTTTCGGCCTGCACTGGGGCCTCGTTCCAATCATCACCAATGATCTCGCGACCCAGGGCTATTCCCTGTTGTCCGGTCCGCTGCTGTCCGCCGTTCTCGCGCAGGCCGCCGCCACGCTCGCCGTCATGTTCCGCACCCGCAACGTTGCCCGTCGTGAGGTCGCCGGCCCTGCTGCCCTGTCGGGTTTCCTGGCTGGAATCACCGAGCCAGCCATCTACGGCGTGAACCTGCCGTTGAAGAAGCCCTTCTACTTCGGTATAGCAGGCGGTGCCGTTGGCGGGGCGATAGCGGCTATCGGCGGCAGCGCGGCCAATGCCTTTGTCTTCCCCTCCCTGCTGGCGATCCCCGCCTTCACGCAGGTTGGCAACTTCACCTTGCAGGCGATCGGCACCGCTGCAGCCGTGGTCATCGCCTTCACCCTGACCTTCTTCTTCGGCCCGCGTGAGGAGACAGCGGCGGCAGTAGCTTCCGTTGAGCCGGCGGCAGCTTCGTCCGTCCCTGCCAACGCAGCTGGCACCGTTCATATCGTTGCCCCGGTCGCGGGCGCTGCGGTTGCACTGGCCGAGGTCCAGGACAAAGTGTTCGCTTCCGGCGCGATGGGCAAGGGCCTGGGCATCGTTCCCACGGATGGACATATCTATTCACCCATCACAGGAACCATCAAGGCTGCCATGAAGACCGGGCACGCCTTTGGCATCAAGTCCGAGGACGGGGTCGAGGTCCTGGTCCACATCGGCATCGACACCGTCCAGCTGCAGGGGCGCGGCTTCGAGTCCGCCGTGACCCGGGGCCAGCAGGTCCGCGCCGGCGACCTGCTCGCCGTCGTCAACCTAGACGTCGTCAGGGAGGCCGGGTACGACACCACCACCCTGGTGATGGTCACCAACACCGCCCAGCTGGCCAGCGTAGACCCGGTAACCGGCGGCACGCTCGCCCTGGGCGACACAGCCATCACTGTGCAGGCCTGACCCCCGAATCCTGGCTCCACTTCCAGTCCTACCGAAGAAGGAACGAAAACTGTGACCACAACTTTCCCCGATGGATTCCTCTGGGGCGGCGCCACCGCTGCCAACCAGATTGAAGGCGCATACAACGAGGGCGGCAAAGGCCTGTCCATCCAGGACGTCATGCCGAAGGGCATCACGGAGACCCCCACGGAGGGCCCGACGCCGGAGAACCTCAAGCAGGTGGCAATCGACTTCTACCACCGCTACAAGGAGGACATCGCCCTCTTCGCGGACATGGGATTCAAGGTGTTCCGCTTCTCCATCGCCTGGAGCCGGATCTTCCCGCTTGGCGACGAGGAAACCCCCAACGCCGAGGGACTCGCTTTCTACTCCCGGATCCTGGACGAGCTCGAAAAGCACGGCATTGAACCGCTGGTGACCATCAGCCACTACGAGACCCCGCTCCACCTGGCCCGGAAGTACAACGGCTGGACCAACCGCGAACTCATCGGCTTCTACGAGCGCTACTGCCGGACGCTCTTCGAGAACTTCGGCGGCCGGGTGAAGTACTGGCTGACGTTCAACGAGATCAACTCCGTGATCCACGAGCCGTTCATGTCCGGCGGCATCCCCACGCCCAAGGCACAGCTCACCAGGCAGGACCTCTACCAGGCCATCCACCACGAGTTGGTGGCCTCCGCGCGGGCCACGAAAATTGCGCGCGAGCTGATGCCGGGCGCGCAGGTGGGCTGCATGATCCTTGCTCTGCCCACGTACCCGCTTACCCCGGACCCCTCGGACGTGGTAGCGGCGATGCACACCGCGCAGGACAGCTACGCATTCGGCGACATCCACTGCCGCGGGGAATACCCCGGTTACCTCTTGCGCTACTTCCGGGACAACGGGATCGAGTTAGACATCTCGGCGCAGGACCGCGAGGACCTGAAGAACACCGTGGACTTTGTGTCCTTCAGCTACTACATGAGCATCTGCGAAACAGCCGACCCCGCCAAAAAAATCAAGGGCGCGGGCAACATCATGGGCGGTGTTCCCAACCCCACGCTCAAGGCTTCCGAGTGGGGCTGGCAGATCGACCCGCAGGGCCTGCGGGTGACCCTCAATGACTACTGGGACCGCTGGCAGAAGCCGCTGTTTATCGTGGAGAACGGCATGGGTGCCAAGGACCAGTTGGTGGAAGTGGACGGCGGGAAGACCGTCCTTGACGATTACCGCATCGACTACCTCAACAACCACCTGGTGCAGGCCCGCGAAGCGGTTGAAGACGGGGTCCCGCTAATGGGCTACACCTCCTGGGGGTGCATCGACCTGGTCAGTGCCTCCACAGCGCAGATGAGCAAGCGGTACGGTTTCATCTACGTGGACAGGAACGACGACGGTACGGGCACCATGGAGCGCTACCCCAAGAAGTCCTACGGTTGGTACAAGGACGTCATCGCCACCAACGGTGCCAGCCTGAAGAACTAACCACTCACCGACGGAAGGAGGACGACGTTGGAGGTTCTGCGCGTTTTCAACAACAACGTCGTCCTCGCCCGCGCCACCGATAGGGGGGAAGTCATCCTCACCGGCCGGGGCCTGGGGTTCCAGGCCAAACCCGGCCAGGAGGTGGACGAAACCAAAATCGTCCGGGTGTTCATTCCCGAAGATGGGAGGGACGTTGACAACTTTGGGGCGCTGGTGGCATCCGTACCACCGGAGCATTTGCTGCTGGCGGACGAAGCTCTGCGGCTAGCGAGACGGGGTCTGGCCACGCCAGTCAGTTCGACCACCGTCGTCGGTCTAGCGGATCACCTTAGTTTCGCTATTAAACGGATGCGTCAGGGCATCTATCTTGAGTATCCTCTCCGTGCCGAAGTATCCCACCTCTACCCGGATGAACTGCGGATAGCTCAACACGTTCTTGATTTCGTCAACACCCGCGTTGAGCCGGCATTGCCGGAGGCGGAAGCGGTGCCAATTGCACTCCATTTGGTGAATGCGGGGTTCGCGACAGGGGACCTTTCGCTGACCTACCAGATGACGGGTGTTTTCACGCAACTCTTCGAGGTACTGGAACAGGCCTATGAGCGGCCCTTCGACCGCGACACCGTCAACGCTGCCCGCTTCATCACCCATCTGCGGTACTTTTTTGTCCGCGCCCAGACAGGTCGCCAGCTGGACGACGGGGCCAGCACACTCAGCAAAGCAATCCGTGAGTCCTACCCCGAGGCCTACTCTACGGCCCTGAAGCTCCAGGCAGTGCTCGAACTGCGTCTGGGCGAGCCCCTGACAGAAGACGAAGTAACTTACCTGACGCTCCACGTGGCCCGCATGGTCGAAGACCTCCGGCTGCGCTAACTACGTTCGTACCCTACCTAACCCTGACGGAACCATTGTCATGTTCGAACGCACTGCCTCATCGAACAACAGGGCGACTTCGCCGATGAGGGACCGCAGTGCGTAGTGGACGCAGAG
>JAHFUZ010000030.1:0-9451 GCA_023264815.1 Arthrobacter sp. | reverse complement strand
GAGTCCCGGCAGGACATTGCTGGCCTTCATGCGCCACAGCAGTGCCGCACCGGTTGCGGCACTGTCCCGCCCCGGTGCGGCCGATCACCCGGTCCACCACATCCGGCGGGAAAGCCGCGTCCAAACACCCAGAGAGACGTGATCACTCAAACGCTCCTGGGTTTCGGGCCTAATCCATCCGCTGCGCGCCATGCCCCAAGATTGACGGAAGCCAGCACTAGTAACCGGTACGGAGGCTCGTACGTCTTCCACAGCATTTCGGCTCGTACGGCTCTCGCCTGGAATGGCTTAAGCTACGTGCGGCAGCGGGGGCGACGGCTCACCGCCACGGAAGCAACAATGAACGATGGAGCCCCGGCGCTGGGCATGTCCAGCGCCGGAGCTCCATTGTTTGTGCCGTGCGGGATCAGGCGACCCGTGCCCCGGAGGCGAGCTGCACGGCGACGTCGACGATCATGTCTTCCTGGCCGCCGACGTAGCCGGCTTTGCCGATTTCTTCGAGGATCTGCCAGGCGGGGACGCCGTAGCGTTCGGCGGCGCGTTCGGCGTGGATGAGGAAGGAGGAGTAGACCCCGGCGTAGCCCTGCATGATCGAGGCGCGGTCCATGATGGGCATGCGGGTGATGATGGGCTTGACCACGTCTTCAGCGGCGGCCATGACGCCGTGGACGTCGACGCCAGTGTGGATGTTGAGCCTTTCGAAGGCGGCGGCGAGCACCTCGGTAGGTGAGTTTCCCGCCCCGGCGCCGAGGGCCAGGAGGGTTCCATCGATCTGTTTGGCCCCGGCCCGGGCGGCGTAGACGGAGTTCGCGACGCCGAAGCTGAGGTTCTGGTGGCCGTGGAAGCCGACCTGGGCGTCGTTGCCGAGTTCGGCCACGAGAGCCGATACGCGGTCTGAGACGTCTTCCAGGATCAGGGCGCCGGCGGAGTCGACGACGTAGACGCACTGGCAGCCGGCGTCTGCCATGATGCGGGCCTGCTTCGCCAGGTTTTCCGGGGTGGTCCGGTGGGAAAGCATGAGGAAGCCGACCGTTTCCATGCCAAGTTTGCGGGCGTGCTGGAAGTGCTGGATGGAGACGTCGGCTTCGGTGCTGTGGGTGGCGATGCGGGCGACGGAGGCGCCGGCCTCGTGGGCCTGGTTCAGGTCGTGGATGGTGCCCAGGCCCGGGAGCATGAGTACAGCGATTTTGGCGTTTTTGGCTTCGTCGACGGCGGCGCGGACCAGGTCCAGTTCCGGGGTGAGGGAGAACCCGTAGTTGAAGGAGGACCCGCCCAGGCCGTCGCCGTGGGTGACTTCGATGACCTCGATCTTGGCGTCGTCCAGGGCGCGGACCACGGAGCGGACGTGGTCTTCGGTGAATTTGTGGCTCATGGCGTGGGAGCCGTCGCGCAGCGTGGTGTCAGTGAGCCGGACGCTCAGGTTCTGTGCTGCGGTGTCGGTGGTGGGGGTCATGGTTATGCTCCTACAGGCGTTGAAGGGGTCACGGCGTCCATGCGTTCGGCCAGCAGGTCAGCTGTGCGGGTGGCCGCGGCGGTAATGATGTCCAGGTTTCCGGCGTATTCGGGAAGGTAGTCTGCTGCGCCCTTGACCTGGACCCAGACGCCGACGCGGCCGTTGCCGTTCCAGTCTTCGCGGGCGGCGTCAAATTGAGGTTCCACGCGCAGGGAGTAGCCGGGAACGTAGTCCTGGATCTTGGCGACGGCTTCGTCGATGGCTGCCCGGATCTTGTCCTGCAGCCCTCCGGGTTCAGCTGCTTCGGCGGGGATGGCGGCGTAGATGGTGTTGCGCATGATCATGGGCGGTTCCACCGGGTTGATGATGATGATGGCTTTGCCGCGCTTGGCGCCACCGACCTCCTCCAGCGCTTTTGCGGTGGTTTCGGTGAACTCATCGACGTTGGCGCGCGTGCCCGGGCCGGCCGACTTGGAGGCGATGGAGGCGACGATCTCGGCGTAATCGACGGGGACCACGGAGGAGACGGCGGCGACGATCGGGGTGGTGGCCTGGCCGGCGCAGGTGATCATGTTGACGTTCAGGACATCCTCAAGGGCGTCCAGGTTCACCACGGGGCAGAGGTAGGGCCCCACGGCGGCGGGCGTCAGGTCGATGGCGTGGATCCCGGCGGCCTTGTACTTGGGTGCGTTGGCTTCGTGGGCCTTGGCGGAGGTGCACTCGAACACGAAGTCGGGAAGTTCGTCCTGGGCCAGAAGCCAGTCCACACCCTCCGCGGAGGTGGTGATGCCCAGCCGGGCGGCACGGGCCAGCCCGTCCGAGGCCGGGTCAACGCCGATCATGTACTTGACCTCGAGGTTCTTGCTGCGGCGCATGATCTTGAACATCAGGTCGGATCCGATGTTTCCCGAGCCGACAATGGCGGCTGTTTTCTTTGCCATGGGGTGGTCCTTAGTCTGTGAAGTGGATGGTCAGTGAGCCAAGCGGTCCGAAGTCCGCAATGGCTGTGCTTCCCGCGGTAACGGGTTCGGCTTTGGTGAACGAGCCGGGAAGGATCAGCTGCCCGGCTTCCAGGGCGACGCCCTGCTCGCCGAGGACGTTGGCCAGCCAGGCAAGCGGAGCTACCGGGTTCCCCATAACGTCGACGCCGGTTCCGGAACCGGCAGTGTCGCCGTTGATCACCAGCGCACAGCTGACATCCAGCAGCGCGGAGGGGTCGACGTCGAGCGGTGTTGAGCCAACCACGATCGCGCCGCAGGAGGCGTTGTCCGCCACGGTGTCCACCAGCTTGATGTCCCAGTCCGTGATGCGTGAATCGATGATCTCGATGGCCGGGTAGACGGCCTCGATGGCGGCAGCAGCCTGCTCAACGGTGACGCCGGGGCCTTGAAGCTTTTCTTTCAAGACGAAACCGAATTCAGGTTCTACCTTGGGCTGGATGAAGGCGGACGCGGGGATGTTCGCGCCGTCGCCGTAAACCATGTCCTGGAAGAAGAATCCAAAGTCGGGCGAGTCGACGCCAAGCTGTTTCTGCATGGCCAGGGAGGTCAGTCCGACCTTGCGGCCGGCCATGACCCGTCCGGCTGCAAGGTGTTGGTCCAGCTGGACGGTCTGCACGTAATAGGCGTCCGCCAGGGTCATGCCATCCAAACGGTCCCGCAGGGGGGCTACGGGGACCAAAGAGGTGGTGGCCTCCAGCAGTTCGGCCGCGAATATCTCCAAAGTGCGGGTGCGGGAAGGCTGCGTGGTGGCGGTCATTACTTCACCACCGCCGTCGTCACGCCGAAGCCCGCAATGAATTCGGGGATCGGGCGGTAGTACTCCGAGGTGACGGTGTACTCCCCTGCGGCGCGCAGCGCGTTGTATGCCGCTACCCAGTTCCGGACCTCATGGGCGGAGTTGCCGGCGGTCGCCGCCATTTCCGCTGCGGTCCAGGTATCCAGTTTTTCCAGCTCGCCGGAGGAGATGATGGACAGGAACTGGCGGTCCCACTCGGGGTTCAGGTCCATGATGTTCGCCTCGCCCTTGGCGAAGGCTGCCGCCGTGTCGATCACGCGCTGCTGGCGGGCGTTCCTTGCCTCGGCCGTGGGGTGCCGGCCGTTGAGCAGCATCGCCTTCTGCTCGGGTGTGGCCGTGGCGATCTGGGGCACGGGCGGGTCGTGGGACAGTCCGCCGGAGCCGATGATGAGGACCTTCTGGTCCAGGGTCTTGAGATAGTTTCCGACGGCGGTGCCCAGCTGCCGCACGCGGCGCATGGACGCGAAGGGCGGGGCGACCGAGTTGACGAAGATCGGGATCACCGGTTTGGCGGCGATGGAGCCGAACAGCACCTCGAGCGGCTGCACCGCCCCGTGGTCGATCTCCATCTTGAGGGAGATCGCTGCGTCAAGATCGGCGTCGATGACAGCCTGTGCCAGGTCCTTTGCGAGGGCGGTGGGGACGTTCAGCGGCCCCTCCTCGGAACCGTAGTCGCCGACGCTCACGGCTTCGTAACCAATGCAGAAGGGGGGCATAAGCTCATAGAAGAAGCCGTTGTAATGGTCCGGCGCGAAGGAGACCACCAGGTCCGGGTTGAAGTCCTCCACGAACTGGCGGGCGACGGCGAAGGCGGCGTCGACGTCCCTCTGGATTTCCTCCGGGGGGTTGGTGACCTCCAGTAGCGGGCTATGCGACATGGAGACGAGTGCGAGCGTCATTGCTTACTCCTTCCTTGAAAGACATGGCGGCGAGAATACCGTCGAGGGTTTTTGAGGCGTCCTGGGTCAGGCAGGCACCGGCGACGAAGCGGTCGGGACGGACGAACACCACGGGGGTCGGGCGCTCATCGAACCACTTCTTGACGCGGCCGGTGGTGTCACCGGCGACGACGATGTCTGCCGGGTAGCGTTCCTCGCACCAGGTGCGCTGGCTTTCGGGAACAAGGCAGACCAGCTGCGCGCCCAGCTCCTCAAGCCTGGCCAGGTCGCTTTCGGAAAACACGTCTTTGGGGTTGTTTCCCCAGACCAGGACGGTCCACCATTTTCCGGTGACCTCATCCAGCAGGACGTTGGTTTCAGTCTTGGTGGTGACGCGGGGCTGCGGGAACTGAACGCCGACCGGAGAGACCTGTGTGTTGGCCGTGCGCGTGGGGATCAGTTTGCCGGTGAGTTTGGCGAGGGCGGAGCCGGGGCTGTGGCTGGTGGGGTCCACCACGACGCCCCGGGTGTAGCGAGGCATGGGCTTGAATTTCATGTCGGAGAAGTAGGACTTCACCTGCGGGAGGAGGTTCAGGCCGGCCGCGATGGCGTCGCGTGAAGCAACCAGGGCCGGGTGGGTCACCTTGATGACGTTGCCCAGAGTGAGGGACAAGTCGATCATTGCTTTAGCGTGGTCCCGGCGTTCGACGTCGTAGGTGTCCAGAAGGTCATCGCTGGCCTGGCCGCGGAGGATGGTGGCGAGCTTCCAGGCCAGGTTAGTGGCGTCGCGGACTCCGGAGTTCCAGCCCTGGCCCATCCAGACCGGCATGAGGTGGGCGGCGTCGCCGGCGATCAGGACCTTACCTCGGCGGAAGGAGCTGGCGATGCGTGCGTGGTGGGTGTAGACACGGCGGCGGATGAAGTCCAGGCCGGCCGGGTCCGGTACGTGGTCGGCGAGCAGGGCGTTGACGAAGTCGGGGTCGGTCACCATGGCGTCGGTCTCGCCGTCGAACAGCATGAATTCCCAGCGGCGGATGGCGTGCGGCAGGCCGATGGAGACGTACGGGCGCTTCGGGTCTGCGCCGAGGAAGACGTTGGGGGTTCCGAGCGGATCATTGTTGACGTCGACCACCAGCCAGCGGGTGGAGGGGGACTTTCCGTCGAACAGCACGCCCATCCACAGCCGGGTGGCGGAGCGGCCGCCTTCACAGCCCACTACGTATTTGGCGTGGATCTGCGTCAGCTTGGCCGTGCCGTCGGAGCCTTTAACATTGATCGTGGCCAGGACGCCTTTGCCGGTCTCGCGCAGCGAGAGGACTTCGTGGTTAAACCTGACGTCCACGGTGGCGTGCCGGGAGAGGCCCTCGAGCATCGCCTGGTCTACCAGGGGCTGGATAAAGGCGTTTTTGCGTGGCCAGCCGAATTCGTCGGTGGTCGGGGCGTTGTGGGTGAGGACCCGGCCTCTGCCGTTTACCAGCCGCATGATGTGCTGGGGTGTGGTGTGCGGCAGGACGGTGTCGGTCAGACCGGCTGCTTGGACTGACCGCAGCGATTCGTCATCGATCCCTACCCCGCGCGGGTAGTCGATCAGCTCTGGCAGCGCCTCAAGCAGGGTCACGTCCTGGCCGTAGGTGCCCAGAAGGTTGGTCAGCATCAGGCCGACGGGGCCCGCGCCGATCACCAGTACGTCCGTGTCAAAGTCCATGGTGGTTCTCTGTTCTATGTGTGCGCAGAATGTGCAGGGAAGCGTTTGTGGTCAGCGGGCGAGCATGAAGTCGAGGAAGATCCGGTTGAAGGTTTCGGGGTCTTCGTACTGGGGCCAGTGGCCGCAGTTCTCCATGACGGCGAGTTCGCCGTTGGGAATCAGTCCCGCAATGCGGCGGCCCTCGTCCACCGGGCCGGAGGGGTCCTTGGTGGTCCAAAGAACCAGGGCCGGCGCGTTGATCTGGCGCAGCGCGTCATCCGTAAGCATGTTCCGCTTCCGGATTTCAGGGTCCTGCAGGGCCATGTTGGCCTGGCAGGCCTTGAGCCAGTCCGGCTGCTGGAAGATGGCTTGGCGGGTGCGGATGAGGTCGTCGGTGACCATTTCGGGGTCAGCCATGAGCCATTCGAGCCGGGTCTTGACCCGCTCCCAGGAGGGGTCCTTGGCAGCTTCCATGGACAGCGTGTAAAGCCGCTCCATCACCACCGGATTGGCCATTGTTCCACCCATGGTGTTCAGCAGGATCCGCTCCACCTTCTCCGGGTAGTCGATCGCAAACCGGGCCGTGACCCACCCGCCGAGGGACTCCCCCGTCAGGTAGGCCTTTTCGACGCCGATGGCCTCCATGAAACCCCGCAACTGGTCGATGTAGTGCTTGATCTCCAACGGATGGTCAGGTTTGTCGCTGTAGCCATGCCCGATGAAGTCGATCGCCCACACGTCGAAGTGCTCCGACAGTGCCTTCAGGTTCCTCACGTAGGCCTCGGCATGGCCGGTGATGCCATGCATGGCGATGAGCGTGGGCTTCGACGAGTCACCGGCATGCAGGTACCGGGTGCGGTATGGCCCGGCCTGGATGAAACCTTGGCTGAACTCCGTCTGGGCAAGGTCTGCCCAGACGCTGGTGTAGGGGCGGTTCGTCATTGAATTTCCTCCGATGTTGTAAATAACGCTCACTTATAAGCGATATCTGCACGAATATGGCTAACATCACAGCACGCCGAAGAGGGTCTGTCAACGCGGAAAAGAAATTGCGGCGGGGATGCCTCGGCCACGCGCCCGTAGGCGGACGGGCCTTTTTGGCCTAGGCCAGTCGGCTGGCTATGCGGGCAGCCGCTTCGATAATCGCAGGAACGGCGCTTTCCGCCAGCTCCTTGCGGGTGGTGATGAGATTGACGCAAGCAGCGCTTCCCGACGATCCCCACTGGATTGGGGCGGCGAGACCGAACATGTTCGGCTCCACTTCCCCGTACGTTAGGGAGTAGCCCTTCTCCCGCGCCTCGCGCACCGCCTCTGCATCATGGTCGGTGGGGGCAGCGCAGGAACTGATGGCATGGCCCGCTGCTCCACGGTTGAGCGGGTGGCGGCTGCCTTCACTGAACGAAATCCGGTAGGTGAGGTTGCGGGGCTCGACGACGGCAAGCGCCACAGCGTCCGATCCCTCCTTCACGAGCAGGGACACCGTTTGCTGGAGCTGTTCCGCAAGTTCGATCAGGACCGGCAATGCGGCTGCGCGCATGGCGGAATGGGCAGCGCCGGCAAGGGCGAGGAGCCCGGAGGCGCCGCGGTACCGGTTGTCGTCGCCGCGATGGATCAAGGCACTGTCACTGAGGGTGTTCAGGATCCGGTAGGCAATAGTCCGGTGGACCCCCAACTGGTCGGCGACGTCCTGGATGGCCATCCCCTGCTGCGAGGCAGCAATCATCTTCAGCACGGAAAGTCCCCGGGCAAGGGTTTGGGAGCCGGCCGTGCGGGAGGCGGGCGCTGCAGGTTCGTCAGTCACGAAGACCATCCTAGTGATCTTGCCGGAGCGCCCTGCGCATGATTCAAACTCCCGCCTTGACAGCTTGAGTGAGCCGGATCACTATAGTGATTACATTATCGCTCACTGACGAGCGTTATATGCACAAGCTTCCCTCTCCAACCTCATCGAGCCAAAGGCAGACCTCCTATGACCAGCGCTCCTATTACCGTCCCCTCCGAGGCGGCGTACCGAAAGCAAATGCGCCGCGTTCTCTTCTCCAGCTACCTCGGCAGTGTGGTGGAGTTCTACGACTTCCTCCTGTACGGCATCGCCGCCAGCCTCGTTTTCGGACAGATCTTCTTCGCCAACATGACTCCCGTGGTTGCCACCATCGCATCCTTCGGCACCTTGGCCGTCGGATACCTGTCCCGTCCCCTCGGCGGCATCATCTTCGGCCACTTTGGAGACAAAGTGGGCCGCAAATCGATGCTGATCATCACCATGTCGCTGATGGGCGTGGCCAGCACCCTCATTGGCCTGCTGCCCGCCTACGGCCAGATCGGCGTCGTCGCTCCCCTGCTGCTCATTTTCCTGCGGCTCGTACAGGGCCTGGCTGTCGGCGGCGAATGGGGCGGCGCCGCCCTGATGTCCTTGGAGCATTCCAAGACGGAACGCCGCGGTTTTGCCGCCAGTGTCACGCACATGGGCGGGCCGTCCGGTGCGCTGCTCGCCACGCTGATCATGACGGGCTTCTCCACCCTGCCCAAGGAGGACTTCCTGACCTGGGGCTGGCGGGTGCCGTTCCTGTTCAGTGCAGTGTTGCTCCTCGTCGGCATGTTCGTGCGTTTGAAGGTCACCGAAAGCCCCCTCTTTGCCGCTGCACAGCAGGCCAAGAGGCTGGAACCACAAAAGGCCAAATCCCCGCTGCTGCTGGTGCTGCGCCGCTACCCCAAGAATGTTGTCCTCGCCGCCCTGGGCGGCTCGGCAGCCTTTGTTTTCCAGGGACTGCTGGCCACCTTCGCCATCACCCTGGCCGTCCAGACAGGCGTGGCGCAGACAACGGTGCTGCTGATGCACGCGGTTGCAACGTTCCTGCACATCTTCACCATCCCGCTCTTCGCCATTCTGTCTGACCGTGTCGGCCGCCGGCCGGTCATGGTCACGGGTGCCATCGCCGGGGCCGTCCTCGCCTTCCCCATCTTCCAAATGCTGGCCTCCGGAAACGTTGCGCTTGTCCTGATCGCGTTCCTGGTCGGCAACCCCCTCATCCAGGCCTCGATGTACGGTCCCATGGCTGCGTTCATCAGCGAAATGTTCGGCACGGGGGCGCGGTACACGGGCGCGTCACTGGGATACCAGCTCGCTGCGACCCTTGGTGCAGGCCTGGCCCCACTGAGCGCCGCCAGCCTGATGGCCATGGGCGGCGGAAACCCGATCTTCATCTCCGTCATGGTTGCCGTCGTCTGCATCATCAGTGCAGCAGCCATCTACCTCACCAAGGAGTCCTACCGGGCAAGCCTCGCGTCATCCGGGGCCGAGGAAGCGCAGCCGGCACCAGCAGCAGCGGTAGCCCGCTGATGCGCCGGATCCGGATCGAGGCCGGCCATGGGCTCTGACCTGAATCCCCGAGTGGTGACGCTGGGAACCGCCGGCGGCCCCATGTGGTGGACGGGTGAAGGCGCAGGACGCCGCTCGGGGATAGCAACAGCCGTGCTCGTAGGGGACCGCACCTACCTCGTGGACTGCGGGCACGGCGCGGGACGTCAACTGATGCTCGCAGGGATCAGCATTCCATCCATCAAGGGCGTCTTCCTGACCCACCTGCATTCTGATCACACAATCGATCTGGGCTCGCTGGCAATATTTGGTTTGTACGA
>JAHFUZ010000077.1 GCA_023264815.1 Arthrobacter sp. | reverse complement strand
TGAGCATGCGCAGCGGGGCTTCGGTCTGCCATGACTTGGCGGTGAGCGTGGTGCCGCGGGCTGCTTTGACCGGGCGGGCACCGGTGGTGAAATCGGCGGGTGCCATGATGGCTCCTTCGTGTTCTGGGCGAATGCGGGTTCGCGGTGGCGGGAAGCGGTTCTGTATCAACTAAAGCCCGTTCGCACCTGCGGAAACAGGGCCTTCGGACCGGCGGTGTCCGGGATTCCAGACGCCTGGGGTTCCGGCGGGACCGCTGGCGGGCAGGCTTATTTGGCCGGACGGCCGTGGATGCGGATGGACAGTTCGTCCGCCACTTTCTGGACCCGCGCTGCCAGTGCCGGCCATTGGTCCGCCGGCAGCTTGTCCTCGAGGAACGTGACGGCAACTGCCGCCGTCGGCCATCCCACATGGTCCGTGACTGCGGCGGCGATCGAGCCGAAGCCGGGGGTTACCTCGCCGTGTTCGGTGGCGTAGCCGCGCTGCCTGACCTGGTCCAGGTGCGAGGACAGCGCCGAGTACTTCATGATGGCGCCCGCCACCTCGTGCCTGGCGGTGAAGGCAGCGGCGTTCGGGTAAAGCGCCCGGACCTGCGACTTCGGCAATGCCGCCAGGATGGCCCGGCCGCTGGCGGTGAGGTGGCTGGGGAGCCGCACGCCGACGTCGGTCACCAGGGACGGGCGGTTCTTGGCCCGCTCCTCCACGATGTACAGCACGTCGCGGCCATGGAGCACGGCCAGGTGCGCGCTTTCTCCAAGTACGTCCACCAGCGATGCAAGCAACGGCCGGCCCAGCCGGGACAGCGGTTCCTGCCGCGAATACGCCGAGCTCAGCTCGAAGGCACTGATGCCCAGACCGTAGCGTTGTTCCTCATGCAGGTGAAGGACAAAGCCGTTCGCCTCCATCACCCCGAGCAGGTGGTAAACACTCGAGCGTGGCAGGCCCAGTGACGTGGCAATGCTCGACGCCGCCATGGGCCCCCGCTTCGAGGCCAGCAGTTTGAGGATGCGAAGGGTGTTCTCGGCTGCGGGGACCTTCGACGTTGCCTTCTGCGCGCTGCCGGCGCCCTGCCGGGCCTCCGCACTCGACACCATTGCGCCTCCCTTATTGTCGCGGTAACTCCGGCGATGTCCGGGATCCCGTACTTAACTGTGCGTCCTTGCCTATTCGTTGCGTGCCATCACAACACATCCTGTGTCCGGAATACCAGACACTCACAGGGCCGAACGCCTGCCCGGTCCGGTTATGTCCGACGGCGCCGGCCGTAGGCTGAGCGCATGGCCTCAGCCAGCGAAATCCTCTCCGCGTACGGTTCCCAGCTCCGCCGGCTGCTTCCCCGTAGGGTACCGGCCGGCCACGAGTATCAGCTGCTGGGCCCGTTGCTGCGCGTGACCGGACAGCGGCAGGGGGTTCATCGAGCCGGCCAGCGACCCCGGTGTGAAGCGGGGTGCTCGACCACCGGCCAGCTCCAGAACAGCGGTCGCCATCCCCTCCAGAACGATGCCTGGCCCATGCCGGGTGGGCTGGTCCGGCGCCACCGCTACTATGTTCCGGGCGATGGCGTGGGCCGCGCACCGCAGTTCCTCTAATCTTTTTGTGTTTTCGGCATCCCAGGCTGTTCGGCCGCATCCGCGTCCCCATAAACGTCCTGCACAACAGCTTTCACAATGCGGCTCCTTGGGGCAGCAACCTGGCGGGGGAGGACAGTCTGCCCGCCCTCCCTGCGGGTGACAACCCCCGCCCAAGGAAGTCCACAGGGACCAGTCTGAGATGGAAGACACCAACCGCCCGTGAGGCTCATCACGTGGGACGCAAAAATGGTCTGCTGGTTAGCGATCCCCTCCCCAATGACGAGAAGGTACTTGCATGCAGCAACCAGCCGCCCGGCAAGAAACAGCCAGGCAAGAAACAGCCAGCCCCGACGCAATCGCAGCCGAAAAGCAAGTGCCGGGCGCCGCCGTCGGACGCGCCCTGAGCGGGACACTGAACCGGGATCTGAACGTCCGCCATATCCGTTTCATGGCCCTCGGCTCGGCCATCGGTACGGGCCTGTTCTACGGCTCGGCCTCAGCAATCCAAAAGGCGGGACCGGCGGTCCTGCTCGCCTACATCATCGGCGGTGCGGCCGTTTTTATGGTGATGCGGGCCCTCGGCGAGATGGCCGTGCGGCATCCTGTTTCGGGCTCGTTCGGCCAGTACGCGAGCCGTTATCTCGGCCCCTTGGCTGGATTCGTGACGGGCTGGACCTACGTTTTTGAGATGGCGATCGTCGCCATCGCGGACGTGACTGCTTTCTCTATCTACATGGGATTCTGGTTTCCGCAGGTAGACCGGTGGATCTGGATCCTGGCCATCATCTGTTTCCTGGCGGCGCTGAACCTGCTCAGCGTGAAGGTGTTCGGGGAACTGGAGTTCTGGTTCTCGCTGATCAAGGTGGTGGCGATCATCGCCATGATCGTCGGCGGCGCTGCCATCATCGTCTTTGGCTTCCAGGCCGGCGGCTCCACGGTGGCGCCGGGGCTGGGCAACCTGGTGGAGCACGGCGGGTTGTTCCCGAACGGGTTCGAGGGGCTGCTGGCCTCCTTCGCCGTGGTGATGTTCGCCTTTGGCGGGATCGAAACCCTCGGCATCACTGCCGGCGAGGCCGCCGATCCGAAGAAGGTCATTCCCAAGGCCGTAAACACCGTTCCGGTCCGCGTCCTGCTGTTCTACGTGCTGACCCTCGGCGTCCTGATGAGCCTCTTCCCGTGGAACGAAATCGGCACCAACGGCAGCCCGTTCGTGCAGATCTTCAGCGGCCTGGGCATCCCGGCGGCACCGCACATCCTCAACGCCGTGGTGATCACGGCAGCCCTGTCGGCCATCAACAGCGACATCTTCGGTGCCGGCCGCATCCTCTTCGGGCTCTCTGGGCAGGGCCACGCGCCGGCGATGTTCGGAAAGGTCTCACGGCATGGCGTGCCGTGGATGACGGTGGTAATGATGGCCGGCATCCTGCTGGTGGGTGTGTTCCTGAATGCAGTCATTCCCGAGGACGTCTTCATCGTAATCGCCTCGATTGCCACCTTCGCCACGGTCTGGGTGTGGGTCATGATCCTGGCTTCCCACGTCGCGATGAAACGGGAGATCGCGCGGAAGGGACTGCCGGCGTCGGAATTTCCCTCCCCCTGGTGGCCGGCCGCGTCCATCCTGACCATCGCATTTATGGCACTTGTCATCGCCGTCCTGGGCGCCTTCGAGGACACGCGCGTGGCGCTTTACGTGGGGGCGGTGTGGCTGGGGCTGCTGGTCCTCGCCTACCGTCTCTGGGTCAAGGGGGATGGACGACGACGGGCCGAACTGGTGGACGAGACCTCGTCGCTGCCAGTGGTTGAGCCAGTCCGTTAGGCCACCGCGCTCCGCCCGCCCACCCCAACGCTCTCTCACTAGTCCGAAAATGGAGGGGCGTGACTGTGGTGGGTGCGCGCGGTTGTGTCCCGTCCATGGTCTGGCGGGGTGTTGGTGTTGGTATGAAGATGGGTAGGGGTCAGGCTG
>JAHFUZ010000004.1:53828-195637 GCA_023264815.1 Arthrobacter sp. | reverse complement strand
AAACCAGCGATCCCAAAATCTTGGCCCTGCCCGGGCCCGTGTGGATCAACCAACCCAAGGAAAACACCGAAAAACTAGCAGCCTAACTCCCCTTGGTACCGACCGACTTGAAAAATTCCGGGGCGCGGATAAGACGCCGACTGTCTCGCCGGCTATTCCTTTGCCATTTACAGCATGTCCGGGTCACTGAGTTTCATACGTGTAGCCCGGGCTTGTCCACGTAACACGAATCGGGGGCGACTGCAGGCGGGCGGTAGCATCGGGGCCATGAATGCCGACGAAGAAGACGACATCACCGAAGAACTGCTGGCTGACGCCGAGAAGCTGACCGGGCTGAGCCTGGAACTCCTGGGCCTCGACCCGCACCCGGATGACATGACCGCGGAGCAGCGGCTGCTGTTCGATCCGGAGGACCTTGCCGAGATGGCCGCCGTCCCCGCTGAAGAACGACAACAAGCGGTGAGCCAGACCCGCCTGCTGGCAGGCCTGCTCTGGAACTCGTCGGGCGTACTAATTGATCAGCTCTTCCGCGACCTCGGAACGCTGAACGGGCTGGATGCTGTTACCCCGTCAGACATCGCCTCCTCGTCCGTGCTCTCCTCGCTGCCGCCCCGGTTTGCGTCCAGTTACGACGCGAAGTTCACCCGGAAATTCCTCGTGGTGGCCTCCGACGTCACGGCTTCCCTGGGCCGCGGTTGGACTGCCCCTGGCTGTCTCGCCGCCGAACTGGCCGTCCGGTGCCTGCTCGACCAGGCGGAAATCACCGAGGACATATACGAACTGGATCTGCCGGAGGACTGGCGGACACAGGTTGAGGAAGTCCTGTTGGAGGATGCGGAGAGTCCGGCGCTGTACACGGAGCCGGACCCGGATGACCCCGCCATTCCTGACATCGACGCAGACCACCTGCACTTCGAACAGTGGTTCAAGCCCTTCACATCCGATGACGTGGTTCCGCCCTACGCACGGTCCTGACGGGCACAGTCCTGACACGCACTACGGCTGTGCCGCGCCCGAGGGCGCAGCCAGCTCCGCCAGGAAGTCCTCAGTGAAATCGCTTCACGCCGTCCCACTCGGTGTAAACGTAGTCGCGTGACGTGTCCAGGTCCGTGGAACCCTTGTCCTTGGCGATCTTTTTCATGGGCTGGCGTTTGAGGAAGTTGTAGCGGGTGTAGAGCAGCGCCCCTGAGAAGATCCCCACGTGGCTGGGCGCCAAGTGGTCTGTTCCTCGAACTCTGCCACGTAAGACTCGGCGTTCTGTTCGTCACCGTGGGCTGCCAGGCTCACCGAGATCAAGGCGGCGGGCAGCCGCTCGAGCTCCGCGAGGTTCTTCCGGACAAAGTCCACAACGTAGCTCTCGATGACGCCGTCCTGGCCGCCGGGGAGGGTGTGCCCGGCATGCTTGAGGTCCACGGTTTCCGCTTCGTGCCCGTGCGCCCGGATGACGTCGGCAACGTACTCCACAATCTGGGCGGTCTGTCCTTCAACGCTTCCGTAAGGGATGTAGATCTTGGCCATGCTCCACTTTGGGCGGGCAGGGAACAAAGGAAGTAGGGCCAAACGTCCCGCAGGAACTTGAGCCTGGCATTAGGCCGGGGCCTTGGGGATGATGATCCACAGGGCGATGTAGACCAGCTCCCCGATTCCTACGAGGCCAAAGATCACAAAGCCGAGCCTGACCAGAAACTTCGGAATGCCGAAACGGGCAGACAGCGCAGCACACACGCCACCGATGATTTTTCCGCGGCGTGGCCGCTCCAGCGCTGTACTCATGAGGCCACGCTACCGCAGAACGGCTACATGTGGACGTGCAGGCGCCTGGCCGCTTCGGAAATGGAGCCGCTCAGGGACGGGTAGACGGCGAAGGTGCTGGCGACGTCGTCCACGTGGAGCTTCTGCTTCACCGCGATGGAGATGGCGAAGATCAGCTCGGAGGCGTTCGGTCCCACCACCACGCCGCCAATCACGGTGCCGGACCCCTTGCGGGCAAAAATCTTGACGAAGCCGTCCTTGTTGTTGCGCATCTTGGCGCGGGCGTTGCTCTTGAGCGAAAGCTTGACGATGTCGCCCTGGTATTTGCCCGACTGGATCTCCGCCTCGGAGACTCCCACATTCGCGATTTCCGGTGAGGTAAAGATGTTCGATGCCACCTGGTGCAGCTTGATGGGTGTCACGGCGTCGCCGAGGAAATGGGCGATCGCAATCCTGCCCTGCATCGCCGCAACCGAAGCCAGCGCCAGGACTCCCGTGCAGTCGCCCGCCGCGTAGATGTTCGGCGCAGTGGTGCGGGAGACGCCGTCGACCTTGATGTGGCCGCTCTCGGAGAGCTCCACGCCGGCTTCCTCCAGGCCGATGCCGGCCGTATTGGGGATGGATCCTACGCAGACCAGGCAGTGGCTGCCGGTGACCTTCGAGCCGTCACCGAGGGTGACCACCACGCCGTCGTCCGTTCGTTCCACGCTCTCCGCGCGGGCGCGGGAGAGCACACGCACGCCGCGGCGCTCGAAGACCTCCTCCAGCACCTCCGCCGCGTCGGTATCCGAGCCCGGGAGCACACGGTCGCGGCTGGAGATGAGGGTGACCTTGGAGCCCAGTCCGTTGTAGGCGGAGGCAAATTCCGCTCCGGTGACGCCGGAACCCACCACAATGAGTTCCTCGGGAAGCTCATCGAGGTCATAGATCTGCGCCCAGTTCAGGATGCGTTCGCCGTCGGGCCGCGCGGTGGGCAGTTCCCGCGGATGCGCGCCGACTGCCAGCAGGATGGTGTCCGCTTCGACGGTTTCAGTGCCATCGGCGGTGAGGACCTCGATGGTGTGGCTGTCCAGGAGCCTGCCGGAGCCGGTCAGGATGCGCACGTTCTGGTGTTCGAGTCCGACCGTGATGTCACGCGACTGCTGGCGGGCCAGGCCCAGGAGGCGGTCGTTGATGTGCTTGAGGTCGGCGCGCATCACGGGGACAAAGTCGCCGCCGTCGACGTCGAACTTCACTCCCAGCTCCCCCGCTTCGCCGACGCGGGTCATCAGATCCGCCGTCGCGATCAGGGTCTTGGACGGCACGACGTCGGTCAGTACCGCCGAGCCGCCCATGCCGGCGCGTTCGATGATGGTGACCTGCGCCCCCAGGGAGGCTGCGACCATTGCGGCTTCGTATCCGCCGGGGCCACCTCCCAGGATTGCGATCCGGGGTGAGCTGAAATCAGGATGCGTAGTCACAATCAACCATTCTCTCCCCTACTGCGCCGGGACACCAACAAGAAGCTCGGGTTCATGGGGCGGGTCACCGGCACCTGTGACCCTGTGCACAGCGGCTGCAGCACGATAGTTTGTACCCGTGAGTAATACAGACTTCCAAAACACTGACCCCTTTGACGCCGCGCGCTCCGCCGCTGACTACATCGCCGAGAAGACCGGAGTGGCCAGCCACGACGTCGCCCTGGTCCTGGGATCGGGGTGGGCCGAAGCTGCCGACCTGATCGGCGAGACCACGGCGACGCTGCCCGCTGACGAGGTCCCCGGCTTCCACGCCCCGGCCGTGGTGGGGCACGTGGGCACCATCCGTTCCGTGCTCACCAAGGAAGGCAAGCGCGCGCTGGTCCTGGGCGCGCGGACCCATTACTACGAGGGCAAGGGAGTCCGTGCGGTGGTGCACGGCATCCGGGCCGCCGCGGCCGCCGGCTGCAAGACGCTGGTCCTCACCAATGGCTGCGGCGGCATCAGCGAAAGCTGGACCCCGGGCACACCTGTCCTCATCAAAGATCACATCAACCTCACCGGCACCTCCCCGCTAGAAGGTGCGACGTTCGTTGACCTGACAGATCTGTACAGCTCCCGCATCCGGGACCTTGCCCGGGAAGTGGACCCTTCGCTGGACGAGGGCGTTTATGTCCAGTTCTCCGGCCCACACTACGAAACCCCCGCCGAGGTCCAGTTCGCCAAGCGGATCGGCGCCGACCTCGTGGGCATGTCCACAGCCCTGGAAGCGATCGCGGGCCGCCACGCGGGTATGGAGGTCTTTGGCATCTCGCTGGTCACCAACCTCGCGGCCGGCATCAGCGCGATGCCGCTGAGCCACCAGGAAGTCCTGGAGTCCGGGCAGGAAGCCGGGCCGCGCATCTCCAAACTGCTGGCCGGAATCATCGCCCGGCTGTAGGCCATCGAGCGGTCAGGGGGTCCTGGGCCCCACCAGTTCCCTGACCGTTTCCGCCCGGGCCTGCGGAAAACGGCGTTCAATGGAGTGGGCGATCCCCGCGATGCTCTGCCGCGACAGTTCCGTCCGCCACGTCACTTCCGCGTGCCGCATGGTCTGGGAGATAAGGCAGGTCCGTGCGTAGTCGGCGTCCATGCCCCAGCCCGGGGCGTTCTTGAGGATGCCCTCGCAGCGGAAGGAATCCTCCTTGCCCTCAATGGCCAGGACCACGTCCAGCACCGAGATCCGGTCCGGACGCCTGGCCAGCGAGAAGCCGCCCCGCGGACCGGACACGGAAGTCAGGATCCCGGCCCTCACCAGGGCCTGAAGCTGTTTGTTGAGGTAAGCGGCCGGAAGCTTGTAGAACTCTGCCAGGCGTGCACTGCTGACGGCCTCCCCCGGCGGCGTCCAGGACATGCTGACACAGCTGTGCAGCCCCCACTCCACGCCCTGCCCCAGTTTCATCTTCGCGACGCTACATATCCGGAAAAGTGGCTGTCAAGAGGGTGTTTCCACCCCCACTGGCGAGTGTCCGGGACCTTTCACGGTGCAATAACGATAGCGTGGACCACATGACGTCCTCCGATGCCGCCACCTTGTTCAGCCAAGCCCGCGAATGGGCGGCCAATGACCCGGATTCCGCCACGGCAGCCACTCTCACCGAGCTGTTGCAGCTCGCCGAGGAAGGCTCCCCAGCCGCCGTGCAGGAACTGGCCGACAGCTTCAGCGGGACCCTTCAGTTCGGCACTGCCGGCCTCCGGGCCGCTCTCGGCCCCGGGCCCAACAGGATGAACCGCGTGGTAGTGCGCCGCG
Source organism: Arthrobacter sp. (assembly GCA_023264815.1). Classification (GTDB taxonomy): domain Bacteria; phylum Actinomycetota; class Actinomycetes; order Actinomycetales; family Micrococcaceae; genus Arthrobacter. The sequence goes on along the minus strand of JAHFUZ010000004.1, from coordinate 190,639 downwards.
CCGCTGCCGGGCTCGCAGCTTTCCTTTCTGACGCCGTTGGTGAGGCCGCGCAGGGAACACGGCCACGCGCCGTCGTCGGCTATGACGCCCGCCACAACTCGGACATCTTCGCCGAGGAGACCGCGGCCATTTTCACCGCTGCCGGCATCGAGACCTTCCTGATGCCTGCCGCGCTGCCCACTCCCCTGCTCGCGTACGCCGTCCGGGCGCTGGATTGCGACGGCGGCGTGATGGTGACCGCCAGCCACAACCCGCCGCAGGACAACGGCTACAAGGTGTACCTGGGCCGCCACGCCGTCGAGGAGAGCGGACGCGGGGCGCAGATCGTGGCGCCCTACGACGCCCGCATCGCCGAGCGGATCGCCGCTGCGGGGGCACTGGAGTCCATCGCTCTGGCTAAGGATGGCTGGACTGTGCTGGACGCGTCGGTTGCCGCTGGGTATGAACGAGCGACGGCGGCACTCGCCGATCCCGCCCGGTTCCCCTCGCGTGAGCTGCGGGTTGTCCTGACCCCCATGCACGGCGTCGGCGGCGAAACGGCCGTCGCGGTGTTGAATGCTGCGGGATTCGCCGATGTGACACTGGTGGCGGAACAGGCTGAACCGGATCCGGACTTTCCCACGGTGAGCTTTCCCAACCCGGAGGAGCCGGGGGCCCTGGACCTGGCGCTGGAGACGGCAGCCCGGCTGGAGGCCGATATTGTCCTGGCCAACGATCCCGACGCCGACCGCGCCGCGGTGGCTGCCCAGGACCCTGACACCGGTGCCTGGCGCATGTTGCGCGGCGATGAAGTGGGGGCGCTGCTGGGGGCCCACATCGTGGCCCGGCTCGCGGCGGGCAGCACCGCAGCGCCCGACGGCGGTGAATCAGCCGATGCGGGTGAGGCGGCAAAAACTCCCGGCGTGTTCGCCAACTCCATCGTTTCCTCCCGGCTGCTGTCCCGCATCGCCGCCGCGGCCGGTTACGCACATGAGGAAACCCTGACCGGATTCAAATGGATTTCCCGGGTGCCGGGGCTGCTGTATGGCTACGAGGAAGCATTGGGTTACTGTGTGGCGCCGGACCTGGTCCGGGACAAGGACGGGATCTCAGCCGCGGTCCTCATCGCGGAAATGGCTGCCGCCGCCAAAGCTGCCGGCAAGACCGTCTTTGACACGCTGGATGAGCTGTATCTGCAGCACGGGCTGCATGCCAGCGACCAGCTGAGCATCCGGGTAGCTGATTTGGGCCTGCTGGACGCCATGATGAACCGGCTGCGGGTGGGCCCGCCGGAGGCCTTCGGGTCTTCAGCTGTTGAGACGTTTGTTGACCTCGCCGAAGGCAGCGAGCAGTTGCCGCCCACCGACGGACTGCTGTACCTGACCAGGGACCAGACCCGCGTGATCATCCGGCCCAGCGGCACCGAACCGAAGCTCAAGTGCTACCTGGAAGTCATCCGCCCGGTGGAGTCGGCGGCCGAACTGCCGGAAGCCCGGCAGGCTGCCCGGCTCGCCCTCGATGCCGTGATCAGCGACGTCCAGGAGGCCCTGGGCCTCTAGCCGTGCCCGTGGGGCAGTGCTAGAGGGCTACCTCAACAAAGCCCCCGGCAATGCGGGTGCTGAACGTTTCCAGGCGCACGCCCGGGGTTCCGAAGCACTCACCGGTTTCCAGGTCGTAGACCTCCTTGTGCAGCGGCGAGGCGATCGTGGGCCGCGTTCCGCGTGATCCGAGGATGCCGCGGGCCATCACGTGGGCGCCCGTGGCCGGGTCCTCGTGGGACACGGCGAAAACCTCGCTGGGGCCGGTCCGGAACAGGGCCACCTGGCGTCCGGCGATGAGCGCCGCTTCGCCCCAGGCGAGTTCGAGGTCCGCCACGGCACAGACCCGGTGCCAGCCAGTAGCGGTGTGGGTTGTGTCGGCGGCGAGTGCCCCAAATTCCAGTGTTGCCGTCATGTCCGGTTCATCTCCCCGTGCTTGTCTGCCTGCTTCTCGGGCCACCTTTATGGCCACCCCTACAACCTAGGCACCGGGTGTTTCGGCGGCGTGCAGTAAATGTGTCCGGCGGGTAAAAGAGAACTCACCCGGCCGGAAACGCGTTCGTGATCCAGAAGTTAAGGCTTCGAAACAATTGGGAAACTGACGCGAAACTGCGGCTCCCTAGTCTGGATGGACACTCGTCAGAGAAAGTCGCAGAACACCGTCTGCGGCCCATGCGAAAGGCCCACAGTGACCGAACAGACTTCCAGCACAGAGAACCCGCGCCGCATCGTCGTCGCCGGTGGCGGCCCGGCCGCCCACCGCTTCGCCGATGCCATGCATTCCCGTGGCCTCGAAGGCTGGCATGTCACGGTCCTCACCGAGGAAGCGCACCTGCCCTACGACCGTGTGGCGCTCTCCAAGGCCCTCACGGACACCGACGTGGACCTGACCCTGGGATCAGCGTCCATGTGGGACCACGCTTCCCTGGACCTGAAGACCGGCGAGCGCGTGGTGAAGATCAACGCCGAAGCAAAGACAGTGGAAACCGCCGCCGGCAACACCTTCGAGTATGACGACCTGGTGGTCGCCACCGGCTCGAATGCCGCCCGCCTGCCGATCCCCGGCAACGAACTCACCCACGTCTACCGCACGCTCGAAGACGTCTGGGCCATTAACAAGGCCATCACCGAACTCACGGAAAAGCTCGGCCGCAAGGTCAATGCCGTCACCATCGGTGGCGGCCTCCTGGGACTCGAATCCGCCGCCGGAACCGAACAGCTGGGCGCCAACCCGATTGTCATCGACGGGTCACAGTGGCTGATGGCCACCCAGCTCGACGAAGGGGCGGGCCAGGCCATGGGCCGGCTCATCAAAGCCAAGGGCTTTGAAGTGCACGGCGGTGTCTTCCCTTCGGAAGTCCTGTCCGACGACGAGGGCCAGGTCACCGGTGTCCTCATGGCAGACGGCCGCACCATTGATGCTGACATGGTGATCGTGGCCATCGGCGTCCGGCCCCGCGACGAACTCTTCCGTGCCGCAGAAGGCGAGGAGCAGCTGTTCAGCCTGGGCCAGCGCGGCGGTGTGGTCATCAATGACTTCTGCGCCACGGAAATCGACGGAATCTGGGCCATCGGTGAAGTGGCCAACTTCGAAGGCATGTGCCTGGGCCTCGTGGCCCCCGCCAACACCATGGCCGAGATCGTGGCCGACCGCCTGCACGGAGGCGAAGCCACCTTCCCCGGCTTCGACACCGCCACCAAGCTTAAGCTCTCCGGCGTGGACGTGGCCAGCTTCGGTGACGGCTTCGCCAGGACCGAGCACTCCCTCGAGATCGTCTACGCAGACCCCGCCCGCGGCGTGTACCAGAAGATCGTCACCACCGACGATGCCAAAACCCTCCTGGGCGGCATCTTCGTGGGCGACGCCACGCCGTACACCAGCCTCCGCCCGCTCCTGGGCCGCGAACTCAGCGCCGAGCCCGGCGCCTACCTCACCGCGGCCGGCGGCGGCGACGCTCCGGAAACCGAACTGCCCGACGACGCCATCCTGTGCTCCTGCAACAACGTCTCCGCCGGAACCATCCGCGACACCGTCAACGGCTGCGGCGCCTGCGACGGCAACGCCCCGGTCCAGGAACTGGGCGAGCTCAAGGGCTGCACGCGCGCCGGCACCAGCTGTGGCTCCTGCGTACCGATGCTCAAGAAGCTGCTCGAAACCGAGCTGACCAAGTCCGGCGTCGAGGTCTCCAAGGCCCTCTGCGAGCACATCGAGCTCTCCCGCCAGGAACTCTTCGACGCCATCCGCGTCCTGGAACTGACCTCCTTCGAAGAGATCATGGCCAAGTACGGCACCGGTGCCGGCTGCGACATCTGCAAGCCCACCATCGCCAACATCCTGGCCAGCCAGAACAGCGCCTACGTCCTCGACGCCGGCCGCGGCACCCTGCAGGACACCAACGACCGCGCCCTGGCCAACATGCAGAAGGACGGCACCTACTCGGTGGTCCCCCGCATTGCCGGCGGCGAAATCACCCCCAAGAAGCTCGGCGTCATCGCGGCCGTGGCCGAGAAGTACAACCTGTACACCAAGATCACCGGCGGCCAGCGGATCGACATGTTCGGTGCCCGGCTGGAGGAGCTCCCGGAGATCTGGAAGGAGCTGGTGGACGCCGGTTTCGAATCCGGCCAGGCCTACGGCAAGAGCCTGCGCACGGTGAAGTCCTGCGTCGGTTCCACCTGGTGCCGCTTCGGCGTCCAGGACTCCGTGGCCATGGCCATCAGGCTGGAACTGCGCTACCGCGGCCTCCGCAGCCCGCACAAGCTCAAGATGGGCGTCTCCGGCTGTGCCCGTGAATGTGCTGAAGCCCGCGGCAAGGATGTGGGCGTCATCGCCACCGCCGATGGCTGGAACCTGTACGTGGGCGGCAACGGCGGCGCCACGCCGGCCCACGCCCAGCTGCTCGCCAAGGACCTGGACGACGAGACCCTGATCAAATACATCGACCGGTACTTCATGTACTACATCCGCACCGCCGACCGCCTGCAGCGCACCGCGCGCTGGCAGGAAGAGCTCGACGGCGGCATCAAGCACGTCGAGGATGTGGTGGTGAAGGACACCCTCGGCATCGCCGAGGAGCTCGAGGCCGCCATGTCCAGGCACGTCGACACCTACGTCGACGAATGGGCCGACACCCTGAAGGATCCGGAACGCCTCCGCCGGTTCCGGTCCTTCGTCAACGCCCCGGACCAGAAGGACGACTCCATCACGTTCGTCTCCGACGAGCGCGGCCAGTTCCGCCCGGCCACCCCGGAAGAAAAAGGGAAGGTCCTCATTGGAGCTTCCATCCCCATGAGGCCCCGCGACGAGAACGAGGTTTAGGCATGCAGCTCAGTATTGATCTCACCGGCCGCGACGTCCTGGTCACCGGGTCCGATTATGCCTCCCGCCAGGCGGTCCGCCGCTACGAGGCTGCCGGCGCCCTCGTCTACCGCCTCAGCACCCCGCAGGGTGCCGGGCATGACGGCCCGCTTCCCGAGCGCCCCTTCCTGGTGGCAGCGGTCGACGACGGCCAGCCGGGCTGGGAGGCCCTGCTGGACCGGTGCCGTAGCACCGGCATCCCGGTGGCCGTGGAGCCTGCCGCCGGCCCCGCGGGCCACGTCACCCTGGTGGGCGGCGGCCCCGGAACCACCGAACTGCTGACCGTGGCGGCGGTGAAGGCGCTGCGCGATGCCGATGTGGTCTTTTACGACCGGTTGGCCCCGTACCAGGAGCTGTCCTCCCTGACCTCGGCCGAACTCGTGGACGTCGGCAAGAAGCCCGGCCACCACAAGGTCAGCCAGGCTGACATCGAAAAGCTCATGGTCGCCTCGGCGCTCGAAGGCAACAACGTGGTCCGGCTCAAGGGCGGCGACCCGTACGTGTTCGGCCGCGGCGGCGAGGAAGTGGCTTCCTGCGTCGCGGCGGGGGTTCCCGTCCGCGTGATCTCAGGCGTCACGAGTGCCATTTCCGTACCCGCGGCCGCCGGCATTCCGGTCACACACCGCGAGGTCAGCCACATGTTCACTGTGGTCTCCGGTCACGCCCCGCTCACCGAAAAGGAGCACATGCACCTGGCCGGTTTGGGCGGCACCATTGTGGTGCTGATGGGCATCGGCACGCTGCACCAGCTGGCAGCAGGCCTCCGCAAGGCGGGAATGCGCACCAACATGCCCATGGCCGTCGTCGAACGCGGTTACCGTCCCGGCCAGCGCACCACCATCGCGGACCTCGGCACCATCACCTCGGCTGCCGCCGGCTGCAGCAGCCCGGCTGTGCTGGTCATTGGCGAGGTGGTCCGGGTGGCGGAAGCCAACCGCGGGCATGCTGAGGCTGCCGCCGACCTCGACAGGCTGGCGGCCTCGCTGCTGGGTTCATGAAAGGATTGACACCCATGAACGCACTGGCACCGGCTGAACCTGCCACGGTTGACGAGGCCCCCGGCCACGGGACCCCGGGCCAGGAGGCTACCGGGCAGGAGACCGCTGGCCAGGAAGCCGCAGGCTCCGCGCTGGAGGGCTTCCGCATTGGCGTCACCTCGCACCGGCGCTCCCGTGACCTCATCGAGGCCCTGGAACGGCGTGGAGCGGAGGTGCTTCACGCCCCGGCCCTGAAGATCGCCCCGGTGCAGGAGGACCTCCGCCTCATAGAGGACACCAAGGCCATCATCGCGGCCAAGCCGGACCTCTGCATTGCCACCACCGCCTATGGAATGCGCCGCTGGTGCGAAGCCGCCGATTCCTTCGGGATCGGTGAGGAACTGCTGGAAACGCTCGGCGCGTGCCGGATGTTCGTCCGCGGCCCCAAAGCCCGGGGCGCCGTCCGCGCGGCCGGCCTCGCCGACGTCGGAATCAGCAGCGACGAAACCACAGCGACACTGGTGGACATGCTGCTCGTGGAGGGCGTCCGGGGCAAAACCGTGGCCGTGCAGCTCCACGGCTACACGGATGTCCGGCAGCTCGAACGGCTGCGCATGTCCGGCGCCACCGTCCTGACCGTGACGCCTTACCGCTGGGTGAAGCCCGACGGCGAGGACCGGCTTCCGCGGCTCATCGAGGCCGCGTGCAGCGGGAACCTTGACGTCCTGACGTTCACCAGCGCGCCCGCGGTGGACGCCATGTGGAGCACTGCCCACGAGATGGGCGTGTACAAGGAGCTGATCCACAGCCTGAAAACCAGCGTCACCACGGCTGTGGTGGGCCCCGTGACCGCCCAGCCGCTGCTCGACGCCGGTGTCACGCCGCTCATTCCCGAGCGGTTCCGGATGGGCGCCCTCATCCGCCTGGTCTGCGAGCACCTGGCGCTGAACCACGTCCGGCGCCTGGACACAGGGTCCGGGAACGTCGAACTGCGCGGCCGCAGCCTGCGTGTGGACGGGCAACCTGTAGAGCTGGCGCCCGCGCCGCTGCTGCTGCTGCGTGCCCTACTGGGGGCCGGCGGAGCCGTGCTCTCCCGGGAAGCACTCTCGGACCTGCTTGAGCTGCGCGGCTCCGTCCACGCCCTGGACATGACCGTCAGCCGGCTCCGGTCCTCGCTGCCGGACGGGCGGCTCGTGGAAACGGTGGTCAAACGGGGATACCGGATCCGGGTCTGAGTGCCCGCGCCGGAGCTTTTGTCCGGATGATGTGGCCAACGCCACACGGTTAAGCACATCATCTGGACAAAAACTCCCCTCCCGTAATTGGCGCGAAACACGCTGGAAAAACGGGCTACCTACGCTGGGATCCATCACGAACTTCCCGGCCGCGACCACCCCGCGGCCGCCAGCGAAAGGGCCAGCACATGTCCGCATCCGGACCCTCCGTCCCCACCGTCTCCCGCACCTCACCGCGCATCGTCATCGCAGGTGCCGGGCCGGCCGCGCAGGCCCTCGTCCGCCAACTGGACCGCGCCCATTTCGCAGGAACCATCACCATGCTGAGCAACCGCGACGACGTCACCGAGGAACTCCTTGACGTGGCCTCCCTGCCCCAGGTCTCGCTCCGGTTCGGCCAGCCCGCCAGCTTCATCGAAGCCGGCACCCGCACCGTCACCACGGCTGACGGGATGGAGTTCGGCTACGACCACCTGGTCATCGCCACGGGTGCGGCACCCCAGGAGGCCCCGGTGGAGGGGTCCGGCCACTGCCTGAGCTACTCCACCATTGACGACGCCGCCCACATTGGTGAAGCGGTGAAGGACCTGACCATAGAGCTGGGCAGGCGGCCCCTGGGCATCCTGGTGGGTACCGGTGCGGCGGCAGGACAGGCAGAGGCGGTGCTCCGCGCCCGTGGCGTCCGCCCGGTCCGCACCACGGTGCGGCCGGCTAAGGTGAAGCCCCGGACGCCCGGCCGGGAACTGAACACCGCCGGGATCATCTTCGCCGACGGCAGCAGCATGAACGGCGACATCGTTGTCCTCGCCGAGGAGCGCGTTTCCCGGGACGGGCTCGCAGCGAGCGCAGGGCTCCGCACCGCCCCCGGCGGCGGCATCGCCATCAGCCAGGATTTCCGCACCTCGGTGCCCGGCATCTGGGCCATTGGTGATGCCGCAACGTTCGACGGCGTCAGGCTGGGGCTGCTGGTGGCTGCGGCTTCGGCGGCGGGTGCCTGCGCCGCGCAGCTGATGTCGGCGACCTCGGCCGGAGCAGGCCTGCAGGCCGCCGCCTGACCTTCCGCCTCAAGCAGCCTGCGGCGGCTTCCGCTGTGACAAGATGGATTCCAAACGAGCCCTGCACCCCCGGCTCCAGCGGCCCACGAGGCCACGAGGAAAGGACCATCATGAGCAACGAAGCCATTTCTGCCCGCCAGCGCGGAGCAGGTACTGACTCAGCACCGGGAAACATCGCGTCCTACATCGACCACACCCTGCTGAAGCCGGAGGCCGGCGAGGCTGACATCCTCAAGGTGTGTGCCGAGGCAGCCGAATACCATTTCAAGTCCGTCTGCGTGAACCCCATCTGGGTCAAGACAGTCAAGAAAGCCCTGAAGGGGTCCGGCGTGCTGACGTGCTCGGTGATCGGTTTCCCCCTGGGGGCCACGCCCACCGATGTGAAGACCTTTGAAGCCCGCGGTGCGGTGCTGGACGGTGCCGATGAAATCGACATGGTGATCAACATCGCTGCTGCCCGGGCCGGGGACAAGGGGGCGCTGGTGGAGGACATCACGTCCGTTGCTGAGGCCGTCCATGCGAGCGGGGCCATCCTGAAGGTCATCATCGAGACCGTCTTCCTGGATGACGCGCAGAAGGTCCTCGCCTGTGAGGCCGCGGTGGAGGCCGGGGCCGACTTCGTGAAGACGTCCACCGGCTTCAGCGGTGGCGGCGCCACAGCGGAGGACATCGCCCTCATGCGGCGCACGGTGGGCCCGGATCTTGGTGTCAAGGCCTCGGGCGGAGTACGGTCCCTTGCTGACGCGCAGGCTATGATTGCTGCTGGTGCAACACGTATAGGTGCCAGCTCCGGAATTGCGATCGTCAAGGGTGAACAGGGTTCATCGGACTACTGAGCGGGTTTCGGCAGCCGCCACAATTTTGAGCCCTGCGGGGCCGAGGAGGAACGAATGTCCAGCAAGACCACAGCGTCCGGCGTCACCAAAGTCCAGACTCCGGAGAACGAGAACAACCTCGTCACGAGCATTGGCCTGTTTGTGGTCATGATCGTCCTGTTCCTGGGCGCCGTCTACTCGCTGTCCTTCCTCACCCTGGACAACCCGTGGCCGATGGCCGTCTGCCTGGGCCTCTTCTTCCTGGCGTACTGGATCCCGCAGACCGTCCTGGGCCGCTCCGATTCGGCCGGCGAGAACTAACAACCCGCTTCCAACAACCAACGCGGGGTCACGGCCTGCCCGTCCTCAGGGGGATTCTTTGGGCATCATGTGACCCTGCGTTGGTTGTTTAAGGCCGGATCACGTTGCCGAGTGCGGTGAGAACTGCGGGCCATTGCTGCTTCGCCGCGGCCCAGGCGGCCACGCACATCCCCACCATGGCGTAAGCACTCACCGGGATCAGCACCAGCCACTCCCGCCGGGACCCGGCACGGCCCAGCAGCGGCAGCGAGAACGCGCCGTTGGCTTTCCAGACGTCGTTGAGCACCGGCATCTTCCGCAGGAACCTGGGCGGCTTGATGACCAGCGGCCACAGCAGCGGCACGCCGCCGGTGGTGATCATGTCCCCCACAATGTGGACCACTACCCCGGTCAGCATGGAGACCGGCAGCCAGGTCCACTGGTGCGGGGCGAACCAGGTCACCAGGCCAGCCATGGTCAGGGCGAAGATCCAGTTGCTGATGAACCCCGATTTGGGGAACAGCTTCAGCGCCTTGGCCGCAATGTTGATCATGAACATACACAGCAGCCCGGCCCCGACGGAGAGCAGGCCCCAGTCGGTCTGCACCTGGAACTGCCCGGCCATCATGGCAAGCACCACAAAGAACGCCGCGCCCAGAATGGAATGCGTGCCCTGCCGGTGGCCGCCGCTGGCGTTTTCAATCCCCACCGCGATCACGTTGGACAGCGGCGGCAGTGAGTTCGCCACCGTGCTGTGCCGGTGGTCCCAGTCGCACACCAGGGCCGTCCCCGCTGTCGCCATGCCGCCGATCAGGATGCCGGTGGCGTCCAGCGGGTACCAGCCCAGCGTGTACGGCCCGGTCGAGGCGACAGCTACCCACGCCGCGGCTCCCGACGCGGCGTGATGTCCTCCCATCAACGGTCAGCCGCTTACTGCCGGAGCGGCGAGTGGCGCGTCGGAGAAGATGTTGCGGATCACCCCGTTGGCCCAGTCCAGGATTTCGGCGTCCTGCAGGTCCCGGCCGCCGATCCTGGCAGTCTTGGGCTTCGGAATCAGCACCGCGTCCAGGGCGGGCTTTGACTGCGAGCCGGGGTACATCCGGGTCAGCCGCATCTGCTTTGATTCCGGCAGTTGCGCCGGCGAGAACTTGATGAAGTTTCCCTGCAGGGCAACATCGGACAGGCCGGCTTCGCGGGCACCCACCCGGAAGCGGGCCACGGCGATCAGGTTTTGGACCGGCAGCGGCGGCTCGCCGTAACGGTCCACCAGTTCAGCCAGAACCTCTTCGATGGCCTCGTTCGTCAGTGCCGAAGCAAGCTTGCGGTAGGCCTCCAGGCGCAGCCGCTCCCCGGGCACATAGTCGTGCGGCAGGTGGGCGTTGACCGGCAGCTCGATCTTCATTTCGGCGGCCTTCTCCTCGGCATCGCCGCGGTAGTCCGCCACGGCCTCGCCCACCAGGCGGATATAGAGGTCAAAGCCCACACCCTGGATGTGGCCGGACTGCTCACCGCCCAGCAGGTTTCCGGCGCCGCGGATCTCCAGGTCCTTCATCGCCAGCTGCATGCCGGCGCCCAGTTCGTTGTGTGTGGCCACGGCCTTGAGCCGTTCCAGCGCCACTTCGCCCAGCGGCTTTTCGGACGGGTAGAGGAAGTACGCGTACGCGCGTTCGCGGCCGCGGCCCACGCGGCCGCGGAGCTGGTGCAGCTGGGACAGGCCATATTTGTCCGCCCCGTCCACGATCAGGGTGTTGGCGTTGGAGATGTCCAGGCCGGTTTCGATGATGGTGGTGCACACCAGCACATCAAAGCGCTTCTCCCAGAAGTCCACGATGATCTGCTCCAGGCGACTCTCGGACATCTGCCCGTGCGCCACCTCCACGCGGGCTTCCGGGACCAGTTCGCGGATCTTTGCGGCCGTCCGTTCGATGGTGGACACGCGGTTGTGCACCAGGAACACCTGGCCTTCGCGCATGAGTTCCCGCCGGATGGCCGCGGAGGTCTGCTTGTCCGTGTAGGGGCCCACGTACGTGAGCACGGGGTGGCGCTCCTCGGGCGGTGTAGCCAGGGTGGACGTCTCCCGGATGCCCGTCAGGGACATCTCCAGCGTGCGCGGGATGGGCGTGGCACTCATGGCCAGCACGTCCACGTTGGTGCGCATCTTCTTCAGCGCTTCCTTGTGCTCCACGCCGAACCGCTGCTCCTCATCCACGATCACCAGGCCAAGGTCCTTGAAGGCAAAGTCCTTGGACAGGAGCCGGTGGGTGCCGATCACCACGTCCACGGAGCCGCTCTTGACGCCCTCCACGGTTTCCTTGGTTTCCTTGGCGTTCTGGAAGCGCGAGAGGGCCTTGACCCGCAGCGGGAAACCGGAAAAGCGCTCGGTGAACGTCTCGTAGTGCTGCTGGGCGAGCAGGGTGGTGGGCACCAGCACCGCCACCTGCTTGCCGTCCTGGACAGCCTTGAAGGCGGCGCGGACGGCGATCTCGGTCTTGCCGTAGCCCACGTCGCCGGAGACCAGGCGGTCCATGGGGATCTCCCGCTCCATGTCGGCCTTGACCTCGTTGATGGTGGTCAGCTGGTCCGGCGTCTCCACGTAAGGGAACGCCTCCTCCAGCTCCCGCTGCCACGGGGTGTCCGGCCCGAAGGCGTGGCCGCGGGAGGCCATCCGCGCCGAGTACAGGCGGATGAGTTCGCCGGCGATCTCCTTGACGGCCTTGCGCGCCTTGGATTTGGTGCTGGCCCAGTCCGCACCGCCCATCTTGCTGAGCACCGGAGTATCGCCGCCGACGTAGCGGGTCACCTGGTCCAGCTGGTCGGTGGGGACGAAGAGCCGGTCCCCCGGGGCACCGCGCTTGGACGGCGCGTATTCCAGGACCAGGTATTCGCGGACGCCGTCACCGCCGCCCGCCACCTTGCGCTGGATCAGCTCAACGAACCGGCCGATGCCGTGCTGCTCATGGACTACGTGGTCGCCGGCCACCAGCTGCAGCGGGTCCACGGCGTTCCGCCGCTTGGACGGCATCCGCCGCATGTCCTTGGTGGAGCCGGCGGACGTGCGCCCCAGCAGGTCAGCCTCCGTCAGCAGCCCCAGTTTCAGGCTGTCCAGGACAAAACCGCGCCCGACGGCGGCAGTGGTCACCTCGATGATGCCCGCCTGCGGTTCCTTCGCCAGGGTGTCCACGCGGGCGCAGGGGATGTCGGCGTCGTGGAACAGTTCGGCAAGGCGCTGCGCGGGACCGGGGCCCTCGGTGACCACCACGATCCGCCACTGGTCCCGCACGTGCGAGCCGATGAACTCCATCATCTCGGCCACATCCCCCTGGTAGCCGCGGGGCTCCCGGGCGTTCAGGTTCAGGACATCGATCTCCGGCAGCAGTTCCTCATCGGTGGCCAGCGAGGTGATGGACCACCAGGACACTGCGTGCTCCAGCGATGAGCTGCGGGTTTCCGCGAGGGACCGGAAGCTGGCGGAGTGCAGCGCGGCCGAAGCCTGCGAGCTGAGGTCCAGCGGTGCAGTGCCCCCGTCGGAGGCCGTGGACCAGGCCGCTTCGAGGAACTCTTCGTTGGTTGCGGCCAGATCGTGGGCCCGCGTGCGGACTTTCTCCGGTTCGATGACTACGGAGATGGATCCGGCAGGCAACTGCTCCACGAAGGGAACCATGGCGTCCACCAGCACTGGAGCGAGGGACTCCATGCCTTCCACAGCGATGCCGCCGGCGATTTTCTCCAGCATGTCCGCTGCGGCCGGGAGCTGGGTCTTCAGGGTGGCGGCCCGGGACATTACCGACGGCGTGATGAGGATTTCGCGGCACGGCGGTGCATGCAGCTCAGTGGGATGGTGCACGCCAGGTGCTGACAGCGAGCGCTGGTCCGCAACGGCGAACCAGCGCATCTGGTCCACCTCGTCGCCGAAGAACTCCACGCGGATGGGATGGTCCTCCGTGGGCGGGAACACATCGATGATCCCGCCGCGGACGGCGAACTCACCGCGGTGGGTGACCATGTCAACGCGTGCATAGGCCGCGTCCGCGAGCCGTCGCACCACATCGGTGAAGGGCATGTCCTGGCCCACCTTCAGCGTCACCGGAACCAGCTCACCCAGGCCGGCCACGACAGGCTGGACCACTGCCCGGACCGGAGCCACCACGACCCGCAGCGGGCCCGCCGTCGAGCTTTCCGGATGCGCCAGGCGGCGCAGCACGGACAGCCGCCGGCCCACGGTGTCCGAGCGCGGCGAAAGCCGCTCGTGCGGCAGGGTTTCCCAGCTGGGAAACTCGGCCACGGCATCGGCAGGGAGGTACGCCCGCAGGGCCGCCGTCAGGTCTTCCGCTTCGCGTCCCGTGGCGGTGACGGCGAGCACCACCGGCGGGATCCCGCCGTCGGACGTTCCTCCAGCCGCCGCCAGGCCGTCCGCCATTTCCGCCAGCAGCACGGCGCGGAGACCTGCCGGTGCGCTGATCTGGTAATCCTGGCCGCGGACATCGAATCCCCGCGCCGCTTCAGCTTTGACCCGGGCGAAGGCACGGTCCCCGGCCAGGACGCTGCGCAGGCCGGCAAGCGACGGACCGGAAGAGGAGGGGCCGGTGGGGCTCATGGGCAGGGACTCCTGGGGGTTCGGGGGAAGCGCAGGCAACACGAAAGCCCGGAATTCTCGACGCATCCCGGGTCTTCCCAGCCTACTCCTGCACCGGGTCCCACCAGCAACTGATTGCTAAGCTTACTGAGGACCCGCATCCCCGCTGCGTGCGTCCCCAGCCTGGCCCGAGGAGCTTTCTGTGAGCGATACGAACAGTCCGAGCGACACCCCCGCCCCCAACCCCGGAGTGGAACCCGATGCCTCGCCCAGCCCGCCGTCCAGCCCTGCCGGCCGCCCCCGCACCGTGCTGGTCACCGGCGCCACCGGCTACATCGGCGGCCGGCTTGTGCCGCGGCTGCTGGAGGCCGGGCACAAGGTCAAGGTACTCGTGCGGACACCTGCCAAGATCGCCGGTGTGCCCTGGCTCGACGATGTTGTGGTGGTCGAGAGCAGCCTTGACGACGGCGGGGCCCTGCGCGACGCCCTGGCCGGCGTTGACGTGCTCTACTACCTGGTCCATTCCATGGCTGCCGGGTCCGGCTTCGAAGCCAAGGAGAAAGCGATGGCGGAAACCGCTGCCCGGGCGGCCGCTGACGCCGGTGTGGAACGGATCGTCTACCTGGGCGGCCTGCACCCGTCCAACGTGGAGCTGTCCACGCATATGAGGTCGCGGGAAGCCGTCGGCAAGGTGTTCCTGGACAGTCCCGTGGATGCCGTCGTGTTCCAGGCCGGTGTAGTGATCGGCTCCGGCTCGGCATCCTTCGAGATGATCCGGCACCTGTCCGAGACCCTCCCGCTGATGCCGGCCCCGAGCTGGGTTCGGAACAGGATCGAGGCCATCGCCGTCCGGGACGTGCTGTACTACCTCGTCGCTGCCGCCGCTCTGACGGGTCCCATCAACCGGACGTTCGACATCGGCTGCCGCCAGGTCCTGAGCTACGCGCGCATGATGAAGGAGTATGCCGCCGAGGCCGGGCTGCCCTACCGGGTGGTGCTGGCGCTTCCGGTTCCCGCGCCCAAGCTCGCCGGATTGTGGGTGGCCCTCACTACGCCCATCCCCCTGTCCATGTCGCTGCCGCTGGTCCAGTCCCTGCAGCACGACGCCGTGTCCCGGGAGCAGGACATCGACTCCGTCATCCCACTGCCCGAGGGCGGGCTGACCCCGTACCGGCGTGCCGTGGCCCTGGCCCTGGGCAAGGAACGCGACGGTCAAGTGGAGACCACCTGGGCCAACGCCGGCGCCGACGCCGATCCCCTGCCCAGCGACCCCGAGTGGTCCGGGCACAAGGTCTTCGTGGACGAACGGACGTTCCATGGGGATGTTGACCCGGCCCATGTGTGGACGGTCATCGAGGGAATCGGCGGCCGGAACGGCTGGTACTCCCTGCCGCTCGCCTGGCGCGTCCGCGGCTGGCTGGACAAGCTCACCGGCGGCGCCGGGCTCCTGCGGGGCCGCCGGCACCCCGGCAGCCTCGCAGCAGGCGAGGTGGTGGACTGGTGGCGGGTGGAACGGATTGAGCACGGGAAACTCCTCCGCCTCCGCGCAGAGATGCGTGTCCCCGGGCGCGCCTGGCTGGAACTGTCCGTGGAGCCCGACGGCGGCGGCAGCCGCTACCGGCAGCGCGCCATTTTCTTCCCCAAAGGACTGAGCGGGAGGCTTTACTGGCTGGCCGTTCTGCCCTTCCACAGCCTCATCTTTCCGGCGATGGCACGGAACATCACCACTGCGGCGAAAAAGATCGTTGAGGCTGAACGGGCAGAGGCCGGTTCTGAGAACACGCCGGGCTCCCCGTAGGATGTTGGGAGCAAAAAGCGTACAGACCCCATAACACTGGAGGATCCATGGCACTGAGTGCAACCACCACCCTTCCGCACGCCGTTGACAGCGTGGCTGCTGTTTTCATCAACGAGGACTTCCAGCGGGACACGAGCGAGTATGTTGGCGGCACGCTGGAGTCCTTCGCCGTGGACGGCGACGTTGCCGGAGCCTTCAGCACCACCTCGGTCCGGACACTGCCCACCACCCGCCTGCCGGAGATCGCCCGCAAGTTCGTTGGCGAAAACCTCACCGTCACCCAGGTGGAAAGTTGGGAAGCCCCCGCGGCAGACGGGTCCCGCCAGAGCAACATCACCTTGAAGATTGCCGGCGCACCCCTCGATGTGACCGCCGTCCAGCGGCTCGTTGCCGAAGGCGGCAGCACCCGGGTTGAACTTGAAGGCAACGTGACCTCCTCCGTGCCGTTCCTCGGCAGCAAGATTGCCGAGGCAGCAGAACCGATGGTGGCCAAGGCCCTGAACATCCAGTCCCAGCGGGCCCAGGCCTGGCTCGAAAGCCACTGAGTCCGTGGCGCTTCCCCTGGCCGCGGCCTGGCTGCTGATCATCGCAGGCCTCTGGTCACTGGTGGTCTGGCCGCAGTTCCTGCGCCGCGTCATGAAGGACCCGCGGGCACGCGACGCCGCCGGCAAGGCCACAAAGTTCCTCACGGTCCACCTGGTCCTGGTCAGCATCTCCATGGTGCTCGGTGCCGCCACCGCCGTGATCGGGGTCATGGGGCTGCTCGGGTAGACGGGTCAAGGGTGCGCCGGGGGTCTGGTCGCTCTTGGCGGCCTGCAGTCCGCGCTGGCGGATCCTGTGGCCGTTGGCATCACGGCTGGACGACGGACTCGCGGCCGCGCCGGGACAGGTCAGTACCGCTAGGCAGCCTGGTTAAGCGCGTCCTCGGCGGCAACCCAGGAAATCATGGCGCACTTGACGCGCGCAGCGTAGCGGGCCACACCCTCGAACGCTGCGGCATCCCCCAGGACATCCGGATCCGCGTGGACCTTCCCGCGGGAGCGCAGGACGTCCCGGAAGGTGTCGATGACCGCGTGGAGCTCGTCCACGGTCAGCCCCTCAGCCATTTCGCTGAGGACGGAGGCCGAGGCCATGGAAATGGAACACCCTGCACCGTCCCAGGCAACCTGCGCCACCTTGCCGTCTTCCACAGCCACGCGCAGGGTGACCTCGTCCCCGCAGACGGGGTTCAGCTGATGGGACTGTCCCGTGGATGCCCCTGCCGGTGCGTTCACACCGGCCAGCCCGCTGCCATGGCGGGCTTTCGAGTGGTCAAGGATGATCTGCTGGTACAGCTGGTCAAGGCTCATGTTGGTATACCTTTGGTCGCGTCAGACGCGGAAGTAGGAACGGACGCCGGCAACGGCCTCCAGGAAGGCGTCGACGTCGTCGGTGGTGTTGTAGAGGTAGGCACTGGCCCTGGTGGTGGCGGTCAGGCCCAGGCGGCGGTGCAGCGGCTGGGCGCAATGGTGCCCCACCCGGACGGCGATGCCGCGGGAATCGAGGAACTGTCCGACGTCGTGCGCGTGCACGCCCTCGACGTCGAAGGCCGCAAGGCCGATTCTCTCCTGGCCGGCGGCCGGTCCCAGGACGCGGATTCCGGGAAGGGCTTCCAGCCCGGCCACCATGCGCTGGCCAAGCTGCGATTCCCAGCGGTGTACCCGGTCCAGGCCGGTTTCCGTGAGGTAGCTGGTCGCGGCGGCCAGCGCCACCGCCTGCGAGATGCGCTGGGTGCCCGCTTCAAAACGCTGCGGCGCGGGAAGGTACTCTGCCCGTTCCATGGTCACGGTGGTGATCATGGAACCGCCGGTAAGGAAGGGCGGCAGGACGTCCAGGAGGTCCTGCTTGCCGTACAGCACGCCGATTCCGGTGGGCGCCAGCATCTTGTGGCCGGAGAACACGGCGAAGTCGACGTCGAGGTCCCGGACGTTCAAGGGCATGTGGGGTGCTGACTGGCAGGCGTCCAGCACCACGAGCGCTCCCGCCGCCCGGCCAAGTGCCACGAGTTCGGTGACGGGGTTGATGGTGCCCAGGACGTTGGACGCGTGGGTGAAGGCAAGGACCTTCGTCCTGCTGCCCAGGATCTCTGCTGCCGTGTCCAGCCGCAGGGCCCCGGCATCGTCGATGGGGATGTAGCGCAGGGTGGCGCCGGTCCGGAAAGCCAGTTCCTGCCAGGGAATCAGGTTGGCGTGGTGCTCCATTTCGGTGACCACTATCTGGTCCCCGGGGCCAATGGCGAGTTCGCGGAGCCTGGCGTTACCACGGCCCTGGGCTGACCACAGGGACGCGTTGGAGAGGGCGTAGCTGATCAGGTTCAGGCCCTCGGTGGCATTGGAGGTCCACACGGTTTCCGCGTAGTCCGCACCGATGAAGTCCGCCACGGTCTGGCGCGCATCTTCGAAAACCTCGGTGGCTTCGACGGCAAGGTGGTGCGCACCGCGGTGCACTGCGGCGTTGCGCTGTTCGTAGAACTCCTGCTCAGCCTCGATGACGCTCAGCGGGTTCTGCGAGGTGGCGCCCGAATCCAGATACACCAGCGGCTGGCCGTTCACCAGCTGGCCGAGCACCGGGAAGTCATTCCTGATCCGTAGTACTTCGGCGTTATCCATGTCCGGAACGGCATGTTCCAGCGTGGCCGGCGTGGGTACTAGTGCCAAAGTGAACTCCTTGAGATGCCAATCGATTGACATTCAATTGTCCCACAACACCACTGTGGCGGCCGCCGGGGGGCGGCCGCCACAGGGGCTCCGGGCTTCAGCCCGCGGAAAGGAGGGCCGGCGGCGGCTGGGGGGAGAGCCTCGGTCTCAGAAGGCTCTGACGTCGCCGGCCCAGTCTGGGTCCGGCCCACGGGCCGGAAAGTCAGTATGGAGACAAGACCTGGAAAAGTGTGGTGGAGGGACTTGGAACCTCGCCCCGTCCTTCCTCTTCAAGTTAATCGCATGGTGACAGCCGCGGCACGAGTAGGCGGTACTCTACTTTTTTGCCGCGCACCTACGGGTTACGGGCAGTTGATACGCGGATTCAGGTCGCAGCCACTCGGCGTTGCTTTGCGGTTTTGATGTCCGGGTGGCAACGCTTACCACCCGGGAGTTCACCGGCCAGCACAAAGAAGCCCGGGCGACGGTTCCAGCGCTGCCCGGGCTTCCTGTGGGGAACCTAAGGGGCGAGGGCGGTGGACAGCTCGTCCCTGCTCCGCACCCCGAGTTTCACGTACGTGCGGTACAGGTGGCCCTCAACAGTCCGCACGGAGACCATCAGCCGCTGGGCGATCTCACGGTCGGTGAGGCCCTGCACAGCCAATTCCACAATGTCCTGTTCACGACGGGTGAGGTGTACTGCAGGCGCCGCGGCGATGAACCGCCCTTCCCGGAACCGCTCGCCCAGTTCGTGGTCACATTTCTCCCGCAGGGCCACCGCCTGGCGGGACCGGCGGCGTTCACCGGCCCCCTCCAGCACGGTGCTTGCCCGGGCGTAGGCTTCCCTGGCCACGTTAACGAATCCCTCATTTTCCAGCCGGGCAGCCGTTTCCATCAGGGAATCGGCGTCCGCGGATTCCCAGTGCCCGGCCAGGGTGAGCATCGCTGCAGCCCAACGGCCCTGGACGTTACCTGCCAGGTTGTGGACGAGTGGAATGACCGAATGGTCACCCAGGTCCCAGCAAAGCGCGAACAGTTCCAGCAGTGTGCCGGCACGGGCTGACACCTCCGGCGTGGTCGCCAGGGTGTGCAACGCGGCCAGCCCTTTCCCGTCCCGGGCCACGTATTCGGAGGCCGCGGACGCGTACGCCCTTGCCAGCAGTTCCTGGCCGGCGGAGCCCGCCGGTGAATCCTTGTAGTCCAATTCAAGTCGGCTTGACTGTGCGGTGTCCCCCAGTCTTGCGGCCACGTAGTACGCCAGCGCGGAACCGAACCGGAACATTTGCAGCGGATCATTGAGCCGCAGGGTCTCCACTGCAGGCAGGAGCGTCTGGTAAGCCCGTTCAATCCGCCCCTGGCGCAGCAGTGAGTAGCCGCGGAGGACCTGGATGCTGCCGGCGAAGGCGGCTGCGGCCCGGGGCTGGGCCATGGTGTAGTTCGCCAGCTCCCGTTCAACCGATTCCCAGTCCCCCATGGCGAGGTATGCGGATGACAGGCGGCTGAGCACGAACTCGTTGAAGAAGAACACTTCGCTGTCCAGGGCCTGAAGCTCTGAGGCCGCCTGCAGCCCCGCGTCAAGACCGTCGACGGCGCGCCCTGCCTTCGCGAGCGCGTGGGCCAGCAGCGCCGTTCCCACCGTGCGGATGGCGTCATGGGGGGCGCTGCCACGGATACGGTTCCGAAGGTCCCGGACTTCCGCGTCCAGTGCCTGGCAGTCACCCGCCTCATCGAATTCCAGAAGGCGCAGCAGCTGTTCCTGCCATCCGGGGGCAGCGCCTGCGTCGTCGCCGGAGCCATCAGTGGTCTCCGCCCAGGCACGCCCCAGCGTTTCCCGGGATTCGGCGGCGAATTCCGCTAACGGCGTGCCCAGGGCCTCGTGGGCCAACGCCCTGAGCATCAGGGCCGGTGCGGCCGCCGCGCTGTCCCCCAGGTGCAGCCAGCTTTCGTCCAGGAGTTTCGCCGCACCGGCGTAGTCGCCGTCGTCGAACAGCGCCCTCGCCTGGACGGCATGCGCCTCCGGCACCAGTGCCGGGTCCACGATCCGTGCCGCCATGGTGCGGGCGCTTCCGCTCCTGAAGTGTGTCAACGCCGTGCGGGCTGCTTCGAGGAGCGCCGGTTCGGCTGTCCTCAGGCCACATTCAAGGGTCCACTCCATGGCCCTCAACTGGCCCTCGGAGCCGGCGGGAGTGGTTTCCAGGTGTTCCCGTACTTTTTCGAGCAGCTGCAGGCTCCGCGAAACTGAGATCGTCCTGCGGAGGGCATCGCCGAACATCGAATTCCAGATGCGGAGATCGGCCAGGGTGCCGTGGCTTTCCACGACGATTTGCTGGTCGAGCAGGGAGCGAACCACCTCGGCACCGCTGATGTCCTCGATGACCTTGCGGCTTACGGGCCCGGCAAGGGCAACAAGCTTGATGGCCTCCTGCTCTTCCGGGGTTCGGCGGAGCATGTCCTTCACCACAACGTTGGTCAGGCGCGGCCCGTCTGCCGGCAGCGGTCCCAGCAACATCCAGATCCCGTTCCGCTTGGCGAGTTGCCCACCTTCGGCGGCGTCGTGAAGCAGCGCGTCAAGGATCCGTGGATTTCCGCCGGAAGCGTTCCAGATCGAGTCGACGGTAATGTCCGGGACCGTGCCGTCCAGGGCGTGCGTCAGGACTTCCTCGATCTGCTCACGGTTCAGGGGACGCAAGTCCACACGTTCTGCAAGGCCGTCATACCAGAGCTGCGCGAGGGGCTGCGGCAGTCCGGGCCGGGGCCGGCCCGATGCCACCACGCTGGCCCAGCCGGCGGAGATCATGTCGGCCACGATGCTGGCCGTTGCCTCGTCCAGGTGGTGGGCATCGTCCATCATGAGCAGCAGCGGGGTGTCACGGCCGGCTTTGAGCTTTTCGAAGTAACTCCACACGGACCGCAGCACGGCCACCGGCGAGACAGAGTCCTCAGCGGTCAGCTCCGCCGTGTAGGGGGCAAGGATGCCGAAAGGAACCCGAGCAAGGGAGGAACTTCCATGGATCTGGACAACGATCATGTCCGTGGCCAGCCGTTCGGCAATGGCCTCGGTCAAGGCAGACTTGCCGATGCCCGGGCCCGCCATAAGGAAGACCGCCTGGCTGGTTCTGGTCCGGATAATATTGCAGATCCGGTCAAGCGGCTGCCGCCGCCCCGTCAGCAGGCGGCCCGGTTTCGGTGAGTGTCCGTTAGACGAGTCCAGTCAGATCACCCCTGGAAGTAACGCCAAGTTTGGTGAAGACCTGGTAGAGGTGGCCTTCCACGGTGCGCACGGAGACGCCCATGTCCAGGGCGATGTCGCGGTTGGATGCGCCCCGGCCCGCGAGCCGCGCAATCTGCCGCTCCCGGCTCGTCAGGAGGGGGCTGCCACTGCTCGGCACGATGGGCAGGCTGGCTACGGTGGCTGAGAGGATGTCCAGCCGGGCCTGGGCCGTCCTGGCGGATGCCGGATCCCCTGCCTGGCGGGCGTAATCGACGGCCAGCGCCATGCAGCGTGCCTCAACGGTGTCCAGTTCGAGCGTGGCGGCCAGCTCCCCGCCGGCGAGCAGGGTCTTGGCGTCGTGCGTCCTGCTCCCCACGGCAATGAGGCGGGAGATCTCCGCCAACGGTCCCTGGCGGTGACCGGCCATTTCTTCGAGTACCCGGAAATCGGCTTCTGTACCGTGGACGGTGGCTCCGAGCATGCTGATACCGGCCTGTGTGTACCTGCCTGCTGCGAAGTCGCGGCGGGCGGATTCCTTCAGGCGGGTGACGGCATCGGCGTCACCCAGCCAGCGGCCGGCCATGTCGGCACAGAATTCGGTGATGCTCCGGGTGGCATGATCGGCCACACCGCCGGTCCGCTGCAGCTTGTCCAGATATTTCCGGGCCTGTCCGGCGTTGCCAAGCTGTGCATAAGCGAAGGCTACGGCGGCGTAGGCTGCACGGCGGACGCCCTGGGCGGGCCGAAGCTCCAGTTGTGCGGCCGCTGACAGGAGGGAATCCAGGGCGACGGCGCCGCGGCCTGCGTAGACATAGGCAATACCGGCTGCCAACTCCACGGCGGCACTGCAGTACGGCAGCTGGTGGTTGTCGCGGATTGCCGGCGGGTTGAGGAGGTCGATGCAGCGGCGCCATTGCCCGGCCGTCAACAGGACGTTGTAAGCCCGTGCGGTGAAGTTCTCCCGGAGGCCAACGATCTGGCCGGCGTCCGAGATCTGGCCGCCCAGCTGTCTCATCAGGCTTAGTGCGTCCATCTCACGCCCGGTCATGGCCAGGGCGCTCATCAGGACCACGGCCGAGTTCATCCGGAACCAAAGATCAGGGTTTTGCTCGGGGTCTGCGGCGGCTTCGAGGGCCGGGATGGCGGCGGCGTACTCGCCGACGAAAACCTGGTACTCGAATTCGGAGAGGCTGATCCTGTCCGCTGCCGCAGCCACGGGGTCGGGCCAGCCCTTCGCGATGCCCGGATCAACTCCGAGCCGCTCCCTCGCCGTCTGCAGCAGCGCCGGCACCCTGCCCGCATGTTCCGGGAGCCAGACCATGACCCGGGACTTGGCGGCGATGACCTTGGCGTATTCCTCCACGTCCAGATTGTCCAGCTGGGGCTGTGAGATGTCGTCCAGGGCTGCCATGGCCTGGACAGGGAGGTCAAGGAGCAGGTAGGCGGCAGCTTTTTGCCGCTGGCCGGGCACCCATTCGGGATTGTTCCGGTTGAGTGTCTCGACATACTTGAGGGCAAAATTCGGGTCAAACAGCTGCACGGCTGCTTCGGCGGCGGCCAGCGCCATGGGCGGGCTCAGTTGCGCCTCGCATTCGTGCGTCCAGGCCGCGAATGCCATCAGCTCTTCCAGGGTCATGCTGGCGGGGTCCGGTTCCTGGCCATCGAGCAGCAGGCTCCGCAGTTCCCGTCGCCTGCTGATGCTGAGCCAGGATCGGACAACGTCGCCAAGGTACATTTCCCGCAGCGAAACCCAGCGGTGTTCCGAGGTGTCGATCTCCAGGAGACCCGCGTCTTCCATGTCCGCCACGATACCGGCACCGTAAACCGCGGTCAGCCTGGCCAGCTCCACGGTCCTGGCGCAGGACAGCATCTCAATGACTTCCTGCTCCTGCGAAGACTGCCGGGACCAGCGGGACCTGACGATGTCCTCGAGGCTCGCCGCGCCGTCAAGGACCACCTTGTCCCGCAGGGTCCACACCGAATCGGACAGGACCAGGTTCCCGGACTGCTGCTGCTCAGCCACCAAGGCCTTGAGCAGCAGCGGGTTTCCACCCACCATCGTGTGGAAGGTACTGACCAAGGAGGCCGAGACCCGGTGACCGAGCAGGGAAAGCAGGACCTGCCTGGTCTGGAGCTCGTTGAGGTTGTCAAGCCTGACCTCGGTCAGGCGGCGGTCCGCAAGCAGCCAATGGAAGTCGGCCGGGAGATCACTGATCTTGGGCGCCACGGCGACGATGCGGGCGGTCCCGGTCAGGAGGATATTGAGCAGGACGCCGGCACTCATGTCATCGATGCCGCCGGCGGTATCGAGGGTGATCACGCACTGGCGCCCGGCGGCGTCGCTTCGGATCAGCGAGGTGATGCCACGAAGAATGGCGGTGGGTGAACCCATGTATGCCTGGGGCAGGCGTGCAAGGAGGAACGCCAGGCAACCGTAGGGGGTGTCGCCGGCGGTGTTCCCGCAGCGCAGCTGCAGTGTCCAGACGTCGGGGCCCAGCTCGGCGACGGCTGTCCTGGCCAGTGATGACTTGCCAACCCCGCGGCCGCCGGTGATCACCACCCCGAGGGATTCCAGGCTGGTCAGTGCCGTGTGGACGGCTTCGAGGTTGGCGCTGCGTGCGGGCACCGACCATCGCGGCGTCTCTGAGATGCCGTTGGACTCGGTGCGCAGCTCAACGTCGTTGAGCGGTGACCCACGTCCCCAGCTGAGTGGCTCGATTGACATGAACTTATCCCCTAGATCCCACTAAAGCGGGATAAGCCCCATCGCTCCCCCGCTTAGGAAGTAGCGTACCCCTTGGCAGCGAAAGGTGAACAGGGACGCAGCATTTTTAGTTCATTTGCTACACGTCAGTTTTGGCCGGGTGGAATTTCTGCTGGGCTGCAGTCAGACCGTCCCTGACAAGCATGTCCACCGCGTCAGCGGCCTCATCCAGCAGGAAGGGAATGTCCTTGCGTTCCGTGGTGCCGAAATCCCGCAGGACGTAATCGGCGGTATCCATGCGGCCCGGCGGACGGCCCACACCTACCCGGACCCTCAAGTAGTCCTTGGTCCCGAGTGCTTTGGAGATGTCCCGAAGACCGTTGTGGCCGCCCTCGCCGCCGCCACACTTCAGTTTCACCGTATTAAAGGGGATGTCGATCTCGTCATGGACGGCCACCACATGATCCGGCCCGATGCCGTAAAAATTCGCCAGGCTTGCCACAGGTCCGCCGGAGACATTCATGTAGCTCATCGGTTTGGCCAGCACCACGCGGGGACCGCCGATACCGAGCCGGCCTTCAAGGACCTGGGCCCGCGCCTTGTGGGTCTTAAAGCTTCCGCCCAACCGGCCGGCAAGTTCGTCCAGGACCATGTGGCCGACGTTGTGCCTGTTGCCCTTGTATTCGGCGCCGGGGTTTCCGAGGCCAACAATCAGCCAAGTGTCAGTCATTGTTCCATCCTATGGTGGTCCGGACATGGCTGTGGCCGGGCCCATACGGGTCCGGCCACAGCTGCGAAGCGGTGCGTGATTACTCGGCTGCTGCCTCGGCGGATGCCTCGGCTGCTGCTTCGCCTTCTTCTGCGATCTCAACGGCTTCGGAGATGTTGACCACCAGTGCATCGGCATCGGCCAGCAGAACGGAGCCCTTCGGCAGGACCAGGTCGGAAGCGTGGATGTGCTGTCCGGCGGTGCGGCCTTCGATGTCAACCTCGATGGCGGTGGGCAGGTGGGTTGCCTCGGCCTCGAGCGAGATGACGGTCAGTTCCTGGTTGTGGACGTTGCCCGGAGCAACTTCGCCAACAACGTGGACGGGGATGTCGACGGTGACCTTTTCGCCCTTGCGGACGGTCAGAAGGTCGATGTGCTCGATGATCTGCTTGATGGGGTCGCGCTGAACGTCCTTGACCAGGGCCAGGTGCTCTTCGCCGTTGACGTCCAGGGAGAGCAGGGCGTTGGCGGTGCGGACTGCCAGGGTGGTGGCCTTGGCCGGCAGGGTGATGTGGATCGGGGCTGCGCCGTGGCCGTAGATGACGGCGGGGATCAGGTTCGCCATGCGGGCGCGGCGGGCAAAGCCCTTGCCGAATTCGGTGCGTACTTCTGCTGCGAGCTTCTGCTCAGACATGGGTATCTCCTCGGAAGACTAAACGGTGTTCAGCAAGGGCGGAGGTCCGTTACGACCTTCAACGCCGGGCCGCCGGTGCGGCGCCCTACCCGAAGGGAGATTCAGACCCAGTCGATAACGGAGACTGCTCTCCCTCGCCAAGGTATCGTGAAAAAGCTTACCAGCGCCGGACCCGAATACTGAAAACGGGCCCGGCGCCGCGGCGGTAACGGCGAATCAGGCGTTGCCGTCGAACAGGCTGGTGACCGAGCCGTCGTCGAACACTTCGCGGATGGCTCGGGCGATCAGCGGCGCGATGGACAGCACTGTCAGCTGCGGGAACTGCTGGTGCGCGCCGAGCGGCAGCGTGTTGGTGACCACTACCTCGCGCGCGCCGGACTCGGCCAGGCGCTGGGCGGCGGGGTCGGAGAACACTGCGTGCGTGGCGGCGATGATGACGTCCTTCGCGCCGGCGTTCTTCAGGACCTGGACCGCGCCGGAGATGGTGCCGCCGGTGTCGATCATGTCGTCGATCAGGACGCAGGTGCGGCCTTCGATCTGGCCCACCACGGTCTTGGAGACAGCCTGGTTGGGAACGGTAAGGTCGCGGCTCTTGTGCACAAACGCCAGCGGCGCTCCACCAAGGCGCTCGGCCCACTGCTCGGCGACACGGACGCGGCCGGTGTCCGGGGAGACCACCGTGACGTTGTCGGATCCCACGCGGGTGCGGATGTAGTCGGCCAGGAGCGGGATGGCCATGAGGTGGTCAACGGGGCCGTCGAAGAAGCCCTGGATCTGGGAGGTGTGCAGGTCCACACTCATAATGCGGTCGGCGCCGGCGGTCTTGTACAGGTCCGCCACGAGCCGGGCGGAAATGGGTTCGCGGCCGCGGCCTTTTTTGTCCTGTCGCGCATACGGGTAGAACGGCGAGACCACGGTGATGCGTTTGGCGGAGGCACGCTTCAGCGAATCAATCATGATCAGCTGTTCCATCAGGTGGTTGTTCAGGGGTGCCGGGTGGGCCTGGATGACGAACGCGTCGGTTCCCCGGACGCTTTCGCCGGCGCGGACATAGATTTCCCCGTTGGCGAAGTCATAGGCGTCGACGGGCAGCAGCTCGGTCCCCAGTTCCTTAGCGATTTCCCGCGCCAGTTCGGGGTGCGCCCGCCCTGCGGCAAGCACCAGCTTCTTCTCGCCGTGTGCCGTAATTTCGCTCATTGTTACTTGCCCTCTTCTGTCGGTGCTGGGGTACTTGAGGAGTCTGGGGCGGCCGCCTGGGCCAGTTGCGCCGATCGTGAGCCGGGGCGGTTGGCAACAACCCAGCCCTCGGCGTTGCGCTGGGCGGCGACGGAGAGCACCAGGGCGCCCGCGGGAACGTCCTTGCGGATCACCGCGCCGGCGCCGCTGTAGGCGCCGTCCCCCACGGTGACCGGTGCAACAAACACTGTGTTGGAACCTGTGCGGACGCCCGAGCCGATCACCGTGCGGTGCTTCTTCTCGCCGTCGTAATTGGCTGTGATGTTGCCGCAGCCGATGTTGGTGTCCTCGCCGATCTCGGCGTCTCCGGCATAGCCGAGGTGGGACAGCTTGGAGCCGCGCCCGATGGTGACGTTCTTGGTTTCGTAGAACGCCCCGATTTTTCCGGTCTCACCCAGCACGGTGCCGGGCCGCAGGTAGGTGAAGGGCCCGACGGCGGCGCGCGCGCCGATCACAGCCCCGGAACCGTGGGTGCGGGTGACGGTGGCGCCCTCGCCGATGCGGACATCGGTCAGGGTGGTGTCGGGGCCGATGACGGCGTCCCTCGCCACGGTGGTGGTTCCGTGCAGCTGGGTGTTGGGAAGGATGCGGACGTCCTCGTCCAGGGTGACAGTGGAGTCGATCCAGGTGGTGGCGGGGTCGACAACGGTCACGCCGGCACGCATCCAGGCTTCGACCGTGCGCCGGTTCAGTTCCGCGCCGAGGGCCGCGAGCTGCACGCGGTCATTGGCGCCTTCCACCTGCCAGCGGTCTTCGGTGACCACCGCCGCAACCCGGCCGCCAGCCTGGCGGGCAAGGCCGAGGACGTCGGTGAGGTATTTCTCGCCCTGTGAGTTGTCAGTGGTGACGTGCACCAGCGCGTCGCGGAGGACGGCGGCATCGAAGGCATAGATGCCCGAATTGACCTCGCGGATCAGGTGTTCGGTTTCCGTGGCGTCCTTGTGTTCGCGGATGCCGGTGACGGAGTCGTCATCGCCACGCAGGATCCGGCCGTAGCCCGTGGCGTCATCGAGCAGCGCGGTGAGTACGGTCACGGCGTTGCCTTCGCGTTCGTGCGTGGCCACCAGGTCTTCGAGCAGGCCGCCGGTGAGGAGGGGGACATCGCCGTAGGTCACCACGACGGTGCCTTCGAGCTTTTCCTCTGCGTCCAGGGCGTTCAGGGCCACCTCGACGGCGCGTCCGGTGCCGGGGATGTCGTCCTGGTCCACAATGAGGGCTCCAGGGTCCAGGTCGTTCAGGTGGCCGGCCACCAGGTCGCGTTCGTGGCGTACCACCAGGGCCAGGCGTCCGGGGTTGATGCTGCGGGCGGCCAGGAGGGCATGGGCCACCATGGAGCGGCCGCCGATCTCATGCAGGATCTTGGGGGTACGGGACTTCATCCGGGTACCGGCGCCTGCTGCCAGAACGATGACGGCGGCTGGGCCGGTATTCTCGGGGATCACGTACGGGCTCTCCTTGCTTGGTTGCGCGTGGCGCCGGGCGCGGCGCCTGTCCGGCCATGAGCCTGCCGGGGCACCGACTTCATAATACTGGACGCTCTTGGCACAGCAGTTCCGCCCATAGGATTCGAACCTATACTCCACGGCTCCAAAGGCCGGGGTGCTGCCATTACACCAGAGCGGACCGTGCCGGAGGCGCGAGGCCAAGACACAAGTAATTATTTTGCCATGTGTTCAGGGCAGCCCGCGACACGGCAGCGGACCGGGCCTGGCCGGCCGCCGTCCCGGAGGCGGTAAGTAACGTTTCACGCGGCGCCATTCAACGCCGCTAGGGCATGATGGAAAGGTGATTAACAACCCACCCCGGGCACGGATGACAGGCGTGCAGAGACGCAGCCAGCTGATCGGCGTCGGGCGTGGTCTGTTCGCCGCCCGCGGACTCGACGGCACCACCATCGAGGAGATCGCAGCCTGCGCAGGGGTTTCCAAGCCCGTCATCTACGAGCACTTCGGCTCCAAGGAGGGCCTGTACACGCAGGTGGTCGAATCCGAGTTCCGGATCCTGCTGGATTCCATTACCGCTGCCCTCACTGAGGAAGCCAAGCCGCGCGTCCTCGTGGAACGTGCCGCCCTGGCCCTGCTGACCTACATTGAGGACCACACGGAAGGCTTCCGGATCCTGATGCGGGACGCTCCCCCGTCACAGCCCGAAGGTGCCTTCTCCACCCTGCTCTCCCACGTCACCGCCCGCGTGGAGCACATCCTGTCCGACGAATTCCTGCGCCGCGGCCTCAGCGCCGAAGACGGGGCCATGTACGCCCAGATGCTCGTCGGCATGGTGGCCATGACCGGCCAGTGGTGGCAGGACGCCCGCCAGCCCGACAAACACACTGTCGCCGCCCACCTGGTAAACCTCGCCTGGAACGGCCTCACAGGCCTCAAAAAAGACCCGGACCTGCAGTCCGAAGCATGAGCTACTCGCCGAGGACTTCCAGGGCTTCGAGCCATTCGAGTTCCAGCGCTTCGCGCTCCCCTGCCAGGTCCTTGAGTTTCTTGTTCTGCTCAGCCAGGGCGTCGAAGTCGGAGTCGGCTGTGCTCTTGACCATCTGGTCGTGGATCTTCTTTTCCGCCTGTTCGAGTTTGCCGAGCTGGCGTTCGATGCGGTTCTTGGCCTTGCGGGCGTCGCGTTTCTCGGCTTCGGAGGCTCCGGACGCCGCCGGGGCGGAGCTGCCGCCGGCTCCGGTGACGGGGTTTCCGCCGCCGGTAATAGTGGAGCCGGCGAGGGCGGATTCGCGGAGTTCCAGGTACTGGTCCACGCCGCGCGGCAGGGCGCGGATCTTGCCGTCGCCCAGGAGTGCCATCTGGTGGTCCGTGACGCGCTCCAGCAGGTAGCGGTCGTGGCTGACCACAACGAGCGTGCCCGGCCACCCGTCCAGGACGTCTTCGACGGCGGCGAGGGTGTCGGTGTCGAGGTCGTTGGTGGGCTCATCGAGCATCAGGACGTTGGGTTCGCCCACGAGCAGGCGCAGCAGCTGGAGGCGCCGGCGCTCACCACCGGACAGGTCCTTGACGGGGGTCCACTGCTTTTCGTTGGTGAAGCCGAGCTGCTCCACGAGCTGACCTGCGGTGAACTCCTTGCCGCCAACGTTGAAGGAACGCTTCTCGCGCTCAATGACCTCGATGACGCGCAGGTCGGAGACGTCGTCAAGCTCTTTGACTTCCTGGGTAAGTACCGCAGTGACCACTGTCTTGCCGCGTTTGACCTTGCCGGAAGTAGGTTCGATCTGGCCGTTGAGGAGTTTCAGCAGGGTGGTCTTGCCGGCGCCGTTCACGCCCACCAGGCCCAGCCGCTCCCCCGGGGCAAGCCGCAGGGTGATGTTGTCGAACAGCTTCTGGCCGGCGTCGCCGCCCAGGAAGTCAAGCGAAACATTCTCGAGATCGAGGACATCCTTGCCGAGCCTCGCCGTGGCCATCTTGCTCAAGGCCGTCGAGTCACGCGGCTCCGGCACGTCGGCGATCAGGGCGTTGGCGGCTTCGATGCGGAATTTGGGCTTGGCTGTCCGCGCGGGGGCGCCCCGGCGCAGCCAGGCGAGTTCCTTCTTGACCAGCTGCTGGCGCTTGCTTTCCATCACGGAGGCGGCGCGGTCGCGTTCGGCGCGGGCCAGCACGTAGGCGGCGTAACCGCCGTCGAACGGGTCCATGATTCCGTCGTGGATTTCCCAAGTCCTGGTGCAGACTTCGTCGAGGAACCAGCGGTCGTGGGTGACCACCAGGAAGGCGCCCTGGTTGGCCCGCCACCGGGTCTTCAGGTGCCGGGACAGCCAGGCAACGCCTTCGACGTCAAGGTGGTTGGTGGGCTCGTCGAGCATGATGACGTCGTGGTCCTCAATGAGGAGCTTGGCGAGGGCCACGCGGCGTTTCTGCCCGCCGGAGAGGGCATGCACATTGGCGTGCCAGTCGACGTCGGAGACCAGCCCGCCCATGATCTCCCGGATCCGGGGGTTGCGGGCCCACTCGTAGTCGGCCTGGTCACCGACGATCGCGGCACCCACCGTCAGGTCGCCGTCGAGGACGTCGCTTTGGTCCAGGTAGCCGATGTTGACGTCGCCGCGCTTGGTGACGCGGCCGGAATCCGGGGTGGAGCGCATGGCCAGCAGGCGCATCAGGGTCGATTTGCCGTCACCGTTCCGGCCCACCATGCCGATCCGGTCACCCTCCTCCAGTCCAAGGGTGATGCCGTCCAGGACGGTTCGGGTTGCGTACGAAACCGTGAGGTTCTCGCCGCCAAGAAGGTGTGCCAAAGGGGACTGCTTTCTGCTGCTGGGTGGGGGTGCTCTACAGGAGCGTATCGGAGATGATGCGGGCGCCGGGTACGGGCCCGTGGACAGGGAATGCGGTCAGCCCGTAGTGCCGGAGGTCTTCGGCCAGGCTTTCGGCGGTGCCGGGGTTGTGGGTCAGGAGCGCCACCGTGGGGCCGGAACCGGAAACGATTCCGGCCAGGGCCCCGAGTGATTCTCCGCGGCCCAGCGTGGCACGGAGTCCCGGAGCCAGCTCAATGGACGCCCGCTGCAGATCGTTGACCAGGACCCGGCTCAACGCGTCGGCGTCGCCGCCGCGCAGCGCCTGCAGGATTTGCGGGTCCACGGCTGTGGGCTCGGCCACGTCGATGTCCTCCGCGTCGCGCAGCCGGTCCAGCGTCCGGAAGACTTCCGGTGTGGACAGTCCGTAGTCGGCCGCCACCAGGACCCAGTCGGTCTGGGCCTTGACCAGTGCCGGCGAGAGGTCATCGCCCACGCCGAGTCCGACGGCGGTTCCGCCAAGGAGCGCAAAAGGTACGTCGGCGCCCAATTCAGAGGCCAAATGGGCCAGTTCGTCCCGTGACAGCCCGCTGTTCCAGAGCGCATCGCAGGCCAGGAGCGTGGCGGCAGCATCGGCCGAGCCGCCGCCCATCCCGCCGGCTACGGGGACGCGCTTGGTGATCTCCAGGTGAACCCCGGTGGCGTGTTCGGAAACGTCGGCCATCATGGCGGCAGCCTTATAAGCCAGGTTGTTCTCATCCAGCGGGATGTCAACGCCGTCCAGGTCAAGGGTGCTGGCGGGGCTGATGCTGACGGTGATGCCGGGCGTCTGTGTGCTGGTGGCCGCAACTTCCTCGTAGAGGGAGACCGCCAGGTAGACGCTGGCCACCGAATGGTATCCGTCTTCCCGCAGCGGTCCCACGTCAAGGGAGACGTTGATCTTGCCAGGTGCCTTCACCCGGACGGTCCGCGCGGGGAAACGCCCGGCCAGGGCATTCACGCCGTGGCCCCGCTGGCTCCGGCGGTGCGGGCTTCGGCGATGCGGGCAAAAGCATTGATGTCGATGACTTCGCCCCGGGCCGTGGGGTCCACGCCCGCGGCAACCAGGCAGCGCTCGGCCTCCGCGGCACCTCCGGCCCAGCCGGCCAGAGCCGCCCGCAGCGTCTTGCGGCGCTGGGCAAAGGCCGCGTCAATGACGGCGAACACCTGTTCGCGGGTGGCCGTTGTGGCGGGTGCCTCGCGCCTGGTGAACGCCACCAGGCCGGAGTGGATTTTTGGCGCAGGCCAGAAGACGTTCATGCCAATGACCCCGGCCTTGCGCATGCTGCTGTACCACGCGGCCTTGACGGAGGGCACTCCGTAGGTCTTTGACCCTGGCCCGGCGGCCAGCCTGTCCGCCACCTCGTCCTGGACCATGACAAGTCCGTGCCGGAGGCTGGGGAAGTGCTGGAGGAGGTGCAGGACCACGGGCACGGCGACGTTGTATGGAAGATTGGCCACCAGGGCGGTGGGCTCCACCGGAAGGGTGGTGACCCTCATGGCGTCGGCCTGGACCAGGTGGAATGAGCCAGCCGCGTCAGGGCGCCACGCTTGGACTGTTTCCGGCAGCTTAGCCGCCAGCACAGGATCGATCTCGACGGCGACCACTGCCTTTGCGGCGTCCAGCAGGCCGAGGGTCAGCGAACCCAGGCCGGGACCGACTTCCAGCACCGTCTCATCCGGACCGATGCTGGCCACGGAGACGATCCGGCGGATAGTGTTGCCGTCAATGACGAAGTTTTGGCCGAGGGTCTTGGTGGGTCTGATGCCGATTTCTTCTGCCAGCCGGCGGATGTCGGAGGCACCGAAGAGGGGTGCGGGCGCGGCGGCAGTCGGTTCAGTCACGTAGGTATCCTATCCCGGCGGCCGTCACCGGCCGGCTGTTTGGTGACGGGCTTGCGGGTTGCAGCCAACATCCCGTGGCGCTTGTTAACGGCCGTGGCCGGCCCCGGAAGATCCGGGGCCGGCCACTGCTGTTCACCTGGCGGCTGTGGTCAGCTGCCGCCGGTGCTGGAGATAAGGGTGCCTAGCTCGTTGCGGCCCAGCCACAGCCCCATGGCTGGAGACCGCGCTGCGCGTAGACGCGGTTGGCGATGTCGATCTGCTGGGCCTTGGTGGCGAGGCTGGCGTTCGGGGCGTAGGCACCGCCACCGGAGCCAATCCAGGTCCGGATGTCGAACTGCAGGCCGCCATAATAGCCGTTGCCGGTATTGATGGCCCAGTTGCCGCCGGACTCGCACTTGGCGATCTTGTCCCACATGGCTTCGTTCATCATGGCCGGGGCGGCGGCACCCGTGTTGGTCCCTGCAGTGGCGGCCGGCTTGGGCTTGGTGCCAATGGTCACTTTTTCCGTTACGGGATGGACTGCGACCTCCTCGGAGACCAAGGTCCGCGAGGCTTCCCGCCCGTCGACCAGAACCAGCTTGAAGGTCCTGTTGACCTTTCCGGCGACGCCGGCCTGGGTGACCTTCTTCTCGCCCTTGAACAGCTCAGCGCTTTCTTCGCTCATGCTCTCGAAAGCCACGTCTTCGGTGGTGGCAGCCGTCTGGCCGGTGTCCACGCGGGAGACCTTAATCACCATGTTGTTCACCACGTGGGCGTTCCCGGGCTGGGACGTGCGGTCATCGACGCCGAGCGTGACGCCTGCGTCCTCCAGCACCTGGGCGACGGTTCCCGCCGTCGTGGTGGCCGTGGCCACCTTGCCGTCGGCCACAATGCTGATGCTCTTGGGGGTGGAGATCGAGACGAAGGATCCTGCCACAGCAAGCTGGGCTTCCTTGGGCACCGAAACCGAGGAGGCGCTGGCGATTCCGAGTTCGGTCACCAGACCGGCGACATCCGGCGCCGTGGTGCTGACGGTCTTCTCAGCGCCATCCAGGCTGACCTTCACGGCCTTGGCCATGTTGACGTTGATGACGGTGCCGTTCTCCACTTTGGCGTCCACCGAGGGGGAGACGCGGTCGGCCGGCTTCAGTTCCACGTTGGCGCTTTTGACTACCTGGCCTACCGTGCCGCCGAAGGACTGGACCGAGGTCACTTTTCCGTCGACGTTGAGGGTAACGGTTTTGTTATTTCCGACGAAGGCCACGAGACCCGCGACCAGAGCGCAGAGCACCACAAGTTGGGTGCCGATCTTGATAAAACTGAACTTGCCGTCCGTTGTGAAGAGCTTGACCACGTTGACCCGTAACTTTAGGACCGTCCGGGCACGGGGAAAAACGCAGTGAAATAGCCGGCGCTTGACCCTGGGGACAGCTCCGGGCACCGTTGCGCCGCCACACTCCCCCTTTCAGGCAGAGGGCAGCGAAGCCCTGCCAATCCTGCTGCGGGTGGAGTGAAATTATCCGAAGGCCTTCCCCGACCCCGGCTAATAGTTTCCCACTGTAACCGTAGCGTTATAAAGCGGCCAAGAAATTTACATACGAAGTATGGTGTCGCAGGTCACTGGGCCGGACCGGCCTACGTCCAGGATCCGTATGCCCGCACTGTATTTGCGCTGATCCTCGTGCAGAGCTCGGCAAGATCCGTTCCTGTCAAGTCGGCCATGGCGCGGACGGTGTAGGGCACCATGTAGCTGGCGTTTGGGCGTCCCCGGTGCGGGTGCGGTGTGAGGAATGGAGCGTCCGTTTCCACGAGCACCAGTTCAGGGTCCGCCACCGCGAGCGCGGCCCGGAGATTCGCCGCGTTCTTGAAGGTCAGGGTGCCCGCGAAGGACATGTTCCAGCCTGCCTCATTGCAGGTCCTTGCCAGCTCCTCGTCGCCGGAGAAACAGTGGAACACCACGCGCTCCGGGGCCCCCTCTTCGCGCAGGACCTGCACTACGTCGCTGTGTGCATCACGGTCATGGATCTGCAGGGTCAGGTCCAGGCGCTTGGCAATGTCGATGTGGCGCCGGAAAGAGTAGCGCTGATGGGCCAGGCCTTCGCCCTCCGTGCGGAAGAAATCAAGGCCAGTCTCGCCGATGGCCCGGATCCGGGGGTGGGCTGCCAGTTGCTCAATCTCAGCCAGTGCATCTTCGAGTTCCCCACGCCGGGCATACTCCGGAGCGTCGTTGGGGTGCAGGGCCACAGCCCCCAGCAGCCTGCTGTCCAGGTCAACGGACCGGACCGTGAACCGGGAGGACTCAAGGTCGGTCCCCACCTGGACGGCGCCCTGCACGCCCACAGCCTGAGCGGCGTCCAATGCCGCGGCAACCGCCACCGGGCTCTCGCCGCCGGGAAAATCAAAGTGCGTGTGGTTGTCCATGACGGGGACCGGCAGCGGTTCCGGGGCCGGCGGAAAATCCGGCGTCTTCGTCTGGCCGGAACCTTCCGGTGACCCGGTCCCGGCAGCACGGTAAGCGGCGGGAATCAGCGAATTGCACATCCATCAAGCCTAGCCGCGGCCGACGGCCGCAGAAATCCAGGAACTCTCTGTCAGCCCGGGCAGTTGTCTTAGTAGTCTGGTAGGAACAGACGCGAACGCCCACCGCCGGGCGAAGGCAGGCCGGCTGACCCGTCCCAGGTGATCCCCGGGCTGAAAGGTTGCAGATGGACCCCCACCGCCGCACCGCCGTCAACGAAGTCACCCCTGCAGGGAGGAACTTCACCGCCGTCTCAGAGCAGGTGGGCCACCTCAACGGTTACCGGGCAGCTGCCATGGACCCGGAGGATTTCCACGCCGCCAGCCAGCGCATCCTGGACTCGATCAATACCGTCATCGATGGCAAGTCCGATGCTTCCAGGCTGGCCCTGACGGTGCTCCTTGCCCAGGGCCACCTGCTTCTGGAGGACGTGCCCGGGGTGGGCAAAACGCTGCTGGCTAAAAGTCTCGCCCGGACCATTGACTGTACGGTGAGCCGGATCCAGTTCACTCCTGACCTGCTGCCCTCGGACGTCACGGGTGTGTCCATCTACAACCAGTCAACGCGCCAGTTCGAGTTCCGGCCAGGGGCCGTTTTCGCCAACATCGTCATTGGCGATGAAATTAACCGCGCCTCGGCCAAAACGCAGTCGGCGCTGCTGGAGTGCATGGAGGAGCACCAGGTCACGGTGGATGGTGACTCGTACAGGCTCGATGAGCCTTTTATGGTGGTGGCCACGCAGAATCCCATCGAGATGGAAGGCACCTACCCGCTGCCCGAGGCCCAGCGCGACCGGTTCATGGCCCGGATCTCCATGGGCTATCCGGACAAGGACGCTGAGATCGAAATGCTGGAGACCCATCAGGCAAGCTCTCCGCTGGCCAAGGTGTCTGCGGTGGTCACGGCGGCGGACGTGGCGGCGATGATCGCCACCGTCCAGCAGGTCTACGTGTCCCAGGCGGTCAAGGAGTATACGGTCTCGGTGGGCCGGGCAACCCGCGAGAGTCCGCTGCTCCGGCTCGGCGCCAGCCCCCGCTCGATGCTCCAGCTGCTCAGGGCCGCCAAAGCCACGGCGGCCCTGGACGGCCGGGACTTCGTCCTGCCCGACGACGTGGTCAGTGTGGCCGAATCCGTGCTGGCCCACCGGATCATCCTGGACCGCAAGGCCGCAGGCGCCGGTGAGACCCCACAGAGTGTCATCAGGGGAATCCTGTCCAGGCTGCCCGTCAGCCAGGATCCGGTGACCAGCCCGGCCCGGGCTTCGGCCCCGCCGGCCGGGTTGCGGCGGAACCCCTAGGCCGGGCCATCCCATGGCGCTGCGTGAACGGTTTCCCCGGCACCTCTTCAGCCAGCGCGGCTGGGGGCTGCTGGCTGCCGGCGGAGTGTCCCTGCTGGCTGCGCAGATCATGGGACGGCGGGACCTGCTGAGCCTGGGTGTCCTGCTGATAGTCCTCCCGCTGTTTGCCCTCGCCGGAATCAGGCTGGTGAAGCCGCGATTCCAGGTGTACCGCGAGTTCCATCCCTCGCCAGTGGAGACATCCGCCGCCACAACGGTGCGCCTTGCCGTGGCCCGCAGTGGGCCAGGCGGCGGCCGGGCCATCATGGAAGAGAAACTGCCCACACAGTTTGGTGACTCCCCCGCGTTCCGTTTCCCGGCACGCTCAGCCACGGGCGCAACCAGCAGGTACGAATACCACCTTCGCGCCACGAAGCGCGGGCTGTACCGGATCGGCCCCGTGACCGCCGAGTTCACCGACCCCTTTGGGCTGTCGCTGCACCGCCAGGCCATCGACGACGGCGACATCCTCACTGTCACGCCCGCCGCCGTCGAGCTTCCCGTGACGGGGCTCGCCGGCGCCCGTGGCAACGACGGCATCACCGCCACGCGCATCCGCGCCAACCCCAGCGACGACGACGTCATGACCCGCGAATACCGTCCCGGCGATCCGATGCGCCGGGTCCACTGGGCGGCCACGGCCCGCCACGGTGCCCTGATGGTGCGGCAGGAGGAATCCGTGACGACGCCGGAAGCCACCGTCATCCTTGACCAGCGGTTTGCGGCGTTTTCCGGCAGCGGCTCCGGTTTCGGCGCAGCACCCGCTCCGGACGGCCACGAGATGGCCAGCAGCGAAACCTTCGAGTGGGCGGTGGTGGCCGCAATCTCAATCTGCACGCACCTGGCCGAGCGGAACTATGCCCTGCGGCTCCTGGATCCCCGCGGCGATCCGGCATTCCGCCGTTCACCCTCGGCACCGGAGCCCGAGGCCGAGGAGTTCTCCGGGGCGTCGGGCCTGCAAAGCATCGCCGAGAGCCTGGCCGCCATCCAGCTGTCCGGACCGCATCACGGGGCACATCATGGGGCATATTCGGGGGCACGGGACAGACGCGCCGCCGGGGAAGGCCACGCCGCCAGGGACCACGGTGGCCACGACTCCGGGCACGACGTTTTCGACGATCCGCTGATGGACAAGCTGTCGGCCCACCGGATGCGCGGACCCATCATTGCCGTGCTTGGCCGGATTTCTCCGGCCGAAGCCCGGGCGCTGGCGCCGGCTGCCGGCTATGGAGCCAACGCATTCGCCATCGTCGCCTCCGACCGGCCGACGGACGCCCAGGAAGCCCTGGACATCCTGCGGCGGGGCGGCTGGCGAGCCGTCGCGGTGCCGGCCACGGTCACCGTTCCGGTGGCGTGGAGCCACTTTGACGAGGGCGGAGCCGCGCCGGCCACAGCCGCGGCCGATGTCCGCCGCGGAGCGGGGGTGCGACGGTGACGCTGGCACCGGAACGCAAGGCACCACCAGAACCACAGCGCACGGCGGCAGCTACTGGTGCTGCAGCGGGAAACCAGGGACGCGGTCCCCGCGCCGGGGCGGGGGCGTATCCCTGGGCGATGGCGGGCGCGGTGGGACTGTCTGTAGCCGGGGCGGCTTTGTCGTTCAACGGTGTCCTGCGCGGCTGGGCCTGGTACTGGCCCGTCCTGACCACGGTGGTGGTGGTGTGCCTGGCCCTGGCCGTCCTGCGTTCCCTGCGGGCCCACCCGCTCCTCGTGGCCGCCGGCGGGTTCGCGTCCCTGATAGCCATCCTGGCCCTGACGTTCTTCCGCGGCACAGCTTTCGCAGGCTTCATCCCTTCCGGGGCAACCATGCAGGAACTGGACAAGTACGTCCGCCGTGCCGGCGAGACTGTCCTTGCTGAAACCGCCCCCGTGGCTCCGAACGCCGGAATCGTGATGGTCACCTGCGCCGTCCTGGGCCTGACCGTCATCCTGATCGATGCCCTGGCCGTGCCCCTCGGCATGCCTGCCACCACCGGTCTGGGTCTGGTGGCCATCCTGGTGGTTCCTGCCGTGGTGAAGCCCCAGAGCGTGGGAGTGTGGGGGTTCGGTGCCACCGTGGCCGGCTACCTCCTGATCCTGGCGTGCAGCCAATGGTTTGCCCCGGATTCACGCAGCCCTGCAGAGGGCGGCCGGAACCCCGGGCACCTCCGAAGGGCTGTCCTGACAGGCGTTCTTGCCTTGGCGGCCACGCTGACAGTGCCGCTGGCCATTCCCGGTTTTGACCGCGGAACCTTTCCCCAGGGCTCACGGCTGAACCCGTGGGGCACGGGCACCGGACTGAATCCGATGATCACCCTGGGCAACAGCCTGCGGGCACCTGCCGGGACCGGCAGGATCACCTATGCCACCACCGCGTCCGCACCGCTGTACCTGAGGTCGGTCACGGTGGACAATTTCGACGGCGACACCTGGGGACCCGACGACCGGGACGGAGAACGCCGTCCTGTGGCGGGGCAGATCCAGACCGGCTACCAAGTCACCACTGACGAGCAGTTGCGCCAGGTGACGGCGGTGGACACCGGCTCGTTCACCAGCCAGTATTTGCCTCTGCCCTACGCCCCGGAATCGATCCGCGGGCTCAACGGATCCTGGACGTGGGACCCTGCCACGCTCGCGGTCAAGGCTGCCAACACCAGTTCCCGCGGACAGCAATACATTGTGGCGTCCACCGTGCCGAAGCTCACGGCCACCGCGCTGCGGCAGTCTTCCCTGGACGTACGGGGCATTTCCGGTGACTTCACCAGGATCCCCGGCGGTGTGCCGGACATCGTCCGCACAACGGCCGATCAGGTCACTGCCTCCAGCGACAACGCTTACGCCAAAGCGATGGCCATTCAGAAGTACCTGCGTTCCGGAGAATTCACCTATTCCCTGCAGTCCCCGGTCCAGGGCGGCTACGACGGAAACGGGCTTTCGGTGCTCGCCGATTTCCTCACGCAGAAGAGCGGCTACTGCATCCACTACTCGTCGGCCATGGCGGTGATGGCCCGGCTCGAGGGGATTCCCAGCCGCATCGCTGTGGGCTACGCGCCGGGCCGTGCCACCGGCGCCACCGTTTCGGTCGCCGGACAGGGTGCCCTTCCGGAGTACGAGGTGGATGCCCGGGATGCCCATGCCTGGCCCGAGCTGTACTTCCAGGGACTGGGGTGGGTGCCCTTCGAGCCCACACCGTCACGCGGCGTACTGCCCGATTACGCCACTGAATCAGTCACGCCGGGCACGCCCAACCTCGATGAAAGCAATGATGGCCTGCTTCCGGACGCTACTGGCCCGGTTCCAACACCGACCCCGACGGCGGCACCGATTCCCGGTCCCGGCGGCGGCACCGACGCCGGCCGGCTGCTCCTGCCCTGGCTGACGGGAACCGCCGGGGTGCTGGCACTGGCGCTCCTGCTGGCATCTCCGCGGCTGGTCCGGGCGGGGCTTCGCGCCCGGCGGCTCCGCAGACCGGATCCGGATACCGGCGACGCCGCTCCCCTGGCCTGGGCTGAACTCCGCGACCTCGGCACGGATTACGGCCTGCCGCCGGGACCCAGCGAAACGGCGCGGGCGTACGCTTCACGGCTCCGGCAGTCGGCCCTGCTTGGGAGTACGGGCGGGATGGACGGGGACGCCCACCAGGCCGTACTTTCCCTGACTGCCGATTTTGAACGCCGGCATTACGGTCCCCCGAATGCCCAGGCAACCGGCGACCGGAAGGTAGCGCGGATTGCGCCGCGCATTGCGGCCGTGCAGCGTTCCCTGCACGGCAACGCATCGCTCCCCCGGCGCCTGCGGGCCATCTGGCTGCCCCCTTCGGTCCTGCGCCGGTGGGGCCGCTCCCTGGCGTCACCTTTCCAGGCAGTCAGCGGGCTGGCCCGCCGCACGGCGAAAGCCGCCGCACGCACCTGGTCAAGGGCGTACGACGGCGTCTTCCGCCCGCGGGGCGGCCAGTGACGGGCTGAGCCTCCCGGCTCACGGTGTCAGCCGGCGTAGGGGTCCGCGATGCCGATGTACTGCGTGTACAGGTATTCCTCGATGCCTTCCAGGCCGCCCTCGCGGCCCAGGCCGGACTGCTTCACACCGCCGAAAGGGGCGGCGGCGTTGGAAATGACGCCGGCGTTAAGGCCCAGCATGCCGGTCTCGAGGCGTTCGCCCATCCGGATGCCGCGGTTCAGGTCCCGTGTGAAGACGTAGGCCACCAGCCCGTACTCGGTGTTGTTGGCCAGGCGGACGGCGTCCTCCTCGGTGCCGAAGGTGATGATCGGCGCCACCGGGCCGAAAATTTCCTCGGACAGGATCCGGGTGCCCTCGGTGACGCCCGTGAGGATGGTGGGCTGGTAGAAGTAGCCCGGGCCATCAGCCGCAGCACCGCCCAGCACGGCCTTGGCGCCGGAAGCCACGGCGTCGGTGACGAGCTCGTGGACCTTGTCCCGGCTCTTGGCATCAATCAGCGGACCCACCTTGGATTCGGGCTCGGTGCCGCGGGCCGTGGTCATCTCCGCCATCTTCGCCGCGAACTTCACTGCGAATTCGTCGGCCACGGACTCGTGGACAATGAACCGGTTGGCTGCAGTGCAGGCTTCCCCCATGTTCCGCAGCTTGGCCAGCATGGCCCCGGCGACGGCGGCGTCCAGGTCCGCGTCCTCAAACACCACAAACGGTGCATTGCCGCCGAGCTCCATGGAGGTCCGCAACACGGTTTCGGATGCATCGGCCAGGAGGCGGCGGCCCACCTCGGTGGAACCGGTGAAGGACAGCTTCCGCAGGCGCTGGTCCTTGATCAGCGGGCCCGTGGTGGCACCTGCCGTGGACGTGGGGATAACGTTCAGGACCCCTGCAGGCAGGCCGGCTTCCTGCATCACGGCCGCGAACAGCTGCGATGTCAGCGGCGTCAGGTTGGCTGACTTCAGCACCATGGTGCAGCCGGCCGCGACGGCCGGGGCGATCTTTCTCGTGGCCATGGCGAGCGGGAAGTTCCACGGCGTGATCAGCAGGCACGGCCCCACCGGCTTCTTCGTGACCAACAGCCGGCTCTTGCCGTCGGGTGACACAGAGTAGCGGCCAAAGGCCCGCACGGCTTCTTCGGAAAACCAGCGCAGGAACTCCGAGCCGTAGGTGACTTCACCCCGAGCCTCGGCCAACGGCTTGCCCATCTCCAGGGTCATCAGCAGGGCGAAGTCCTCCGCCCGCCCAGTAACAAGGTCGAAGGCCCGGCGCAGGATTTCGCCGCGCTCGCGGGCCGGGACCTTCGCCCAGGACTCCTGGGCGGCGGCAGCGGCATCCAAGGCCGCCATGCCGTCTTCCGGGCCGGCGTCGGCGATGCTCAGCAGGACCTTTCCGGTGGCGGGGTCCTCGACGTCGAACGTCTTTCCCGAGGCGGCAGGGCGCCATTCGCCATTAATCAGCAGGCCGGTGGGGACGGAAGCCAGCAACTCGCTTTCGCGGTCCGCAGTAACAGGTTTCTGTGCAGTGACGGTCACGGTGACTCCCTCGTCAATCAGTTGGTTTTCCGCCGTGCAACAGGCCGGAACGGCCGCCTTCCGGCTGATTCCCTTTCACAGTACTGCCGCGCCCACCGGGGGTCTACGCCGGCGTGCACCACACGTCCCGGCACGGGTTGTGCAGCTGCACAACCGTCTCGGCCCCAGCCGACTGAGCGCCCCTTAGCGCGCCGCGAGCACCGCCGAATAGAGCTCCCGCTTGCTGACACGCACGTCCTCAGCGACGGCCGCCACGGCTTCTTTGAGGCGGATTCCCTGGGCGACCAACTCGTTGACGGCGGCCACATGGTCTTCGGGGGTACCGGGAGCCTGCTCGGGCGCGCCCCCAAGCACCACGGCAATCTCGCCGCGCACCTCGTTGTTTTCCGCCCAGAGCAGCAGGTCACCCACGGTGCCGCGGATGACCTCCTCATAGGTCTTGGTCAGTTCGCGGCAGACAGCGATGCGCCGTTCCGCGCCGAAACGCTCCCGGAGCGCCCGCAACATTGCTTCCAGGCGGTGGGGCGCCTCGAAGAACACCATAGTGCGACGTTCCGCCGAGAGGTCCGCCAGCCGCGAGGCGCGTTCGCCGGCCTTCCGGGGAAGGAAACCCTCGAAACAAAAGCGGTCGGTGGGGAGGCCGGACAGGGCGAGCGCCGTCAGCACAGCGGACGGCCCGGGGACGGCGGTGACCGTCAGCCCTGCCGCCACGGCGCCTTCCACCAGGCGGAAGCCAGGATCTGAGACGGACGGCATGCCCGCGTCTGTCACCATGACCAGGGTTTTGCCAGCCCGGACCTGATCCAGCAGTTCCGCAGTCTTGGTGGCCTCATTGTGTTCGTGATAGCTGATGACCCGCCCGGCAACGGTGACGCCGAGACCCTGGACCAGGCGGTGCAGGCGCCGGGTGTCCTCGGCCGCCACGATGTCCGCCGTACCCAGCAGCTCCACCAGGCGGGCCGAGGCATCACCTGTATTGCCGATGGGCGTGGCTGCCAGGACGATCCGCCCCGGCCCGGCAGCGGCCGGAGCAGCGATGCCCGGCACCGCCTCAGCGTCGTGCGACGGGCTGGCAGGGCTGGATTCGGCGAAGGTGCTGGGGTTAGGGTCCACCCCACCAGCCTACTGCTGGCAGGAAAGGCAGGCGGCAAAGGTAGCATGGGGCTCGTGACGCAGACCTCGATGCGGCCTGCCGGGGCCGGAGAAACCAGCCCCGCCGGCCGCCCCTGGATCACCCGCCCGGCCGAAG
Organism: Arthrobacter sp.; assembly: GCA_023264815.1. Taxonomy (GTDB): domain Bacteria; phylum Actinomycetota; class Actinomycetes; order Actinomycetales; family Micrococcaceae; genus Arthrobacter. The sequence continues at coordinate 147,117 of JAHFUZ010000004.1, read as the reverse complement.
CGTTCTCCGCTGAAGCCCTCAGTGAGCGGCTCATCGGCACCATCCGCAGCTGGCGTGACTACCCGCCGTCGTTGCGTGTCTGGTTCTGGCTCGTCCCTGCCCTGACGTCCCTGATCGGTGGACTCCTCCGTTTTGTGCGGCTGGACAACCCGCACAGCCTGGTTTTCGACGAAACGTATTACGTCAAGGACGCCTACTCCTACCTGGTCAGCGGGTATGAGCGCCGGTGGCCGGACAAGGCCAACGACTCCTTCAATGCAGGAAACCCGGCCATCCTCCTGGACAGTCCGGAATACGTGGTCCACCCTCCGGTGGGCAAATGGATGATCGCTGCGGGCATGTGGCTTTTTGGATCCGATAGCTCCTTTGGCTGGCGGTTTGGCGCTGCCCTGACAGGCACCGTGTCCGTTCTCCTGCTGACGCTGATCGCGTTGAAGCTGTTCCGTTCGCTGCCGCTGGCCGGGGCTGCCGGACTCCTGCTCGCCGTCGACGGCCATCACTTGGTGATGTCGCGGACGTCCCTGCTGGACATCTTCCTGATGTTCTGGGTCCTCGCTGCCTTTGGTGCCCTCCTGCTGGACCGCGACGACGGGCGGCGGCGCCTCGCTGCCAGGCTTGGACGGTTTGCGGCGGCGTCGACGACGGGCCAGCCGTCCGCCCGCCAGCTCCTGGCCGGCCCGTGGCTGGGAATCCGCTGGTGGCGGCTTGCAGCAGGAGTGTGCCTGGGACTGGCCGTCGGCACGAAATGGTCGGGCCTGTTCTTCCTTGCCGGCTTCGGCATCCTGACTGTCCTCTGGGACCTGAACGCGCGCCGGGTGGCCGGCATTCGCGGCTGGATCAGCGGGGGAATCATCAAGGACGGGCTGCCGGCTTTCGCCAGCATGGTCCCCGTGGCCGCCGTGGTCTACACCGCCACCTGGACCGGCTGGTTCCGGTCCCGGGACGCCTACTTCCGGCAATGGGCCCAGGACAACCCGTCCGAAACGTGGGGTTGGCTGCCGGACTCCATCCGTTCCCTGGCGCACTACCACCTGGAGGCCTACAAGTTCCACCAGGGTCTGGGCTCCGAGCACCCGTACGAGGCCAGTGCCTGGAGCTGGCTGGTGATGGGCCGGCCCACATCGTTCTACTACCAGCAGCCGGGACCGGAGACCCTCGAATGCGCGGCTGCCCGCTGCGCCTCTGCCATCCTCTCCGTGGGCAACCCGCTGATCTGGTGGAGCGCTGCGATCGCCCTGGTGGTCCTGCTTTTCTGGTGGGCCGGCCGGCGGGACTGGCGTGCCGGAGCTATCCTGGCTGGCGTGGGTGCCGGGTACCTGCCGTGGTTCCTGTATCCGGAACGCACCATGTTCTTCTTCTACGCTGTCTCCTTTGAGCCGTTCCTGGTGCTCGCCCTGGTCTATTGCCTGGGCCTGGTCCTGGGCCGGCAGGACGACCCGCTGTGGCGCCGGCGCTCCGGCGTTTACCTGGTGGTCCTCTTCCTCGCCGCAGCCCTCCTGCTGTCCGCCTTCTTCTATCCCCTGTGGACGGCGGAGACCATGCCGTACCAGGAATGGCGCTACAGGATGTGGATGCCTTCCTGGATCTAAGGCAGGATGGCATCAGAACTTTGAGAGACCCGAGCGCCGCGGAATGGCTGCGGAACGGAGACGCCCCCCGTGCGAGAAGCAAGCACCAAACTCCTCGTAGAGCTTGAGCCGGACAGCAATGTCACTGACCTCCTGCTGCAGCAAGAGGCCGCCAACCCTGCCCACCCGCTCTACGCCCGCAAGGGCCCGAACGGCTGGACGGACGTGCCGGCACAGAAATTCCTGCAGGACGTCCGTGCCCTGGCCAAGGGGCTGATTGCCGGCGGCCTGGAGCCGGGCGACACCGTGGTAGTGATGTCCTCAACGCGGTACGAGTGGACCCTGGTGGACTTCGCCATCTGGTTCGCCGGAGGTGTGAGCGTTCCTGTCTATGAGACGTCATCCCCCGGCCAGGTGGAATGGATCCTGCGTGATGCCGGGGCCCGTCACGTGTTCGCCGAGGACCGCGGCAAAGTGGCCCTGATCGGCGGGGTCCTGGAGGCTTCCACGGAGCTGCGGGACCGTCTGGTCAATGTGGTCAGAATGGATTTCGACGGCGACGCCCCGGACCTCGCCAGCCTCTCCGCCGCCGGCATCGGAGTCACGGACAGCGAGCTGGAACGCCACCGCACGGCTGCCGGCCTGGACCACGTGGCGTCCCTCGTCTACACGTCCGGCACCACGGGCCGCCCCAAAGGCTGCGAGATTACCCACGGAAATTTTGCCCTCGTGGCCGTTAACGTCGTGGCCTTCCTGCCGAAAATCCTGCGTCAGCCGCACGCCCGCACCCTGATGTTCCTGCCGTTGGCCCACGTGCTGGCCCGCGCCGTCCAGGTAGCGTGCCTCCACGCGGGCGCCACGCTGGGGCACGTCAACAGTGCTGCGGCGCTGCTGGAGGATCTTGGCACCTACAAGCCGACGTTTCTCCTGGCCGTGCCACGGATTTTCGAGAAGGTCAGGGCGGGCGCTGCGCATCAGGCCGCCATCGCCGGTAGGTCGCGGATCTTCGGGGCGGCCGCCGCGGCTGCCATCCGCTTTTCCACCGAACAGGACGCCGCAGCACGGGGTCAGGGCGCCGGGCCGGGCTTGACGGCCCGGCTCAAACATGTCCTCTTTGACAGGCTGGTCTATACAAAGCTCCGCCAGGTCTTCGGCGGCCGTGTGGGCCACATGGTGTCCGGGGCAAGCCCGCTCGCGCCGGCCGACGCCCATTTCTTCCGCGGTGCCGGGATCCCGGTTCTTGAGGGTTACGGACTGACCGAAACCACGGCACCCTGTACGGCCAATACGGTCACGCACACCAGGGTGGGAACAGTCGGGATCCCATTGCCGGGAACCACCATCCGCGTAGCCGAGGACGGCGAGGTGCTGGTCAAAGGCATTGGAGTCTTCAAGGGATACCACCACAACCAGGAGGCCAATGCGGAATCCTTTGCGGACGGGTTCTTCCGCACCGGTGATCTGGGCGAGCTGGATCCCGAGGGCTTCCTGACCATTACGGGCCGCAAGAAGGACCTGCTGGTGACAGCCGGCGGGAAAAACGTGGCTCCCGGTCCGCTGGAGGAGCGGATCCGCGCCCACCAGCTGGTGGACCACGCCGTGGTGGTGGGCGACGGGAAACCGTTCATTGCCGCACTGGTCAGCCTGGACCCTGCCGGCCTCAAGAACTGGTGCCAGGAAAACGGCCTGGCGTTACTGTCCCTGGCCGAGGCTGCGCGGGACTCGGCCGTCCGGCAGGCCATCCAGGCAGCCGTGGACGAGGCCAACACGCTCGTGTCCAAGGCCGAGGCCGTCCGGAATTTTGCCATCCTGGAGGCTTCGCTCACGGAGGAGTCCGGTCATCTGACGCCTTCCCTCAAACTCAAGCGGGCCGCCGTCGTCAGCGATTTCGACGCCGAGATCACCGGGCTGTACGTCTAGGCCGGAACCTCGGCACCTTCGGCCTCCTCGGTGACCAGTCCGCGGCGGCGGCGCGTGGGCCAGGTGAGGACCAGGGTCACCACCGCGGCCAGGAAGACAAGTCCGGCGATGACGATGCCGGCATCAATCCAGAACTGCCCCGGGAACAGGCGGATCAGGGTGTCTTCCAGGGCGAAGGTCCATGTGCCGCTGGCGAAGAAGATGCGGTGGAACTCCGTAAAGAACTGCTGCCAGCCCAGCACTGCCAGCGCGGCCAGGCCCAGGATGATTGCCAGCGACACGATCGACCCGGCGAACAGGCCCCGGCGCACTCCCCCGGTGCTTCTGCGGCGCAGGTAGGCGATGGCCACAATGCTGAGGACCATCAGCAGGGCCCCTGCCCCGAACGCCGAGAGGATGACCAGTTTGACGTCGGCCATGTGGCTGACTTCGCCGTCCTTGAACAGGCTGTCCCCGCTGCGGTTGACCAGGTCCCCCAGGTAGCGCGGGCCGGCCCAGTTGCTCAGGTAATCCACGGCGTAGGAGCCGTAGGTCATCCTGTCGTCGGTGCTGAAGCCGTACCCGTCGCCGGGAAAGCCGGGCCTGTTGTATTCGACCCACAGGAAAAGCGGGCTGGTGACTGCCCGGACAGCGAGCACCAGGAGGATCACGGGGTAGAAGAGGGCCAGCAGGACCTGCCACATGCGCGGGACCACCGGTTTGGCGTTGGCCGCGCTTTCCCGTTCTGCATTGCGGCGTTCCACTTCCTCCTGCGGCGGGCGGACCTGCAGCGCTGACGTGGGCAGGGGTTCACTGTAGGGCGTGGCCTGGTGCCTGGCGGCTCCGGCGAGGGGCTTTCCTCCGGCCGGAGCGGCGGTCTCTGTGGCCGGCGCAGCAGAGGCGGACTCTGTGTGGCGTTCAGCGGCGGCACGCTCGCCGTTGGAGGGTTCGGCAGTGGAGGGTTCAACCGCGGCTTCCGCCGCCTTGCGGTCCGCACGGCTCTCCGGTTGGCCCGTCATCCAGGCGAAGGCGGGCTCATCCGAATCCGACGATGTATCCAGGTGCGGATCAGGCTGCGGCTCCATGCGTTTGGCAGGGGTCGGCGAATTGTCGTTCACAGCAGCGTCTCTTCCGTTGAGGTCCACGCAGCCCGGCTCCGGTCCGGGCAGCGCCGTATGTCTGGTGTCGAGCCTACCGGCCTAGTTGTCATACTCGGCCCAAGGAATGTTCCAGTCTCCGTAGCCGTCGTCCAGGGCGGCGTAGTCACCCTCGGTGTTGATGATCTGTACCACGTCCCCGGTGGTCATGTTGTCGAACACCCACGCCGCACCGTCCGGGGCGAAGCCAATGCAGCCGTGGGAGACGTTGGTGTTCCCGATGTACGGGTAGGCGGATTCGAGCGCCTGATGGATATACGCTCCGCTGAGCGTGAGCCTGATGGCGTACTCCACGTCCACTTCACCGTAGTAGGCGGGGTCGCCGGGCTTGAGGCCGATGCTCGCAGCGCGGAAGTGGTCATAGCGGTTCTTCTCCATCAGCACGGCATACCCGCGTGCGGACGGGAACCGCTTGTCCCCCATGCTGACCGGCAGCGTCTTGACTACCTGGTCGTTGACGCTGAGCGTGAAAGTGTGCGCGGCGGCGTCGGCGATGGCCACCTTCTTGTCGCCGAAGCGGATGTTGACCTTCTTGTTGAAGTTGGCGATCTGGCCGTTGCCCAGATCCACGCCGAAAAGCTGCATGTCCATGGTCACAGTGGAGTTTGCGGCCCAAAAACCCTCCGCCCGGTAGCGGACCATGGTATCGCTGAACCAGTGGAAGGCGCCTGTCTGGCCGGCGCTGGAGGTGATCTTGATGGCCTTCTCCACGGCGTCCCGGTTGAGGACCGGCTCACTGAAGATGATCTGCAGGGGCTGGCCCACGCCAACCTTCATCCCATCGAGGGGATAGATGGCAGCATTGGCCTCATGCGTGCTGGACACGGTGTTGAAGGAGTGCGTGTGGGTGGTTTCGCGTCCCGCACTGTCCGTGACCACGTAGGTGTAGCTGTATTCAGTGTTGAATTTCAGCGGGGCCGTGGCAGTCCAGCTGCTGCCGTCGGCAGCGTACGTCCCGTCAACGGAGTCACCGGACGTGCTGGTAAGGGTGACGCTTTCGATCCTGCCGTTGACCACTGTGACCGCGGCCGGGGTTGCCGGGTTGACCTGCTTGGCGGCGGCGGCCGGGGTGATGTCCACTTTGACCGGGGCCACCACGGGCGACGCCACGCCGGGAGCCGAACGGACAGCAGAGGCTGCTTCCGATTCCAGCGAGCCCCGGGTGAGGCCCGGCGCGACGGCGGCGAACACGCCGCCCGCAGCTGCAAGGACGCAGACGGCCGCCACGATGAGGATCTTCTTGGCGGTCGCCATGCGGCGCGGCTTTACGTCAGGCTCCATAGTCCGATCTTAATGGTTGAAGGTAACAACCCCGGGCGTGGTCGACGCCCGGGGAGTCACACCTCAGTAACGATAGTGCTCGGGCTTGTACGGTCCGGCGACGTCGAGATCGAGATATTCGGCCTGTTCCTTGGACAGTTCCGTCAGTTCAACATCGAGGGCGTCCAGGTGGAGCCGTGCCACCTTTTCGTCGAGGATCTTGGGCAGGACGTAGACCTGGTTGTTGTATTCGCGGTCGCCTTCGGGCTGGTCGCGTTTGGTCCACAGTTCGATCTGGGCGATCGTCTGGTTGGCGAACGAGTTGCTCATCACGAAGGACGGGTGGCCGGTGGCGTTGCCCAGGTTGAGCAGGCGGCCCTCGGACAGGACGATGATGGAGCGCTGGGCGCCAGTGCCTGCGTCGAAGACCCACTCGTGCACCTGGGGCTTGATCTCCACCTTGCGGATGCCCGGGATCTTAGCCAGCCCTGCCATGTCGATCTCGTTGTCGAAGTGGCCGATGTTGCCCACGATGGCCTTGTCGCGCATGCCGGCCATGTGCTCGGCCAGGATGACGTCTTTGTTGCCGGTGGTGGTGATGAAGATGTGCCCTTCGCTCAGCACGGACTCGAGCCTGGCCACCTGGTAGCCGTCCATTGCCGCCTGCAGAGCGCAGATGGGGTCGATTTCGGTGACGATGACGCGTGAGCCCTGGCCACGGAAGGCTTCCGCCGCCCCCTTGCCAACGTCTCCGTAGCCACAGACAACCGCCACTTTGCCACCCATGAGGACGTCCGTGGCGCGGTTGATGCCGTCGGGCAGGGAGTGGCGGATGCCGTACTTGTTGTCGAATTTGCTTTTGGTGACAGAGTCGTTGACGTTGATGGCAGGGAAGAGCAGCTTCCCCTGCTCGGCCAGCTGGTAGAGGCGGTGCACGCCCGTGGTGGTCTCCTCGGTGACGCCGCGCAGGCCGGCCCCGATCCGGGTCCAGCGCCGGGGGTCCTCCTGGAGGGAGGCTCGGAGCACGTCCAGGAAGATCCTGCCTTCCTCGGACTCGTCCTCGGCTGCGGCCGGCACAGCGCCCGCGGCTTCGAATTCGACGCCCTTGTGCACCAGCATGGTGGCGTCGCCGCCGTCGTCGAGGATCATGTTGGGACCAAGCTCCGGGTTGGCCTCCGCGCCAGGCCAGGTGAGGATCTGCTGCGCTGTCCACCAGTATTCCTCGAGGGTTTCGCCCTTCCAGGCGAACACCGGAACGCCCTGCGGGTCCTCGGCCGTGCCGGTGCCCACGACCACGGCGGCGGCTGCTTCATCCTGGGTGGAGAAGATATTGCAGGAGGCCCAGCGGACCTCTGCGCCGAGCGCGGTGAGGGTTTCGATCAGGACGGCGGTCTGCACTGTCATGTGGAGCGACCCGGCGATCCGGGCACCCTGCAGCGGCTGGCTGGGGCCGAACTCCTTGCGGAGCGACATCAGGCCGGGCATTTCGTGTTCAGCCAGGCGGATCTGGTGCCGGCCGGCCTCAGCCAGCGAAATGTCGGCAACCTTGTAATCAAACGTCATGGGATTCCTTTGCTCTGTCCGGTAGTGGCGGCGGCGTTGAAGCGTCAGCGTAAAAGTGGCGGGGGTTAGGCGGGATCGTGCTGGCCGGAGCTGGCCGCACTGGCGGCCTGCAGCAGTTCCGGCGGCAGCAGGAGCGGGATGCCGTCCTGGATCGGATAACGAAGCTTCACGCCGGACTCCCCTGCGGCCGTCGATACAAGTTCTTCGCCTTCCTGGACCAGCGGCGAGCCGGTCACTGGACAGCGCAGGACGGACAACAGGTCAGGACTGATCTTTGCCATGATTGATGCTCCCGGATGGGCGCGCGCTGGCGCCGGTGGCTGACTGATTAGCAGGTTCCAGCCTACCGCCACATCAGCACCGCGAAGGCGGCAACCGGGATCGCGCGGACTGGGGAAATACCCCGGCCGCCCCACCGAAGGACCGCGGTCACCCCAAAAACGTGGATGCCGTTGGCTGGAAGGTTTGCTCTCAGGATGGCTCGCGCAGGACACGCAAGTGTCCCCGGCGGACACCCTCTGTACCGGCAGGGGCCTCGAGGGCTGAGTGCGAAGCCCGCTGGGGCTGGGCTGCCTGGGAGGTGGATGGCTGGGATTTGGGCGGCAGGGCAGCAGCTTCCCGCACGGCGTTGGCCAAGGCGAGGAGGTCGTCAGGGCCGGGCTGCTGCGGACTGGTGGGCATCGCCAGGCGGAGCACTTCCCATCCGCGGGGAACTGTCAGTGAGCCTGCGTGCTGCTCGCACAAATCGTAACAATGCGGCTCAGCGTAGGTGGCAAGCGGGCCCAGCACTGCGGTGGAGTCCGCATAAACGTACGTCAAAGTTGCCACCGCTGATTGACGGCAGGCGGATCTCGAACATTGACGGATAGCTCCCACGACACCCCAGACTACTCTGTCTGACTGACGTTTCCGGGTATTGGCGCCCCCTGTCGCCGCGCCCGGCCGGTTCCTGCGGATGGTGTCGCGTAAATCTTGGGCCGGGTTTACAGTCAATGTATGCAGTCATCGAACCATGATTCAGCTTTTTCGGTCCGTTTGGCTGACCCGGACGCCAGCAGCGGATCTACGGGACCGGACTCAGTGGGCCGCAGCTTTGCGATGCGCCGCAGGAACCGCCACGGCAGGGGCCTGAGGGGGGAACTGGTGTTGCCCACCCACCCCGGATACCGGACGCGCTCCGACCGGTTTGATGACTTTGTGCTCGATTCCGCGCAGCGCCTGCACGATATCTGGGGCAAGACCCTGGACGGGGTGCGCTTCGCCGTCGACGAAATACCTCCGGACCTGGAGCAGCTGGTGGCCAGCGCCGCGCCTCCGCCTATGGGCGCCTACACTCCCGCCACGGATGAGGAAGGACCGGTCATCACGCTGTACCGGCGGGTGGTTGAGCAGGCCTGCGGCAGCCGCGAGGAGCTTCAGGATCTCGTCCACGATGTTGTGGTGGAACACACTGCTGAAATGCTCGGGGTGGCGCCGGAAACCCTCGATCCGGTCTACCGCCGGAGGTACTGAGCGCTGAGGTGCTACTGGCTTGCGAGGGCTGCCACGCTTGAGTAGCGCCCTCCCGCTGGGTGCGGATCAGTAGCCCAGCGCCACCGCTACTTTTTCCTGTCCGGATGCGGCTGGCATAAAAGCCAGCGTTGAGATGTCTTCCCGGCCCTCCTGCTGCAGCAGCAGCGCGCCGTAGGCGGCGTCACCGGACGCCGAAACCACGTATGCCACCACGTCCGACTCCCCCACTTTGGGCGGGAGCGTGATGGAGGTGGTGGTACCGCCGGCGACGTCGGCAGTTGCCGCTGCCCCAATCCTGCCATCCGCTGTAATGGGCGCATAGGAAATCGTGGCCCGGTTTTCCAAGACCCCGAAGACCAGGGTGCGCTCGCCGCCCTGCGGCACAGCTACCACGTGCTGGCTGCCGAGCCTGACGCCGGAGGCCGCCCACGCCACATCCGAAGCCTGTTCGCTGTTGACGCCACGGGTCACCCTGGCCGCGGCAACAAACGACACGTCCGAACTCGTGGATACCGTGTAGTGGCCGGCGGGGACACCTGCCAGTGAAATCTCCGTCACGGCTCCGGCCTTGGCCGTCACAACGCCGCCGCCGGGCAAAGCCTTCTGCCCGTCGGGACCAAAAAGCTTGACCTCCACTACGGCGTCCGAGGGGCCAGGCACGGTGATGGCAAGGGCCGGACCGGCATCTTTGAAGCCGTCTTTCCCTGTCACGGCTGCAATCCCGTTGGCATCCTGGATGTCCAGCCCGGTCATGACCTGCCTGGCTGCCGGTGCGGCGCCCGGAACGATGAAGTCCACTCCACCCGGTGTCAGTCCCCGCAGCACGCTCTGTTGGATGGCTGCTCCCACAGGCCCGCCGGCGCTGCGGACATGGACGCTCAGCTGCGCTTCGCCCGGCGCCAGCCCGGCCAGGACAATGGAGCGGGTGGTTCCCGGGGCAACCAGGAGGCCACGGCTGCCGGGCGCCTGGATCTGTCCCTTGCTCCCGAAAAGTTCCAGGCTCACAGTGGCTGGTGTGCTGGAGGCGTTGCTGAGGACCAGCACTGACGTGCGGCCAACGGTGGTACTGGCACCGGCGAGCCAGAGGTCGTTGGCGGGGGGCGTGCAGTTGGCTGCGGCTGAACCCTGCAGGTCACCGTCGGTGGCCGTGTATTTCATCACTCCGGCCGCCGAAGGTTTCTGGCCCGCCAGGGCCTCGGCACCCAGCACGGCGGCGCCGTCCACGCTGTGCCCGTTGAGCGCACCGGCTTTCAGCTCTTGGGGGCCGGCTTCCTGGGCGGGCTGGCCCCCGCCCTTGGCAATCTCGACGGCGGGAGTCCCGTTGAGCGCGGACAGTCGGCTGGCGGGCAGGACCCCGCCCGCGGCGCTGAGGACGGCGCTGGTCACAACGCTCCGTGCTGTCGCCGAGACGGGACTGAATTGGGGGTCGGTGCCCGCTTCGGTGCCTTCGAGCAGCCGGGCCGGCCCCGGACACACTCCGATGCTGGCTCCGGCCGGGACGGACGCCGGTGTAGCCGGGATGCCGCGGCTTCCCGCCGGCTGCGGGGCCAGGCCGGCGGCTGCCACAATGCCGCCGGCAGCAGCCACGATCGCCACCGCCGACACCACACCTGCCAGCATCTCCCTGGCCGGGGTTTTACGCGTGGCGGCCCTGACCCGTCCCGAAGCACCGGACGCTGCCGGTTCGCCTGCTGCAGCACCGGCGGACCTACCGGCAGGCACGGCCGGTTCGCGGATTGCGGCCACCGGAGCAGTGCCTGGCGGCGTTGTACCGGAGTCCGGAGCGTCCTTATGCATTCTGGTGTTCCTTACGCAAAGATCCTTCGTCCCGCGACAGCCCCGTGTTGGGCCGGCGGGCGGGCATGGGAATGGCGAGCATCACGGTCAGCGCGAACACCGTGATCTGTGCGACTCCGGACCACAGGGCCCATGGGGCGTCATACCGGACAGTCAACTGGCCCGCTGCCGCCGGCAGGGTGAAGGCCTGGGCCGAGCCCGAGGCCGTGGCGGTGAGTTTCCGCCCGTCGAACCATGCGTTCCAGCCCGGATCCGCCCGTTCGGCCAGCACTACCAGCCGGCCCTCCGGGCCGGCAGGCACGGCGGCGTCCACATTGTCATAGGTGGACGGCACCAAGGCCACGGTGGCTCCAGCCGGATCCACAATACGGACGCGGTGTGCGACGTCGGCAGGCTGCAGAGCCGGCTGGTTCAGCGGGGTGATGCGCCACAGCCAGCCCACGTCGGTCTGGCCCACCGCAACCAGTCCTGGAACGGCGTCCATCCTGCTGGCCGTGAGCTGGGCTGCGGTGTCGGCTGACCGCAGAACCACGAATCCGGCACCCAGGCGTTCCAGTCCCGGCCTGGGATCAACTCCCTGCCCGGCCACCAGCGTGGCCACAACACTGCGGATCGACGCCGTGACGTCGTCATCGTCCCTGATGGATTCCTGGCCTGGCGCGCCCATGATGTTCCGCGCGGCCGCAATTGTTGAAAGGCTGTCCAGGGTGGTGCCCGCGCCACGCATCAGCGCCGCATCGAAGGTGCCGTCTTCGTGCGTGCTGATCAGCAATGTGCGGGTCTGCTCGGGCCCGGTGCCACGGTCGATTGCCGTGGCCGGGAGGGTCCGTGCCCTGCCGGCCTCGATGAGCCGCGGCGTTCCAAGAGCAGGCTGGTCGGCGCCGATGGCCGGCTGTGGCCCGGCAGCCGGCTGCAGGATGTTCTGGGCGGACCATATGGCCATGCCGGCGAGCGGACCGCACAGAAGGAGCACCGTGGCAGTGGCCGCGGCAGTCCGCAAGGCGATACTGCGGCGGATGCTCAGGATGGTGGAACGGTCAGCAGCATCGAGCAACCGCTCCGCACCGATCATTGCCGCTGCGAGAAGTGCGAATCCGGCAGCCGAAACAGCCGGGCCACTGAACGGCGTGACCATGGTGTCCGCACTCGCCCCAGTGGCCACGTGGCCGGCCAGCCAGCCGCCCACGAGGATGATCAGCGCCGCCACCCACAGGGCCCGCGCGGTGCGGCTCCGCTTTCCGGGGAGAAAGAGTGCCAGCACCGCGAGAACGAGGACCGGGGCGGCCACCAGCAGCGCCATCAGCAGTGCCCAGGGGATGCCCTCCCCGCTGAACAGCGGGAGCCCGGCCAGCCCACCGCCGGGGGCGAACATCAGGGGCTGCCCCAGGAACTGCTGCCAAAGCGGCGCCGCCTCGAACCCCAGCGGAACGCCGGGATCCGCCAGCAGGGCCCGCGGCCGGTCAATGGTGGACAGTCCGAACGGAAGGAACAGTGCTGCGCTGGGCAACAATGCCCACCACACGGTCCGGCCACGCCGGCCAAGCAACAGCCCGCACAACACAATCAGCACCGCGGCAGGCAAAAGAAGCGACGGGGCCGAGGCGGCGACAACCGCAAGTGTCAGGCCCGCCGCGGCAGCCGCCGTCCAGGACGGCATGCCGTTGATACCGGGCCGGGCAGGTGGTTTCTCCATGAAACGGCCCTGATCCGTGGAGGGGATCACGAACTGACCATGGCCCGCTGCGGATCCGGTGGCGCGCAGCAGGGCAAGGACCACCAGCGGAATCATGATGTGGGCAATCAAGGACCCGGCCCGGCCCTGGTTGAGGGCCACCTGCAGGGCCGGGGCGGCAGCCCAGAACAGGGCTGCGACAAATCGGAAGCGGCGCCTGACAGTTACACCGCCCGCTGCAAACCATGCTGTCAGGGCGGACAGCGGCGCGGCGAGCAGGAGCAGCCACGCCATGGCCACGTTGGCGTCCCCGCCGCCGAGGACACCAAGAATCCACACGACGAATCCGAAAGGGTCTCCCTTTCCGGGAAGTCCCGCACCGAGGCTGATCCACCAACTTGTGGCATGGTGCCAGATTTCACCCAGCGTGCGGGAGACCGGGATCAGGCCCCCGCCAGAAACGGCCTCGGCCCGGAACAGCCCGTTCAGCGCTGTAAAGGAGGCGGCTGCCGCGATGATGACGGCGGCGAGGGCACCCGCCCCCACCCATCCCCGTTCAGTAGTGGTCAGCGCCGCGAAGTCGTCCGCGGAGTCCCCCGTGGGCTGGTCCGCCAAGGGATCATGCACCAGGCCATCGGTCGTGGACTTGTCTGAGCCCAGGGCCTCCATCAGTGAACGCCGGTGATTCCAGACTTCCCTGCGCGGGGTCTGCAGTTTCTTGATGACTGAACGCCGGATCCGCCGGGTACTGGCTGCTGTCCGGCGCGACTTGACCACGGCAGCGGGGCGGGCCAAGGCTGCGAAGGTGGCCACCAATTGCGAAAACCCGTGCCCGGGGTCCTTGACCGCAACGCTCAGCACGAGCTTGAAAATGCTGCCCAACAGCGCGCCCAGGGCGTGGAAAGGAACTTTCCACAGAGGTGCGTGCTTAAGCCGGAGGTGGACCTGCGCCTTGCGCGCGGCGGAGGGGTTGCCCTGGCCATGGGGGCGGTGCGCCACGTGGAACATCCGTGCCGTGGGGACCACCACTACGCGGTGGCCGGCGAGGCGGTTTCGCCAGCAGAAGTCGACGTCGTCGCCGGTGCCGGGCAGTGCGGGGTCAAAGCCGTTCAGGTGCTCCCAGATATCACGGCGCACCAGCATGCCTGCCGAGTTAACGGCAAAGGTGTCCGACCGGCCGTTGTATTGGCCCTGGTCCAGTTCGTCGGCGTCGATCAGGGTGAGGCGTTCGGCCCAGCGGGAGGTGGAGAGCCCGACGTCGATCAGGCGGCGTTCGGCGTGCCAGTCCAGTTGCTTGCAGCCGGCCACTGTGACAGAGGGTGCACGTTCCACGGCACTGAGGAGTTCGGCCAGTGCCTCCGGTGCGGGGGCCGCGTCATCGTGCAGCAGCCACACCCATTCCGTGGCTGCCTGCCGGGACTGGCCATCCCACGGCGAGCAGGCATTGAGTCCTTCGCGTACGGCTCCACCCATCCCGCTTTTTCCGTGTGGGAAGCTGATGACGTTGGCTGCGCCCAAAGCCGCTTCCAGGAGGACGGCGGAGTCGTCGCGGGACCCGGTGTCCACACCGATAACGTGGTCGGCGGGCCGGGTCTGGCCCGCGAGGGCGGCCAGGGTTCTGGGCAGATAGGCACTGCCGTTGTGGGAGACCACAACGGCAGTGACATGTACTTCCTGAAGAATTAGATTGCTCGCTTCCTTAGCCGCCGGCGTTCACGCTCGGAAAGGCCACCCCAAATGCCGAACCGTTCGTCATTAGCCAGCGCGTATTCAAGGCACTGTGAGCGTACATTGCACGCACCGCACACCTTCTTGGCGTCACGCGTGGATCCCCCCTTTTCCGGGAAGAAAGCTTCGGGATCCGTTTGCGCGCACAAGGCGTCAGTCTGCCAGCCAAGCTCGCCTTCGTCGTCAAACTCCTGCTGGAGGGGCAGCCCGATCCATACCGGCTGGTTGGCCTGCGTCCCGGAAGTCCGCAACTCCATGGGGGGATCCAGGTCGTCATCGTCCTGGTCATACCCGTCAAGGAGAGCTTCGTGCGCCGCCAGGAAGGCCGTGGCCTGGTCCTGGAGGGAGTCTTTGGCAGTTCGGTTGTAGCGGTCCGCAGCGTCAGGATCGGCGGGATCCACATACCAGTCACTCGGTACGCCCCGCGCACGGTATCTAGCCGTTGCCTGGCCGGCGACGACGGCATCTTCATGGATACGCTCTGCTTGCCCCACGGCGACCCTCCTGAAAGTTGCAGCCCCTGCGTGGACCCTTTGGACACTCGGTTGTGTGCCGGAATTTACGCAGTGGCTTTCGATATCTAATTACACGTGTGTAACTAGCAGGGAGTCAAGCCATGGACGGGATAATAATCAACCGCCAAAGCCAAACCCGGTCACGCCACGCCCGGGATTTTTCGGCAGTTCCGGCGCGGCGGACGCCAGGCACGCCGAGCCTAGCGCGAAATGCCTCCGGGCGCTATGAATTCCGGCAGAAACTACAGGCATGGCCGCGATAAGACAAATAACATGAGAAATTCATGTGAGCAACATCACAGACCGTGAGTCGGGCGCAAGACGCCGATTCCTGCCGGAGGAACGCCCCGCCCCGGCCCGGGACGTGTCCAAGGTCGCGTGGCAAGATAGTGCCATGAGCATCCCGGCGATCGATCTGATGACCACCCTGCGTTCCGGCCACGCCACCTCGCCCCGCCTCACCTGGTACGGCCCCGACTCCGAGCGGGTGGAACTGTCGGGACGGGTGCTGGACAACTGGGTAGCGAAGACGGGCAACCTGCTTCAGGACGAGCTTGATGCCGAGCCGGGAATGCGGCTGCGGCTTGACCTTCCCGCCCACTGGAAATCACTGATCTGGGCCCTGGCCGCCTGGCAGCTTGGCATGGAAACTGTCCTGGACGGAGGCGAAGCAGAGCTGCTCGTCACCGCCAGCCCGGAGGACGTAGAGGGAACGTACGACGCCGTCATCGCCGTTGCACTGCCGGCACTGGCCATGCGGTGGCCGGGAAACCTGCCTGCCGGGGTGATCGATTATGCCGCCGAGGTGCGCTCCCACGGCGATGTGCTGATGCCCCACGCAGATCCATCGGCAGGCGGCCGCGCCGTCTCCGGGAGTTCGGGCCGCCTGCACCTGCATGAGGACCTGCTGTCAGGCTTTTCTGCCCCGCACGATGCAGGCGTGCGGCTCCTGGTTGCGGCTGAGGAAGGATTGGAAGCCGCGCTGGCGAACTCCCTGGGTGCCTGGAACAACGGAGGCTCAGTGGTGCTGGCCCATCCTGACGTGAAACTGACCGAGCACCTGCTGGCGGCTGAACGCATCCAGGGAAAGTAGCCCGGCGCTACCGGGAGCTTCCCGACGCGTCCTTGTCCGGCAGATCGGCGCCCTGGGCGGCCGTCGCTGCAGCTGCCTCATGATGGTGCAGTTCGATGAGCTCGTGGTCGTGGGAGAACTCCGGCTCCTGGTCCAGTTCCTGGTTGAACACCAGGAACCGGTAGGCGAAGAACCGCACCACCGTTGCCACCAGGATGCCCACCACACCGGCTGCGAACAGCATGTTCTTATCCGTGACGTTGAGTGAATACTTCGCCAGCGCAGTAAAGCCGGTCGAGATGCCGATGCCGATGCCGTTGATCAGGATAAACATCAGGAATTCACGCAGAACGTTGGCCTGCCGCCGGTGCCGGAACGTCCACAACCGGTTGGCGATCCAGGAGAAAACTGTGGCGATGCTGGCGCCGACGAAGCGTGCCTTGGCTTCACTGTCTGTCATGGGGCCATGCATCAGGTAATACGTCAGTCCGTTATCAATAACGAAGGCCACGCCGCCCACGGCACCGAACTTGGCCACCTCGCGCCAAAACAGCGAGGCGAGCCCCCGGATACGATCTGCGAGTGAGTTAATCATGACCCTCCATGGCCGTCCGTTCTGTGGGCCACACGGCCAGAGGTCCATTTTAGCGCCCAAATCTGGGAACCGGCTTGCCGAGCGGATGATGCGGCGGCCGATTACCGGACTTCCGGGCCTTGTGGCGCCAGAAAGCCCGGATCCGGCGAGCTCTTCTGTAGGCTGGCACATGTGACTTTTCCAGTAATCGGCGTGGTTGGCGGCGGCCAGCTCGCGCGCATGATGGCCCCAGCCGCCACCGCCCTTGGTTTCGAATTGCGTGTCCTGGCTGAAGCTGAGGACGTTTCTGCTGTTTCGGCAGTCTCCACGTCACCGGTGGGTGACTATAAGGATCTCCAGACCCTTCTGGACTTCGCGGACGGCCTGGACGTGATGACGTTCGACCACGAGCACGTCCCTACCGACCACCTCCGCGAGCTCCTCGCTGCCGGCGTGAATGTCCAGCCGGGCCCCGATGCCCTGGTGAACGCGCAGGACAAACTGGTGATGCGCGAAGCGATCGACAGGCTCGGCCTCCCCAACCCCCGCTGGGCTGCGGTCCACGACGTCGCTGCCCTGGTCAGCTTCGGTGATGAAATCGGCTGGCCGGTGGTTCTCAAGATGCCTCGTGGCGGCTACGACGGCAAGGGTGTTCGGATTGTCGACTCCGCCGCAGACGCCGCAGACGCCGCGCCCTGGTTCGAGGCCATGAGCCCGCTCCTGGCCGAGGCCAAGGTTGATTTCAGCCGTGAACTGTCAGCCCTGGTGGCGCGGACTCCCAGTGGCGAGGCGAGGGCCTGGCCGGTGGTGCACACCATCCAGGTGGACGGCGTTTGCGACGAGGTCATTGCCCCCGCCCTGGGTATCCCCCTGGAGGTCGCCGCGGCAGCCGAAGACGCTGCCCTGCGGATCGCCACTGAACTCGGCGTGACCGGCGTGATGGCTGCGGAGCTGTTTGAAACGCCCGGAACCGGTGCCGGCTTCCTCATTAACGAACTCGCCATGCGGCCGCACAACACCGGCCACTGGACCCAGGACGGCTCGGTCACCAGCCAATTCGAGCAGCATCTGCGTGCGGTCCTCGACCTTCCTCTGGGCGCCACCGACATCCTGGGCCCGGTAGTGGTGATGAAGAACTTCCTGGGCGGCGACAACCAGGATCTCTTCTCGGCCTACCCTGCGGCCCTGGCGAGTGAGCCGGCGGCCAAGGTCCACTGCTATGGCAAGTCAGTGCGTCCCGGGCGGAAGATCGGCCACGTCAACCTCGTCGGCGACTCCACAGATGGCGTGGACTCAGTCCGGCAACGGGCAACCCGGGTGGCAGCCATCATCCGCGACGGCCGCGTCCCGGCCGACGATTCAGCACGGATTTCCGAGGAGAACGCATGAGCATCGAAACCACCCCCGGCAGCGGGAACGCACCGGTTGTCGGGCTTGTTATGGGTTCGGATTCGGACTGGCCGGTGATGGAGGCTGCGGCTGATGCCCTGGCCGAGTTCGGCATCCCGTTTGAAGCCGACGTGGTCTCAGCGCACCGGATGCCCACGGAAATGATCCGCTACGGCCAAAGCGCCCATGAACGCGGGCTCCGTGTCATCATCGCGGGGGCCGGCGGCGCCGCCCACCTGCCGGGCATGCTGGCCAGCGTTACTCCCCTGCCGGTCATTGGCGTCCCGGTCCCGCTGAAGACTTTGGACGGGATGGACTCCCTCCTGTCCATCGTGCAGATGCCCGCAGGCGTCCCGGTAGCCACCGTGTCCATAGCAGGTGCCCGCAACGCAGGGCTCCTTGCTGTCCGTATCCTGGCGTCCGGCACAGACGACCTGGCAGCATCACTCCGGGCTGATCTTGTGGACTTCGCCCAGGAACTCAACGACGTCGCCACCCGCAAGGGAGCCAGCCTCAGGCAAAAAGTCAGCGAAGTCTTCGCCGACGGCAACGGTGTTCTCCGGGGCAGCCGCTAAGGCACGCGAACATGCCCAGACGCGAAGAGCCGCACGCCGCCACCGGCACAGTCATGACCGACCCCATTCGGCACCCTTCCGGTGCCTCGTCCCCTGTCCGGACCAAGCGGGCCTTTGTGCTTGTGCTGATGACACTTCTGGTGCCGGGCAGCGCTCAGATTGTGGCCGGCGACCGGAAACTCGGCCGCCTCGCCCTGCGGGTAACCCTTGGCGTCTGGGCCGTTCTGGTGGCCACGGTACTGCTGCTGGTCCTCAACCGGACCCTCCTGATCAACATCATCACCAATTCCATCGCCTCGCTGGTCATCATTGTGGTCCTGGTGGCGCTGGCCCTCGGCTGGGCTTTCCTGTTCGTCAACACGCTGCGGCTGGTCCGCCCGGTCCTGCTGGCACCGGGCGCGCGTCCGGCCGTCGTCATGTCCCTCGTTATTGCCCTTGTTCTGGGCAGCGGGACACTGGGGTATGCCGCGTACCTGCTGAACGTCGGGCGCAACGCCATTGGCAACATCTTCGCCTCCGGACCGGCGATCGATCCCGTGGATGGCCGCTACAACTTCCTGATGATGGGCGGCGACGCGGGCGATGACCGCACCGGCCGGCGCCCGGACAGCCTTTCCGTGCTCAGCGTGGACGCCAAAACAGGCCAGACCGCCATCATTTCCGTCCCCCGAAACCTCCAGAACGCCCAGTTCAGCGAGGGATCACCCATGCGGCAGATTTACCCGGATGGCTACGACTGCGGCGACTCGTGCCTGATCAACGCGATCAATACGGAAGTGACCAATGACTACGCCGACCTCTACCCCGGTGTGGCCGATCCCGGTGCGCAGGCGACCCTCGAAGCAGTCTCAGGAACGCTGGGCATCACCGTCCAGGCCTATGTCCTGGTGGATATGGCAGGCTTCGCCAGGCTCATTGATGCCATGGGCGGCATCAAGATTAAGGCCGGCGGCTGGGTTCCGATGAGCGGCTACTTCGATGAAGCCACGCGTACCCACGGCATGCCCTTGGGCTGGATTCCCGCCGGCGAGCAGACCCTCGATGGTGAACGTGCCCTGTGGTACGGGCGGTCCCGCGAATACGTCGACGACTACTCCCGGATCCAGCGCCAGCAGTGCGTGCAGCAGGCCATGCTGAAACAGCTTGACCCGGCCACGCTGCTGTCCAAATTCGAGGACATCGCCAGCGCCGGCACCAAAGTGGTGGAGTCCAACATCTCCTCGTCGCAGCTGGGCAGCTTTGTGGATCTCGCCATGAAGGCCAAGGGCCAGGAGGTCAAGCGGCTCACCATCGGACCGCCCGATTTCGACGCATCCTTCTCCACGGTGCCTGATTTTGACGTCATCCACGACAGGGTGGACCAGTTGCTCGCCTCGGCGTCAGGGCCCCGGGCTGCTGCACCTGTCGATGGCATCATCCAGGCATCCGCCGGCGGCGGAAAGTTGCAGGCGTCCGCCCCGCTGCGGCCTGTAACCGGTCTGGCAGCCAGCTGGGCGGCGCAGCAGACTCCCCCGCCGTCGTCGGACTTCACCCCGGTGACCACCACACCGGACGGAGAACCGATCACCGAGGAGATGCTGAACCAGCTCAAGCGCGAAGGCGACGAAGAGGCCATCCGGCAGCTCGTCGCCACCAACGGACAATGCGCGCCGCTGTAGGCTCCCTGCCGCTGACGTGACTGCATAGAACCACCGACCTGACACCCAAGAACGGACACCGGCCGTGTACGAAATTGAGAACGTCCTCCGCGACTATGCCTGGGGATCCACCACCGCAATTGCCGGGCTGCTGGGCCGCGCCGAATCGGGCCGTCCGGAGGCAGAGCTGTGGATCGGCGCCCACCCGGACTCCCCGTCGGTGGCCCGCCGGCCAGACGGTTCCACGGTGCCGCTGGATGTCCTGATCGCCGAGGATCCCGAACACCACCTGGGTGCTGAGTCCGTGGCAGCGTTCGGTCCCCGGCTTCCCTTCCTGGCAAAGGTCCTGGCTGCGTCCCAGCCCCTCAGCCTGCAGGTCCACCCGAGCCTGGCTCAGGCCAGGGCCGGATTTGCCCGGGAAAATCAGGCAGGGCTTGCACCGGACGCGCCGGACCGGAACTACCGGGACGACAACCACAAACCGGAGATGATCTACGCGCTGACCCCCTTCGAGGCTCTGTGCGGATTCCGGCCGCCGGCCGCCACGCGGCAGATCCTGGAGCATCTGGTGGGCTGCTTTGACCCGCTCGAGGTCCAGGCGCCGGCGTTGCTGACCGCCCTGCTGAACGATCTGGAGTCTGCCGACGAGGACGCAGGCCTGCGGAGCGCCTTTGGACGCCTGATCAACGGCGGCGGGGACGTTTCCCAGGCCACGGCGCTGGTGGCCGCTGCCCTGACCTCCGGAGCAGCGCTGGCGCCATACGAATCTGAGCTCTCCACAGTGGTCAGCCTCAACGAGAAGTATCCGGGTGATCCCGGTGTCCTGATCTCGCTGCTGCTGAACAGGCTGTCCCTGGCCCCCGGCGAAGCCGTCTATCTCCCTGCCGGAAACGTGCATGCGTACCTGCATGGACTGGGTGTCGAGGTGATGGCTTCCTCGGACAACGTACTCCGGGGCGGTCTGACGCCAAAGTTTGTCGATGTCCGGGAACTCCTGCAGACCATCGAATTCCGGGCGGTTGATGTTCCTCTGCTTGCACCCGAGTTCTCCGGACTGGGACAGGAGCTCTACAGGCCGCCGTTCCGGGAGTTCCAGCTTCAGCGCATCGAGCTGGCCCCGGGCGCAGCGCCGGTCCCGCTCGCCCAGTCAGGGGCCGTCGTGGTGATTGTGGTGGAAGGCGCCGTGTACTTCGACTCGCCCAAGGGCGACCTGCAGCTTGCCCGGGGAGGCAGCGCGTTCTTTGCGGCGTCGGAGGCTCCGGTGAACGTCCATCCGGTGGCGGGAGCTGACGGGACGGCGGTGGCGTTCGCAGTCACCACCGCCGCTGACTGATCCGCTATTCAGTGATCCCCCGCCTTAGCGCCGGGCCACCCGCTTCAGAAGTTGGCGGGCGGCCGGCAACCCCTTGCTGGCCGTCTTCAGTGCCTTCCGTACCGCCTGCAGCCCCTGGCGTGCGGCTGGCATGGCCCGCGCGTATACGGGGTAAAGCGGTGAGAGCGGCCTCTCCCACGTGCCCATGAGCATGTTCTCGTGCTTGGCGAACTGCTTCTTGAAGTCGGAGATGCCGTCGTTGAGCAGTCCGTTGAAGTCGTAGCGCCCGCAGCCGTCCTCGCGCATGGCCTGCAGCGCTGCCCATTTCACGCCGTAGTTGACCCGCTGCTTCTGGCCCTCGGCAGAGACGCCGCCGTAGAGCTCAAACGCTGTTGCCCCGCTCCGGGACAGCCAGACGAAGGCCAGCAGCTGCCCGCCGTCGAACGCTCCGATGATGGGCGAGCCCTCCCCCAGGTTGGCGAAGATGTCGCGGTAATACTGGTCCTCGTGAATGCCGAAACCGGCACGGGCCGCTGTTTCGTGGTAAATCCCCAGTACTTGTTCCAGCTCCGCGGCCGTCTGGACCTTCCGGAACTCCACTTCGCTGCGCTTCGCCTTGCGGATGTTGGCGCGCGTGGATTTGGACATGTCAGCCATCAGCTCATCGTCGGTCTTGGACAGGTCCAGGATGAGGGTCCGCGGAATCAGCACGGTATTGGAGCTTGGCTTGAAGCCGGCGGCAGCCACGGCGGACGCGAAGGGCGACTCGGCGTCCCAGTCGGGCTCGATGCTCAGCGCCACGCAGCGGTGCCGGGACGAAGCGTAAGCCGCCAGCTGCTCCAGCACTGTGGTGGTGTTTTCCGCGGCGCACATGGGGCCGCGCGGCACGTAGACGAGCGCCCGGAACGGTACGGGCAGCTTTCGGACCAGCAGTTGGGCGCAGCCAAGGATGTTTTCGTCGTCGGTGACCAGGACGCGGTCCACGGACCAGCCATGCATGGCCTTGGTCTCACCCCAGCCCCACAGTTGCTGCGGGTGGCCCTGGAACCGGTCAACGTATCCGTCCCAGACGGCGCGGTCAGTACAGGGCACAACGGCAAGACTCATGGGCTCAACCCTATACCAATGCCCCGCCCCGGCCTGCCGGGGCGGGGCGCCCGGCCGCCACGTCCGAGCCGTCCCGCGGGACGAAAAAGACGCCACCCGCAACGGCGGCATGGCGTCTTTTCGTGAAACGCAGGACTAGCTCTTGCGGGCGTACCCTTCCCACTTGTCGGCGCGGTGCTCGCCGTCCACGAAACGGATGGTGCCGGACTTGGAACGCATCACGATGGACTGCGTGAGGACCCTGTCCTTGGAGTACCGCACGCCCTTAAGCAGGTCGCCGTCGGTGATGCCGGTGGCCGCAAAGTAGCAGTTGTCACTGGAGACGAGGTCGTTGGTGGACAGGACCCGGTCAAGGTCGTGGCCGGCGTCGATGGCCTTCTGCTTCTCGTCGTCGCTGGTGGGCCACAGCCGGCCCTGGATGACACCGCCCAGTGACTTGATGGCACAGGCCGCAACGATGCCTTCCGGCGTGCCGCCGATGCCCATCAGCGCGTCAACGCCGGTGCCTGAACGGGCAGCGGCGATGGCGCCGGCGACGTCGCCGTCCATGATGAACTTGGTGCGTGCACCGGCTTCACGGATCTCTTCAACCAGCGGGCGGTGGCGGTCACGGTCCAGGATCATGACGTTGAGCTGATTGACTTTCACGCCCTTTGCCTTGGCGATCAGGTGAAGGTTCTGCTTGACCGGCAGGCGCAGGTCAACCATGTCGGCGGCTTCCGGGCCCGTGACGAGCTTCTCCATGTAGAACACGGCGGAGGGATCGAACATGGAGCCGCGCTCGGCGACGGCAAGGACGGCGAGCGCGTTGTTGATGCCCAGGGCGGTCAGGCGCGTACCGTCGATCGGGTCAACGGCAACATCGCACTCGGGGCCGGTGCCGTCGCCAACGTGTTCGCCGTTGAAGAGCATGGGGGCTTCATCTTTTTCACCTTCGCCGATGACCACAACGCCGTTGAAGTGGACCGTGTGGAGGAAGGAACGCATGGCGTCGACGGCGGCGCCGTCGGCCTTGTTCTTGTCGCCGAAACCAACCCAGTGGCCGCCGGCGATGGCTGCGGCTTCGGTGACGCGGACGAGTTCAAGGGCAAGGTTGCGGTCCGGCTCGTCGATACCCACAGCCAGGGAGGGGGAAATCGTGGAGTACTGCTGGGTCATAGGCGCTGGTGACACGTGAACCTCTTCTTCGAGTGGCGATCATTGGACCCGCTCGGCCGGATCCAGCCGACGCGGTGATTCCTCTGCTACTGATCATAGTCGCGGCACACCCCCCGGGCGCTGGCATGACGTGCCCGCGCAATATGGATTCCCGGCCCGCAACTGGGCCCCGAATGTGAGTTGGGCCCGTGCATGGGCGACTATAGAGAGGTGAGTGAAATGCAGGAAAAGACCAGCCCCGGGCCAGATCCCTCGGAATCCGGCCCCGCTTCAGGGGGCCCGGCCCAGGGCGGACAGCCCGCCGTCAAGCCCGTCATTCCGGCCGCAGCAGCCAAGCGCGCCAACGCCTCAGTAATCGGCATGATCGTCGCCCTGGTGGTCAGCATCGCCGCGTTCCTGCCCATCGTCCTCATGAATCCGCTGCCCAAGAGCGACGGTTTCCGCCCGGACATCAACGTCAGTGCCGTGGCCGGCAACGCTGCAGATGTGGCGGGATTCACACCCGCCGCCCCGGATACGGCCAATGCCTTCCGGCCCAATTACGCACGCTGGGAGTCCGGCAGCGGCAGCGGCGTTCCCACCTGGGAGGTCGGCTACATCACGCCGAAGGACTCCTTCATCGGCCTGGTCCAGACCAGGCAGTCCAACCCCACGTGGCTTCTGCAGCAGACCAAAAGCGCCCCGGTCACCGGCACGCGCGATGCCGGCGGCCAGTCCTGGGAGCTCCGCGACGCAGGCAAAGGCGAGAAGAGCATGATCCTGGACTACCGCGGCACCACCGTTATCCTCACCGGAACGGCGCAACTGGACGAGTTCGCGCTGCTTGCCGACGCCGTCGTGAAATCCATGGACAGCAATCCGTCCGTAACGGTTTCACCATCAGCCAGTCCAGCGCCGTAAGGTAAACCCGTGGCTACCTACCTCACTCCTGCCCTTGCCTGGCGCCGCATGCGCGAAGGTAACGAACGTTTTGTTGCCGGCGAGTCGTCGCACCCCAACCAGGACGCGTCCCGCCGCTCCTCGCTTGTGGAGAACCAGCATCCGTTTGCCGTGATCTTCGGATGTTCGGACTCCCGGCTCGCCGCAGAAATCATCTTCGACCTCGGGCTGGGTGACGCCTTTGTGGTGCGCACCGCCGGCCAGGTGATTGACGACGCCGTCCTCGGCTCGCTCGAATACAGCATCAGCGTGCTGGGGGTACCGCTGATCGCCATCCTCGGGCACGACAGCTGCGGAGCCGTGAGCGCCACCAAGGATGCCGTCGAAACCGGACAGATGCCGGCCGGCTTCATCCGCGACCTGGTTGAGCGGATCACGCCGTCGGTGCTGACATCCATCCGCAATGACGAGCACGAGGTCAACGACATGGTGGTGGAGCACGTCAAGCAGACGTCCAAGCGCCTCGTGGACAGCTCGCGTGTGATTTCCGCCGCAATCGAGGAGGGCCGGACTGCAGTCATTGGCCTGTCATACAGCCTCGCAGAGGGCCGGGCAAACGTGGTTTCCGGGATCGGCGAGATCTGAGGCAGGCCCTCTCAGGCTCCCGTAGCAATGCGGTTCACGGTTTTAGCCCCGGGCGCACATCGTCCTAAGCTAGCCCCATGACTTCCACTGAAGAATTCCGCATTGAACACGACACGATGGGCGAAGTCCGCGTCCCCGTGAACGCCCTGTACCGTGCACAGACGCAGCGTGCAGTTGAGAACTTCCCCATCTCCGGCAAGACCCTGGAGCCCGCGCACATCGAAGCCCTCGCCCGGGTCAAGAAGGCGGCTGCCCAGGCCAACGCAGAACTTGGAGTGCTCGACGGCGAGCTGGCCAAGGCAATCGCAGAGGCCGCCGATGAGGTAGCCGCAGGCAAGTACGACGGCGATTTCCCCATCGACGTCTTCCAGACCGGTTCCGGCACGTCCTCGAACATGAACACGAACGAGGTCATCGCCGAGCTTGCCACGCGCGCCCTCAAGGCTGCCGGCAGCGACAAGGTTGTGCACCCTAACGACCACGTCAACGCCTCGCAGTCCTCCAATGACGTGTTCCCCACGTCCGTCCACGTCGCCGCCACCTCGGCCCTGATCAACGACCTCATCCCGGCCCTTGGCTACCTGGCCGAGTCACTGGAGCGCAAGGCCGTTGAGTTCAAGGACGTGGTCAAGTCCGGCCGCACCCACCTCATGGACGCCACCCCGGTGACGCTCGGCCAGGAATTCGGCGGCTACGCAGCCCAGGTCCGCTACGGCATCGAGCGCATCAACGCCTCCCTCCCCCGCGTTGCCGAAGTTCCCCTCGGCGGCACGGCCGTGGGCACCGGCATCAACACCCCCGCCGGCTTCCCTGAACGGGTGATCGAACTGCTCGCCACCGACACGGGCCTGCCGCTGACCGAAGCACGCGACCACTTCGAGGCCCAGGCCAACCGCGATGGCCTCATCGAAGCCTCCAGCCAGCTGCGCAACATCGCCATCTCCTTCATGAAGATCAACAACGACCTCCGCTGGATGGGCTCCGGCCCCAACACGGGCCTCGGCGAGATCGCCATCCCGGACCTGCAGCCGGGATCCTCGATCATGCCGGGCAAGGTCAACCCCGTCATCTGCGAAGCATCCATCATGGTCTGCGCCCAGGTCATCGGCAACGACACCGCCATCGCCTGGTCCGGCACCAACGGTGCGTTTGAGCTGAACGTCGGCATCCCCGTCATGGCCTCCAACCTGCTCGAATCCGTCCGGCTGCTTGCCAACACCAGCCGCGTGATGGCAGACAAGATGATCGACGGCATCACCGCGAACGTGGAACGCGCCCGCTTCCTGGCTGAAGCCTCCCCGTCCATCGTGACACCGCTGAACAAGTACATCGGCTACGAGAACGCCGCCAAGATCGCCAAGACGGCCGTCGCCGACGGCCTGACCGTCCGCCAGGCCACCGAGAAGCTCGGCTTCGTCGGCGACGGCGAAGGCAAAGTCTCCGAAGCCGATCTGGACAAGGCACTGGACGTCACCACCATGACAGCCCCGGCGCACAAGGCATAGTTCGCCACCGCCTCGCGCATGACGGCGGCCGGTCACCTTCCCTGGGAAGGTGACCGGCCGCCGGTGTTTAAGGCCACAATCAGAAATATCGCACTCATCACGTTTGAGTGCGAAACGTCGGCCTGTCTGCCGTGGCCGGAGCAGCTGCGGGACGCGGTCGTCAACGCCTACCCCGAGCACGCGGCGAACTGGTCGCTCGCGGTAAATGACGGCTCCGGGGCCGCTAAGGCTCCGGGCCTGCCCTCACCCCGCTCCGTCAGGCCGGCAGCAGCATGGCTGCAGCCGCGCCGGCGAGCATAAACGGGCCGAACGGGATGGCGGACTTCAGCGTGCCGCGCCGTGCCGCCAACAGTGCAAGGGACCACAGACCGCCCAGCAGGAACGCGGCGAAGGTGCCGGCAAACACATGCGCCCAGCCAAGATAGCCGAGGTACATCCCCAGGACACCGGCGAGCTTGACGTCCCCGAATCCCATGCCGGGCGGGTAGACCAGCCGCAGGACGAAGTAGAAAACCCAGAGAACCGCTCCCCCGGCCAGGATCCTCAGTGCCGGCAGCCCCCACAGCTCGGCGCCGCCGTCGGGTGTTTCCGCCAGTGCCCCGGAACCGGCGGCAGCGTGCGCCACGGCGGCGGCCAGCAGCAGCACCCCGGCCACAGCATAGGACGGAAAGACGATCCGGTTGGGCAGCAGGTGGTGGCGGACGTCGATGACCGTCAGCCGGGCGGCCATCACCAGGAAATAAGCGCAGGCGGCAAGCACCAGCCAGAACGCCAGCGGACTGGCGTCCCACAGTCCATCGAGTCGTCGGATCACCCCTCGGATGCTACTGGATGACGGCGTGGCCGCGCAGGGCCCACGCGTAAACTGTGGATATGTCGACATGGGACACCAGGCGCCGGCCGGATCCGGAAAGCAACGCCGCGGCCACCGACCTCACCGCCATGTTCCGCAACCTGTGCCGTTCCTCACCGTGGAAGTGGCAGTCCCTGCGGTTTGAATACTGGGATGAGCCGTTTGCCGACGCCCCTGATCCGGCGGCGCCGCTGGTGCGGGCATGGCTGCGCCGGCCCGGAGCGCTTCGGCTGGAAACCGCCGACCGTCTTGTCCTCCACAGCACCACCGGAATCAACGATTCGCGCGACGGGCTGTACATCAGTTCCACGCGGAAGTCCTGGCTGCTGCCGCCGCACCTTGTGGCGCCCGTTTACGACGACGGCGGCCTGGTCAGGCGCCGGCCGGAGGCCGCGTACGGCGAGCCAGGCTTCGGGAACGGCCGCTTCTCGGCGGCCCTGGATCCGGTTGAACTCGCTGGCAATGCGCCGGCGCCTTTGGAGTTCCCCGGAACCAACGCGGTTGACGTTCACGGCGTACACCGGGGGGACCAGGAGGGCCGGCCGGTCCTTGAAGCAACGGTGAGCCCCACCGCCTCATACCGTCCGACGGATCCGGCAGCGCCCCTGTGCCTTCCAGGCCGCAACCGCGTCCGAATCGACCTCGAGACGGGTGTCTGCGTGTCCAGCCAGTCACTGGAGGAGCCAACACCGGACCATGGCCACTGGATCCGGATCATCGCGGTGGACGAATACATGCTGGATGACCTCTTCCTTGCCGAGTCCATGAACCTCACGGACGTGCGCCGGCACATCACCTGGGACATCCGCGCCTGAGCCGAGGTATTGACCGTCCAGAGCCACCGTCAGTCGGTTAGGCTTCCCTGATGACCGCGCTGACTTCCATCTGGCCCCTGTTTGGACTCCAACTCACCACACCGAGGCTGGTGCTGCGCCCCCTCACCGACGACGATATCCCCGCCGCCGTCGCGGCGGCTGCGAGCGGTGTGCACGATCCAGCCAGGAACCCCTTCAGCACTCCCTGGACCGAGCTTCCCGCCGCTGAGCTGGGGCCCAACATGGCCCGGTGGTACTGGCGCTGCCGCGGCCAGGCAACCCCGGACGACTGGACCCTGCTCCTGGGCATCTGGCATGAGAACGAGGTCATCGGCTGCCAGGACATCGGCGCGAAGGACTTCGCCACCCTCAAGACAGTCAGCACCGGATCCTGGCTGAGGCAATCCGTGCACGGCCGCGGACTCGGCAAGGAAATGCGCGCCGCCGTCGCGCTTTATGCCTTCGACTGGCTCGGCGCCGAAGTGGCCGAATCCGAAGCAGCCAGCTGGAACGCAGCCTCCCTGGGCGTGTCCCGCTCCCTCGGCTACGAACTCAACGGCACCACCCGCATGGCGTGGGGCGGCAAGGCCGTGGACGTCCAAAAAGTGCGTCTCACCCCGGCAACATTCAAACGCCCCGACTGGACCCTCCACGTTAATGGCCACGAAGCGGCGCGAAGGTCGCTCAGCGGCGGAGAAGGGCCGTGGCCCGACGAACGGAACCACGGCCCCTCATCTGCGGAACCGCGGGCTTAGATCTCTGCCCCTTCGAGCAGTTCTGTCACCAGGGCTGCGATCGGTGAGCGTTCGGAGCGGGTCAGGGTGATGTGACCGAAGAGGGGGTGTCCTTTCAGGGTTTCGACGACGGCGGCGATGCCGTCGTGCCGGCCTACCCGGAGGTTGTCGCGCTGGGCGACGTCGTGGGTGAGCACGATCTTGGAGTTCTGGCCGATCCGGCTCATTACGGTGAGCAGGACGTTTTTCTCCAGTGATTGGGCTTCGTCAACGATGACGAAGGCGTCGTGCAGGGAGCGGCCGCGGATGTGGGTCAGCGGCATAACCTCCAGCATGCCGCGGTCCATCACCTCTTCGACGACTTCCTGGCTGACCAGGGCACCCAGGGTGTCGAAGACTGCCTGCGCCCACGGGTTCATCTTTTCGGCCTCGGAACCGGGCAGGTAGCCGAGCTCCTGGCCGCCCACGGCATAGAGCGGCCGGAAGACGATCACCTTGCGGTGTTCACGGCGTTCCAGCACGGCCTCCAGCCCTGCGCAGAGGGCAAGGGCGGACTTGCCCGTGCCTGCCCGGCCGCCGATCGACACAATGCCCACCGCGGGATCCATCAGCATGTCGATGGCCAGCCGCTGCTCGGCCGAGCGCCCGTGCAGCCCGAACACGTCACGGTCGCCCTTGACCAGCCGGACCTGCTTGTCGGCGCCCACGCGCCCCAGTGCCGAGCCGCGGTTGGAGAGGAGCACCAGACCGGTGTTGACCGGCATTTCCGCGGCGGCGGGAATGAAGACCGGCTCGTGGCCGTAAAGGGTGTTGACTTCGTCCTCGCTGGCTTCCACCTCGGCAATGCCCGTCCAACCGGAGTCCTGCACCAGTTCGTTGCGGTATTCGTCGGCCGTCAGCCCCATGGCCGAGGCTTTGACGCGCATGGGCAGGTCCTTGGACACAACGGTGACGTTCCGGCCCTCGTTGGCCAGGTTTTTGGCGACGGCCAGGATGCGGCTGTCGTTGTCGCCGCTGCGGAACCCGAGCGGAAGCACGTCAGCGGAGATGTGGTTCAGCTCCACCATCAGCGTGCCGCCGCTGTCGCCAAGGGGAATGGGCTGGCTCAGGCCACCGTGCTTCACGCGGAGGTCATCGAGCAGGCGCAGGGCCTTGCGGGCAAAGTAGCCCAGTTCGGGGTCGTGCCTTTTCCCCTCAAGTTCGGTGATGACAACGATGGGGACGATCACCTCGTGCTCGGCGAAGCGCAGCAGCGCGCGCGGGTCCGAGAGCAGGACGGAGGTGTCGATGACAAAGCTGCTGATGGTGGCTTCCCTTCCGGAGACGGCAAAACCGGCCGCAGCTTTGTTGGCTGCACCGGTTTTTGAGGTAGCTCGCGTGGTGCGAGAGGTAGCTTTCTGTCCCTTGGAAACACCTTCGGGCAGTAGTTCAGAAGTAGCCACATCGACTCCAGCCCCGGGCACATGCCCGGAATTGTTATTGGTGAGGCGGTTCGGCCTGGAGGCCGGACTCGGCCTCCCATACAACCGGTGCGAAAGTTCGCTCCATGTACTGGCCTCCCCGAACAGCCGGCGGTTTTGCCTGCTGATGGTTACAACGTAAATCCCCTGCCAGTAATTTCCGGAGTCATCCTCCGGCGATTCCTGTTACCGGTTTGTGAATTACAGATGAACCGGAGTCAGGCGCCGAAGCGCCGCTGCCTGCCGGCGTAGTCCCGCAGGGCCCGCAGGAAGTCGACCTTGCGGAACGCCGGCCACAGGGCCTCGCAGAAATAGAACTCGCTGTAAGCGCTCTGCCACATCAGGAAGCCGGAGAGCCGCTGCTCCCCGGAGGTCCTGATCACCAGGTCCGGATCGGGCTGGCCACGGGTGTAGAGGAAGCGGGAAATGTCGTCCACGGAGAGGCTGTCGGCGAGCGCGGAGATGTCCGAGCCCTTGGCGACGGCGTCATGCAGCAGTTCCCGCACGGCGTCGACAATTTCGCGCCGTCCGCCATACCCCACGGCAACGTTAACGTGGATCTTTTCCTGCACCGGGGTCCGGGCCGTCAGCTTGTTGAGCCGCTCTGCCAGGTAATCGGGCAGGAGCTCGGGGGCGCCCATGGCGTTCACCGAAATATTGGCGTCTTCATCAAGGCGGTCCAGGGTATTGGCGATAATCCCCATCAGGAGATCCAGTTCCTCGCTGGAGCGGCTCATGTTGTCCGTGGACAGCATGTACAGGGTGACCACCTTGACGCCGAGTTCCTGGCACCAGCCGAGGAATTCATGGATCTTGTCCGCGCCGGCCTGGTGGCCCTGGCTGGTGGGGGCGTTGAACTGCTTGGCCCAGCGGCGGTTGCCGTCCACCATCACGCCGATGTGCTTGGGGATGCGGCCCCCGGCCAGCTCCCGGAGCAGCCGCCTCTCGTAGAAGCCATAGAGGAACCCACCCAATTCCACGAGGAGACTCACCTGACTTCCGTTACTGATCGACGGCATTGCACATCCTAGGCTACCGTCCGGAGGCGGCAGGGAGGCGCCGGGGCCGGTTTTCGGAACCGTCACATCTTGTTACCAATGAGTAACTTAGCTGCAGGGCGGATATTCTTGGACCATGACAAGCCAGACTCCCGCCGGCGGCAGCGCACCCGGACCGGGTGGCCACAGTCCTGTCGACGAAGCCGCCGTCCGGCTGGCCGAACTCCTGATGATCAAGCCCAGGTGGCGCGGCTGGATCCACACGGTGGCCGCCCCGCTCGCCCTGATCGCGGGCATCATTCTTGTGTCAGCGGCGCCCACCCCGGACCGCAAGCTCACCTCGGCAATCTACGCCGCCACCGGTGTCCTGCTCTTCGGCATCAGCGCTATCTACCACCGCGGCAACTGGTCCCCCGGCGTGAAGAAGGTGCTGAAACGCCTGGACCACACCAACATCATGCTGGTCATCGCCGGCAGCTACACACCGCTGGCATGGTCGTTGCTGGAGCAGCCAAAAGCCGTCCTGCTGCTCTGGGTCATTTGGTCCGGCGCAATCCTTGGCGTCCTCTTCCGCCTCCTGTGGACGGATGCCCCGCGCTGGCTGTATGTGCCCATCTACATCGCCCTCGGCTGCGGATCGCTGTTCTACTTGCCGGAGTTCTTCGCCGCCAGCGTCCCTGCGGCCGTGCTGATCTGCGCCGGCGGTGTCCTGTACATCACCGGGGCCGTGTTTTATGCGCTCAAAAAGCCCAACTTCAGCTACCAGCATTTCGGCTTCCACGAACTCTTCCACGCGCTGACAGTGTTCGCCTTCGGCGCGCATTTCGCGGCCATCCTCATCGCCGTCCTCAGCTGACGGGACCCGCACCCGCCATCTGCCGGAGCCGCGCCCGCAGGTCCTCTGCCGTGGCCACCGGGCGCTCACAAACCATGTTCCGGCACAGATAGGCTACCGGGACTCCTCCCGGTCCGGCCGGCCTGCCTGCCAGCAGCGGGACAGGCGCCCCTCCGGAATGGACAGCCGCCCCTCCGGAAGGGGCGTCCGACGGCGGAACTTCCGCGCCGCCGTCGTCCTCCACTGCTATCACCAGGCCGGGACTGGCCGAGTTGAGCAGCTCCCGGTGCAATGCCGACCGTTCCGGGCCGGCCGGTCCCACAACGGCTGCCTCGACGGGGCCTGCGAGGTCGGCCTGGGCGGTTGCCAGGAGCCAGCCGGCCACCCGCGGTGCCCGGCCGGCCAGCGGCGGCAGGAGCGCGAGGACCTGCGAGGCCAAGGCACGATGTTCCACGGAACCGGAAAGAGCTGCGTAGCTGAGCAGGGCACCGGCGAACGCCGCGGCGCCGCTGGGGGTGGCGTTGTCGAACGGGTCCAGGCCCGACTGGCCGGCCTGGGCCGCCCGGACCTGGCTGTCTCCCCCGGCGGAGTCAACAAGCCGGCCGGCCACCACAAAACGCTCCGTGGCGGCCCGGACCAGCTGCTCGCCGAAGCGATACCAGCGTGCCCGGCCGGTGGTTGAGTAGAGGGCGAACATCCCCTCGGCACAGAAGGCGTAGTCTTCGAGCAGCCCCTCGATTCCGCGCGCCGAACCGTCGTGCGAAACCCGGATCAGCACCGGGCGTCCCGCCTGCCAATGGACCTGCCCAAGGTAGCGGGCAATGGATTCGGCCGCAGCCACGAAGTCGTCGCGGCCCAGGACAGCCCCGGCTTCGGCGAGCGCCGCGACTGCCAGCCCGTTCCAGCCGGCCACCACTTTGTCGTCGCGGGCCGGCTGCGGACGAAGGTTCCTGGCGGCCAGCAGGGTGGGACGGACCCGCGCCCACAACTCTGCCGCGGCATCGTCTAGGCGCCGCGCCGGGTGCAGCGGCGAGCCGAACGCTGACACCGTCCCCGCCCGGCCCACGTTCATCAGCCGGGCCACAGCTGCGCCGTCCTCCTCGCCCAGCACCTCCTGCAGGCCCGTTGCGGTCCACAGGTAGCTGGCGCCCTCATGGTGTTCACCATCCACCACGGAATCAGCGTCAAGGGACGAGGCAAGCGCTGCCGGCAGCGAGCCGTTGTTGCTGCCGGCACCCAGGCCGAGTCCGGCCAGCATCCATTCCGCCGTCCTCCCTGCGACGTCCGCGGCTTCTGCCGCCGGGAACACTTCGTTGCCTCCCAGGCGCACCCAGTGGATGTAGGTACGGAGCAGCTGGGCATTGTCGTAGAGCATCTTTTCGAAGTGCGGGACTGACCAGTCGCGGGTAACCGAGTACCGGGCAAAACCGCCATCCAGCTGGTCGAACAGGGCCGACCGCGCCATGGCCGCCAGCGTCCGGCCCGCCATGTCCCGGGCGGCGTCAGCAGTGTCCGAGGGGACAGCGGCGTGCCTGATAAGGAATTCCAGCACGGCCGACGGCGGGAACTTCGGGGCGGCGCCAAAGCCGCCGTCGTCGGTGTCCTCCGAGCGTGCGAGCGACTCCACAGCGGTGGGCAGCAGCCCGGGGTCAAGCAGGGGCGGCGGGCCGGACACTGTCACGGCGGCGGAGAGCTGTGCGCCGCCCAGGCTTTGGGCCAGGTTCGTGGCATTCTGTTCCACCGCATCGCGCCGCTCCTGCCACGCTTCCCGGACAGCCTCAAGGACCTGCCGGAACGAAGGCCGGCCGGGCATCGGCCGCGGTGGAAAGTAGGTGCCGGCGTGGAAGGCCAGGCCCTCCGGGGTAAGGAAGACGGACATCGGCCAGCCGCCCTCGCCGCTGATGGCCTGGGTGGCGGCCATGTAAACCGAGTCGACGTCCGGACGTTCTTCCCGGTCCACCTTGATGGCCACGAAGTTCGCATTCAGGTAGTCGGCGGTTTCCTGGTCCTCGAACGATTCATGGGCCATCACGTGGCACCAGTGGCAGGCCGCGTAGCCGATGGACAGGAACACCGGAACATCGCGCGCGGCTGCGGCGGCGAAGGCCGCCGCGCCGAACGGCTGCCAGTGCACGGGATTGTCCGCGTGCTGCCGGAGGTAGGCCGAAGGTTCGGCGCCCAACACATTGGCGGCAACCGCTCCGTCCGCGGCGGAAGGGCTGGGGCTGTTGCTGTTCATCCGTGCACCTCTGGCGACTCACTGCAGGGAATACTGCCGGCAGGACCCAGTCTACGGAACGTTCCGGAGCGTGCTTCAGTCCTTGGTGCCCGGCTGGTTCGCGGCAGGGCCGTCCTGTGCCTGGACGTCCTCCTCCACCGGGAGGCGCACGTCGTCCGCCTCGATGTCCGCAGCTTCCGCGGCGGCCTGGCGTTCCTCTTCCACCTGGGCCCGGTACCGGACCCGCCGGATGCGGCGGACCATGTCCACGATCAGCAGGGTGGTGGCCAGGACGAAAAAGGCCGTCATGATGAAGCCCCACAGGCCCGGGGTGATCTGGTCCTCGGTGATGCCCTCGCGCAGGCCGGGCGTGGGCAGGGGCGAGGGTGTGCTGGACAGGGTGAGGAGCAAGTGATGCACGGTTTAACCTTCTATGGAAAATGGTGGGCAGCCGGCGACGGTTTCCGCACCCGGATCGGCTGGACCCGGATCATCCCACTGCTTTTCTACACGGCATAGAACAATCTGCCGCATCTATCTTAGCCCGGCGAACAGGTCTTTCTCCGGGAAAGTGGCAGGAACCCTGGACTCGATCAGCGAGTAGTCCTCCCACGGCCACACACGGCGCTGCATGTCCGCGGACACAGCGAAGAAGAAGCCCAGCGGATCCACCTGCGTGCTGTGTGCGCGGAGGGCGTCATCACGCGCCTCAAAATAGTCACCGCAGTCAATCTGCGTGGTGGTGGGATGGACACCCGGCGGCGGGGTGTGGCCCTCGGCGTCAGATTCCAGCCAGGCGGCAAGCCGCTCGGCATAAGGGGACTGCAGCCCTGCCTCCTCAAGGGCGAAGTGAAGGGCCCGGAACCGCGCGGGGCTGAAGGCGCGGTCGTAATAGAGCTTGCTGGGTTCCCACGCCGGACCCGTTCCCGGGTAGCGGTCCGGATCGCCGGCGGCCGCAAAGGCCTCGACGGCCACCCGGTGCGCCATGATGTGGTCAGGGTGCGGGTATCCCCCGTTCTCGTCATAGCTGACGATCACCTGCGGCCGGAATTCCCGGACCAGCCTGACCAGGGGGGCTGCTGCGCGCTCCAGCGGCTGGAGGGCGAATGATCCCGCCGGAAGGGGCGGCAACGGGTCTCCCTCGGGCAGCCCCGAATCGGTAAACCCCAGCCAGCGCTGGCTGATGCCGAGGATCCGGGCCGCCTGGTCCATCTCCAGCCGACGCGCTCCGGCCATGTCCCGCTTGGGGTGGGCTGCATGCTCGACGGCTGGATTCTGGATATCGCCGCGGGACCCGTCGGTGCAGGTGGCCACCATGACCTCCACGCCTGCGGCAGCGTACATGGCCATGGTGGCTGCGCCCTTGCTGGACTCGTCATCCGGGTGCGCATGGACGGCGAGCAGGCGGAGCGGAGCCTGAGTATGGGTGGACGCTGTCATCGAAGGACGGCTCCTTATCTTGGGAGGGGCTGCCGCTCGGGCCAGGTGGCTGAACGGCTGCTGAACGTGACGGCTGGGGCGCGGACGGCATGCACGGGCGTCCGGGACCTGCTGCATGATCCGCGGGGACGGGCACGGCCCGGATCCGAACTAAACTGGACTGGTGACTACCCAGGATCAGCCCGCCGTGTCCCCGCCTGCAGACACTAGCCTAGCCAATCGTTATGGCAGTCAAAAGCAGCCCCTTTCACGGGCGGCCAAGCGCGGCATCGCCGTGGCGGCCCTGGCGGCCGGGGTGGGATTCATGGCCTGGGTCTCCACGTCCTCGGCCGTCTCCGCCGTGACGTTCAAGGACATCGGCTTCAGCACCATTGACGCCACCCAGGCGGAGATCGATTTCCAGGTCACCAGGGAGCCCGGCACGGCCGTCAAGTGTGCGGTGAAAGCCCTTGATTCCAAGTTCGCGGTGGTGGGCTGGAAAGTGGTGGACATTCCGCCCGGCGAGGCGGACAAATCGGCCGACGGCGGCAGGACAGTCGCGCAGCGCGTGGCGGTCCGGACGGAGTCACTGTCGGTTTCCGGCGTGGTGGACAGCTGCTGGATTCCCGGGGGCTGAAAGTGACACGGTGTGATCTGCACCGCTTCCCCGTTGGGTTATCTCCACAGTATTGACTACAATGAATCAATACCTTTACCCCGCTGAGCTGGTTACTGAGTTCCACAAGTGGCCACCGTGGCGGGGTCTTTTGCATGTATGACCATTAGGAGAAGTCCGTGTCTACCACCAACAGCGCGCCTGCAGCCTGGCTCACCCAGGAAGCTTTTGACCGCCTGAAGGCAGAGCTGGACCACCTTTCCGGCGCTGGCCGTGCGGAGATTGTCCAGAAGATCGAATCTGCCCGCCAGGAGGGC
The DNA here is from genome assembly GCA_023264815.1 of Arthrobacter sp. Taxonomy (GTDB): domain Bacteria; phylum Actinomycetota; class Actinomycetes; order Actinomycetales; family Micrococcaceae; genus Arthrobacter. The sequence continues at coordinate 110,328 of JAHFUZ010000004.1, read as the reverse complement.
GACCTCAAGGAAAACGGCGGCTACCACGCAGCCAAGGAAGAGCAGGGCAAGATTGAAGCCCGGATCCGCCAGCTGACGGCGCTTCTGCGTGATGCACAGGTGGGCGAAGCCCCGGCCGATGACGGAATCGTGGAGCCCGGCATGCTGGTGGTCGCCAAGATCGCCGGTGACGAAGAGACGTTCCTGCTGGGGTCCCGGGAGATCGCCGGCGACTCGGATCTGGACGTCTTCAGCGAAAAATCACCACTCGGCGCCGCCATCGTTGGCCACAAAGAGGGCGAAACGCTCAGCTACACCGCGCCGAACGGCAAGGACATCACGGTGGAGATCATCTCCGCCAAGCCGTACGTCGGCTGACGCAGTCTTTGACGAGCGCACCACGGACGCCGGTCCCCCTCAGGGGGCCGGCGTTTTGGCGTGTTTGGGGCGCAGCAGGAGTGCGGCTGCCACGCCGCCCGCCGCGCCGCCCAGGTGGGCCTGCCAGGAGATGAAGCCTCCCATGATCGGCAGCACCCCCAGCAGGATGCTGCCGTAGACCATAAAAAGCACCACGGCCAGGAGGATCTGCCGCCAGCTGTGGTTAAAGAAGCCCCGCACCAGGAGGAACGCGAACAGGCCGAAGACCAGGCCCGAGGCTCCCACAGTGATTCCGCCGTCGCCAATGAGCCAAACCGTCAGTCCGGAACCCAGCCAGCTGAACGCCAGGGCCGTCAGGAACACCCGCAGGCCGGACAGGAACACCAGGAAGCCGAAGACCACCAGCGGAAGGGCGTTGGAGAGCAGATGGTTCAGGTTGGCATGGAGAAGCGGAAACGTGAGGATGTCCAGGAGGCCGTCTGCGGAGCGCGGCCGCAGCCCGAACGTCCTGTTTAGGGCATGCAGGGTCAGCATGTTGACCACTTCGATCACGAAGAGCAGTGCCACAAAGCCGGCGGATACCAGCAGGCCGCCCTTGGCGCGCGACGCGGTGGTTTCCCTGCTCCGTGGCGTGCCGTCCCCCATCGCATCCAGCATGGCTGCTCCTAATGCACCACTATCGGCTGGAAGCCCTCGGCGCGAAGGGCCCCCAGGACCTGTTCGCAATGTTCATGGCCCTTCGTCTCAAGATTAACGGTAATGGAGACGTCGCCCATGCTGATGGAGCCGCCCACGCGCGTGTGATCCAGCCCCGTGACGTTGGCGTCGTTCTCGGCAATGATCCGGGCGATGGTGGCCAGCGAACCGGGCCGGTCATCGAGCATCATCCGCACCGTCATGTAGCGGCCGGCTGCCGACAGGCCACGCTGGATGACCTTGAGCATCAGCATGGGGTCGATGTTGCCGCCGGACAGGATCACGGCGGTGGTACCGGGGTTCTCGATTTTCCCGTCCATCAGCGCGGCGACTCCCACAGCCCCTGCGGGTTCCACCACCAATTTGGCCCGTTCCAGGAGGAAGATCAGCGCACGCGCCAGGGAATCCTCACTGACAGTGACCACGTCATCCACAAGTTCACGGATGATGCTGAACGGCAACTGGCCGGGGCGGCCCACGGCGATCCCATCGGCCATGGTGGAAACCTTCTTCAGCGGCACCAGGGCGTCAGCGGCCAGGGACGGCGGATAGGCGGCCGCGTTTTCGGCCTGGACTCCGATGATGCGGATCTCCCGCCCGAGTTCGCGGGCCCTGGCCTTCACGGCAACGGCGACACCGGCCAGGAGTCCGCCGCCACCAACACCCATGAGGATGGTGTCCACGTTCGGGATCTGTTCCAGGATCTCCAGTCCAACGGTGCCCTGGCCGGAAACCACATCAACGTTGTCAAAGGGGTGGACAAACACCATGCCGGTTTCATTCGCATAGCGCTGGGCCTCGGCGAGGGCCTCGTCCACGTTGTGGCCGTGGAGGACCACCTCCGCACCGTGGCTTCGGGTGGCCGCCAGCTTGGGGAGGGCTACACCCAGCGGCATGTAGATGCGGGCCTTGATGCCGAGCGCCTTGGCAGCGACCGCAACACCTTGCGCGTGGTTACCTGCCGAGGCAGCCACCACGCCGCGCTTCTTCTCTTCTGGGGACAGCCGGGCCATCCGCACATAGGCTCCGCGCACCTTGAAGGACCCCGCCCGCTGCAGGTTTTCGCACTTGAAGTAGACGTCGCCGCCCACCATGCCGCCGAGGGCCCGTGAGGATTCCACGGGGGTCCGGGTAATAATGCCCTCGAGCAGCTTCTGCGCCTCCAGGACATCGTCCAGCGTGACGGGAAGTGTTTCGAGGGTGTTCACGGACTGTACTCCTTGGGTCGGTTCGGCTCCGGTGGGCAGGCCGACGGTCAGGCCTGGCCCTCCGAATGGGATGAGTCTGTACTGGCTGCGGCATCCTTGCCGCGGAGGGACCGGCCGCCCGGCAACCGGACTTCCTTGATGCTGTCATCAGGCTCCGGGCCAAGCGTCACTGGCCCTTCGGGGGTTACCAGCACTTGTTCATGTTCCCACGTTCTGGCCGCGATGTAGCGAATCGCAGAGTTTGCTACGGCGAGGATGGGCACGGAGAACAGCGCGCCGGGGATACCTGCAAGGTAGGAACCTGCTGCCACGCTGAGGATCACGGCCACGGGATGCAGTGCCACGGCCTTGCCCATCACCAGGGGTTGCAGGATGTGGCTCTCCAGCTGCTGGACCAGCAGGACGATGGCCAGCATGATCAGGGCGTTGATGGGACCGTTGGCCACGAGAGCCAGGAGGACGGCGATGGCACCGGTCACCAGGGCACCCACCACTGGAATGAAGGAGCCAATAAACACCAGCACGCTCAGCGGAAGCGCCAGCGGGACGCCGATGATCGCCGCTCCTACGCCAATTCCCACCGCGTCAACAAACGCCACAAACATCTGGATCCGCGCATAGCTGACCATGGACGCCCAGCCCCGGCGTCCGGCGCCGAAAGTGGCAGCCCTCGCCTTCTTGGGCAGCAGGCGGACAATGAAGGCCCAGATCCTGTCGCCTTCCAGCAGGAAAAATATCAGGATGAAGAGGGCAAGGACCAGGCCTGCGGCGAAGTGGCCGGCTGTGCTCCCGAAGGACAAGGCCCCGCTGAGGATGCTGCTGGTGTTGTCCTGCAAGGCAGCGGTGGCTTCCTTGAGGTACTGGTCGATCTGGTCCGCCGTCAGATGCAGCGGCCCGTCGGCCAGCCAGTCCTGGACCTGTTTGACGCCCGTCAGGGCCTGGGCCCAGAGCTCGCCGAAGCCTGAGGCGAGCTGGCGGCCCACGAGGGCGAGGGCCCCGACGATCAGGCCGATGAAGCCAAGCACCGTGATGGCCACCGCGGCACCGTTGGGTACGCGCCTGCGCCGCAGCCAGCGCACCACAGGACTCAGGAGTCCCGCCAGCAGCGCGGCCACCATCACAGGGATGATGAGGAAGCTGACCCGGCTCAACAGCCAGACCAGGGCGCCGCCCACCACCAGGATGAGCCCGATCCGCCAGGCCCACGACGCCGCGATGCGGACACCGTAGGGGATGTCCTGGTCCAGTTCCCGGTCAGCCTTTACACGTGGCGGGCGGGGCTTTTCAGCAGGCCGGACCGGGCCCGGTGCCTGTGCGCCCGGGGTTGCGGCGGATGGGGTGGCGTCCTCGGCTGGCGTCATAGCCTAATACTTCCTCAGCTTCGCCCCTTATGCGAAACGGCTATCCGGCGTCGCCCAACGTGGCTTCGATGCCCCATGCCATGGTGAAGGATTCGCCAGGTGCAAGCCACCGCAGTCCGTCACCTGAGTTGAAGGCGTTTGCCGGCCCGGTCATTGGTTCGATGGCCACGGCCCGCGGCCGGCCCGGGAGTTGGGTTGTCACGAAGATGTGGACGTAACTGCAGTTCGCGTCCTGCCACAGCGTCACGCTGCGTCCGTCCGGTGAACTGAGCGTATGGCGGGCAGCGCCGCCGTCGAACACCAGATCCGTCAGTGCCACATCGATGTCAAGGCTCCCCACCCGCTGGCCATGGCGGAAATCGCTGTCTCCGCTGACAGGTTCCGAGCTGCGCGGGATCAGGCGCCCGTCCGCCACCAGGCGGGTGTTGGCGGAAACGGTCAGCACCAGGTTGGCCATCTCGGCGTCGCCCAGCCGAAGGCACGGATGGGCACCGAGCACGAATGGCGCCCGGCTGCCGGAGTCGTTGATGAGGGTCTGGCGGACCTCCAGGCCAAGATCCTCGCGCAGGAGGTATTGCACCCGATGCCGTACCAGGAACGGATAGCCGTGCTGGGGGAACACGGTGGCCTCAAGGGTCACGGAAAACTGTGTCTCGTCCACGAGGCTGTAGGCGGAGTTCCGAAGGAGTCCGTGGCTGGCGTTGTTCCGGGAAACCTCCGTGATGTCCAGTTGCTGCTTCTTCCCGTCGAGGTACCACACCCCGTCTTCCACCCGGTTGGCCCACGGCGCGAGCGTGATCCCGGCGGCGCCGGGGGAAATCTCGCCGTCGCCATAGGTTTCTGTCAGCTGGATTCCGTCCCTGCTGTACAGCCGGAGGCCCGCGGCCAGTTCGGTGATCACGGCAAGGGCACCGCCGCGGCGGATCTCGTACTGACGGCCGGTGGCGTAGGTCTGGTAGCTGGCGGGCGCCCCGGCGCCGGGGGGTGTGCTTGAAGTCATGAGCACCACCGTACAGGGGGCTGCACGGGCGTGCCACGGCGACCAATTTGTTACTTTTTGTTTGAAAATATTCCTTTTTGAGCTGATTCTGGCATGATGAATACAACACCACGCTCGCAAAGGACCCCAGCCATGACAGGAATCACCAGCACGCAGCTCGCCGATGGCCGCGAGCTGCTCTATTTCGACGACGCCGGATCCGGCGCCGCCACCCGCACCGCTGACTCGGTCACCGACCTCCGGGAGCTCCCCCACCGTGCCGCGCCTGGAGAAGTCCGTTTCGACGCGCTCACGGATGAGTGGGTGGCCGTCGCCGCACACCGGCAGGCCCGGACGCATCTGCCGCCGGCCGACCAGTGCCCCATCTGCCCCACCACCGCAGACAATCCGTCCGAAATCCCCGCGCCCGACTATGACGTTGTGGTGTTCGAGAACCGCTTCCCCTCCCTTGGTCCCGCTGCCGGCCGAATCCCGCAGGCCCCGGCCTGGGGAACCGCCGGCCCGGCATACGGGCGCTGCGAAGTGGTGTCCTTCACTCCGGACCACACGGGGTCATTCAGTGGACTCAGTGAGGCCCGCGCCCGGACCGTAGTGGAAGCCTGGGCGCACCGCACGGAGGCCCTGAGTAGGATCCCGGGGATCCGGCAGGTTTTTCCGTTCGAAAACCGCGGCGCAGACATTGGTGTGACGCTGCACCACCCGCACGGCCAGATCTACGCCTACCCCTACGTCACGCCGAGGGCAGCCACGCTCGGGGCTGCGGCGCGGAAATTCTATGATGGGTCAGATGGCCGCCAGACGCTCACGGGTTCACTCCTGCAGGCGGAACGCAATGACGGGAGCCGCATGGTGATGGAAGGCGAGAACTTCAGCGCCTATGTTCCCTTCGCCGCGCGCTGGCCACTGGAAGTCCACCTCGTCCCGCACCGCCAGGTCCCGGACCTCGCCGCCCTGACCGGTGCGGAAAAGGACGAACTCGCCCATGTCTACCTGGATCTCCTCAAACGGATTGACGCCTTCTACCCGACACCGACGCCCTACATTTCGGCCTGGCACCAGGCACCCCTGGACGACGTGCTACGCCCCGCAAGCTACCTGCACCTCCAGCTGACCTCCCCCCGCCGGGCAGCGGACAAGCTCAAGTACCTCGCCGGGTCCGAGGCCGCTATGGGCGCCTTCATCAACGACACCACGCCCGAAAGCGTGGCTGAGCGGCTCCGGGCTGTCACAGTGCCCGCGTCCGCAGGCACCCCGGCCCGGACCCGGTCCGAAGGTGTCCACGCATGAGCGCGCCTGAGCTGGCCGCCCGGTTCGAACAGGAGTTTGGCGCGGTTCCCGACGGCGTCTGGCAGGCACCGGGGCGCGTCAACCTGATCGGGGAGCACACGGACTACAACGACGGCTTTGTGCTTCCGTTCGCCATCGACAAGACCGCGCGGGTTGCCATCAAAGTCCGGGCGGACCCGATGGTGAGGCTGCTGTCCACCTACGGCGACCAGGGAACTTTCAGCACCGCCATCGACTCCCTGGAGCCGGATTCAGCGAAGGGCTGGACGAAATATCCCTTGGGCGTCATCTGGGCCCTGCAACAGCGGGGAATAGCCGTGCCCGGCATGGACCTGCTGCTCGATTCCACCGTGCCGCTGGGCGCCGGGCTCTCGTCCTCGCACGCCATCGAGTGCGCCGTCATCTCGGCCCTGAACGACCTGACCGGCGCCGGGTTGGAAGCCGAGGACATGGTCCTCACCACCCAGCGCGCGGAAAACGAGTTCGTCGGAGCCCCAACGGGAATCATGGACCAGTCCGCGTCCCTCCGCGGCTCGAAGGGCCACGCGGTGTTCCTGGACTGCCGTGACCAGGGCGTGGAACTGGTTCCGTTCGACGCTGAGTCCGCAGGCCTGGTAATGCTGGTGATCGACACCAAGGTCTCGCACTCCCATGCCGACGGCGGCTACGCCTCACGCCGGGCTTCCTGCGAGCTCGGCGCCAGGATTCTTGGAGTCAAAGCACTCCGTGATGTCCAGGTTGCCGACCTGCCCAGGGCGAAGAGCCTCCTGGATGAGGTCACCTACCGGCGCGTGCGCCACGTGGTCACCGAGAACAGCAGGGTCCTGCAGACAGTGGAGCTGCTCGCCGGCGCTGGCCCCGGTGCCATCGGGGAGCTGCTGGATGCCAGCCACGCCTCCATGCGGGACGATTTCGAAATTTCCTGCCCCGAACTGGACCTGGCAGTGGAAACCGCACGCACCAACGGGGCCATCGGCGCGCGGATGACCGGCGGCGGTTTCGGAGGCGCTGCCATCGCCCTCACCCCGGTGGCGGTGGAGCAGCAGGTGCGTGCCGCCGTCGTACGCGCCTTTTCGGAAGCCGGCTACGCGGCTCCCGAGATCTTCACGGTGACCCCGGCAGCGGGGGCCCTGCGCCTCAGCTAGGACCACAACGACTAAGGGCTCCCGTCCGTGCCTAAAGCACGGACGGGAGCCCTTAGCTGTGATGAAAAGTACGACGGCGGACGCCGCCTGGGCGCTAGTCCTCGCCGCGGAGGATGGCCAGGACCCGGATGATCTCCACGTAGAGCCAGACCAGCGTGACCGTCAGGCCGAAGGCTGCGGTCCAGGAGAAGCGCTGCGGCGCACCGGCCTGCACGCCGGCCTCGATGCTGGTAAAGTCCATCACCAGGGAAAACGCGGCCAGGCCAATGGCCAGGATGCCGATGACCACGCCGATAATGCCACTGCGCAGGCCGAACGGTTCGGTGGTCAGGCCGGTCAGCATCATGACCATGTTGACCAGGGAGAACAGGGCGTACCCCACCAGGGCGATCATGAAGAACTTCATCGCCTTGGGAGTTGCCCGGACCTTGCCGCTCTTGAACAGGAGCAGTGTCACGGCGAACACGGACAGGGTGCCAACGACCGCCTGCAGGCCAACACCCGGGTAGGCGAGGTCGAGCACACGGGTGAGTCCGCCGAGGAACAGGCCTTCCAGCCCGGCGTACGCAAGGATCAGGGCCGGGGAGGGCTGCTTCTTGAAGGTGTTCACCATGGCCAGGACGAATCCACCCAGGGCGCCGGCAATCATCAGGATGCTGGCAAGGCCCATGCTGACGAACAGGGTCACGGCAGCGCCTGCCAGCAGGACTCCGAGGCAGGCGGTGGTCTTGACGATGACGTCGTCGTACGTCATCCGGCCGGTGTCCGCGGGACCCGCCGCCGGCTGGTTGTACATCTGCTGGAGCTGCTCGCTGGTCATGCCCTGCTGCGCGTAGCCGGCCTGCGGGTCCATCACCTGGCCGGGGGCACGGCCAAACGACTGCTGTCCGTAGGGCTGCTGGCCGTACTGTGCCTGACCGTAAGGCGCCTGCGGGACACGCGGTGCCTGCGTCGCTCCACGGAAATTCTTTCCGTTGAAGATCGGGTTTCCGCCAAGTGCCATTGCTGGTGTCCTCCAAGTAAAGGTTGAGTCGTGAACTACAAGCCACGCTACCAATATCTACGCGCCCACGCTCCAATAAGTTCCCCCGCAGGCATGGCCGAAACCTAACCGTGATCCGGCCCCGGGCAACAGCGGGTTCCGCCCTCCATGCCGGGCATCGGGCTGGCTGACCACGGGAAACACCCCTGAGCACCAGAAGTTTCTTGGCGAACACATTCTGCAGGAGCCCCCCGGCCGCTGCAGTTGTTATGCGATCGCGACCGGTTGGTCTCCTCCGGAGCCGTAATTTGCGCCTGACGGGCGGTAACATAGGCCACACACGGTGACGGACATCACAATCAGGCCCCAACCTGCAGTTCGTTCGCGTCGTCCGTCCCGTGACGTTTGCAGCGGTTGCAAGGGCGCACCCTGGCCACCCCCCAAGTGGAGGTTTTTCATTTTGAGAAGTACACCCCAAGGCCTGCCGCACCGACGGCAGCGGGGATTGCTAAGAGCGGTGGGGGCCATCTTCGCCTCAGTCGTGGCAATCCTGCTCGTCGTCGCTCCGGCGTCACAGGCCACTTCCCCATCGCCGACACCATCCCCGTCGTCGACCAGTTCGAATTTCAGCATCAGCGGCTTCCTGCGCAACGCCGGAGCACCACTGCCTGATGTAAAAATCAGTGTTTCCGGTGAAGGCTTCGAGGGTTCCACCACCTCAAACGCCAACGGATCATGGAACATCGGCGTGCCGAAGTCAGGCACGTATCAAGTTGAGCTGGACGAATCCACGCTCCCCGAAGGCGTGGCACTGGCCGAAGGGCAGGAAAACCCCAGGCAGCTGGCGTTCGGCCAGACATCCAACCAGACCACCATCTTCGCCTTCGGTGCCGGCATTGTGGTCCAGCAGGGCAACTTCGCGCAGGACCTGACCAACAGGCTGGTTGCAGGACTGAGCTTCGGACTGCTGCTCGCCCTTGCCGCCGTTGGCCTGTCCCTCATTTTCGGCACCACAGGCCTGACCAACTTTGCGCACGGTGAAATGGTCACCCTCGGAGCCGTGCTGGTCTTCGCCTTCAACGCCATGGGGCTGCCGTTCTGGCTCACGCTCATCCTGGCACTGGTGGGAGGCGGGCTGGTGGGATACGTCCAGGATGCGGGGCTGTGGAGGCCATTGCGGCGCCGCGGCACCGGGCTGGTCCCGATGATGATCGTCAGCATTGGTTTGGCCCTCGCGGCCCGCTACGTCATCCTGTTCTACTTCGGCGGCGCCACCGAGCAGCTTCCGGGCGCGCAGAGCGCCGAGATCCAGCTGGGCCCGATCTCCGTCTCTCCCAACAATCTGTGGTCGCTGATCATCTGTGCCGTGGTGATCGTGACGGTGGGCCTGGTCCTGATGAAGACCCGCCTGGGCAAGGCAACGCGGGCAGTCGCCGACAATCCGGCACTGGCTGCGGCCTCCGGCATCGACGTCGACGGGGTCATCCGCATTGTCTGGATCGTGGGCGGCGTCCTCGCCTCCCTGGGAGGCATTCTCTGGGCCTATTACCGGCCGGGTGTCTCTTTCAACATGGGCTCGCAGATCCTGCTGCTGATCTTCGCGGGTGTCACCCTCGGCGGTCTCGGCACAGTCTTCGGGGCGCTCATCGGCTCCATCGTCGTCGGCATCTTCACCGAGTTGACCACCGTCTTCGGTGCGCCGGCAGACCTCAAATATGTCATCCCGCTGGGCGTGATGATCCTCGTCCTGCTGATCCGGCCGCAGGGCATCCTGGGCCGCCGCGAGCGCGTGGGATAGGAAGGACCAATCATGGATTTTGCAAGTATTTTGTCCAACGCCTTCGGTGAACTCATCAGCCCCACCACGGCCGCCTACGCACTGGCCGCGCTGGGCCTCGCAGTCCACTTTGGCTATTCGGGCCTGCTGAACTTCGGCCAGGCCGGATTTATGGCCGTTGGCGCCTATGGCTTCGCCATCTCCACGCTGACGTTCAAGGCCCCTTTCTTCCTGGCCCTCCTCATCGCCGTGGTGGCGGCAGCGGTCTTCGCCCTTATCCTCGGCATTCCAACCCTCCGCCTGCGGGCCGATTACCTGGCCATTGTCACCATCGCGGCAGCGGAAATCGTCCGCTACCTGGTCACCACCAACGGCTGGACAGCCGTCACCGGCTCGGCAAACGGCCTGGCCGCCTTTGAAGGCGGGTTCTTCGCGATGAACCCGTTCCCGCCCGGCACCTATCCCATGGGCATGAACAACCGCGATGTGTTCATCCGGGTGGTGGGCTGGTCCCTGGTGATCGTCGCCGGCCTCCTGGTCTGGCTCCTGATGCGCAGCCCCTGGGGAAGGGTCCTGAAGGGTATCCGTGAGGACGAGAACGCAGTCCGTTCGCTGGGAAAGAACGTCTACGCCTACAAGATGCAGGCACTGATCATTGGCGGCGTCCTGGGCGCCCTCGCCGGAATGATCTTCACCCTGCCCCGGGGTGCCATCCAGCCCGCCAACTACGGCACCGAACTGACGTTCTTCCTCTGGACCTGCCTCCTGCTCGGCGGCATGGCTACCGTGCTGGGGCCAGTCATCGGCGCCATGATCTTCTGGGTGGTGCTCTCCCTGACGCAGGGAATCCTCAGCGGCCTGATCGAGTCCGGGATCATCACCTGGCTGTCCACGGTCCAGGCTGGCCAGCTCCGGTTCATCCTGGTGGGTGTGGCGCTGATGCTGCTGATGATTTTCCGGCCGCAGGGCGTCTTCGGCAACAAGAAGGAGCTTGCATTCGCATGAGCGAGCAGAACGCAGTACCCCGGCACGAAAAAGTCGACTACATGACGGACACCCGCCCCATCGCGGTGGACGAGACCGGTCCCGGCTGCAAGAAGCGCGATCCGATTGTGGTGGCCGAGAACATCAGCCGCAGCTTCGGCGGCATCAACGCCGTGGACGTGGAATACCTCGAAATCCCGCGGCACAAAATCACCGCACTGATCGGACCGAACGGGGCAGGCAAGACTACGCTGTTCAACCTCCTGACGGGGTTCGACACTCCCAACTCGGGCAAGTGGCAGTTCGAGGGCCACAACATCGCCGGCGTCTCCTCGTACAAACTTGCCCGGCTGGGCATGGTGCGGACGTTCCAGCTGACCAAGGTCATGGGCAAGCTCACGGTGATGGAAAACATGCGGCTCGGGGCCGCGGACCAGCCCGGCGAGCGGCTGTCCAAGGCCCTGTTCAAGGGCATCTGGGGCGGCAGGGAGAAGGAAATCACTGCGCAGGCCAACGTCCTGCTGGAGAAGTTCAAGCTGGATGCAAAGAAGGACGACTACGCAGCGTCCCTGTCCGGCGGACAGCGCAAGCTCCTGGAGATGGCCCGGTCCCTGATGGTCCGGCCGAAGCTTGTGATGCTGGATGAGCCCATGGCCGGCGTCAACCCGGCACTCACGCAGTCCCTGCTGGACCACATCAAGAACCTGAAATCCGAAGGCATGACCGTGCTGTTCGTCGAACACGACATGAACATGGTGCGGCACATCGCCGACTGGGTGGTGGTGATGGCCGAGGGCAAGATCGTGGCGGAAGGCCCGCCGGCGGACGTGATGAAGAACCCTGCGGTGATCGATGCCTACCTGGGCGCACACCACGACGTGGATCTCGGCGACGCCGAAGGCATCAAGGAACTCGAAGCCGAACTGGAAGCCGACGAGGAATCGATCGTTGGTACCGAAAATGCCGGCATCATTGCCCCGGAAATCGTGGTGTCCGGACTCGACGACAAGGACAAGAAATGAGCGCAACCAGCGCGGCCCCCGCCGCCCATCCGGCACAGTCCGGCGACGCCGTGGTTACTGTCAAGGACCTGGTGGCCGGGTACCTTCCCGGCGTCAACATCCTCAACGGCTGCAGCATCGAGGCCCGCAAGGGTGAACTGATCGGAATCATCGGCCCGAACGGGGCCGGCAAATCCACGCTGCTGAAGGCCATGTTCGGGCTCGTCAAGGTCCATTCGGGCACCGTGGTGGTCCGCGGCAAGGACATCACCGGGCTGAAGGCGAACAAGCTGGTCAGCCAGGGCGTGGGCTTTGTGCCCCAGACCAACAACGTCTTCGCCGCTTTGAGCATCGAAGAGAACCTGCAGATGGGGATCTTCCAGCGCCCCAAGGCATTTGCCGAGCGCTTCGACTTCGTCACCAGCCTGTTTCCCGAGCTGGGCAAGCGGCGTGCGCAGCGGGCAGGCTCGCTGTCCGGCGGCGAACGGCAAATGGTAGCCATGGGCAGGGCCCTCATGATGGACCCGGCCGTGCTCCTGCTGGACGAGCCCTCCGCAGGGCTCTCCCCTGTCAGGCAGGACGAAACGTTCCTCCGCGTCCACGAGATCAACCGGGCCGGAGTGTCCGTGATCATGGTGGAGCAGAACGCCCGCCGGTGCCTGCAGATCTGCGACCGGGGCTATGTCCTGGACCAGGGCAGGGACGCGTACACGGGCACGGGCCGGGAGCTGATGAAGGACCCGAAGGTCATCCAGCTGTACTTGGGCACGCTGGCCGACGAAGTCGGCTAGCCCGTCTGCACCCACCCCAACCGGGGAGTACAACAGCAACAGCGTTAAACCCCAAGAAACCCCGCCCGGTGTGATCCGGGCGGGGTTTCTTTGTGGTTGGCGGAGAAGTTAGAGCTTGCCGAACTCTTCCTTCACCAGCGTGATGGTGTTGTCTTCCTTGTACTCGTAGACCCCCACAGTGGCCTCGGAGGGATCGCCGCTGTCCGCGAAGGTCACCGGTCCGGACTGGCCATCGTAGTCAATGTCCTTGCCTTCACGCAGCAGCGTCACGCAGTTGGCGAAGCTGAAGCACTTCTCGCCATCCTTCGAGACAGCCTGCAGCTGCTTGGCGATGTCCACACCCTTGGTGCTCTTGGCCGCCTCGGCCGCAAGCGCGATGAGGTTGGCAGCGTCCCAGCTCTCGCCGGCATAGATGAAGTCCTTCAGGGCCGGGTCAACAGCCAGCAGTTGCTTCTTGAAGTCGTCACCGGCGGTGGTTCCGGGAATGGTTCCGTGAGCCTTGGTCAGGGTGCCGGGCTGGAAATCCTTGCTGTAGTCGACAGTGTTGCCGTCCACCAGGAAGATCTGCTCAGCCTTGATGCCCTTGCCGGTCAGCAGCGGGATGATGCTCTTGCCCTGGACGAAGGAGATCACGGCGATGGCATCCGGCTTGGCGGCGATGACCTTGTCCACCTGGGTGCTGAACTGGGAGTCGCCCTCGTTGAAGAGCTCTTCGGCCACAACCTTGCCGCCGGCCTTCTCGAAGGTTTCCTTGAGCTTGTTACCGAGGCCGGTGCCGTAGGAGTCGTTCAGCACCAGCATGCCCAGCGTCTGGGCACCGCAGGAGGCTGCGTAGTTGCCCAGCACGGACCCCTGCAGGACGTCCGACGGCGCCGTGCGCCAGTAGAGGCCCTTGTCGTCCCAGTTCGTGAAGTCCACCGAGGTGTTGGCCGGCGAGAACTGGACCACACCGGCGCCGGTGATCTGGTTGATGACGGTCTTGGACACGCCCGACGAGGCCGCGCCAATGATGGCACTGACGCCCGCACCCAGGAGGTTGTTGACGGACTGGGTAGCCACGTCGGTGGTGGTGTCGCCGGAGTCGCGGTTGATGACCTCGATGGGCTTGCCGAGCACGCCGCCGGCTTCGTTGATCTGCTTGGCGGCGAGGCTGACGCCGGCGATCTCGGGCGGGCCGAGGTAGGACAGGGCGCCGGTGGTCGGCAGCAGGGTGCCGATCTTGAGCGCAGTCTCGGTGGTGGTTGACGATGGCGGCACAGTTCCCGACGCTGGGATCGCCGGCGCCTTCAGTCCTTCCGAAGGAGCCGGGCAGGACAGGCCTGCAGGCTTGGTCGTTGTGGTGGTCGCCGTCGGGGTGGAGGTACCACCACAGGCAGTGGCCAGCAGTGCGACACCTACGCTGAGAGCGGTTAGCTTGGCAACGCGGGGTGCCGCCGGGGGGAGTGAAATCATTGACAATCTCCTGGATCGAAAGGTGCGAACGGCCTTTGACGCGGATGATCAGGTGTTCCTGATTTAACTTCAAGCTAGTGCATATCGGCAGCGGATATAAGTGACTGAGGTCACATCCTCATAACAGTCGTTGCATATGCGAAATCACCGGTCGCGCCGGTCCGGTGGGGTTCTGTTGGGGCGCACGAAGGGTGCCGGCGCCGGCGCCGGCTGGTGCGCCGGAGGGAGAATGTGTACCCCAGGTGGGACTCGAACCCACAACACGCGGATTTTAAGTCCGCTGCCTCTGCCAATTGGGCTACTGGGGCGCCCGGTCAATGGTATCCCGTGATCAGCCCGCCAGTGGCCCGGCATACCGGAAAGTGCCGTGGACTCCCCCGGGCCAGAGGGCCAGCGGGAGCAACTGGAAATGGTCGCCCCAGCTTTCCTCGGGCGGCTGCACCCCCAGGGACGCGGCCGGGACAAAACCGAACCGGGGGTAGTATTCCGTGCTTCCCAGCAGGGCTATGCCGCCCTCCCCCGCCGCGTTGGCCCGGTCGATCGTGTCCTTCATGAGGGCAGAGCCGATCCCGTGCCGCTGCAGCCTAGGCGTGACGCCGATGGGCCCCAGCCCCAGCAGCCCGTAATCGCCCACCCAGCCGCGGGTGCTGATGACGTGGCCAACGATTTCTCCGGCCAGTTCCGCCACCACACTGAATTCAGGCAGGTATTCCGCGCAGCCGAAGAGCTGGCGGAGCACCTCAACCTCAAAGGGTTCCCCTTTTACCGGCAGGCCCGTGACCGGAGAGACGGCGAAGGCTTCGGCCGTCAGCGCGAGGATTTTGTCCCTGTCTGCCGCGGTCTCGTTCCGGAGCACCAGCTCCGGCCGCGGCTGGTGGCGGCTCGCGGCGGACAGTTCCGTGAGGACTTCGAGGGCGCGCGGGGCGTCCGCGACCGGCACCAGCAGGTGGTCGTGGTGGAATCCTGCAAGGACGTTGCAGCTGATCCTGGCATCAGTGAGGGCCTTGCCGACGGCGGCCGTCAGGCCAACAGCCTCCAGTTCAGAGTGCACTTCCAGGGTGATCCACGACGCCACAAAGTCGTACGGCAGCTCCAGGGTGTCCGCCGTCGCCCGCGGCAGCACCACCGTGAGGCCTTCGGCCTCGCGGACGGCAGCTTCGATGCCCGGGGCCAGCGGCCGGCCGTGTGGCCACAGGACGTAGACGTATTCGCCGTGCCGCCGGACGGGTTTCATGGCTGCCAGCAGGGCCTGGAGGTTCATTTCGCCAGTCATCCTGCCAGTCTAAAAGGCCGCGGCCCCTCCCAAGGCAAAACCGCCGGGAGACGCCGACGGCGGCCATCCCCCTAAGGGGACAGCCGCCGTCGGGCGTTACTGCAGTTCCGGCGTCAGGCCGGCCGCAGTGTCTGGCTGATTGTTACTTGGCGTCCGCGGTCACCGACTGCTTGGAGTCCACGCTGGTGGCGGCAGCCGAGCCCGGCGCGGCAGCGGCGGCCTCCGGCGCAGGAGCAGCTGCGGCCGGCTTGGGCGCCGGGGTGGCAGCGGCAACGAACGCACCGCGCGGGTTGTCCAGGTCGATCAGCTGGGTGGTGTCGCGGCCCATGAAGAATGCCAGGACCCAGCCCATGATGACGCGGATCTTCCGCTCCACCGTGGGCATGGCCATGCCGTGGTAGCCGCGGTGTGCCAGCCAGGCGAGCGGACCCTTGAGCCCGATGCGGCCGATGAGGTTGATGTTGGCAACGCCCTTCCACTCGCCGAAGCCGGCCACAGCACCAAGGTTCTTGTGCTTGTAGTCCTTCAGCGGCTTGTCCCAGCGGGAGGCCCACAGGTTCTTGGCGAGGCGCTTGGCCTGGCGGAGGGCGTGCTGTGCGTTCGGGACGCAGGTGCCGTCCGGCAGGCCGCTGCCCGTGAGGTCCGGCACGGCGGCGATGTCGCCGGCGGCCCAGGCGTTCTCGATGATGCCCTCGTCCCCGGCGATGCGGAGGTCCGGCAGGACGCGGACGCGGCCGCGTGGCTCCAGCGGGAAGTCGGAGGAGCGGATCATCGGGTTGGCCTGCACACCGGCAGTCCAGACGAGGGTGTCGGCTTCGAACTCCTGGGCCAGCGTCTTGTCCGGGAGGTTGATCAGCTTCAGGGCGCCTTCGGCGCTGTCCAGCGAGGTGTTCAGCAGGACCTCGATGCCGCGGCTGCGGAGGTGCTCCACCACCCATTCGGCCTGGGGTGCGGTGACCTCGGGCATGATGCGTCCCATGGCCTCAACCAGGACGAAGCGGACTTCTTCCTGCCTGATCCGCGGGTTGTTCCGGACCGCGGCGCGGGCCAGGTCTTCCATTTCGGTGATGCACTCGATGCCGGCGAATCCGCCGCCCACCACCACGAAGGTCAGGGCCTTGGCGCGGGTTGCGGGGTCGGTGATGGTGGAGGCGGCCTCAAGGCGCTCCAGCACCTTGTTGCGCAGGGCCACGGCCTCTTCGATGGTCTTCAGGCCGATGCCCTTGTCCGCGAGTCCCTTGATGGGGAAGGTACGGGTGATGGCGCCTGCGGCAACCACGATGTCGAAGTAGGGAACCTCGAAGTGCGGGCCGCCGTCCGCAGGTGCCACGACGGCGGTGCGGTTGGCATGGTCGATCGAGGTGACGCTTCCCTGGATCAGTTCGGTCTGCTTCAGGTGCTGGCGGTGGGAGACCACTGCGTGGCGGGCCTCGATGTTGCCGCCGGCCACCTCGGGCAGGAAGGGCTGGTAGGTCATGTAGGGCAGTGGATCCACGAGGGTGACGATGCCACCGGCATTCGCGATCTTCTTCTGCAGTTTGAGTGCTACGTACAGGCCGACGTACCCGCCGCCGACGACGAGTACCCTGGGACGGTCCTGGAGCTCTGGGGTGGTTGCCATGGTTTCAAGGATACAGCACTTTGTGAAAATCTTCACTAACTGTGTTTGCCGCCGGAATCAACAGTATCGAAGACCCCTGTATCCGGATCTTCACCCGCCAGCCCGGGGTCCCGGGCGGCCCTGCGCAGCTGGATGGCGGCGGAGGCGATGATCGCCAGGAAGAGCAGGACAGAGCCAACCACGACGGCGCCGCCGATGGCACTGTCACGCTGTGAGGGCGCCTTTGCTGCGGGCACGGTGGGGTCCGGCAGGGTAGGAACGGCGCTGGGCACTTCCGCACTGGGCACCGGAGCCGGCGTGGCGAAGTTTCCGCGGCGGTGCACCCGGATCCAGTCGGAGATGGAGCCCAGGGGGTTGGCTGTGGCTTCAGGCACCGAATCCTTCAGCGCGGCCTCGGCATTGAGCACGCCAAAGCCGTACAGCGGGTCTTTTCCGGCGGGCCCTGCGTCCTTGGCGGTACTGACGATCCGGTTAATGACCTGCCTGGCGGTCATGTCCGGCCACTTCGACCTGATCAGGGCCGCTACGCCGGCAACGATGGGGGCTGCGCCCGAAGTGCCGGCCCACTCGGCGTAACCGCCGCCGGGCAGGCCGCCGGCGAGGTTCTCTGCCGGTGCCGCCACGCCGATGCTGATTCCCTGCGAAGACGAATCGACGCTTGCGACTCCCTTGCGGTCGAGGCCGGCAACGGTCAGGACGCCGGGAATCGTGGCGGGTGCGCCCACCTGGAGGTTGCCGCCCACCCGGTTTCCGGCTGCGGCAACGATCACCACGTCCTTTTGTTCTGCGTAGAGGAAGGCCGCGTCCCAGCTTTGGGGCCACTGCGGGGTGGTGCTGCCCAGGGAAATGTTGATTACCCTGGCGCCGTTGTCCACGGCCCAGCGGACAGCCTCGGGGATCTGGTCCTGGTCGTTCTTGCCGGCCGGGTTCGCCGATCCGAGCCACGTGGAGACGGAAAGGATCTCCGCCTCGGGCGCGACTCCCACGATGCCGTCAGGGCCCACGCCGGAGGGGGACGCTCCGGGCGATGGTGTGGCCGTGGCTGGCTGGTGCCCCCGTCCGGCCAGCATGGTGGCAACCAGGGTGCCGTGTTCGGGTTTGATGCCGAGGGTCTTTTGCCCGTTGGGGGTGCCGGCGCCCGACGCGTCGTAGCCGCCGGTGACCGCACCCTTAAGGTCGGGGTGTCCGGCGTCCACACCGCTGTCGATGATGGCCACCTTCACGCCGGCGCCTTTGGAAACCTCCCAGGCCTTGGTGATCCCGGACTCAGCCAGCCAGTGCTGCTTGTCCCGCACCTCATCGGCCTGTGCAACGGGTGCCAGCGCCAGACCGGCGGCCAGGCTGACTCCTGTGAGGGTCATCGCCAGGAGCGCCGAGGCGGTCCGGCGGAACCGGGCTGTTGCTCTGGTCATCTGGTTTCCCCTGCTTGGTGCATTGATGCCCGGCGTCAGTTAAGGCTCAGGGCAATTCCATCAAGAATATCGTGTTCGCTGGCGGTGGCTGTGACGATCCTGCCCGCGCTGAGTTCGTTCAGCCGTTCCAGGATGCGTCGCCAGACCAGGCCGCCGGCACCGATCACGTCCACCCGGCCCGGGTGCATGTAGGGCAGTGCGGCGCGTCCGTGCCTGGTCATCGCCAGCAGGTCCGTGGCTGCACCGGTGACAGTGGCGAGCGGCAGTTCAGCCCCATGGATGGCGGCCGGAGAGTATTCGGGCAGGCGCAGTGCATGCGCCGTGATGGTGGTGATGGAGCCGGCAACGCCGACGACGGCGGTGGCGCGTTCCAGGGGAACGTCCAGTCCCGCGCGGGTGATGGCAGCGTCCACGTCGGCTTCCGCCGCGGCGATCTGTTCCGCGGTGGGCGGGTCGTCGCGGAGGTGCCGCTCGGTCAGCCGGACACAGCCGATGTCCACGGATTTTGCGGCCGTGACTCCGAGGGCGGTACCGAGGACGAACTCGGTGCTTCCGCCGCCGAGGTCCACCACCAGGACCTGGTCGCCGTCGTGGATGGGCAGGACGCTGCTTGCCCCGGCGAAGGACAGGGCGGCCTCTTCCTCACCGGAGATGACCTCCGGTTCAACGCCAAGGAGGTCCCGGATTCCGTCCACAAAGACGTGGCGGTTGCGGGCGTCCCGGCTGGCGGAGGTGGCCACGAAGCGGACGGCTTCGGCGCCGTGTTCGCGGATCAGTGCTGCGTAGTCAGCCGTTGCCGCGAAGGTGCGCTCCAGTGCGTCCGGGGCCAGTTCGCCCGTGGCGTCAACGCCCTGGCCGAGGCGGACCACGCGCATCTCACGCACCACGTCGGTGAGCTTGGCCGCACCGTTGCTGCGGTCCACGTCCGCGATGAGCAGGCGGATGGAGTTGGTTCCGCAGTCGATGGCGGCAACGCGGGTCACGCCGTGGCCTCCGGCGCTGCCGCAGTTTTGCGGACCGGGGCAGGACGGCCCACAATCTCCGGCAGGCCTTGAGGTCCGTGGCGGCTCAGGTCACGTGACGGGGCTTCCCCGTCGGTGTCCCAGGCGCCGTCGCAGTAGCAGCGGTCCGCGGTCCACCATTCGCTGATGCCGGCGATGGCGTCATCACCCAGCGGGTTCACGCCGGGTCCGGCGGCCAGGGAATGCCCCACCAGCACATGCAGGCATTTGACCCGGGTGGGCATTCCCCCTGCGGAGATGCCGTCAATCTCCGGGACGGCACCGATCCCGGCGCGCTCCCCTATCGCGGCCCGTGCTGCGAGGTAGTCCTCGTGGGCTGCGCGGTAGGCGGCCGCCAGGGGTTCGTCGGCGGTGAGCCGCTCATTCATCTCGTTCATCACGCCGGCCGCTTCGAGCCGGGAAACCGCGGAGGTGATCACAGGGTGCGTCAGGTAGAACGTGGTGGGGAAGGGTGTGCCGTTGCCCAGCCTCGGCGCCGTGGCAGCCACCAGGGGGTTCCCGCACACGCAACGGGCCGGGATTTCGACGACGTCGCGCACCGGCCGTCCCAGTTGCCGGCTGAGTACTTCAAGATCATGTGCTGATGGCTGGCGGGATTTCTCCGGCTCAGGTGCCGTGTGTGCTTCCACTGGCGCGGCCATCCTTCCTCTTATGGTTCAGTCTGTGGCCGCGCGCCGGACGGACTCCCACAGGGAATCCACCCACGGCAGATCGGCGGGGTCTTGCGCCGCAGCGGCGTTCTGGCCACTGCTGGTCCCGGCCGGTGATTCACTGCCGAAGACCCAGTAGCCGGTTTCGCCCGGCATAACCATGTTAATGCGGTCGCGGGCCTGTTGTTTCACATAGTTGGGATCCTGCCACCGGGAGATCTGCTGGCGGAGCCTGTCGCCTTCGGCCTGCCGGGCCGCGATGTCGTCACCCAGCGCCGCGAGTTCGGCGCGTTTGTCGAAGAAGATCTTGACGGTGGGGGCCAGCATGATGGTGATGGCAATCATCACCACGGCGAGTGCCAGCATGCGGCCGGAAAAGGCCTTGGCCGGGACCGGCTGGTCCTGCGGTGCGTCGTCCTTGGCGTTCCCGCCGGCAGCGGACTGCCCGCTCCCCCGCGACTTCGTGGCGGGGGAGTTGTTCGTTGCCGTGGCTTTGGATGCTGCCTGGTTCTTCGCTGCCGCGCCCTCGGCCCGGCCGGTTTCGGCTGCTGCGCCGGCGGCCTTTGACCCGCCGAAATGGGCGCGGATGACGTCGGCTGTGTCGGCTTCCTTGGCGTGGTCCGTGGTGGCCCGATGGGTGGAAGCGGCCTTGGGAACTTTGGGACGGCGGGTAGCCATGACACTCCTGAAACGTGCGGCCTGCCTCGGGCCGCAACTCTGCGCGGAACAAAATGCCTGTGCCGGTACAAGTGCCCTGCCTGCAGCAGGCCGAAACAAAAACCGGTGGCTATGGTCTTTCAACCATAGCCACCGGTCAGTGGTTTACGCGGCTACTAGCCCTTGAAACGCGGGAAAGCGCTGCGGCCGGCGTAGCGTGCGGCGTCGTCGAGTTCCTCTTCGATGCGCAGCAGCTGGTTGTACTTGGCAACGCGCTCGGAGCGGGCCGGGGCACCGGTCTTGATCTGTCCCGCGTTGGTGGCAACGGAGATGTCTGCAATGGTGGTGTCCTCGGTTTCGCCGGAGCGGTGCGAGGTGATGGTGGTGTAACCGGCGCGCTGGGCCAGCGACACGGCGTCCAGGGTCTCAGTCAGCGAACCGATCTGGTTGACCTTCACCAGCAGCGAGTTGGCTGTCTTGGTATCGATGCCGCGCTGCAGGATGGCCGGGTTGGTGACGAAGAGGTCATCACCCACGAGCTGGACCTTGTCGCCGATGGAGTCCGTGAGGGTCTTCCAGCCGTCCCAGTCGTTTTCGTCCAGCGGGTCCTCGATGGAAACCAGCGGGTAGTCGGCAACGAGCTCGGCGTAGTAGGCGCTCATCTCGGTGGCGGACAGGGCCTTGCCCTCGAACTGGTAGGCGCCGTCCTTGAAGAACTCGGAGGAGGCAACGTCCAGGGCCAGTGCAATGTCCTTGCCCGGGGTGTAGCCGGCATTCTGGATGGCTTCCTGGATCAGGTCCAGCGCGGCGCGGTTGGACGGCAGGTTCGGCGCGAAGCCACCTTCGTCGCCCAGGCCGGTGGACAGGCCCTTGGCCTGCAGGACCGACTTGAGGTTGTGGTAGACCTCAACGCCCCAGCGAAGTCCTTCGGAGAAGGTCTCGGCGCCGATCGGGACGATCATGAATTCCTGGATGTCGACGTCGGAGTCCGCGTGCGAGCCGCCGTTGAGGATGTTCATCAGCGGAACGGGGAGGACGTGCGCGTTGGGTCCGCCGAGGTACTTGTACAGGGGCAGGTCCGCGGAAGCGGCGGCGGCGTTGGCCACGGCCAGGGAAACGCCCAGGATGGCGTTGGCGCCGAGCTTGCCCTTGTTGGGGGTGCCGTCCAGGTCCAGCATGGCCTGGTCGATGCTGCGCTGGTCCGTGGCGTCGAAGCCGGTCAGGGCCGGAGCGATCTGGTCGATGACGGCGTCAACGGCCTTCTGGACACCCTTGCCGAGGTAACGGCCCTTGTCGCCGTCACGGAGCTCGACAGCCTCGTGCTCGCCGGTGGAGGCGCCGGAGGGAACTGCTGCGCGGCCGATCTGGCCGTCCGAGAGCAGTACTTCAACTTCTACGGTGGGGTTGCCACGGGAATCGAGGATTTCGCGGGCGTGGATGGCATCGATAAGCGCCATGGATTTGCTCCTTGTGGGCGATTTTTGGTGGATCTGACAGCTGAAAACTCGAGGAATCTCTGGGACGTCATCGTCAGGGACTAGCGTAGTCGAGAGTGGCGGACGTTACGGAACCCTATCCGTCACCCGGACGTCATGATGGTGCCTCGAAGCAGCGCCGGATGGCACCGCGCAGCGCCCGCTCGGCGTCGAACCCCCGGGCGCGTGCGGAACCGACGACGGCGAGCAGCATGTCGCCAAGCTCAGCTTCTGTTTCGAATGGCAGGGTTTCAGCCGGCTCAACCACCGGGAATCCAGCCCGCTGGGCGCGGTCCAGGAACTTCTGCGCTTTGGCCAGGGCGGGGAGGGCGTCCGGGATCCCTTCGAAGGGGCCCCGGGGTTCCGGCCGTTCCGAGCTCTTGACCGCGTCCCAGGTGCGGACGATGTCATCCACAGTGGCAGGAAAGGTGTCCTGCAGCGTGCCGTCAGGACGGAAGACGTGCGGGTTGCGGCGGATCATCTTGGCACCCAGCCCGCGCGCGACGTCGTCGAACGTAAACGAGCCGCGCTCCTCGGCGAGCCGGGCGTGCAGCACCACCTGGAGCAGCACGTCGCCCAGCTCGCCCCGAAGCTCGGCGTCGTCGCCGGGATCTCCCGGCACGCCGGTCTCGATGGTTTCGGCTACCTCGTAGGCTTCCTCGAGGAGGTACTCCACCAGCGAGGCATGCGTCAGGGCACCCATCCACGGGCAGTGCTCACGCAACCGGGCGATCACCGCGACGAGGCGTTCGACCGGGAGTTCGTCAGCCAAGGTTGGCGTAGGAGTCGTTGATGTACTCCACCAGCGCTTCCTTCTCCTCCAGGGGCAGGAACGACGCTTCTGCGGCATTCAGCGTGAGTTCCAGCAGGTCGTCGAGATCGTAGTCGAACGTTTCCACGAGGAGCTCGAATTCGTCGGTCAGGGTGACGCCGCTCATCAGCCGGTTGTCCGTGTTGATGGTGACGTTGAAGCCCAGCTGGTAGAGCATGTCCAGCGGATGGCTCTCAATGCCCTCACCGAATCCGGCAATGGCGCCGGTCTGGAGGTTCGAGGAAGGGCAGATCTCCAGGGCGATGCCGCGGTCGCGGATCCAGCTGGAGAGGTCGCCCAGGGTGACCAGTCCAATGCTTTCCTCGCCCGAACCGGAAGCATCGGCGTCGTCTTCGTCGTCGAACTCCACCATGATGTCCTCGGCGATCCGGACTCCGTGGCCCAGGCGGAGCGCGCGCCCGTCCACCAACGCCGACTGGATACTCTCCAGCCCGGCGGCCTCGCCGGCGTGGACGGTGGCCGGGAAGTTGTGCTGGGCAAGGTAGGTGAAGGCGTCCTTGAAACGGGACGGCAGGAAGCCGTCTTCGGCACCGGCGATGTCGAAGCCCACGGCGCCCTTGTTGCGGTGGCGGACGGCGAGTTCGGCGATCTCCTGGCCACGGTCGGCGTGGCGCATGGCGGTGATCAGCTGGCCCACCTGGATTTCGCGCCCGGTTTCGGCAACGGCGTCCACGCCGGCCTCCAGGCCTTCCTGCACAGCTTCCACTGCTTCGTCCAGGGAGAGGCCCTTCTGCAGGTGTTGCTCCGGCGCCCACCGCACCTCGCCGTACACCACGCCGTCGTCCGCGAGGTCTTCCACGAATTCCTTGGCAACGCGGAACAGGCCTTCCTTGGTCTGCATCACGGCCACCGTGTGGTCGAAGGTCTCCAGGTAGCGGACCAGCGAGCCTGAGTCCGCCGACTCGCGGAACCATTGGCCCAAGGCGACGGGATCGGTGGACGGGAGCGTGTGGCCAACGGCGTCGGCCAATTCGATGATGGTGGCGGGCCGGAGACCACCGTCCAGGTGGTCGTGAAGCGAAACCTTGGGCAGGCTTTTCAAGTCGAAATCGATGGCAGGGGCAGCGTCAACAATGGGCTCAGTCACGTTCCCACCTTAGGGTCGGCAGGCGCCTTATGCCAGCCGCTACTTTCCGGGTTCGACTTTCGCCGGCGCGGGGGCGAGCAGCGGCGCTGCGGCGGTGGGCGGGGGCAGTGAACCTTCCGGACCGCCGTCGAGCCATTCATCCACGATATCGGCGTCTTTGCGGGCCAGGTGCTTGTGCCACCAGCGCAGGAGGTGGTCAATCAGGATGCCCAGCACAATGGCGAAGACAACGGCGATGCCGGCGCTCAGGAGCGGGTTGTGGTGCAGCCAGGGGAAAGAGCTGGCCAGCAGGCCGATGCCAATGGAGTAGCCCACCCAGGTGAGGCACGCGAAGGCGTCAAGAAGGAAGAAGCGGCGGTGCCCAAAGCCGGTGCTGCCGGCCACGTAATTGACGGCAACCCGCCCCCAGGGGATGTAGCGTGCGGTGAAAATCAGGACGGCGCCGCGCTTGTCCAGTTCGTAGCGTGCCCAGCCGAAAGCCTTTTGGATCTTGGGCCGTCGCATCCATTTCCAGCGCTCAAGTCCGATCCGCCGGCCCAGCATAAACGCCATGTTGTCGCCGGCAATGGCGCCGACCAAAGCCGTGGCGCCGAGGATCCACAGGTTGGGTTCACCGCTGTGCCGGGAAAACGCTGCAAGTGCCACGATCAGGGTCTCGCTGGGCACCACCATGGCGAAGCCGTCAATGAAGAAAAACAGCAGCAGGACCGGGTAGATCCACCATTGGCCCGCCGCATGGAGCACGGCCTCATTAATAAACTCCACGCGGGTGTTGCTCCTAGACGACGATGATGATGCAGCGGAAGTGACGTAAATCGCTCCTCAGTGTCCCATGCCCGGGACGCCCTCCGCTACGCCCACGGCCCCTTTAAGCCTTAGGCTTCGGGGTCCTTGAGCCGTTCCACCACGGGAACCTTTCCCCGGATGCGGTTAATGACCAGGTCCACGAGGATTCCCAGGCCCACGGCACAGATGATGGCAATGACTGCACCCAGCAGATGGTTGCTCTCAAACCACTGGCCAAAGAACAGCCCGATCCCTACGGAATAGCCCGCCCATAGCGTCGCGGAAAGGACTGTCAGGCCAACGAAGCGCAACTGCGGATAGTGCGTCACACCGGCGGTCAGGTTGACGGCAACCCGGCCGATCGGAATGAAGCGCGCCACCAGGATCAGCGACGCCGGCCGCTTCCTCAGCTCCGCCCCTGCCCACCGGAACGCACTTTGCATCCTGGGCCCGCGCTGCCACCTCCAGCGGCTGGTGCCAACCCGCCGGCCGATCAGGTAGGCGATATTGTCGCCGGAGAAGGCGCCCAGTGCCGCCACCAGCATCAGCAGCCAGGGATTGGGCACGTCCGCGGTGGCGGCCACGGCGGCCAGGCCAACCACCACGGATTCGCTGGGGATCGGCGGGAAAAACCCGTCAATGAGACAGCACGCCAGGACCAGGAGGAGCACCCACGGCTGCCCGGCGGCAGCGAGGATGAATTCATTGATGGCCTGCATCCTCCCTATGCTATTCGGTCAATGACAAGCTGTTGTGCCGGGCGGGCCCCCTCCGGCGCAATGGTCACCGCATGCTCCAGTGACTCCTTGGCGCGCGCGAACTTCTCCGGGGTGTCAGTGAGCAGGGTCATCAGCGGTTCGCCGGCCCGGACCACGGCGCCGGGCTTGGCATGCATACGTACGCCGGCGCCCGCCTGGACGGCGTCTTCCTTGCGGGCGCGGCCCGCGCCGAGGCGCCACGCGGCCACCCCGACCGCCAGGGCATCGAGTTCCACAAGGACGCCGTCCGCGGGGGCGTAGATGACCTCGGATTCCCTCGCCACGGGCAGCGCGGCCCGCGGGTCGCCGCCCTGCGCCTCAATCATCCGGTTCCAGACATCCATGGCCCGGCCGTCCTTCAGGGCTTGCCGGGGGTCGGCGTCGTGGACGCCGGCGCAGGCCAGCATCTCTTCGGCCAGGCGCACAGTCAGCTCCACCACGTCCTCCGGGCCGCCGCCGGCCAGGACCTCCACGGATTCCTCCACTTCGATGGCGTTGCCGGCGGTGAGGCCTAGCGGTGTGCTCATGTTGGTCAGCAGGGCCACGGTATTAACGCCCGCGTCCTTGCCCAGCGCCACCATGGTTTCGGCAAGTTCCCGGGCCCGGGCCTCGTCCTTCATAAACGCGCCGCTGCCCACCTTGACGTCGAGGACCAGCGAGCCTGTGCCTTCGGCGATCTTCTTGCTCATGATGGAGGACGCGATCAACGGTATCGCTTCCACGGTGCCGGTGACGTCACGCAGGGCGTAGAGCTTCTTGTCCGCCGGCGCCAGCCCCGCGCCGGCAGCGCAGATCACGGCCCCGACATCCTGGAGCTGTGCCATCATCTCGTCATTGCTCAGGTCCGCCCGCCAGCCCGGGATGGCTTCCAGCTTGTCCAGCGTGCCGCCGGTGTGGCCGAGCCCGCGGCCGGACAGCTGCGGCACAGCCACCCCGAACACGGCAACCAGCGGAGCCAGCGGGAGCGTGATCTTGTCCCCTACTCCCCCGGTGGAGTGTTTATCACTGGTGGCCTTCGTCCCGCCGTCGGGCCGGCGGAGGCCGCTGAAGTCCATCCGCTCGCCCGAGGCGATCATGGCGGCGGTCCAGCGCGAAATTTCCGCCCGGTCCATACCGTTGAGCAGGATGGCCATGTTCAGCGCCGCCATCTGCTCATCTGCGATGGCCCCGCGGGTGTACGCATCGATGGTCCAGTCAATCTGCTCAGGGGTGAGGACACCCCGGTCCCTTTTGGTGCGGATGATGTCGACGGCGTCGAACGCCTCATTTGCCTGTGTCACCTTCAGTCCTCCAGATGTTGGGGACCGAATGCATCGGGAAGCACCTGGTCCATTGTCCTTATGCCCTGAGTGGTCATCAGTTCCATACCTGGGGCGCGGAATTCGTGCAGCAGTTGCCGGCAGCGGCCGCACGGCATCAGCACGTTGCCCGCAGCATCCACGCAGTAGAAAGCGCGCAGCTGGCCGCCGCCGGTCATGTGCAGGTTTCCCACCAGGGCGCATTCCGCACAGAGCGTCAGCCCATAGCTGGCGTTTTCCACATTGCAGCCGCTTACCAGCCGTCCGTCGGCTGTGAAAGCCGCTGCGCCCACCGCGTACTTTGAATACGGGGCGTAGGCGTTTTTCATGGCGGTTATTGCCTCCGCCCTGAGTGCATCCCAGTCGATGATGGCCCCTTCGGGCAGCACCCCTTCCACCGTTGTCATCCCTTGACGTAGGGAATGCCGCTGGCGGCGGGCGGCCGGGATCTGCCCACCAGTCCCGCGACGGCGAGCACTGTGACAAGGTACGGCAGCATGGCCATGAACTGGCTGGGCACCGGCGTTCCAATGATGGTCACGATGCTCTGCAGGTTGTCGGCGAAACCGAACAGCAGGGCCGCGAAGAACGCTCCGATGGGGTTCCACCGGCCGAAGATCAGGGCCGCCAGGGCGATGAAGCCGCGTCCGCCGGAGATCTCCTTGGTGAAGCTGTCAATGGCCACGAGGGTGAAGAAGGAGCCGCCGATGCCGGCGATGGCACCGCCCAGGGTGACGTTCCAGAACCGGGTGGCGTTGACCTTGATGCCCATGGTGTCCGCGGCCTGGGGATGCTCGCCGACAGCCCGCACGCGGAGGCCCCATTTGGTCTTGAACAATCCCACCCACACCACGATGACGGCGACGTACATCAGGTAGCCCACCACGGACTGCTTAAAGAGGATGGGCCCGATGATGGGGATGCCGGAGAGGACGGGGATCTCCACGATTTCCAGGCCCGGCGGAGAGTTGAACCTGGCTTTGTCTTCCTGCATCACGGTGCTGAACAGGAAGCCTGTCACGCCGGATACCAGGACGTTCAGGACCACACCCACGATGATCTGGTTGACCAGGTACTTGATACTGAAGGCGGCCAGCACCATGGACACGGCCGCGCCGGCTACTGCGGCGGCCAGCAGTCCAACAAACGGGTTCTGGGTGACGCTGGCGACGATGGCTGCCGTGAAGGCGCCGCCCAGGAGCTGGCCCTCGATGGCGATGTTGACCACGCCTACCCGCTCGCACAGCACACCGGACAGTGAACCGAACACCAGCGGCACGGCCAGCGTGACCGACCCGGCGATGAGGCCGGCGAGCGAGATGCTCGGCGTCCGCGCCCCGCCCACAACCCAGATCAGGAAGGCGGCCACAAACAGGACTGTGAAGGTGATGGTCAACCAGGTGGGGACCGGCCGGTCCCTGGTTTTCAGGAAGACGGCATAGGCAGCAAGCCCCAGCATGATGACAGAGAGGACTATGCCGCCTGCCATCGAGGGAACTTCAACCGCAGGAAGCTGGAAGAAGTCCCCGCCGGTGGAAATGCCGAACTTAGCCGTCTTGTCGGACCCCATCAGGCCGAAGAAGATGAAGGCGACGATGCCCAGTGCTGAGAGCATCACCGGGGTTTTCCAGAGCACCGGCTTGCCGGAGGTCGCCTGGACCTCGGCTGTGGATTCGGTTCCGGGTGTTCCCCGTCCCGGCAGAGGAGATGTTGCTGTTGCGCTCATGCTGCACCTCCGGTGGCTGCTGCGTGCTGGGACTTGCCGGCCTTGGCCGGCTTCTTACGGCGGGGATTAAGCCCGAAGATTGCACGCACCAGCGGCGGGGCCGCAATAAAGAGGACA
Source organism: Arthrobacter sp. (assembly GCA_023264815.1). Taxonomy (GTDB): domain Bacteria; phylum Actinomycetota; class Actinomycetes; order Actinomycetales; family Micrococcaceae; genus Arthrobacter. The sequence continues at coordinate 81,573 of JAHFUZ010000004.1, read as the reverse complement.
ATCAGCGACTGGACCACCAGGACAATGTCGATAGGTGTGCCGGTCTGGATCTGCATCTGCACGGCTCCGGCGCGGAAAGCGCCGAACAGCAGGCCAGCAGCGAAGGTGCCCCATGGCGAGGAACGTCCCAGCAGCGCCACCGTGATGGCATCAAAACCGTACGTGGCGGCCACACCGTCCGTGAGGACCTTTTCCGTTCCTGCCACCTGCGCCACGCCGGACATGCCCGCGAGCCCGCCGGCAATGGCCATGACCAGGATGGTGGACCGCGAGACGTTGATTCCGGCGGTCAGTGCGGCCTTCGGGTTGGCCCCCACTGCCCGGAATTCGAAGCCGACGGTGGAGCGGTTCAGCAGCCACCACACCAGGACGGTGGCGGCGATGGCCAGGACGAACCCCAGGTGCAGGCGGTATTGGGTGCCGAAGATCTGCGGGTAGACGGCAGTGGGATCCAGGATGGGCGAGATCGGGTTGGACTCGCCGGGACGCTGGAACGCGGGGGTGTTGAGCAGGTACCGCAGGAAGTACAGGGCGATGTAGTTGAACATGATGGTCAGGATGACCTCATGGGCCCCGGTCCGGGCTTTCAGCAGGCCCACCAGGCCGCCCCAGAGAGCGCCGCCCACGATGCCGGCCACCAGGACGAGCAGGAGGTGCAGGCCCAGGGGAAGGTGCAGGGCGAACCCGACCCACGCCGCCAGGATGCCGGACATGATGATCTGGCCCTGGGCGCCAATGTTGAACAGGCCTGCCCGGAACGCCAGTGCGACGCCAAGGCCCGCGGTGATGAGCGGGGTTGCGATGGTGAGGGTTTCCATCAGCGGGGCGAACTGGGCAGCCACGCTGGCACCGCGCGGGTTGAATACGGACCCCTGGAACAGGGCTACGTAGGACCGGGTGGCGGCGTTCCAGACTGCCGTGAGGAAGTCGGTGGGACGGGCGAAGAGGTAGGAGGACGTGGTTGCCACGCGCTGGTCGGTGGCGGCTATCAGCAGGCCGCCGATCACCAGTGCCAGCAGCACGGCGAGGACCGAGACCATTCCGCTGCCGGTGAAGATTTTCCGGACCAGGGTGTCGGGGCCGCCGGGCAGCTTTCCGCTTTGGGCGGTGGCCGGCACTGCCGACGGGCTGATGGCGCCCCCGGCCGTGTCCACCGCCACCACGGCGGCGGTTTCTTCCGCCGCGGGGGTCTGCTCATGCGGTTTAGCGTGCTCGTCGGCATGCTTAGGGTGGTGCTCGTCAGGCATTTTCGCCTCCTTCGGGGCTGGCGGTTGCGTGGCCTTCGGCGGCGGCATCCTCCTGCGGGATACCGGCCATCATGAGGCCCAGGACGTCGCGGCCGGTTCCGGCGGGGACGATTCCCACGAGTTTCCCCTTGTACAGGACGGCGATCCGGTCGGCGAGTTCCATGACCTCGTCCAGCTCAGTGGAAATGATCATCACCGGAGTGCCCTGGTCCCTTTCAGCGACGATCCGCTTGTGGAGGAACTCGATGGACCCGACGTCCACACCACGGGTGGGCTGCGAGGCGATGAAGAGGCGCAGCGGCCGGGACAGCTCCCGCGCCATGACCACTTTCTGCTGGTTTCCGCCGGACAGTGTGCCGGCGGCCAGGAGGCCGGAGGGGGTCCTGACGTCGAACTCATCGATCCGCGTCTTCGCGTTCTCCAGGACCTTCGCCGGGCTCATGCTGATTCCCTTGGCGAACGGCGGCTGGTCGTAACGGTCAAGCACCAGGTTTTCGGCGATGGAGAACGTGCCAATGAGGCCGTCAACGGATCGGTCCTCGGGAACAAAGCCGACACCGGCGTTCAGGACGTCCTTGACGCTGCGGCCAACAAGTTCCACGTTGTCCAGCAGGATGGAGCCGTAGACGCGTTCCTGCAGTCCGAGGATAGCCTCGGTCAGTTCGGTCTGGCCGTTCCCCTGGACTCCGGCGACGGCCAGGATCTCGCCGCGTGCAATGTCGAAGCTGATGCCGTCAACGGTGTGCTGCCCGTTCGGGGCAATGACCGTGAGGTCCTTGACCTGGAAGGTCTTCTCCAAAGGTTTGGCCGGGGACTTGTCCAGTGTCAGGCTGACGGCCCGGCCTACCATCATGGAGGCGAGTGCCGTGGTGGAGTCGCCCGGATCGGCGGATCCCACGACCTTGCCGCGCCGGATCACGGTGATGGTGTCCGAGACGGCTTTCACTTCACGCAGCTTGTGCGAGATGAACACAATCGACGTGCCGCTGGACTTGAGCTGGCGCATGATGTCCAGCAGTTCGTCGGTTTCCTGCGGCGTCAGCACTGCCGTGGGTTCATCAAGGATCAGGACGCGGGCATCGCGGACCAGTGCCTTGATAATTTCCACGCGCTGCTGGACACCCACCGGCAGGTCTTCCACCAGCGCATCCGGGTCAACGTCGAACCCGTAGCGGTCCGAGATCTCCTTGATCTTGCGGCGGGTATCGTCCAGGTTGAGGAACCCGCCGGCCTTGGTGGTTTCGGCGCCCAGGGCCACGTTCTCGGCCACGGTAAAGACCGGAACCAGCATAAAGTGCTGGTGCACCATGCCGATTCCTGCGGCCATCGCATCGCCAGGGCCGCGGAAGGTAACAGGTTTGTCGTCAATGAGGATTTCACCCTCGGTGGGCTCGTAGAGCCCGTACAGCACATTCATCAGGGTGGATTTGCCGGCCCCGTTCTCGCCCAGCAGACAGTGGATCTGTCCGGGTTCAACCACCACGTCTATGTGGTCGTTGGCGAGCAGGGTACCGAAGCGTTTGGTAATCCCTCTGAGTTCAAGTTTCAAAACTCTGACCAATCTCGAAGCGTCCGTATCCGTACCGGACGGGATATGAGGCTGCAGCACCAGCGTAGTGCCTGCAGTCCCCGGTGGGCTGTAGCGCAGAGTCACGCATTCCAACGAAAAGCGCCACCACCCGGCCAGTCGATGACCATCCGGGGGTGGCGCTTAGCGGGGAAGGCTACACCTTGGGGCTAGCCGCAGACTCGACCTTCAGCTTGCCGCCTACGATGTCCTTCTTGAGCTGGTCCAGCTCGGACTTCAGCTCGGCGGAAACCTGGGAATCGAAGCTGTGGAACGGCGCCAGCTGGACGCCCTCGTTCGCCAGCGTGCCGACGTACGGGGTGTTGGTGAACTTGCCGTCCTTGTCTTCCTTCACCACGGTCTCCACGGCCTCGCCCATGAGCTTCATCACCGAGGACAGCATGATGTCCTTGTACTCAGGGGCGGTCAGGAAGCCATCGGAGTCCACCCAGATCATCTTGACGTCCTTGCCGGCCGCCTTCGCTTCGTTCAGGGCAGCGCCGGCTCCCTTGCCTACCGGACCGGCGACGGGCATGACGATGTCCGCGCCCTGGTCCAGGAAGTTCTGGGTCAGCTGCTTACCCACGTCCTGCTTTTCGAAGTCACCAGTGAAGCTGCCGTCCTGTGCAGCCTTGTCCCAGCCCAGGACCTTGACGTTCTTGCCCTTTTTCTCGTTGTAGTACTTCACGCCGTCGGCGTAGCCGTCCATGAAGATGGTGACGGTGGGGATCTTGATGCCGCCGAAGGTAGCCACCGTGCCGGTCTTGGTGGTGCCGGCCGCCAGGTACCCGGCCAGGAAGGCGGCCTGGGCGGTGTCGTAGATGATCGGCTTGACGTTGGCGATAGGCGTCTCGTAGCCGAAGTCCACGATCGCGAAGTGCTTGTCCGGGTTGGCCATGGCCTGGGCCTTGGTGGCGTCACCGAGCAGGAAGCCGATGGTCAGCGTGAGGTCGCAGCCAGCGGTGACCATGGCACGCAGGTTCGGCTCGAAGTCGTTGTTGGTCTTGGACTCGACCTGGTTGACCTTGATGCCCAGGTCCTTTTCAGTTTTCTTCAGTCCTTCATACGAGGACTGGTTGAAGGACTGATCATCGAATCCGCCGGAGTCGGACACGATGCAGCCGGTGTAGTCGCTCGCCGCGTTGGTTGCCGTGCCGCCGGAATCAGGGGCAGCACCGCAGCCGGTCAGCAGGAGTGCGGTGGCCCCTACCGAGGCCATGCCGACCATTGAACCGCGCTTGAACTTAGCACGCAGTGTGTTCTTCAAATTTCCTCCAGGGAGAGAGTGGCGCTACGACTCGAATTCAATGAGTGTCCGTTTCTACACTGAAATTCTGTTTTCACTGAGGGCTTCGCAGCACTGCGCCGAAGCGCACTGATAGAAGCAACATTAGTGGTCCACAGCACATCAGCTACCACACCCGGGCCGGATACTGAAGATTGTTGAGAATTTGTTACCAACGGGTAGAGCCCGTGCGGCAGCCACCCGTTGGCCACGGCAAACGGTCAGAGACGCACCAGCATTTTGCCCGTGTTGGCACCGTCAAGCAGGTCCATGAAAGCCTGCGGCGCGTTCTCCAGCCCGTCCACCACGGTCTCGTCGTACCGGACGGAACCGTCCGCAAGCCAGGCGGACATCTTCTCGAAGAACTCGGCCCGGTGCTGGCGCTGCCCGCCCACCAGGAAGCCCCGAAGGGTCAGCTGCTTGCCGATGGCGAGAGCCAGGTTCCGCGGAGCAGGAGTGGCTTCGGTGGCGTTGTACTGCGCGATGGCACCGCACAGGGCCACCCTTCCGCCAACATTGAGCTCGGCCAGCGCGGCTTCCAGATGGTCGCCGCCCACATTGTCAAAATAGACGTCGATGCCCTTCCCGCCTGTTGCCGCCCTGAGCTGGTCCAGGACCGGCGCATCACGGTAGTTGAAGGCGGCGTCAAAACCGAGTTCCAGGAGCCGCGCCACCTTCTCCGGCGTTCCGGCGCTCCCGATGACCCGCGAGGCACCCATGGCCTTGGCGATCTGCCCCACCAAAGAGCCCACGGCACCGGCGGCACCCGACACGAACACCACATCGCCGGGCTTGAATTCGGCAACCTTGAGCAGGCCGGCGTAGGCCGTCAGCCCGGTCATGCCCAGTGCGCCCAGGAAGGCCGGCGCCGGGGCGAGGTCCGTGCGGGCCATCGACGTTGCGTCGGCGTCCAGGACGGCATATTCCCGCCAGCCGAGTGAATGGACGACGGCGTCCCCCACCTTCATCCCCCCGACCCTGGACGCGATGACCTCACCCACCGCACCGCCGTCGAGCGCTGCATCCAGCGCAAACGGCGCTGAGTACGACTTGGTGTCATTCATGCGGCCGCGCATGTAGGGATCCACCGAGATGTAGAGGTTGCGCACCAGGATCTGGCCGTCGCCAAGCTCGGGCAGCGGCGACTCCGCCAGGCGGAAGTTTTCCGGGACAGGGCGCCCCACGGGACGTGAGGCAAGCCGGATTTCGCGGGTGGACGTGGGAAGTGCTGTGGTGGTGCTCATGCGGCGAACTCCAGGATCTTGATGTCTACGGTGATGTTGCCGCGGGTGGCGTTGGAGTAGGGGCAGATTTCGTGCGCCTTGGCCACAAGGGCCTCGGCCGTGGCGAGGTCCACAGCGGGTACGGCGATTTCCAGCTCCGCTGCGAGCCCGTAGCCCGTACCGCCGTCCAGGGCGCCGAAATGAATCTTCGCTGCTACGGCTGAGTCGGTCAGGTCGGCACGTTCCTTGCGTCCCACGAGGCGGAGTGCAGAGTGGAAGCAGGCTGCGTAGCCGGCGGCGAAGAGCTGCTCGGGGTTGGTGCCGTTGCCGTCACCGCCCAGTTCCACCGGGCTGGCCAGGCTGACCTCCAGCTTCCCGTCCTGGGTGCGTGCGGTGCCGTCGCGGCCTTCGCCGGAGGCCAGGGCCTCGGCAGTGTAGAGGGTCTTCATGAATGATCCGTCCTGTTGGTTGGTGGATATCGCAAAAAATCTGAGGTCAGTGCGCGCGGTGGAGGGCCTCGGTGAGGCGTTCAAGAGTGCTCCGCAGCTGGTCCAGTTCGTCCGGTGACAACCCGGCTGCATCTGCCAGGCGCTGGGGAATCGCTCCGGCCCTGCTGCTGAGGGCTCTTCCGGCGGGGGTCAGGTGGACCGCCACGCGCCGCTCGTCCTCCCCGGACCGGCGGCGCTCCAGCAGTCCCATGGCTTCGAGGCGCTTGAGCAGCGGTGACAGCGTGCCGGAGTCCAGGCCGAGCTCCTCCCCCAGCTCCTTAACACCCCGCGGCTCGGATTCCCAGAGCACCAGCATCACCAGGTACTGCGGATACGTCAGCCCCAGGTCCTCGAGCACGGGACGGTAGACCGCCGTGGCGGCGCGGGAGGCGGAATACAGGGCAAAGCACACCTGGCGGTCAAGGCGGGGAGCTTCAGTCATGACTAAAACAATAGACCACAATTAAATTGTACACAACTTATCTGGGGGTGGTTCGCTGCGTTCCGCCTAAGATACGAACGGACAGGTGAGGCCTGGCGGCATCACCTGTCCGTTCGCAGCAGGCTTGGCTAGAGGTCGCGGATGGTCCGGAGCGCAGCGGCGGTCAGGACCTGGATGCCCAGGCCCAGGGCGCGTTCGTCCAGGATGTAGTCGCCGCGGTGAAGATCGTACTCTTCACCGCCGGGGGTTTTGGTTCCCAGGCGCATCATGGCACCCGGACGTTCGGCCAGGAACCAGGCAAAGTCCTCACCGCCCATGGACTGGGGCGTCAGCGTCACGGCACTCTCGCCGATTTCGGCGCGCGCGGCCGCCTCGATCAGGGCCGTTTCATGCTCGGAGTTCACCACAGGCGGCACTCCCCTGGTGTGCTCGAGGTGCACGTCCACGCCATAGGGCGCGGCCACCTGCTGCACCACTTCATCCAGCAGTTCACCGGCGTCGTGCCACGCATCCCGGTCAAGGCAGCGCATGGTGCCGGCCATGTACCCGGTGCCGGGGATGGCGTTGGGTGCGGAGCCCGCATTGATTTGCCCCCACACCACGGAGACGCCGCTGCGGACATCCACCCGGCGGGACAGCACGGCCGGAACGTTGACGGCGATCTGCGCCAGGGCGAACACGAGGTCCTCGGTGAGGTGCGGCCGGGAGGTGTGCCCACCGCGGCCGCTCAGTTCAATTTTGATGGTGTCCGAGGCGGACGTAATTGCGCCGATGCGCGTGCCGATGCGTCCGACGTCGATCCTGGGGTCGCAGTGCAGCGCAAAGATGCGGGGGACACCGTCCAGGACGCCCTGCTCGATGCAGGACAGCGCACCACCGGGCATGGTCTCCTCGGCCGGCTGGAAGATGATGCGGACGGTGCCGCCCAGCGGGGACTCCTGGTGCATGTTCTGCAGGACCAGTGCCACGCCGAGCATGGCGGCGGTGTGGACGTCGTGGCCGCAGGCGTGCGTGACGCCGTGGTTCTTCGAGGCGAACGGCAGCCCTGTTTCCTCGATGATCGGCAGGGCGTCGATGTCCCCGCGCAGCGCCGTGGCGATGGGGCCTTCGCCGATGTCCACGGTCAGGCCGGTGCCTTCGAGCCGGCGCGGCGCCAGGCCTGCCGCTTCAAGGCGCTCCACCAGCTTGTCCGTGGTGCGGAATTCCTTGAAGGAAAGCTCCGGGTGCGCGTGCAGGTCCCTGCGGAAATCGATCAGTTCCGGCAGGAGGGGTTCCAGCCACGGCCGCACTAATGCGGTGGGCTCTGCTTCAGTAGTGTAATTGCGCACTTATTTACTCTAGCGAGCGTCCACGGAATAGCGTCATCTGGGCACGCTGGTTACAAAACGTCGGTATCACCGCTGGCCTTCAGCGCATCGACAGCGCCCTTGACCCGCTGGGCGTGTTCCTTGGTGGTCACCAGGAGGGCATCCGGGGTGTCCACAATGACCACGTCCTTGATGCCGATCAGCGCGATGACCCGCTTGGTATCGGAAACCACCACGCCGCTGGCGTTTTCGGTGAAGACGCGCGCGCCCTCACCGATGACCGTGACGTCGTCCACTTCCCGCGCACTGTTGAGCCGCCCCACCGAGGCGAAGTCCCCGACGTCGTCCCAGCCGAAAGTGCCCGGCACCACCGCGACGTCCCCGGCAGCCGCGGCAGGTTCCGCGACGGCGTAGTCGATGGCAATCTTGGGCAGCGTGGGCCAGATACGGGCGGTGACGGCGTCACGCTCCGGAGTGTCCCAGGCCTGGGCGATTTCCAGCAGGCCCTTGAACAGTTCCGGCTGGTTGGCCTCAAGGTGCTTGAGCATCAGCGCGACCGGAGCCACGAACATGCCGGCGTTCCAGACGTACTCACCGCTGTCCACATACTGCTGGGCAACTTCCTCGTCCGGTTTCTCCACAAACTCCACCACGGCCTGCGCGCTGGGCGCACCCTCGATCTGGAGTTCCTGGCCTGCCCGGATGTAGCCAAAGCCCGTGGACGGGTGCGTCGGCTTGATGCCGATGGTCACGATCTTGCCGGCGGCGGCAGTGTGGATCGCTTCCCGGACCGCCGACTGGAAGAGGTGGTCGGGGCTGATCACCTGGTCCGCGGCGAACGAACCCATGATGGTGTCCGGATCGCGCTCGTGCAGGATGGCGGCGGCCAGGCCAATCGCGGCGCCGGAATCCTTGGGCTCGCTTTCGAGGACCAGGTCGGAATCCTGGACCTCGGGCAACTGGCGGCACACGGCGGCACGGTGGGCTGCGCCGGTGACCACCAGGACGCGCCGGCCCGCGAGGGGCTCCAGACGGTCGTAGGTGGCACGCAACAAAGTACTGCCGGAACCGGTGAGGTCATGAAGGAACTTGGGAGCTGCTGCACGTGACAGGGGCCAGAGGCGGGTCCCCACTCCGCCTGCCGGAATCACCGCGATGAAGCGGTCAAGGGGTGAAACCGGGCTTGTCACTTTGTCTGTACTCATCAAGGCCTACTTTAGCGGACAGGCTGCCTGCTCCCCCTGTGGACTGGTCCCGAAGCCCCCGCCGGGGCGGCCTTGTGTGGCCTTCGTCTCAAATACGGGCAAAATCGGGGCACTGCGGTGTCACCAAGGAGTTCCTAAATTGAATAAGCTGTGAGCGAAGCCTAGATTTAGGCTCGAGCTACGAGTGCTCTCGCAGCAGGCGTTCCCCCCGCGTGGATCTCATGCCAGCGCCGCTGTGTTGCAGGGAGGTTTATCAGTGCCGACAAAACCAGCTGGCACCTTGTACCGCGGCCGTGAAGGCATGTGGTCCTGGGTAGGACACCGAATTACCGGTGTAGTGATCTTTTTCTTCTTGTTGGTCCACGTGCTGGACACCTCATTGGTGCGTGTGTCCCCCGAGGCCTACACCGCAGTGATCGGTGCCTACAAGAATCCCCTGATGGCCCTGGGTGAAACGGGCCTGGTCGCCGCGATCGTGTTCCACGCCTTCAACGGCCTGCGGATCATCGCGGTCGACTTCTGGAAGAAGGGCGCCAAGTACCAGCGCCAGATGCTGTGGACCGTCCTGGCCCTGTGGGTAGTTGTGATGGTCGGCTTCTCCATCCGCCACCTTTCCCTCGCCCTTGGAGGTCACTAAGCCATGACTGCAACTATCGACAGCCCGCGCAGTGGCAAGATCTCCCCGCAGTACCGCCGCACCGGCGGAACCAAAGGCAACTTCGAAATGCTGGCATGGCTGTTCATGCGCCTCTCCGGCGTTGTGCTGGTAGTACTCATCTTCGGCCACCTCTTCGTGAACCTCCTGGTGGGCGAAGGCATCCACGCCATCGACTTCGGTTTCGTCGCCGGCAAGTGGGCCGACCCGTTCTGGCAGATCTGGGACCTGACCATGCTGTGGCTGGCCATGCTGCACGGCACCAATGGTGTCCGCACCATCATCAACGACTATGCCGAGAAGGATTCCACCCGGCTCTGGCTCAAGATCGTCCTGTACGCGGCAACCACCGTGATCATCGTCCTGGGCACCCTGGTGATCTTCACCTTCAACCCGTGCCCCGTCGTCGACGGTGTTCCGCTGCCCGGCGGCTTCTGCCCCGCGTAAGCCCCTTTACGCCGTTGCCCACGGTGAACCGCGGGCTGTATTTTGCGGTGCAGGCAACGCCTGTCCGTTGTTTTATAGCGAATTTTGAGAGAAAGAGCGCCCAAGTATGCAGGTCCATAAGTACGACGTCGTCATCGTCGGTGCCGGTGGCGCTGGCATGCGCGCCGCGATCGAGTCCGGTCAGCGCGCGCGCACAGCAGTACTGACCAAGCTCTACCCCACCCGCTCGCACACCGGTGCGGCGCAGGGTGGCATGTGTGCGGCCCTTGCCAACGTCGAAGAAGACAACTGGGAATGGCACACGTTCGACACCGTCAAGGGCGGCGACTACCTGGTTGACCAGGACGCGGCGGAGGTTATGGCCAAGGAAGCCATCGACGCCGTGCTGGACCTTGAGAAGATGGGCCTGCCGTTCAACCGCACGCCTGAAGGCCGCATTGACCAGCGCCGCTTCGGCGGCCACACCCGCGACCACGGCAAGGCACCGGTCCGCCGCGCCTGCTACGCTGCTGACCGCACCGGCCACATGATCCTGCAGACGCTGTACCAGAACTGCGTCAAGCACAACGTGGAGTTCTACAACGAGTACTACGTGCTGGACCTGCTGACGGTCGAGGAAGACGCCGTCCGCGAGGACGGCACGCCGTACAAGCAGAAACGCGTTGCCGGAGTGGTCTCCTACGACCTCGCCTCCGGCGAACTGCACGTCTTCCAGGCCAAGTCAGTGGTGTTCGCTTCCGGCGGCGCCGGCAAGGTCTTCAAGACCACCTCCAACGCGCACACACTGACCGGTGACGGCATGGGCATCGCGTTCCGCCGCGGCATCCCGCTCGAAGACATGGAGTTCTTCCAGTTCCACCCGACAGGCCTCGCCGGCCTGGGCATCCTGCTGTCCGAAGCCGCCCGCGGCGAAGGTGCCATCCTGCGCAACTCGGAAGGTGAGCGCTTCATGGAGCGCTACGCCCCCACCATCAAGGACCTCGCACCCCGTGACATCGTGGCCCGCTCCATGGCCAACGAAGTCCGCGAAGGCCGCGGCTGCGGCCCGAACAAGGACTACGTCCTGCTGGACCTCACCCACCTGGAGCCGGCGCACATCGATGCCAAGCTTCCGGACATCACCGAGTTCGCCCGCACCTACCTGGGTGTGGAGCCCTACACGGAGCCCGTTCCGGTGTTCCCCACGGCGCACTACGCCATGGGCGGCATCCCCACCAACATCTCCACCGAGGTCCTGCAGGACAACGACACCGTGGTTCCCGGCCTCTACGCCGCCGGTGAAGTCGCCTGCGTATCCGTCCACGGTTCCAACCGCCTGGGCACCAACTCGCTGCTGGACATCAACGTGTTCGGCAAGCGCGCCGGCATCGCCGCGGCGGAATACGCCAAGACGGCCGACTTCGTGGAACTCCCCGAGGACCCCGAGGCGTACACCATCGAACTGCTGAACATTGCCCGCAACGGCACCGGCAACGAGAAGGTGGCCGTGATCCGCAAGGATCTGCAGGACACCATGGATGCCAACATGCAGGTGTTCCGCACGGCCGACACCCTGAACCAGGTCCTCCGGGACATCGAGTCCTTCGAAGCCCGCTACAAGAACATCAGCGTCCAGGACAAGGGCAAGCGCTTCAACCTTGACCTCCTCGAAGCTGTGGAACTGGGCTTCCTGCTGGAGCTGGCCAAGGTCATGACCGTGGCAGCCCTGCACCGTGAGGAGTCCCGTGGCGGACACTTCCGTGAGGACTTCCCGGACCGCGACGACGAGAAATTCATGAAGCACTCCATGGCGTACAAGGACGACCACGCCCCGGCGGACGGCTCTGCTGAGGCAATCGCCGGCATCCGTCTGGCCACCAAGCCGGTTGTCTTTACCCGCTACGAGCCGATGGTGAGGAAGTACTAAGATGTCCGCCGAACTTGCTGAGCCAGCCTCAAAGATCGAACTGCCCGCCGGCGTCGGCGGGGGCGGGGAAATCCCCACCTTCGACGTCACGCTGCGCGTGCGCCGCTACAACCCGGAGCTGTCCGAGGACGCCACCTGGGATGACTTCAAGGTGACCATGTACGGCACCGACCGCGTGCTGGATGCCCTGCACAAAGTCAAGTGGGAAATCGACGGCAGCGTCTCCTTCCGCCGTTCCTGCGCCCACGGCGTCTGCGGCTCCGATGCCATGCGCATCAACGGCCGCAACCGCCTTGCCTGCAAGACCCTCCTGAAGGACCTGGACACCACCAAGCCCATCACCGTGGAGCCCATCAAGGGCCTGCCGGTGGAGAAGGACCTGATTGTGGACATGGAGCCGTTCTTCCAGTCCTTCCGCGAGGTCATGCCGTTCCTGATCAACAAGGGCCACGAGCCCACCAAGGAACGCCTGCAGTCCGCTGAAGACCGTGAGCGCTTCGACGACACCACCAAATGCATCCTGTGCGCCGCGTGCACGTCGTCCTGCCCCGTGTTCTGGACCGACGGCCAGTACTTCGGCCCGGCAGCGATCGTCAACGCACACCGCTTCATCTTCGATTCCCGTGATGACGCCGGCGACATGCGCCTGGAGATCCTGAACGACAAGGAAGGCGTGTGGCGCTGCCGCACCACCTTCAACTGCTCCGAAGCGTGCCCCCGCGGCATCCAGGTGACCCAGGCCATCGCCGAGGTCAAGCAGGCTATCCTTTCCCGTAAGATCTGATTCAGATAATACGTACGACGGCGTCAGTCACCCCAGGTGATTTTGGCGCCGTCGTTGTTTAACACCCAGCGGAATTCCACGAAAGCAGCACACGATGTCCCGTTCCGAAAAAGTCAGCTTCGAAGGCTCCACCGGCGAACTCCTGTCCGGCATCATCGACGTTCCTGAAGGTCCGGTGCGCGGCTGGGGCGTGTTCTCGCACGGCTTCACGCTGGGCAAGGACAGCCCGTCGGCTTCGCGGATGTGCAAGGCCCTGGCTGACACCGGCATCGGCATGCTGCGGTTCGACAACCTTGGGCTCGGCGAGTCCGCGGGCCACTGGTCCGAGGGCTCGTTCAGCCACAAGGTAGCGGACACGGTGAAAGCTGCGGAGTTCATGCGCGAACAGGGCAAGGACATTTCGCTGCTGGTGGGCCATTCCTTCGGAGGCGCGGCGGTGCTGTCCGCGGCCCGGCTGATTCCCGGGCTCGACGCCGTAGCAACGGTGGGTGCCCCGTTTTCGCCCAAGCACGTGGCGCACGTGTTCGACGCAGCCCTGGACAAGATCCTTAGTGAAGGCAGCGCTGAAGTGGACCTGGGCGGGAAGCGGGTGGAGATCCGAAGGCATTTTGTGGAGGACCTGGAGAACGCCGACCTGACGGACTGCATTCGCCAGCTGCACAAGCCGCTGATGGTGATGCACTCCCCCACCGACAACACGGTGGGCATCGAGAACGCCAGCACCATTTTCCAGACGGCGCGCCACCCACGGAACTTCGTCTCCCTCGAAGGCAGCGACCACCTGCTGACCGGGAAGGGCCAGGCGGCGCGCGCGGCCCGTATTATTTCTGCCTGGGCCGACCAGTACCTCGACGCCGGGCAACCGCAGCACTAACGCCCGCGCCGCCGTCGTGCTCCACGGGAGTCTTGCCGGGCTGGATGTGCCGGGAGCCCCACAGCCCCTTCTCGTGGCCGGCAGGGACGTTCCTGAGGTCCTCTTCGCGGATGGCTGACCAGGCCGCCGAGACCAGGTAGACCTGGCTGACCAGGTTGAACCAGATCAGCAGCCCGATGATGATGGCGAAGGGTGCCAGGATGGGGTTCCGCCCGGCGCCGGCGAGCAGTTCGGTGCTGAACACCTGGAGCACCGTGGTTCCCAGCGCCGCCAGGATGGTTCCCTCAAGCAGCGCCCGCCGCGACAGCTTGAGCCCTCCGGCCAGCCTGAACATCACCACGGCCGTCACCCAGCTCAGGACCAGCGGCACACCGATCTTGATAAGGGTGGTCAGCGGACCGGCCACGGCATCGTTGAGCCGCAGGAAATCAGCAACCCACCCGGCCGCGGTACCGAACACCAGTGAAGCACCTGCACTAATGACCAGGGCGATGCCCAGGAGCAGCAGGGTGCCGGCGTCGCGCAGTTTCATCAGGAGGGGATTGATCTTCAGCGGCGGCAGTTCCAGCACGCCGCGCAGGCCGTCGCGAAGGCCGGCGATCCAGCCCAGTGACGTGATCACCGTGACCACAGCCGCAATGAGGGCCGTCCAGCCCAGGCCCTCCGGGTTCAGCAGGTCCTTGGGGTCAACCAGGCCGGCGCCGCCATTGACCTGCAGCAGGCCGGGTGCGCTTTGGGCCACGCTGCCGATGATGGTGTCCAGCAGGGCAGGCTGGCCCCTCAGCACCAGGCCGGCAATCGAGAATCCGGTGGCCAGCAGGCCGGTGATGGAGAAGAACATATTGAAGCCGATGCCGGCGCTCATCAGCGGCCCATGCTGGAGGTTGTAATGCTGCCAGGCGCGCATGGGCCGGAACGCGTTAAGCCGGGCCAGCAGCCACTGGACCAGGGCCATCAGGCTGGCCACCGGGCCGCCGTCGGACCGTCTTGCTTTGCCCCACTCCATCCGCTTCTGGATGACGGCAAGCTTCAGTCGGGCGCGCTCAGTGGGAAGCGGTGGCTCCGTTTGCGTCGGCATCCGCTGCTGTTTTGGCGCCACCGGTCCCGCCGTCGTCGTCAGTTTCGGTCCCAAAGTCCAACTCTTCCCGTAGCTGCCAAATGCCGTCAGCATCGTGCTCGTAGAGTCCCATGCTAACCACTGGGAAGGTTGCTTTGTAACTTTCCAGCACGGTTTCGGCCTCGTCGAGGCTCTCGGGCGCCACATCATGGGCGATGGTGACGTGGGGGTGGTAGGCAAACGGCAGGTCCCGTTTCAGCGGGCCGGCCTGGAGTTTCTGGTGCAGATCCACGCAGGCGTCGAAGCCTTCTTCAACGTTGATGTAGACCACCGGCGAAATGGGCCGGAAGGTTCCGGTGCCGGAGATGGTGACCATAAACGGGGTCTGGTTGCGTGCCACCTCGCGGACGTGGGCCCGGGTGGCGTCCCAGTCGTCCGTCGGGGTGGTGGTAACCAGCGTGATATGGGCAGGCACCACCCCCGCCAGCGGGTCCCCGAACGAAGCCCGCCAGCGCTGGAGTTCCTCGGCGATGGCAGGAGGGAATCCCAGAATGACGCCTACGCTCATTCCTTCGCTGACAGTCCGTGCGGCCGGCATTGCTCTAGCGGACTCCGGCCAGGCTCAGCGAGGGCAGGAAACCCATCCGGTCGTAAACCTTGCTGAGGGTCACCGAGGCGATCTCGCGGGCACGTTCGGCGCCCTGGGCAAGCAGCCTGTCCAGCTCCGCGGGGTCAGCCATGAGCTCGTTGGTGCGGTTCCGCAGCGGCGTGATGAAGTCCACCATGACCTCGGCGAGGTCCACCTTCAGATGGCCGTACATCTTGCCCTGGTATTCGGTTTCCAGGTCCGCCACCGTTTTTCCGGTCAGGGACGAATAGATGGTCAGCAGGTTGGAGACGCCCGGCTTGTTTTCGAGGTCGAACCGGATCTCCGTGCCGGCGTCGGTGACAGCTGATTTGATGCGCTTGGCCGCAACCTTGGGGTCTTCCAGGAGCTGGATGGAGCCGTTGGGGGACTCCCCCGTTTTGGACATCTTCGCGCTGGGGTTCTGGAGATCGTAGATCTTCGCGCTTTCCTTGAGGATGGTGGCCTCCGGAACGGTGAAGGTCTCGCCGAAGCGGGTGTTGAACCGCTGGGCGAGGTTGCGGGTCAGTTCCAGGTGCTGACGCTGGTCCTCTCCCACCGGCACCAGGTCAGTCTGGTACAGCAGGATGTCCGCGGCCATCAGCGTGGGGTAGGCAAAGAGGCCCAGCGTGGCGGCATCGGCGCCGGCTTTCTGGCTCTTGTCCTTGAACTGCGTCATGCGGGAGGCCTCGCCGAACCCGGTGATGCAGTTCAGGGCCCAGGCCAGCTGCGCATGCTCGGGCACGTGGGACTGCACAAAGAAGATGCTCTTGTCCGGGTCGATGCCCGCGGCGATGTACTGGGCTGCCACGATGCGGGTCCGGTTGCTCAGTTCCGCGGGGTCGAAGTCCACGGTAATGGCGTGCAGATCCGGGATGAAGAACACGGCATCGTAAGCGGACTGCATGTCCACCCAGTTGCGCACCGCGCCAATGTAGTTGCCCAGGTGCAGGGAGTCGGCAGTGGGCTTGGCACCGGAAAGGATCCGCTTGCGGCCGTGTGATGGTGACGTGGTCATTCGTTGGAACCTTAGGATCTAGAGCCGGTAATCCACTACCAGCGGGGCATGGTCGGAGAAGCGGGTGTCCCACGAGGGCGCCCGGTCCACTACTGCCGAGATCGCGGCAGCTGCGAGGTCCGGGGTGGCCAGGTGGTAGTCGATGCGCCAACCGGTGTCGTTGTCGAACGCCTGGCCTCGCTGTGACCACCAGGTGTAGGGGCCGTCGACGTCGCCCGCCAGGCCGCGGTGGACATCCTTCCAGCCGATTTCCTCACCGAAGAAACGGTCAAAATACGCACGTTCCTCGGGCAGGAAGCCGGCCTTCTTAAGGTTGCCCTTCCAGTTCCTGATATCCCGTTCCGTGTGGCCCACGTTGAGGTCACCCACCACCAGGGCATGGTCGCTGTGCTTGGTGAGTTCCGGTAACCGGGTGGTCATGACGTCCAGGAACCGGTACTTGTCCGCCTGCTTGGGCGTGCCCACTTCCCCGGAGTGCACGTAGGCGCTGGCCACCGTCAGCTGGACGGGATTTCCGGCAGCGTCCGGGATCCGGAAATCTGCCTCCACCCAGCGGCCGGCTGTGGCGAAGTAGTCATCGCCGATGCCGTTGCGGGTTTCCAGCGGTTCTTCCCGGGACGCAATGGCGACGCCGGCGCGGCCCTTGGCTTCGGCTTCGGCGTGCAGGATGTGCCAGCCGTCGCCGAGCAACTGGCGGACGATCGCGTCAGGGGCGCGTACTTCCTGGAGGCAGAGAATGTCCACTTCGCGCGGCTCCAGCCAGGCTGCCATTCCATTCTTGAAGGCAGCCCGAAGGCCATTGACGTTGACCGATGCGATGCGAAGGTGATCCTTCTTCAATGCCGAACTCACCCGCACTACTCTAGTCGATGATGGTTCCGCTGACCGGGTCCCCGGTGCCGCCGGCCGAGCGGATCATGTCCCGCGCGTTGGTTGCGGTGATCTCAATGGTCTCCAAGGCCCGGCGGATGGTGTCCTGGTCCGCGGCCTCGCCTTTGGCCCGTTCCTGCTCAACCACCCGGATCTGGACCTGCACAATCTTGAACGAGTGGTCAAGCTTGAGGTCGCGGACCTCGTCAGCCTCGGTCCGCTCTGACACCACGCGGGTGCCGCCGTGGTCAGCGGACGCCGACGACGGTGCGCGGCCTGCCGCGCTGTTGAAGGCATTCTGGGCTTCGGTCAGTTTGGCGCCGGCCTTCTTGGCAGCCTTTTGGATGCTGAAAACCACGAATGACGCGAGTGCCAGCCAAAAGGCGGCGATGATGGCCACCACCCAGCCCACCACGTCGTTTTGGTTGGCAGCGAAGATCACCGCAACCAGGAAGGCGATGATGAAAACCATCATCCCCGGCCCACTGATCCGGAGCATGGAGAAGCCGCCCTTGGACCGGCCGGACGGAGAGTGAGGGTTACCCAGAGATTGCATGGGTCCATTGTCTCAAACGCCGCGGCGCCCTTTTGCACCTTCCACCCCCGGCGAACAGCTCCCCTTCCCCTCCCCCGGGCGTTAACGGCCGACGGCGGCCCGTACCTTCGCGAAAAAGGTGCGGGCCGCCGTCGGGCCTGTTTGTGGCGGAGCCTGTCCGAAACCGGATGCGCTTACGCGGCGTCCCGCCGGGCCGCCTGGCGTTCCGCCGCTTCGACCACGTTGGTCATCAGCAGCGCCACGGTCATGGGACCGACACCCCCGGGGTTCGGCGAGATCCAGCCGGCCACCTCGGCAGCGGCGGGATCGATGTCGCCGTGGACCTTGCTCTTGCCCGTCTGGGGGTCGCTCTCGCGGGTGACACCGACGTCGAGCAAGGCTGCGCCCGGCTTGACGTCGCCGGCCTTGACGATGTGCTTGGCACCCGCTGCGCCCACAATGACGTCCGCTTGCCGCAGCAGCTCCGACAGGTTCTCGGTGCCGGTGTGCGTCAGCGTCACGGTGGCGTTCACGGCCCGCCGCGTCAGCAGCAGGCCGATGGTACGGCCCACTGTGACACCGCGCCCGACCACCACGACGTGCTTGCCGGCGAGGCTGTAGCCGTTCCGCTCCAGGAGCTCGATGACGCCGCGGGGCGTGCACGGCAGCGGCGTGGTGATCTCGCCGCTGACGTTGAGCACCAGCCGGCCAAGGTTGGTCGGGTGCAGGCCGTCAGCATCCTTGGCGGGGTCGATCCGTTCCAGGATGGCGTCCGTATCCAGGTGCTTGGGCAACGGCAGCTGCACAATGTACCCGTGGCAGGCAGGGTCCGCATTGAGTTCGTCAATGAGGGCCTCCACCTGGGCCTGGGTGGCATCCGCGGGCAGCTCACGCTGGATCGAGTTCATTCCGATCGCCGCTGACTGCTTGTGTTTCATGGACACGTAGAGCTGCGAGGCCGGGTCTGCGCCCACCAGAACGGTGGCAATGCCGGGGACAACGCCGTTGGCCTTCAAAGCCGCGACGCGCTCCACGAGCTCGGACTTGATGGCGGCGGCTGCTGCCTTGCCGTCGAGGATCTTGGCAGTCTGGGTCTCAGTCATGGGTCACCACTGCTCGTGCTGCGGGTACAGCGGGAAGTCGGCGGCGAGCTTGTCCACGCGCGCCTGCAGGGCCTCAACGTCGGTGGCAGAGCCGGCCTTCAGTGCCGTGGCAATGATCTCGGCAACCTCGGTGAACTCGGCAGCGCCGAACCCGCGGGTGGCCAGCGCGGGGGTGCCGATGCGCAGGCCGGAAGTGACCATCGGCGGGCGGGGGTCGAACGGAACGGCGTTGCGGTTCACGGTGATGCCCACGGAGTGCAGGAGGTCCTCGGCCTGCTGGCCGTCCAGCTGGGAGTTGCGGAGGTCCACCAGGACCAGGTGGACATCTGTGCCGCCGGTCAGGACGGAGACGCCTGCTTCGGCGACATCAGCCTGGTTGAGCCGGTCCGCAATGATCTTGGCGCCCTCAAGGACGCGTTCCTGGCGTTCCTTGAATTCCTGGGTGCCGGCGATCTTGAACGCCACTGCCTTGGCGGCGATGATGTGCATCAGCGGGCCGCCCTGCTGGCCCGGGAACACGTTGGAGTTGAGCTTCTTGGCCCACTCCTGCTTGGCCAGGATCACGCCCGAACGCGGACCGGCGAGGGTCTTGTGGACCGTGGAGGTTACGACGTCGGAGTGCGGCACCGGGCTCGGGTGCAGTCCCGCTGCAACCAGGCCCGCGAAGTGGGCCATGTCGGTCCAGAGGAGTGCGCCCACTTCATCGGCGATGGAGCGGAAGGCTGCGAAGTCCAGCTGGCGCGGGTAGGCGGACCAGCCGGCGATGATGACCTGGGGCTTCTCGGCGATGGCCTGCTCGCGCAGCTTGTCCATGTCCACCCGGAAGGTGTCCTCCTCCACCTGGTAGGCAGCCACGTTGTAGAGCTTGCCGGAGAAGTTCAGCTTCATGCCGTGGGTGAGGTGGCCACCGTGCGCCAGGGAGAGGCCCAGGATCTTATCGCCCGGGTTGATCATGGCGGACAGGGCAGCGGCGTTGGCCTGCGCACCGGAGTGCGGCTGGACGTTGGCGTATTCGGCGCCGAACAGAGCCTTGACCCGGTCGATGGCCAGCTGCTCGGCCACGTCGACGTATTCGCAGCCGCCGTAGTAGCGGCGGCCCGGGTAGCCTTCGGCGTATTTGTTGGTCAGGACGGAGCCCTGGGCTTCCATCACGGCCCGCGGGGCGAAGTTTTCGGAGGCAATCATTTCCAGCGTGCCGCGCTGGCGGCCAAGTTCCTGCTCGAGGACTGCGGCGATTTCGGGATCAAGCTCGGCCAGCGGCTGATTGCTCACGGCGGCTGTTGTGGTGGCGGTAGTAGTCACGAAAAACTCCTGGCTAGGGATACGGGCACTGCTAAGGTCAGGCTACCGGCTGGTGCGCTCCGCTGCCCCAAAAATGACAGCGCCACACAGCGCACGTGAAGGAACTGTTTCCCCTTCGGGGTTACAGCACGTGTCCGGCAAGACATGACCCTCGGCCCAGGCGTACGATCCGTGGTCTTCGTGATTGCCGCTCCCTGGTGGTTAAGCCACCCAACGCCAGTTGCGACGTCCCCAGACTACCAAAAGACGGCCGCGCGGCGCGGGTAGGCTGGTAACTGTGAGTGATGAGCAGCTGAACAAATCGTATGTAGTAACCCTGTCCTGCCCGGACCGCCCCGGAATTGTCCATGCCGTGGCCGGAGCCCTGCTCGTAGCAGGCTGTAACATTCTGGACTCGCAGCAGTACGGCAGCCCCGCCACCGGCAACTTCTTTATGCGTGTGGAAGCCACGACGGCCGCCTCCCGGACCGAACTCCAGGCCGCCCTTGAGCCGGTGGCAGATGCGTTCGGCATGCAGTGGAGCCTGAACCCCGTCGGACAGAAGGTACGGACCCTGCTGATGGCCAGCACGTCCGCGCACTGCCTCAACGACATCCTCTTTCAGCAGCGCTCCGGCACCCTGCCCATCGAGATTCCCGCGATCGTCTCCAATCACCGGGACCTGGCCGGCCTGGCCGAGTTCTACGGCATCCCGTTCCACTACATCCCCGTCACGCCGGACACCAAAGCGGAAGCCGAGGACAAACTGCGCGCCCTCATGGCCGAGCACGATATTGAGCTGACCGTGCTGGCACGGTATATGCAGATCATTTCCGATGACCTCTGCGCCGAACTGACCGGCAAGGCCATCAACATCCACCACTCGTTCCTGCCGTCCTTCAAGGGCGCGAAGCCGTACCACCAGGCGCATGCCCGCGGCGTGAAGCTGATCGGCGCCACCGCCCACTACGTCACGGCTGCACTGGACGAGGGGCCCATCATCGAACAGGAAGTCATCCGGGTGGACCACGCCCGGACCCCGGAACAGTTTGTGCAGATGGGCCGCGACGTCGAGGGCCGCACGCTGGTGCAGGCCGTCCAGTGGCACGCCGAGCACCGGGTCCTGCTGGACGGCAACCGGACCGTCGTCTTCAACTGATCCTCCGCGCGCCTCCCCGGCCAGGGCGGATGTCCTAGGCTTGGCCGTATGTCTCCTCTTCACACATTCGCCGGCCACGCCCCGGCCGTCCATGAATCCGCATTCATAGCGCCCACGGCATCCATCATCGGCAACGCCTCCCTCGCCCAGGATTCCAGCGCTTTCTATGGCGTGTCCGTCCGGGCTGATACGGCGGCCATCATGGTGGGCCCGGGGAGCAACCTGCAGGACAATGTGGTGCTGCACGCCGATCCCGGCTTCCCCTGCACCATCGGGGCCGGCGTCAGCGTGGGGCACGCCGCCGTCGTCCATGGCTGCACGGTGGAGGATGACTGCCTGATCGGCATGGGCGCAACCATCCTTAACGGCGCGATCATCGGCACCGGCTCCCTGGTGGCAGCCGGTGCCGTGGTCCTGGAGGGAACCGTTGTGCCGCCCCGGTCACTCGTCGCCGGTGTCCCGGCGAAGGTCCGGCGGGAACTTACGGAGGAAGAGTTCGACGGCGTCAAGCGCAACGCCGCGCGCTACGTCGAACTCTCCCGCGCGCACCGTGACCTGCACGGGTAAGGAACACGTCTGTCCCTATGCCGGGGTTTCGACAATCTCAACCACCGGTGATTGATCACAGGTTGCGTTAACTTCTTGACCGCAACCGTCTATGTAAGGCAATCTACCTTTTATGTCCCCCACACCGCGCTCAACCAGGAGCAGGCCAAAGAATCCGGGGTCCCAGTCCGCCCTCAGGCAACTGAACCAGCAGCGGATAATCGAGACCCTGATGAGCGGCCCATCCACGCAGGCCGAACTTGCGCGGCAGACCGGACTGTCCACCGCCACGGTCTCCAACATTGTCAAGATCATGCAGGATGCCGGCCTGGCGTCCACAGAGCCGATCACCAGTTCCGGCCGCCGGGCGCTTAATGTCCGGCTCAACAGCAACGGTGCCGTGGCCGTCGGAATCGACTTCGGCCGGCGGCATCTCCGCGTGGTCCTGGCCTCCCTGAGCTACCACGTGATCGCCGAAGAGTCCGTACTCCTCCCCCTGGGCCATCAGTCCGAGGAGGGCATAGCGGCCGCGGTCCTGCTGCTGGACAGGCTGGTGCAGGAAAGCGGTGTGGACCGCGCCGCCATCGTGGGGGCCGGCGTAGGAATTCCAGGGCCCATCGACCGCCGGACGGGGACGGTGGCGCAAGGTGCAATCCTCCCGGAATGGGTGGGCATCAACATCCTCCAGCACCTGGAGGAAACCCTCAGGATGCCCGTCTTCGTTGACAACGACGCCAATTTGGGCGCCTGGTCGGAGGTCACCTGGGGACCCCATTCCGGGGTCAGCAACCTCATGTTCCTGAAGATCGGATCGGGCATTGGCGCCGGCCTGATCCTCAACGGCGCACCCTACTACGGCACCGTGGGCATCACCGGCGAAATTGGCCATGCCACCATCCACGAGCATGGCCTCGTGTGCCGCTGCGGCAACCGCGGCTGCCTCGAAACCATCGCCTCAACCACCACCATGATCGAGCTGCTCAGCCGTGGGGAGGACCCTCCGCTGAGCCCTGCGGACATTGTCCGCAAGGCCCTGGCACGCGACTCCGCCACGCTGCGCGTGGTGGACGACGCCGGACAGGCGGTGGGGCGCGCCCTGGGCAACGTGGCCAACCTGATCAACCCCGAAGTGATCGTGGTGGGTGGCCCTCTCGCGGGGCTTGGCGACCTGCTGCTCGACCCCATCCGGCGGGGCCTGATCAGGCATGCGGTGCCGGTGGTTGGCGAAACAACCACCCTGACCATGTCCTCGCTGGGCGACCGCGCCGAAGCACTGGGGGCAGCGGCCCTGGTATTCCGGCACGCAGGGATCCGCGGCGCGTAGTCCATTTCGTTATCCGGGAATTGCGTTAAAGACTTGACGACAACAGGGGTCATCCAGTTTACTTTTTCATCAGACGAACCCTGCGCTTTGCAGGGCGGACGAAGAAGTCATGTATTGGAGGCGTAAGGACAAATGACGTCCCAACCCACGCACACCGACCCCGTTATTCTCGAGATGCGCTCCATCACCAAGGAATTTCCAGGCGTCAAGGCATTGTCGGAAGTCAGCCTCCGCGTCAAGGCCGGCGAGATTCACGCGATCTGCGGCGAGAACGGCGCCGGAAAATCCACGCTGATGAAGGTGCTCTCCGGGGTCTACCCGTACGGCAGCTACGACGGCGACATTGTGTACCAGAACGAAGTGCAGCAGTTCCGGGACATCCGGGCCAGCGAGCATGCCGGAATCGTGATCATCCACCAGGAACTCGCTCTGATCCCTGAGCTGTCCATCATGGAGAACATCTTCCTTGGCAACGAGCCCACCAAGCGCGGCGTGATCGACTGGGCCGAGGCCCGGCTGCGTTCCACCGAGCTGCTGGCCAGGGTAGGCCTGCGGGAGGACCCTGACACCCCCATCAAGGAAATCGGCGTCGGCAAGCAGCAGCTTGTGGAGATCGCCAAGGCCCTGAACAAGTCCGTGAAGATCCTCATCCTGGATGAACCCACAGCGGCGCTGAACGAATCAGACTCCCAGCACCTGCTGGACCTGATCCTGGGCCTCAAGGGCAAGGGCATCACCTCGATCATCATTTCCCACAAGCTGAACGAGATCGAACAGATCGCCGATTCCATCACGATCATCCGCGACGGCAAGTCCATCGAGACCCTCGATGTCAAGGCTGACGGCGTTGACGAGGACCGGATCATCAAGGGCATGGTGGGCCGGGCCCTCGAATCCCGCTTCCCGGACCACACGCCCAAGATCGGCGAAGTGTTCTTCGAGGTGAAGGACTGGACGGTGGGGCACCCCGCCATCCAGGACCGCCTGGTCTGCAAGGGTTCGAACTTCTTTGTCCGCCGCGGCGAGATCGTCGGCTTCGCCGGCCTGATGGGTGCCGGTCGTACAGAACTGGCCCGCTCCGTGTTTGGCCGGTCCTACGGCCGGTTCATCAACGGGCACATCTACAAGGACGGCAAGGAAGTCACGCTCAAGTCGGTCCGGCAGGCCATCGACGCCGGCCTGGGCTACGTCACCGAAGACCGGAAATCCTTGGGCCTGAACCTGCTCGATGACATCAAGACCACCACGGTCTCGGCCAACCTGCGCAAGATCAGCCGCCACAGCATCGTGGACGCCAACGAAGAATTCAGGGTGGCCGAACAGTACCGGAAATCCCTGCGGACCAAGACGCCCTCTGTTGAGGAGGGCGTCGCCAAACTCTCCGGCGGGAACCAGCAGAAAGTCGTCCTGGCCAAATGGATGTTCACCGACCCGGACCTGCTGATCCTGGACGAGCCCACCCGCGGCATCGATGTGGGGGCCAAGTACGAGATTTACGGCATCATCCAGCAACTCGCGAACCAGGGCAAGGGCGTGATTGTCATTTCCTCCGAACTGCCCGAACTGCTGGGTCTGTCCGACCGGATCTACACCATCTTCGAAGGCGCAATCACCGGCGTCCTGAACAAAGAGGAAGCGAGCCAGGAAAACCTGATGAAACTGATGACCTCTGCCCGCAAAGCCGCCTGACCCTCTGGAATCCTCCAGATCCTTCCAGATACAAGGACTGAAACAATGAACGCGCTCAAGAAGCTTTTTGGCGGCAACACCCGCCAATTCGGCATGATCTTCGCCCTCGTGGCCCTGATCATCTTCTTCCAGATTGCCACAGAGGGCCGCACCCTGACCTCGGGCAACGTGATCAACCTCTTCAACGGAAACTCCTACATCCTGATCCTGGCCATCGGCATGGTGCTGGTCATCATCGCCGGCCACATCGACCTGTCCGTCGGGTCGGTGGCCGCGTTTGTGGGCGTCACGGTGGCCCTGGCCATCCGGGACTGGGGTATCCCCTGGTACGCCGGGGTGCTCCTGGGCCTGCTGCTCGGTGCGCTGATCGGGGCGTGGCAGGGGCTGTGGACGGCCTACGTGGGCATCCCCGCGTTCATCGTCACCCTGGCCGGCATGCTGCTGTTCCGCGGGTTCAACCAGTTCGTCGGCAAGTCCAACACCATCCCGGTGCCCAACGACTTCCAGTACCTCGGCTCCGGCTACCTCCCCGAGGTAGGGCCCAACACCGGATACAACAACCTGACGCTGCTGATCGGCCTCGCGGCCGTGGCCTTCGTGGTCTTCAGCGAAGTCCGCCGCCGCCGCACCGCCAAGGCACTCGGCGCCGAAGTGCCCGAGGCCTGGGTGGTCATCCTCAAGCTGGTCCTGATCTGCGGCGCCATCCTTTACGCCACGTACCTCTTCGCCACCGGACGGCCGGGCACGTCCTTCCCCATCCCCGGCCTCATCCTCGCCGTCCTGGTCCTCATCTACGGATTCATCTCCTCCAAGACCGTGGTGGGCCGCCACATCTACGCCGTCGGCGGCAACCGCCACGCAGCCGAACTCTCCGGCGTCCAGTCCAAGAAGGTCAACTTCCTGGTCATGATGAACATGTCCGTCCTCGCCGGCCTGGCCGGCATGATCTTCGTGGGACGCTCCACAGCATCCGGCCCGTTCGACGGCGTGGGCTGGGAACTGGATGCCATCGCCGCAGTCTTCATCGGCGGTGCGGCGGTCACCGGCGGCGTGGGCACCGTGATCGGCTCCATCATCGGTGGCCTGGTCATGGCTGTCCTGAACAACGGCCTCCAGCTGCTGGGCGTCGGCGCCGACCTCACCCAGATCATCAAGGGCCTTGTCCTCCTTATTGCGGTCGCCTTCGATGTCTACAACAAGACCCAGGGCAAGAAGTCGATCATCGGCCTGATGACGAAGAACTTCAGCCGCAACACCGGCGGCGGTCCGAGCAACCCCCTCCAGCCTGACGAAACCACCTCCACCAAGGAAACGATCGCCAGGGAAGCCTGAGCGCAACCCTTTCGAGTCACCCCACCTCAAAGAAAGAGAAACCACCAATGCGAATGACTGGCAAAGCAGGAAAGGCTGCAGCAATTGCTGCCATCGCGGCACTGGCGCTGACAGCCTGCGGCCGTAACGACGGCGGCACCACCGGGGGTTCCACCGGCGGCGCCGGCGGCTTCGAACAGAACTCCTCCATCGGCGTCGCGCTTCCCCAGAAGACGAGCGAAAACTGGGTCCTGGCAGAGAAGCTGTTCAACGACGGCCTCGCCGGCGCCGGGTTCAAGCCTGATGTACAGTTCGCCAACGGCGGCGTCTCAGAGCAGCAGAACCAGATCAGCGCCATGATTACCAAGGGCGCCAAGGTCATCATCGTCGGCGCCATCGACGGCGCCCAGCTGGGCACCCAGCTCAAGCAGGCCAAGGACTCCGGCGCGACCATCATCGCC
Organism: Arthrobacter sp.; assembly: GCA_023264815.1. Lineage (GTDB taxonomy): Bacteria > Actinomycetota > Actinomycetes > Actinomycetales > Micrococcaceae > Arthrobacter. The sequence continues at coordinate 55,164 of JAHFUZ010000004.1, read as the reverse complement.
TACGACCGGCTGCTGCTGAACACGGCGAACGTGGACTACTACGTGGCGTACGACAACTTCAAGGTCGGCGAACTCCAGGGCCAGGCGCTGCTGGACGGCATGAAGGCCAAGAAGCCTTCGGGCCCGTACAACATCGAGCTGTTCGCCGGTTCCCCGGATGATGCCAACGCGAAGGTCTTCTTCGACGGCGCCATGAGCGTCCTGAAGCCGAAGATCGACGACGGCACGCTCAAAGTTGTTTCCGGACAGACGTCCTTCGAACAGGCTGTAACCCAGGGCTGGAAAGCTGAGAACGCCCAGCGCCGCGCAGACACGCTGCTGACGGGCAGCTACGGCACGGCATCCCTGGACGGCGTCCTGTCCCCGAACGACACCCTGGCCCGTGCAGTCCTGACCTCCGTCAAGGCTGCCGGCAAGCCGCTCCCGGTCATTACCGGCCAGGACTCCGAGGTTGAGTCCGTGAAGTCGATCATGGCGGGCGAGCAGTACTCCACCATCAACAAGGACACCCGCAAGCTCGTTGAGCACGCGATCACCATGGTCAAGGACCTCCAGGCCGGCAAGACCCCGGAGATCAATGACGACAAGTCCTACAACAACACGGTGAAGACCGTTCCGGCCTACCTGCTGGAGCCGGTCATCGTCACCGCGGCCAACGTGAAGACCGCCTACGTGGACGATCCGGTCCTCGGCCCGCTCACCAAGTAACACCGCAGCACCCAGTAGCACCGGGCCCCGGTCCGCCGGCGTAGACGAATTCACGACGGCGGACCGGGGCCTTTGCTGCCTCCCTCCCGGAACGCTCTCTCATTTAATGTGGGTTTTCCGGGAACGCTCTCGCACTTGATGTGGGGTTTTTGGAATCCTTCTCGCAGTCCCCGGATTCACAGCCCACTCATAGGAATGCCACCACCGGGGCACAGCAGCGCTCAGCACTGTAGGAGCAGAGGCCCGCACCAGGCGGGCCGTGTCCCGAGGAGTACAGTGAGCGTCCTTGCCCGGAGTGTTGGCAACGCCTTCAGAAACACCGTCCGAACAGCCGCGGTGGTGGCCGTGCTGGCCGTTGCCATCGGACTTGCCCTGGCCATGCTGGTGGCCAACCAGGCCGTCGGAGCGAAAGTCCAGGAGCTGAACTCCTCGGTGGGAACGGTCCTGACCGTCAACCCCGCCGGCGGCCAGGGCTTCGAAGGCGGCGGCGAGCCGCTGACCGCCGAGCAGGCCGCAACCGCAGCCGCCGTCCCCAACGTCAGCTCCGTCGTCGGGACGAGCGCCCTCCGTCTCCGCAACGCCACCGAAGCAGCGGCGCAGGCCGGGGCCGGCACCCAGACCGGCCCCG